>NZ_JBFUBX010000017.1:0-1040 GCF_056405535.1 Cellulomonas sp. P1_G12_2 | reverse complement strand
GTCGTAGAGATCACCGGCCCGATTTCCAAGGGCGGCGTCACGAACGATGCCAAGCCCGAATTCACTGGCAATGGCACGCCCGGCGACACCATCACCGTCTACGACAACGGCAACCCGATCGGCGAGGTCGTCGTCGACGACAAGGGTCGCTGGACCTTGACCCCGGCCGAGGACCTGGCCGAGGGACCGCACGCGATCACCATCACTGAAACCGACAAGGCCGGCAACGAAAGCGATCCTTCGGATCCCTTCGAGTTCGGCGTGGACACCGCGCCGCCCAAGGCGCCGGAAGCGCAGGTCGATGGCGCGGTCGACGAGACCGGCCTGGTCAATACCGACAAGCCCACGCTGAGCGGCAAGGGCGAACCCGGCGATACCATCGTCGTGACCTACCCGGGCGGCGAGACGAGCGAGACGACGGTGCGGCCCGACGGCAGCTGGGCCGTACCGGCGCCGGAGAACCCGCTGCCCGAGGGCGGCGGCAACATCGTGGTCACCGAGATCGACGAGGCCGGCAACAGCACCGAGATCAAGGTGCCCGTGAATGTCGATACGCAGGCGCCCGAGGGCGAAGCGCATGTCGATGGCGCGATCGACGAGACCGGCCTGGTCAACACCAACAAGCCCACGCTGAGCGGCARGGGCGAACCCGGCGACACCATCGTCGTGACCTACCCGGACGGCCAGATCAGCGAGACGACGGTGCGGCCCGACGGCACCTGGACCGCACCGGCGCCGGCGAACCCGCTGCCCGAGGGCGGCGGCAGTATCGTGGTCACCGAGACCGACGACGCCGGCAACAGCACCGAGATCAAGGTGCCCGTGAATGTCGATACGCAGGCGCCCTCTGCCCCCGAGATCGGTTCCGTGCTGGACGACGTTGCGCCGGACGAGGGCTTTCTGCAAAGCGGCCAGTCGACCAACGACACCCAGCCCACGCTGAGCGGCACGGCCGAGCCTGGCAGCAAGGTGACGGTGATCGACAACGGCAAGGTGCTTGGCACGGCAGACACGGATCCGGTGACCGGCGCGTGGATGGA
>NZ_JBFUBX010000016.1:0-1418 GCF_056405535.1 Cellulomonas sp. P1_G12_2 | reverse complement strand
GAGCAGACGGCGACGACGAACGAGATGTCGCGGGGGGTCGCGGAGGCGGCGACGGGCTCGGGGGAGATCGCGATGAACATCGGTGGGGTCGCGGCGTCGGCGGCGTCGTCCTCGGAGGTGCTCGGTCAGATGGGTCAGGCGGTCGGCGAGCTCGCCCGGCTGTCCACCGACCTGCGCACCCGGGTGTCCGCCTTCACGTTCTGAGCGCGATCCGGACAGACCGATCCAGACCGACGCCCCGCCGCACACCCGCGGCGGGGCGTCGGCGCGCGAGGGCTCATTTCCACGGGAAGGCGGCCGATCGGTGGGCCGACGCCCGATCGCGCACCCGAGGAGCCAGCACCATGAGCACCACCCACCCGTCGAGCACCGCCCAGGCTTCTCGCCGCCCGGGCGCGTGGTTCCGGAACCGCTCGGTGCGCACCAAGATCCTCACCGCGATCCTGCTGCTCGCCGTCGTGGCCATCGGGTCGGGCGCCTACGCCGTCACCGCGCTGCGCGCCGCGGCGGCGGACTCCCAGACCCTCGCCATGATCCAGTCGGACATCGTCGGGACCCGGGTGAAGATCCAGCTCGGCCAGGCTCAGGCGCGGCTCATCATCGCCCAGCTGGCGGCCGTGGACTCGCCGACCGCCGAGAAGTCGTGGCTGGGCAAGCAGGACGCCAACGACGCCGAGATGGCGGAGGCGATGGAGGTGTACGAGGCCTCCGGGGCCGGCGTGGACCCCAACTGGCAGGCCTTCGTCACCGACTACGACGCCTGGCTCAAGGTCCGCGACGAGCAGCTGGTCCCCGCGGCGACCTCGGGCAACACCGTCCTCTACACCAACGCCCTCGCGATCGGTCAGCCGCTCGTCGACGCGTTCGTGGGCGACCTCGACAAGATGGTCGTCTCCACCGTCACGTACACGGACGACCTCGCGGACGCGTCCTCGGACGAGGCCAACCGCGCCGCCGTGATCCTGATGGTCAGCCTGGGCGTCGCCCTCCTCGTGACCCTCGTGCTCGGGTTCGTGATCGCCGGCAACGTGCTCGCCGCGGTGCAGCGCGTACGCCACTCGCTCAACGCGATGGCGGCCGGCAACTTCACGGTCCGCGCCGACGTGGTCTCCGACGACGAGCTGGGCCGCATGGCGCACGCGCTGAACAAGGCGCAGGACGCGGTGCGGTCCGCCCTGGCTGGTGTGGTGGAGACGTCGGAGACGGTGGCGGCGGCGGCGGAGGAGCTGTCGGCGTCGTCGGGTCAGGTGGCGGCGGGGTCGGATGAGACGTCGGCGCAGGCGGGTGTGGTGGCTGCGGCTGCGGAGCAGGTGTCGCGCAACGTGCAGGCGGTGGCGGCGGGTGCGGAGCAGATGGGTGCTTCGATCCGGGAGATCGCGCAGAACGCGAACCTGGCGGCGAAGGTGGCGGGTCAGGCG
>NZ_JBFUBX010000015.1:0-1812 GCF_056405535.1 Cellulomonas sp. P1_G12_2 | reverse complement strand
AGGGCGGCCGGCTCGTTGCCGATGAAGTCCTTGCCCAGCACGAACGCCTGGGCGAGCCCGTTGGGCTCGGCCTGCACGGTGTAGGTGATGGAGATGCCGAACTGTGAGCCGTCGCCGAGCAGGCGCACGAACTGGTCGGCGTCGTGCGGGGTGGTGATGACCAGCACGTCGCGGATGCCCGCCAGGATCAGGGTCGAGAGCGGGTAGTAGATCATCGGCTTGTCGTAGACCGGGACCAGCTGCTTGCTAACGCCGAGAGTGATGGGGTGCAGTCGAGTCCCCGAACCGCCCGCCAGGATGATTCCGCGCATGGTCGCCTAGTCTGCCGTACCCGCGACTGCTTTCGTGCGCGAGCTGTCGTCGACGTCGGCGACTGCAGACGGAAGGTCCAGGGAGGCGGTCGGTGCCGCGGCGTCGAACGCCACTGCCTCGGGGACGCGGATCGTCGTGATCGCGCGTGCGCGACGCATCACCGGGCGTTCGACGACGAGCCAGCTGGCGACGGCGAGCGGCACCGTGACCGCGATGGTCAGGACGACGTAGACCGCGACACCCCAGCGGAACAGGGCGAAGGTCGCCAGCAGCTGCTGGACGGGGAACGCGTAGATGTAGACCCCGTAGGAGACGTCGTGGCGTCGGATCAGGTCCGGGCACGGCAGCACGGCCCCCAGCCAGAGGATCGCGTAGGCCAGCAGCGGCGCCACGATCTGCGCCGCGCTCCCGTCGATCACCTTGATGGCGACGGCCGAGGCCACGAGGGCGGCCAGTGCGAGCGGCCACGTGAACGGGATCCTGCGCCGGAGCATGTAGACCAGCCCGCCGCCGAGGAAGAACGGGAGCAGGTTCCCCAGGATGACCACGTCGAGGTTGTTCTGCGTGTACAGGGACGCCGCCGGCATCTGGAAGTTGAGCAGTGCGACCGCCGCGAACGTCAGGGCCAGCCAGACGACGCGGCGCCGGAAGGCCGCGATGCAGCACAGCCCGGCGATGATCAGGTAGCAGAGGAACTCGTAGTAGAGGGTCCACAACGAGCCGTTCCAGGCGCCGAGGTAGGGGACGCCCGTCGGCGTCCCCGCCACGTCCCAGGTGACGATGCGCAGTCCGGCGTTCCCGAGCACGTAGTTCACGGGTGTCGTCGGCGTGGTCAGGAAGCCGCCCAGGCTTCCGTGGGCGTGCCAGTAGGCGATGGGTGCGAAGACGAACGCGGTGACCACGAGGCAGACGAAGAACGCCGGGAAGATCCGCGCGGTGCGGTGGATGATGTAGGCGCTCAGCGGCTTCGCCAGGCGGCTGCCCGTGATGAGGTAGCCACTGATCGCGAAGAAGCCGTAGACCGCCCACCGGCCGAGGTTGACGCCGTCGATCAGCGGCCCCTCGCCGTGCCCGGACAGGGTCCAGCAGTGGTTGACCAGCACCACGAGGGCGAGGATCAGGCGCAGCAGGTTGAGCCCGTTGCGGCGGGGGTGGAGCTGGGCGGAGCCCCACTGGAGGGCGGTGGCGGGCCGCAGCCGTCCGCGTGGCGGGCCGGGGACGACCTCGAGCGGGCTGGCGGCGCTCACCGCTCGGTCTCGAGCAGTCCGAGCAGGTAGGACCCGTAGCCGGACTTGACGAGCTTCTCGGCGCGTTCGCGCAGGGCGTCGTCGGTGAGGAAGCCGCGCCGCCAGGCGACCTCTTCGGGGGAGCCGACCTTGAGTCCTTGGCGGTGCTCGATGGTGCGGACGTAGTCGGAGGCTTCGAGCAGGGAGTCGAAGGTGCCGGTGTCCAGCCATGCGGTGCCGCGGGGCAGGACCTCGACCTGGAGGCGGCCCCTGC
>NZ_JBFUBX010000014.1:0-5647 GCF_056405535.1 Cellulomonas sp. P1_G12_2 | reverse complement strand
CGGTTGGTGGGTTCAGGGGGTGTCGAAGGCGTCGATGTCGAGGTTGTCGGTGGTCAGGCCGTGGGTGGTGCCGTCGAAGTAGGTCGACCAGGTGCCGGTGGTGTTGGCGATGATGTCTTCGTCTTGGGTGGTGCCCAGGGTGGGGATGGTGGTGGTGGGGGTGGAGAAGGACAGCAGGTAGTGGGTGGCGTCGGTGCGGACGTAGCCGTCGACGTTGGTGCCGGCGGGTAGTCCGAGGGTGGTGGCGTCGAGGACGCGGGTGTAGCTGGTGCCGTTCCAGGAGTAGATGTCGGCGTCGTCGGGGGTGCCGCCCACTCCGGGTGGGTTGGTGTTGCCCAGGGTGGAGAAGTACACGGTGGTGCCGGTGATGCTGATGGCGTCCAGGTCGAGGTTGGCCACGGTCAGGCCGTGGGCGGTGCCGTTGAAGAACACCGACCAGGTGCCGGCGTTGTTGTAGACGATGTCTTCGTCCTGGACGGTGCCCAGGCCGGGCACGGTGGTGTCGCTGGCGAAGGACAGGTAGTAGTGGGTGGCGTCGACGCGGTCGTAGCCGTCGGTGTTGGCGCCGGTGGGCAGCCCGAGGGTGGTGGCGTCGAGGGTGCGGGTGTAGGTGGTGCCGTTCCAGGTGTACAGGTCGGCGTCGTCGGGGGTGCCGGCCACCCCGGGTGGGTTGGTGTTGCCGAGGGTGGAGAACACGATCGGGGCGCGCACGGCCACGGTCGTGGTGGTGGGGGTCGACCAGTTCCCGGCGGCGTCGAGGGTGCGCACGCTCAGGGTGTGGGTGCCCTCGTTCCAGGTGGTCACGTCGATGCTGGTGGTCAGGGTGTACGTCGGGCCGGTGCCGGTGATCGCCATCGGGGTGGCCAGGCCCAGGCCGGGGTCGGTGCCCCGGAACCACTCGGCGCGGCTCAGGGCAGAGGTGTCGGTGGCGGTCCCGGTCAGGGTGATCGTGGTCGCGCCCAGGGTCGGGTTGGGTGTGGCGGTCAGGGCCGAGATCACCGGTCGGACCTTGTCGACCACCAGGGTCCCGGTCGCGACCGGCCCCCAGTTGCCCGCCGCATCCCGACCCCGCACCGACACCACGTGCGACCCGATCTCCAGGTTCGCGGTCGGGATCGTCACGGTCAGCTCGGCGAGCGAGGCTGCCGGCGTCATCGTCATGGCGGTCCCGGTGCCGTTGGCGCCCACGTTGTCCAGGAAGTACTCGGCGGCGTCCACGACCGAGCCGCCGGTGGCGGTGTCGTCGGCGGTGGCGTGCACGGTGACGTCGTCGCCGCCGTTGGTCGGCGTCCCGACCAGCGTCGGTGCGGTGGTGGTCGGCCCGGTGAGGTCCGTGCCCGGTGGGATCGTGACGGTCAGGGCGAGGGGGGAGGTTGCCGAGGTGGAACCGTTCGTCGCCGTGATGGTGAGCGTGTAGTCGCCCGGCGGCAGGGTGGGCGACGGGGTGACCGACAGCTGGGCGGTGCCCGAGCCGGACGACACGACCGCCGGGGTGAACGTCCAGGTAGCCTCGTGCGCACCGAGACCCGAGAGCGCGAGCGTGACGTCGTCGGCGAAGCCGTTCACGGGGGTGATGCCGACGGAGACCGTCGCGGCGACGCCGCGATCCACGCGGACCGTCGTGGGGTCGAGCGTCATGGAGACGCCCGGTCGGCTGATCGCCCACTGGTACGTGCCCAGTGCGTCCAGCCGGCCCGAGCCGTACGTCGGGTCAGGTCCCGCGGGACCGAGGTCGACCCCGGTGCCGGTGAGGGCGGCACGCTGCTGCTCGACCGGGAGCCCGGGCACCGCCCCGAGCAGCAGCGCGAGCACGCCCGCCGCGTGCGGGGCCGACACCGAGGTCCCCGTCGCCACCTGGTAGAGGCCGTACCGGTCGGTGGTGAGCACGTCTACCCCCGGCGCGACCAGGTCCGGGTACGCCCCGTCCCGCCCCCCGCAGGTCGAGGGCCCGCGGCTGCTCGATCCGTAGACGAGGTCGTCGCCGTTCACCGCTCCGACCGCCAGGGACTCCGGGTAGTTGGCGGGGCTGACGCTGCTCGCGGCTCCCGGCCCGAAGTTTCCCGCGGCGAACACGGGCAGGATGCCTGCCGTGCGCAGGGCCTGGACGTCCGGCTGGAAGGTCAGGTCGCACCCGGGGCCCGCGCCGATCGACCAGGAGCCGTTGACCACGTCGGGCGCGTCGGCCGTGCTCGGGTCACGGTCGGGGTCGAGCACCCACTGGAAGGCCTGGTGCAGCGCGGTGGTCGTCGCGCCGCCGCGGTCGTTGAAGACCCGCGCGGCGATCCAGCTGGCCCCAGGCGCGACGCCGACGGCCGTCGACCCCGCGTCACCGCCCACGATCAGGCCGGTCGTCGCGGTGCCGTGACCGGTCAGGTCGGTCGGGGTCGTCGGGTGCTCGCCGTAGGGGTCGTACCAGCTGTTCGTCCCGCCGCGCCAGCGGCCCACGAGGTCGGGGTGCGATACGTCGACGCCGCTGTCCAGCGTTGCGACGACCACGCCTTGGCCCGTCTGGCCCAGGTCCCACAGGGCCGGCGCCCGCACCGCGGCCACGTTCGGTTCCGCAGGACCGACGGCCGGTACGACGAGGATCCGGTCGGACGTGACGGCGGCGACGTCGGCGCGAGCGGCGAGGGCCCGGACGACACCGGGTGTGGCGGTCACCGAGATCCCGTCGACGATCCAGAGCGGCGTGACGTCCGCTACCTCTCCGTGGTCTGCGCGCGTCCGGAGCATCGCCCGGACCGGCGCCTGGGCGGCGGCCGCCCGTGCCCGCAGCCGGGCGACGACCGTCCGCAGGCGTGCCGCCCGGGTGCCACGGACGTCCGAAAGGTCCGCACGGGAGCGCAGGGTCACGACAACGGACACCATGCCGTCGGGTGGGGCGTCGGCGAGCAGTGCGGCGACCTGCGGGGTCAATGCGCCGCCGTCCGAGTCGGGCTGCGCCGCCGCCGGGGCCCCGAGCAGCGCGAGGAGCACCGCGACGACGGTGCCCGCGGCGATGGGCCGCCTCATCGCGAGCTCCCGACGAGCTGGTCCGGGACGATCGTGGCCTCTGCGCGACGGCGGGTGCGCAGGATCGCGGCGGCCGTGCCGACGAGCAGCAGGACGGCGAGGGCGGTGGTCGCGAGCTCGGCCGTGCTGGGTCCGTCGGATACCGGAGGTGCGACGGTCCACGCCGTCCGGGTCACCGTGATCGGGAGGTCGCGGCGCTGGACCGCGACCGATGCCGTCCATCGGCCCGGTGCCGGGGCGATGGTCTCGGCCTCGTAGCGTCCGGGCTCGACGGGCTCGAGCGCCGCGTGGATCGTCCCGTCGGGGCCCTCGAGCAGGACCTCGACGGCGCTGACCGGGGCGGGCTCGGGCTTCACGGTGGAGCGGATCCGCACGATCAGCCGACTCGCCTCAGGGCCGGCGGGGACGACCTCGAACGTAACGAAGAGCCCGTCGACGTTGGTCGCGTGCACCGTCGTGTCCCGGGTCGCCGAGGCGACCTCGCGCGCCGTCGGGACCGACGTGAGGACCGCGGCCGCGCCGACGGCGGCCACCAGGACCAGCACCTCGGCGGCGACCAGGGCCGGGAACCTGCGCAGCGGCACGGGCGCCCACCCCGCCGGGCGTCCGAGGCGCCGGCCGACAGGCGCCGCGATCGCGGGGTTGACCAGCAGCGTGTTGACCCCAGCCACGGTCAGGGCAACGGCGAGCAGCGCCGCCTTGCCGACGACAGCGGCGCCGTAGACGCTCGTCACGAGCGCGCCGGCGGTCGGCACGTGCCTGCCGGCCTCGTACAGCCCGGTGGCGAGCAGGACGACCGTCGCCACCGCCGCGATGGGGCTGAACGCCCGGAACACCGGTGCCATCGCCGGCCCCCGGGCTGGGGAGTCGTGGAGCAGCGAGGGCAGCAGGCACACGGCGAGCACCGACACCCCGCCGGCCCACACCCCGGCGGCGACCAGGTGGGACGCGGAGGCGAGCGCCGCCGGAACGGATCGGGCGGGGAGCGTGGCGGCGTGCCCCGCCACGGCCTCCAGCCCGACCACGGCCGCCAGCGCGACGACGGCGGCACGCACCAGCGGACGTGAGCCGTCGCGCGTCGTCGCCCACCGGGCGAGCGCCACGGCAGCCACGACGAGGACGAGCTCGCGCGCCAGCCAGAGGTGCCCCCAGGGCGTCCCGGTCAGCAGGTCGACGGCGGCGGCGGGCCGGAGCCCGGGGTCGTCGCGGGTGAGCAGGAGGGGGGCAAGCAGGCCGCAGACGACTGCGACCCCGGCCCCCAGCGCCGCGACGACGCGCGCTCTCCGGCGTGCCCGGTGGCCCTGCTCACCGGTCGAGCGCAGCACCCGCCCGGAGACGGCCAGCGCGCCGATCGTGATCATGAGTGCGCACAGGTCGAGCCAGCGCAGGACGACCGCCGGTGCGGCGGGAARGCCGCCGGCCGCCGTCGGCACCACGCTCGGTCGCACTCCCGCGCCGAAGACGACGGAGCCGCTGGACTGGTGGCCGTCGTCGAGCGAGAGGGTGCGCCAGTCGAGCACGTAGGTCGCCCGGGCGAGCGGGGGCGTGACGACGCCGAGCACGGACCCGTCGCCCGTCGTCGACACGGTCACCGGCACGTCGACGCCGTCGATCGTCCGGAGCGCGACGGTGCTGGTCCGGGGGTCGACCGCCTCCGTGAACCAGAGGGTGAGCTCCGTCCGGCCCACTGCGACCGTTCCACCCACCGGCGGGTCGGAGCGGGCGAGCTCGCCGTGCGCCGCGGCCGGGGACGCGCCGAGCAGCACCATGACGAGCGCGGCGACCAGGACGGACAGAGGGAGCCGCGCGACGCGGAGCGCGCTGCTGCTCATCCCTCGACCACGAGGTGCTCGACGCGGTCGTCCCCGATCACCAGAGTCACCGACGTCCCGTCGTGGAGAGCGTTGTGGGCGTTGGCGATGAGGAAGTAGTAGGTGCCGCCCAGCTGGAGGTCCGCGCTGTGGCGGTGCGGCGACGCGAGCACCAGCGTCTGTCCGGTGTCCTCGACCACGAGGACGGGACGCATGCTCGTGTCGTGGATCATCGCCACCGCCTTGTCCGGGTCCACCACCTGGTACCGGAACTCGATGAGCCCTCCGGCCGCCGTCACGGCGATGAGGTCGACCCGGATCCCGAACCGCGCCGCCAGGTCGTCGGCGGAGACCGCGACGGTCTGCGCGCGGACGTCGGCCCGGTGCTCCCGCTCGGCCAGTCGCCACGCGCCCCCGCCCACGAGCAGGAGGCCGACGACGGCGGCCGCGATCCAGCTCCGGCGGCGAGGTCGTGCCGGAGGCGGCTCGGTGCCGACCTCGGGTCGGGTGGCGACGGTCACGGGTGACCTCCTCCTGTGGACCGGCCCGCGACACCGGAGGGGGCGCGGGCCGGTCGGTTGGTGGGTTCAGGGGGTGTCGAAGGCGTCGATGTCGAGGTTGTCGGTGGTCAGGCCGTGGGTGGTGCCGTCGAAGTAGGTCGACCAGGTGCCGGTGGTGTTGGCGATGATGTCTTCGTCTTGGGTGGTGCCCAGGGTGGGGATGGTGGTGGTGGGGGTGGAGAAGGACAGCAGGTAGTGGGTGGCGTCGGTGCGGACGTAGCCGTCGACGTTGGTGCCGGCGGGTAGTCCGAGGGTGGTGGCGTC
>NZ_JBFUBX010000013.1:0-7174 GCF_056405535.1 Cellulomonas sp. P1_G12_2 | reverse complement strand
GGTGTCGGCGTGCAGGCCGGAGACGAACACGATGCCGTCGACGTTGTGCTCCAGGAGCATCTCGACGTACTGGTCCTCGGTGGTGCCGCCGGGGGACTGGGTGCACAGCAGGGGGGTGTAGCCGCGTTCGGTGAGCATGGTCTCGATGACCTGGGCGAAGGCGGGGAAGACGGGGTTGGACAGCTCGGGGACCACGAGGCCGACCAGGCCGGCGGAGCGGGTGCGCAGCTTCTCGGGTCGTTCGTAGCCCAGGACGTCCAGGGCGGCCAGGACGGCTTGGCGTGCCTGGGCGGACACGCCGTGCTTGCCGTTCAGGACCCGGGACACCGTGGCCGTGCTGACGCCGGCCTGCTCGGCCAGATCCGTCAGACGGGTACGCACGATGGGCACGCTGGGGGCCACGTCACTCCTTTGTCCGGGTCGCAACCGACGCGAGAAGTCACGGGGTCGTCCCCGAGTCACGCTTCTGCAACGGTTCGCTGCAACTTACCGTAACGACTTGCAGCCGATGAGACAACGAGGTTACCGTCACGGCATCACGCCAGCGCCGGTCGATCGTCGGGATCTGCCGAGCGGCATTCTCACGATCTAGGAGACTCACGATGCGACGGAGCATCCCCCTCACCGCTGCGGCCCTGGGCATCACGCTCGCCCTCGCCGCCTGCTCCGGGTCGGGCGACCCGGCTGACACGGAGACCAGCGCCGGTACCGAGGCGACGGCCTCCGGCACGCTGACGATGTGGGTGGACGACACCCGCATCAACGAGATGGAGCCGGTCGTCGCCGCCTTCACCGAGGAGACCGGCGTCGAGGTCGAGCTCGTGCAGAAGGCCTCGGGCGACATCGGCAAGGACTTCGTCGCGCAGGTCCCGACGGGCGAGGGCCCGGACATCATCGTCTCCGCGCACGACGGTCTCGGCGAGTGGGTCAACAACGGCGTCGTGGCTCCGATCGAGCTGGGCGACAAGGCGGCGGACTTCTCCGACTCCGCCATCGCCGGCGTCACCTACGACGGCAAGATCTACGGCACGCCGATCTCCATCGAGAACATCGCGCTGGTCCGCAACAACGCGCTCCTCACGGAGACCACCGCGACCACGTTCGACGAGCTGATCGCCCAGGCCAAGGGCACGGGCACCCCGTTCTCCGTGCTGATCCAGCAGGGCGAGGCGTCCGACCCGTACCACCTGTACCCGCTGCAGACCTCGTTCGGCGCCCCGGTGTTCGAGCAGTCGGCCGACGGCTCCTACACCGACACCCTCGCGCTCGGCGGCCCCGCCGGTGACGCGTTCGCCGCGTACCTGGCCAAGCTGGGCACCGACAAGGTGCTCGACCTCGCGATCGACGGCGACAAGGCCAAGCAGGCGTTCCTCGACGGCCAGGCGCCGTACATGATCACCGGCCCGTGGAACACCTCGGCGTTCGCCGAGGCGGGCATGGACATCTCCGTGCTCCCCGTCCCGAGCGCCGGCGGCCAGCCCGCCCAGCCGTTCGTCGGGGTCCAGGGCGTGTTCATCTCGGCCAAGTCGGAGAACCCGGTCCTCGCCAACGAGCTCGTCGTGAACTACCTGACCACAGAGGCCGCTCAGGACATGCTGTTCGCAGAGGGTGGCCGCATGCCGGCCAACGCCGCCTCCGCCGCCAAGGTCGAGGACCCGATCCTCAAGGGCTTCAACGAGGCCGGCTCGACCGGCGCTCCCATGCCGGCCATCCCGGCCATGAGCACCGTGTGGGCCTTCTGGGGCGCCACCGAGGCGCAGATCATCAGCGGCCAGGCCGAGCCTGCCGGTGCCTGGAACACGATGGTGACCAACATCCAGGACGCCGTCGACAAGGTCTGACGGTCCAGGACGTCCCGTCGGGTGGCGCGCAGCCGCCCGGCGGGATGTCCTTGCCCTCGCCGCACCGTCGCGGCGATCCCTGCAGCAGTGACCCGCGTCCCGGAGGACCCGCATGACCGACCAGCAGACCGTGGCGCCCCCCGCCCCTCCGGAGGAACCCGGCGTCAGGTCGCCGCGGCGCTCCCGCGGCGACGGCTCCCACGCCCGGAACTTCTCGGCCGGCTTCGTCGCCAAGCTCGTGCTCGTCGCATTGGTCGACGCGCTCGGCGTCTACGGCATCCTGACCGCCCTGGCCGTGGAGTCGTGGGGCATCGTCGCGTTCCTCGCCGTGGCGCTCGTCGTCGTCAACTGGGTCTACTTCTCGCGCCGCGCCGTCCCCGGGAAGTACCTGATCCCGGGACTGCTCTTCCTGCTGGTCTACCAGCTGTTCGTCATGGCCTACACCGGCTACGTGGCGTTCACGAACTACGGCGACGGCCACAACTCGACCAAGTCCGACGCGATCGAGTCGATCGCGATCCAGACCGAGACCCGCGTCGAGGGCTCCCCGACGCTGCCGGTGACCGTGGTGCGCAGCGGCGACGAGCTCGGCTTCGCCATCGTGCAGGACGGCGAGGTGGAGGTCGGCACGGCCGAGGAGCCCTTCGCGCCCGTCGACGGCGCCTCGGTCGACGGTGACCGGGCCACCGCTGTCCCCGGCTGGGAGGTCCTCGGGTTCGCCGGGATCGCCGAGGACCAGGAGGCGATCACCGCCCTGCGCGTCCCGCTCTCCGACGACTCCGCCGACGGGTCGGTGCGCACCCAGGACGGCTCGACCGGCTACGTCTACCAGCCGACGCTGGTGTACGACCCCGAGACCGACACGTTCACCGACTCGGCGACCGGCGAGACGTACACCCCGTCGGACTCCGGCAACTTCGTCTCGGAGGACGGCGACCGGCTCACCCCGGGCTGGCGGGTCAGTGTCGGTTTCGACAACTTCACGCGCGTCTTCAACGACCCCCGGCTGACCGGGCCGTTCCTTCAGATCACCGCCTGGACGTTCGTGTTCGCCGCGTTGTCGGTGGCCACCACGTTCGCCCTCGGGCTGTTCCTGGCGATCGTGTTCAACGACCCGCGGGTCCGCGGCCGGAAGGTCTACCGGTCACTGCTGATCCTCCCGTACGCCTTCCCGGGGTTCCTCTCCGCGCTCGTCTGGAAGGGCATGCTCAACCCGAAGTTCGGCTACGTCAACGAGGTCCTGCTCGGGGGTGCGGACGTCCCGTGGCTCACGGATCCGTGGCTGGCCAAGGTGTCGATCCTCATGGTCAACCTCTGGCTGGGCTTCCCGTACATGTTCCTGGTCTGCACCGGCGCGCTGCAGTCGATCCCGGAGGACACCATCGAGGCCGCGCGCATCGACGGTGCCGGCAAGCTGCGCATCCTGCGCTCCATGACGCTGCCGCTGCTCATGATCTCGGTGGCGCCGCTGCTGATCTCCTCGTTCGCGTTCAACTTCAACAACTTCACGCTGATCTACATGCTGACCGGCGGCGGCCCCAACTTCGTCGGGACACCGGTCGTGGTGGGCCACACCGACATCCTCATCACGATGGTCTACTCCGTGGCCTTCGAGAGCGGCACCAAGCAGTACGGCCTGGCGAGCGCGCTGTCGATCCTGATCTTCCTGGTCGTCGGCCTCATCGCCTGGCTCGGCTTCCGCCGCACCCGCACCCTCGAGGAGATCTGAGATGGCTGACACCTCCGTGCAGCGTGACCTGCAGCTGCGTGGGCGGCGCTGGTGGCTCGAGGTCGGCTGGCGGCACGTCGTCGCCATCGTGACGATCGCGGCCTGCATCCTGCCGCTCCTCTATGTCCTGTCGGCGTCCCTGAACCCGGGCGGCACGCTGACCGGGTCGAACCAGCTCTTCCGCACGATCGACCTGGAGAACTACCGCGACCTGTGGGGCCGGGGGTACGGGAGCTGGTTCGTCAACTCCCTCGTCGTCAGCTCGGTCACCGCCGTGGGCACGGTGCTCATGGGAGGGGCGGCGGCGTACGCCTTCTCGCGGTTCCGGTTCCAGGGCCGACGCTCCAGCCTCACCGGCCTGCTGATCGTCCAGATCTTCCCGCAGATGCTCGCGTTCGTCGCGATCTTCCTGCTGCTGCTCTCGATCGGAGACGTGTTTCCCGTCCTCGGGCTGAACAGCCGGTTCGGCCTCATCGCGGTGTACCTGGGCGGCGCGCTCGGGGTGAACACGTTCCTCATGTACGGCTTCTTCAACACGGTGCCGCGGGAGCTGGACGAGGCGGCCAAGATCGACGGCGCCACGCACGCGCAGATCTTCTGGACGATCATCCTGCGGCTGGTCGCGCCGATCCTCGCCGTCGTCGGGCTGCTGTCGTTCATCGGGACGTTCGGTGAGTTCATCGTCGCGAAGGTGGTCCTGCAGCGGCCCGAGGAGTTCACGCTCGCCGTCGGGCTCTACTTCTGGGCGGCCGACGAGCGCACCGCGCGCTGGGGCCTGTTCGCCGCCGGTGCCGTGCTCGCGGCGATCCCCGTGATCCTGCTGTTCTTGTTCCTGCAGAAGTACATCGTCGCCGGCCTGACGGCAGGCTCGGTCAAGGGGTGACGTCGGTGCACCTGCTCGGCGTTCCCCACCACGACGGCTCGCCGCTCTACGCGCCGCCCGGGGCCGCCCTCGGTGAGCGGGTGCCCGTCCGGGTGCGCGTCCCTGCCGAGAACGCCGAGCGCGCGGTGTGGCTGCGCACGGTGCGGGACGGGGAGCCTCGGCTGGAGCAGGCGCGGCTCGACCGGGTCACCGAGCACGAGCGCTGGTACGTCGCCGACGTCCTGGTGCACAACCCGCTCACCAGCTACCGGTTCCTGCTCGACGAGCCGGGCGGCTACCGGTGGCTCAACGGCCGCGGGACGCACCGGCGCGACATCCCCGACGCCGGTGACTTCCGCCTCACCGTGCACGACCCCGCACCCGCGTGGCTCGACTCAGCGACGGTCTACCAGGTGTTCCCGGACCGGTTCGCCCGCTCCACCGGGCACCACGGCGCGCCAGTCGGCCCGGCACCGGACTGGGCGCGTCCGGTGCCCTGGGGCACGGAGCCGGCCGCCCTCGGCCGGGACACGTCGGCGCAGTGGTTCGGTGGCGACCTGCCGGGGATCGAGTCGCGGCTGGACCACCTGCAGCGCCTCGGCGTCGACACCCTGTACCTGACGCCCGTCTTCCCGGCCCGGTCCAACCACCGCTACGACGCCAGCACGTTCGACCACGTCGACCCGCTCCTCGGCGGCGACGCCGCGCTCGCGTCCCTGTCCGCCGCCCTGCACGGGCGCGGGATGCGGCTGGTCGGCGACCTCACCACCAACCACACCGGCGCCGGGCACGAGTGGTTCGTCCGCGCCCAGGCCGATCCGACGAGCGAGGAGGCCCGGTTCTACTACCGGACCGACGAGGAGCCGGGGTACGTCGGCTGGCTCGAGCACGCCTCCTTGCCGAAGCTCGACTGGTCCGCCCCCGGGCTCGCGGCGCGGATGGTCGACGGTCCCGACTCGGTGATCGCCCGGTGGATGCGCGAGCCGTTCGGCCTCGACGGCTGGCGGATCGACGTCGCCAACATGACCGGCCGCTACGGCAGCCAGGACCAGACCCACGAGGTCGCCCGGATGATCCGGGCCACGATGCGCGCGCACAACCCCGACGCCGTCCTCGTCTCGGAGCACTTCCACGACGCCAGCTCGGACATGGGCGTCGGCGGCTGGCACGTGAACATGAACTACTCGGCGTTCACGCGCCCCGTGTGGTCCTGGCTCGTGGAGCCGGACAGCAGCCTGCCGTTCATCGGGTTGCCGGTCCCCGTGCCCCGCCGCGGCGGGCGCACCATGGTCGACTCGATGCGGGACTTCGACGCGGCCGTTCCCTGGTCGGTCACGCGGCACCAGTGGAACATGCTGGCGTCGCACGACACCGCACGGCTGCGCACGGTCGTCGGTACCCGGGAGCGCGTCGAGGTGGCTGCGGCCATGCTCTTCACCTACCCGGGCACCCCCGTGGTGTTCGCGGGCGACGAGGGCGGCCTGACCGGGTCCAACGGGGAGCAGGCCCGCGCCAGCATGCCGTGGGACGACATCGACGCCGGCGGTGGCCCGCGCTGGGACGCCGCGACGTTCGACACCTACCGGCGTCTCGCCGCGCTGCGCCGCTCCTCGGGCGCCCTGCGCACGGGCGGCCTGCGCTGGGCGGTGGTCACGGACGACGCGGTGGCGTTCCTGCGCGAGACCGCCGACGAGCGAGTCCTCGTGCTCCTCGCGCGGGCGCCCTGGGCGGGTGCCGCGCTGCCCGGTCACCTCCTCGACGCCGGGTCGGCCGCGCAGAACCTGTACGGCGACGCCGACCTGCCCCTCGTCGACGGTGCGCTCATGCTGCCCGCGGACGGACCGGGCGTCCAGGTCTGGCGGCTCGCGTAGCCCCTCAGCTCGTGGGTGCGGCTCCGGTGGAGCCGCGGACGATGAGTTCGGGGTGGAACTTGAGCTCGGTGCGGGAGGCGGGGGTGCCGGTGATCTCGGCGACGAGGGCGGCGACGGCGGCGTGGCCCATGGCCAGGACGGGTTGGCGCACGGTGGTCAGGGGTGGGTCGGTGAACGCGATCAGGGGGGAGTCGTCGAAGCCGACGACCGACAGGTCGCCCGGCACGGTCAGTCCGCGGGAGCGCGCGGCGCGGATGGCTCCCAGGGCCATGAGGTCCGAGCCGCAGATGATCGCGGTGTGCCCGGTGGTGATCAGTTCGGAGGCGGCGGCCTGACCGCCTTCGACGGTGAACAGGGTGGTGACCACGTGCCCGTCGGGGTCGGTGATGCCGAGGTGGCGCTCCAGGTTGGTGGCGAACTCGTGGCGTTTGCGGGCGGCGGGCACGAAGCGTTCGGGGCCGATGGCCAGGCCGATGTTGCGGTGGCCCAGGGAGATCAGGTGGCGGAAGGCGATGTCCAGGGCGGCGGAGTCGTCGGTGGACACCGAGGGGGCGTCGACGCCGTCGGCGTGGCCGTTGACCAGCACGATCGGCATGCCGCGGCTGCGCAGCCGGTGGTAGCGCTCTTTGGAGGTGGTGGTGTCGGCGTGCAGGCCGGAGACGAACACGATGCCGTCGACGTTGTGCTCCAGGAGCATCTCGACGTACTGGTCCTCGGTGGTGCCGCCGGGGGACTGGGTGCACAGCAGGGGGGTGTAGCCGCGTTCGGTGAGCATGGTCTCGATGACCTGGGCGAAGGCGGGGAAGACGGGGTTGGACAGCTCGGGGACCACGAGGCCGACCAGGCCGGCGGAGCGGGTGCGCAGCTTCTC
>NZ_JBFUBX010000012.1:0-48975 GCF_056405535.1 Cellulomonas sp. P1_G12_2 | reverse complement strand
GCAGGGCCGCCTCCAGGTCGAGGTCCTGCCCCGCGGCACCGCATGGCTGGACACCGGCACCTTCGACTCCCTGCTCGAAGCCTCCGACTACGTCCGCACCATCGAGCACCGCCAAGGACTCAAGGTCGGCTCCCCCGAAGAGGTCGCCTGGCGGCGCGGCTTCCTCACCGACGACGCCCTGCGCGAACGCGCCGAGAAGCTCGTCAAGTCCGGCTACGGGTCCTACCTGCTCGGACTGCTCGAGACCGACGCGCGTTGACTGCCGAGCGGGCCGTGGGAGAGACGCCCTCGTCGCCGCCCGCCCGCGGCCGCCGACGACTCCTCCTGCGAGACCCCGACAACGGGGCCACCTGGCAGCAGTGGCTGCTCCTCGCGGTGGCCCTGGCGTCGGCGGTGGGCATGCGGTACGCGCTCGCGCCCAACTCGACCGGCGACTACGAGTACTACATGGGGCCGTGGCTCGAGACGCTGCGGGCCGAGGGGTTCGCTGCGCTGGGCACGGACTTCGCCAACTACAACCCGCCCTTCCTGTACCTGCTGTACCTGGGCACCTTCCTGCCCGTCGAGTACGACCTCACGGTGGTCAAGCTCGTCGCCGGCGCGTTCGACGTGGTGCTGGCGCTGGGGGTCGCCGCCATCGCCCATCGCTTGCGCGGCAGCATCTTCGTCGCCGCGTTCGCGGGCGTCGGGATCCTGTTCGTCCCCGAGGTGTTCCTCAACTCGGCCTTCTGGGGCCAGGTCGACGCGATCTACACGTCGCTGCTCGTGTGGGCGATGTACTTCCTCCTCCGGCGCCGTGACGTCCCGGCGTGGGTCCTCTTCGGGCTCGCGTTCTCGTTCAAGCTGCAGGCGCTGTTCTTCCTGCCGTGGATGGCCGTCGCGTTCATCGTGCAGCGGCACCGGTGGCGGGCGGTGGCGGCGGGCGTGGGTGCACTCCTCCTCACCTACCTGCCTTCGTTGCTCGCTGGGCGGTCCGTGGCCTCGCTCGCCGGGATCTACGCCGAGCAGACGAGCACGCAGCCGGTCCTGGCCGCCAACGTCACGAACATGTACCAGTGGGTGCCGCAGCTCTTCTTCGACACGGTCTTCCCGGCCGGTGTCTTCTTCGCGCTCGGCGTCGTGGCACTCCTGTGCGCGCTCTACCTGAGGCGTGGGCCGCTCCTGGCCGCACCCGAGACCTGGCTGCTCCAGGTGGGTGCCGCGATCGGGGTGGTGGTGCCGTTCGTGCTGCCCGAGATGCACGACCGCTACTTCTACGCCGGCGGGGTCTTCACCCTGCTCTGCATCCTGCTTGACAGGAGGTATGTGGTGCCGGCTCTCCTGCTGCAGGTCACGGCACTGACGGCGTACTCCCAGTTCCTCTTCAACGACCCGGTGATGCCGTTGCGCGCCGCCGCCTTCCTGCAGCTCATCGCCGTCGTGTGGGTGGTCGCCCTCTCCCTCGTCGCGATGCGGACGTCGGCGCGGCCCCTGCTCGGCCTCCCCGACGCCGGGTCGACGGCTCCCGGAGTGTCCTCCCGCGACTAGTGCCACCGCGTGGTGTGCTGGTGTGGTCGAGAGGCCTGCCGTGACACCGACCTTCCCGCTGCTCACCATGACCGTGGCCGCCACCCTGCTGGTGGGTGCTGCCGGTCCGTCCGCTCTGCCCGCGACCCGGGCGGCCCAGGCACCCGCGAGCAGCACAGCTGCGCCCACGTCCGACGGGTCGACCGTGGAGCTCTCGCTCACCGGCGTGGACGCGACCGCGTTGTCCACCCTCCCCGGGTCCGCCCCGCCGCCCGCCGAGCAGTCCGTGGACGTCGCGCCGCTGACCGAGCCGGAGTCAGGGGACGCTGTCCCGCCTGCCGAGCAGGAGCCCGACACCGTCGTGCCGCCGACGGACGAGCCGCAGGAGGTCGCGCCGCCCACTGAGCAGCCCGAGGAGGTCGCGCCGCCCGAGACGGGTCGGGTGCCCTTCGCGGAGCCCCCCGCGACGACCGAGGCACCGACGGGTCCCCCTCCGGCCCCCGACGTGCTGACCGCCCCCATGGACACGGCCGCGTTCTCCGTCCTGGGCGTGACCTGGGACGAGGCTCCCAGCGGTGACGACGTCGTCATCCGGTACCGCACCAGGCAGGCGGACGTGTGGAGCGACTGGGAGGCGGTCGCGGCGTCGGACATCAGCCCGGACCCGGGGTCGCCGGACGCCGCCAGGTCGGGCACGCGCGGGGCGACGGACGCGATCGTGGCGCTGCACGCCGACGGCCTGCAGATCTGGGCGGAGTCGGCTGCCGGCGACGTCCGGGGGCTCGAGGCCGTGCTCATCGACCCGGGCGAGCAGGCCGGCGACGCCCAGCCCGCGGCGGCGACCGGTGCGGCGCAGACCCGGAACGCGGCCTATGTCCAGGCGGCCGCACCCCCGCCCCCCACGATCATCCCGCGGTCCGGCTGGGGTGCGGACGAGTCGCTGCGCACCTGCCGCCCCGACCTGTCGACCGAGGTCGTCGCGGCCGCCGTGCACCACACGGCCTCGACCACGAGCTACAGCGCCGCCGACGTGCCGGCCCTGATCCGCGGCTTCTACGAGTACCACACACGCCCCGAGGCGGCGGGTGGCCGCGGCTGGTGCGACATCGGCTACAACTTCCTCGTCGACCAGTTCGGGCGCGTGTGGGAGGGACGGGCCGGCGGCGTCGACGTCGACGTCGTGGGCGTGCACACGGGCGGATTCAACTCCCGGACGTTCGCGGTCTCGGCGATCGGCAGCTATGACACGGTCGCCCCGACGGGCGCCATGACCGAGGCGATCAGCCGGACCATCGCGTGGAAGTTCGCGATGCACCGGATCTTCGGCTCGGCGAACGTCGCGATGGTCTCGGGCGGCGGTGCGTCGAAGTACCCCGCAGGGACGGTCGTGGTGTTCCCGACGATCTTCGGCCACCGCGACGCCCAGCTGACGTCGTGCCCCGGCCAGCTCCTGTACAACCAGCTCGGAGCCATCCGCGCGCGCGTGTCGGCGCTCACCGACGCGGCGTCGAACAGCACACCGTTCGGGTCGTGGGACGGGCACACCACCACGTCGCGCAACCTCACGGTGAGCGGCTGGATCATCGACCCCGACTCGCCCGCCTCCCTGACGGTCCGCGTGGCGGTGGATGGGGTGGAGACCAGCGTCGCCGCGGACATCGACCGGCCGGACGTCGGTGCGGCCTTCCCCGGCAGCGGGTCACGGCACGGGTACTCGGTGACGATCCCCGCGAGCGCAGGTCCGCACGCGGTCTGCGTCCGGGCGACGAACATCGGCGAGGGCGCCGACCGCCTCCTCGGCTGCCGCTGGATGACGATCCAGAACGCACCGCCCGTCGGTCAGGTGGACTCCGTCGTGCTCGGGCTCGGGACCGCCACGGTCACCGGGTGGGCGCTCGACCCGGACTCCCCCGAGCCCCTGCAGGTCCATGTGTACGTCGACTCGGGCGGGACGCCGACGACGGCGAACCTCGAGCGCGGCGACCTCGCGCGGTACTTCTCGACCACGAACCACGGCTTCCAGGTGACCGTGTCGATGCCGGCTGGCACGCACCGGCTCTGCGTGTACCCGATCAACGTGCCGCCCGGCGACAACCCGGCGATCTCGTGCCGCGACGTCACCATGCCCGACCGGCCCCCCGTCGGGCAGGTCGACTCGGTGGTCCTCGGGCTGGGCACGGCGACCCTGACCGGCTGGGCGCGCGACCCCGACACCACCGCCCCGATCTGGGTGCACGTGTACGTGGACTCCGGGGCCACGCCCACCCTCGCGAACCGACCGCGCGGCGACCTGGCCCGCTACTTCCCGTCGACCGAGCACGGCTTCGAGGTGACCGTGCGGGTGCCGACGGGCACGCACACCGTGTGCGTGTACGCGATCAACGTCCCCGCCGGGGACAACCCCTCGCTCGGCTGCCGCCGGGTCACGATCGTCGACAGGCCCCCGGTCGGACAGCTGGACTCCGTCGCGCTGAGCACTGTGAACGGCAAGGGCGTCGCCACGGTCAGCGGCTGGGCCGTCGACCCCGACACCACCGCGCCGATCTGGGTGCACGTGTACGTGGACTCGGGTGGGACACCCGTGCTCGCGGACCGGGAGCGAGGTGATCTCGCGCGGTACTTCTCGACGACGAACCACGGCTACGAGGCGACCGTCACGTTCCCTGCGGGGACGCACCGGCTCTGCGCGTACGCCATCAACGTGCCCGCAGGTGGCAACCCCGAGCTCGGCTGCCGCGTGCTGACGCGCTGAGGCCGATCGGGCAGGCACCGTCACCCGGGCCGGTAGGCTGACCCGTCGTCGTCGCCGCCCGACGTCGCCGCCCGACCGAGAAGAGGAACCCGTCGTGGAGTACCGCGAGCTCACCGTCCCTGGCGCCTGGGAGATCACGCCCCGGCAGTTCGGAGACCCGCGGGGAGTGTTCCTCGAGTGGTTCAAGGCCGAGGCGTTCGAGCAGGCCGTCGGTCACGCTCTCGACCTCCAGCAGGCCAACTGCTCGGTCTCGGCGGCGGGCGTCGTCCGGGGGATCCACTTCGCCGACGTCCCCCCGGGGCAGGCCAAGTACGTGACGTGCGTGTCCGGTGCCGTGCTCGACGTCGTCGTCGACATCCGGGTGGGCTCGCCGACCTTCGGCCAGTGGGACACCGTGCTCCTGGACGACGTCGACCGCCGCGGCATCTACCTGAGCGAGGGTCTCGGCCACGCGTTCATGTCCCTCGAGGACGGCTCCACAGTGGTCTACCTGTGCTCGACGGGCTACTCGCCCGGCCGTGAGCACGGCATCCACCCGCTCGACGCCGACATCGCCGTGGCCTGGCCGACGACCGCGCGCGACGGGTCGCCCCTGACCCCGCAGCTGTCGGAGAAGGACCTCGCGGCGCCGACGCTGCAGCAGGCGCTGGCCGACGGCCTGCTGCCCAGCCTCGAGGCGGTCGACGCCCACCTCGCCTCGCTCCGGGGCTGACATGACGGCTCCCAGCCCGGGAGACGACCGCGTCGACGAGCCGCGCCGCATCGTGGCCGTGGTGGTCACCTACCGTCCCGACCTTCCCGCGACCGCAGCCCTGCTCGCGGCTCTGCGCCCCCAGGTCGACCTGACGCTCGTCATCGACAACGGGAGCGCTCCGCAGGACGTCGACGCGTTGCGCGCCCTGCTCGCCGGGTCGGACGACGACGTCGTCGCGCTCGGCAGCAACCTGGGCATCGCCGCCGCCCAGAACCTCGGCATCGCCCGGGCCCGCGAGCGGGGCGCGACGCACGTGCTCCTCTCCGACCAGGACTCGCGCCCGGCGTCCGACATGGTCGACCGCCTCGTCACCGACCTCGTGGGGTCCCCGGTGTCCGCAGCCGGTCGCCCGGTCGGGGCCGTCGGGCCGGTGATCGTCGACGAGCGCAACCCGGGGGCGATCCTCGTGTTCGCGGCCCGCCGCTGGGGTCCCCGTCGCGCCGACCTTCCTGCTGCGGACGGTGCGCGGATCGACGCGGTCTTCCTCCTGGCGTCGGGCTGCTTGATCGACGCCCGCGTCCTCGACGACGTCGGGCCCATGAACGAGGGCTGGTTCATCGACCACATCGACCTCGAGTGGGGCCTGCGGGCGCGGCGTGCCGGCTACGACCTGTTCGCTGTGGTCGGCGCGCACCTGGAGCACTCGCTGGGCGACCGCACGCAGCGCATCCCGGGCCGGGAGCGCGACGTGCACGTGCACTCCCCGGTGCGCAACTACTACATGGTCCGCAACACGCTCCTGCTCGTCCGCTCCGGCCTGCTGCCGGTGGCGTGGCGCTGGGGCTACGCCGCCTGGATCACCAAGTACTCCGGGTTCTACGTGCTCGCGGTCGCGCCGCGCGTACGGCGTGCCCGGCTGATCACCCGTGCCGTCGTCGATGCGGCCCGCCGCCGCACCGGCCCGGTCCCCACCACGACCGAGGACGCCACCGCGGCGAGCCTCCCAGCCTCCGCAGGAGCCGACTCGTGAACGCCGCCGCCGCACCGATGACCGACGTCCACCCCAGGACGGAGCGCTCTGTCCAGCGGGCACCCCTGCGCGCGCGGCTGCGGGCCCGGCTGCCCGAGATCGCGACGGTCGTCGGCCTGCTCGTCCTGCTCGAGGCGCTGCTCTTCCTGGGCTTCTTCCGCGGCGACGTGAGCCCGCAGTTCGACTTCATGGGCGGCTACAACGCGGAGGCGTTCGCCTGGTGGCGTGACGGTGGATTCGTGCACCCGCTCGAGTGGATGCCGTACACGTGGGGTGGATATCCGCAGGCCGTGGCGCTGCAGACGTCCTCCTGGTACCTGCCGCTCGGCATCCCGGCGTCGATCGTCGACTACACCAACCACGTCGCCGCGATCATCCAGGCCCTGCACGTGGCGTTCGGTGCGCTCGGGTTCTACGTGCTGGCCCGCCGGTGGGAGCTCGGTCGCGTCGCGGCCACGCTCGGTCTCGTCGCCGGGTTCTTCGCCCCGGGGTACTTCGCCAACGCCCAGCACCTCGACATCGTCCGCGGGTACGCCTGGGCGCCGTGGATCCTTCTCGTCCTGTCGCCGGTGTGGCCGTGGAAGCGCTGGTGGGGAGTTCCCCTCGCGGCCGTGATGGTGTTCCAGGCCATGGTGGGCATCTACCCCGGGATGGTCGTCGCGTTCGTGTACGCCGGCCTCGTGTGGGTGGCCATGACGCAGCTGCTCGTACGGCCGCGGCTCCGCGAGTACCTCCTGCCCATGCTCACCGCGGTCGTGCTCGGCGGCCTGATGGCGACCCTGAAGTTCCTCCCCGCCGTCCTCGTCCGAGGGGCGGGCTCGCCCACCACCTCCGAGCTGTCGGTGTTCAACCTCGGCATCCTGGGCACCGTCTTCTTCCCGTACGACGGGGAGAACCTGCCCACCGACATGTCGATGCGCTCCTACTTCCTGCCGGCGACCGTCGTCGCGCTGCTGGCGCTCGTCCCGTGGCGTGATGCCCGTGTCCGTACCGCCGCCGCGACGGCGACGTTCTGCGCCCTCGTGTCGCTGCCGATCTGGCCGTGGTTCCACGCGCTCGACGCGCTCCCCGGCTTCGACCTCAGCCGCTTCCGGTTCAGCGACTACCGGCCGCTCCTGCTGGCGGCCGTCCTCCTGATGGCGCTCGTGGCACTCTCCCGCGCGGTGCACCAGGACGGCACCCGCCGGCTCGCCGGCACCGCCTGGGCGTTCGCGTGGCGTCGGCCCGTCGCGCTCACCATGCTCGCGGGCCTGCTCCTCGGCGCGGCGCTGATCGGCCAGCTGGCAGCCTTCAGCGCGCCGCGCTGGGTGCCGCCGTGGACGATCCTGGCGACGGCGGCGTTGTTCGTCGCGGTGCTCGTGGGCGTCGGCAGCCCGCGGTGGCGCGTGCTGGTGCCCGACACGCGCCTCGTGGCGGGCGCGCTGGTGGCGCTCACCGTCGTCTCCGGCGTCTCGTGGGCGTACTCCACGACCCGCCCCTGGCGTGCGGACCGGCAGGCCATCGAGCTGCAGACGTGGGGCCGGACGGTCGACAGCATGATCGCGGCGCGGGAGGACCCGGCCACCGTGGCCCTGAGCGCCGTCGTGCCGTCGCAGCACCGACCACCGCGGACCGAGCAGACCCAGCGGCCGGTGCCGTTCCTCGAGTCGCAGAACATGTGGAACACCGCGTACTACACCGGCATCGCCTCGGTGGGCGGGTACGCCAACCTCAAGGGGCTCGAGTCGTTCACGAGGCTGTTCCACGCCTACGAGGACCCCGCCACCAGCGAAGACGCCCTGGCCCTCTACGCGGCGGGGGGCGTGGTGATCTCCGGCGACGCCGACACCGTGCCGAACCGTCGGGCGCTGCGCGACTGCGAGGCGAGCGGTGAGTGCGGCGACGACCTCGTCGTCGAGCCCGTGGAGTACGCGCCCGGCCACCTCGTCTACGACGTCACGACGTCGGGTGGTCCCGTGCAGCTGAACGAGGCCTCGTACGTCGGGTGGGAGGGCACGCTCTGCGCCACGGACGGGGGCGCCTGCCAGGACGTTCCACTGACGATCGCGCGGGCCGGCAACATCGCGGCCGACCTCCCGGCAGGCTCCTGGCAGCTGACCGTCGACTACGTGACCCCGGGGCTCAGGACGGCCTGGCTGCTGTTCTGGGCGGGCGTCGTCGGCATGGTCTCGTGGGCCGCGGTCACGGGTGCTCTGGCTCTGCGGGCGCGCCGCCGCCCGGCGTCTCCGACCGATCCTGACCCGTCCACCCAGTCGACCCCGGTAGCCTGACCCCCGGCATTCCGGCCCGAAGACCCTCCTGAGGACATCGTGACGAGCACCACCGAGACCACCGACCTGCGCGACCCGGCGCCCCCGCGGGCGACCACTCGCCTCCCGGCGTGGGTCCCTGTGGTGCTGCCGCCCCTGCTGATCGTGCTGGCCGCGTTCCTGTCCGTCGGGCTGCACGTCCGGGCGTACACGCTGGTCGGCCCGGTCGACGAGCTCCAGCACATCGACTACCTCTACAAGAGCCCGTCGCTCGTGGCCCCGGGCGACCGGGTGGACGACGAGGCCATGCAGGAGGAGGCGTGCCGCGGCCTCGACTTTCCCGGCTTCGAGCTGCCGGCCTGCCGGCCCGGTGCCGACTACACCCCCGGCGACTTCCAGGAGGACGGCTACAACACCGCGTCCGCCAACACCCCGCTCTACTACTCGGTCACGCACCTGCTCGCGCTGCCGATCCTCGCCCTGACACCTGCCGACAACCTGGTGACCGCCGGTCGGCTGGCGGGCGCCGTGTGGCTCGCCGGCGGGCTCCTGCTCGCCTACGCCGCCGGGCGGCGACTCGGTGCCCGGCGATGGGCGCTGACGTCGGTGCTCGTCGTCCTCGCCTGCGTCCCCGCGGTGGTGTATCCCAGCTCCACGATCACCCCGGACGCCGCCACGTTCGCCGTTGGGGCGGGCGCGCTGCTGGCTGCCCTGTGGTGGGAGGAGCGACCGTCCCGGCGATGGCCGGTGCTCGCCGTCGTGGGCGTCCTGGCGCTCGCGATGAAGATGACGAACGTGACGGTCCTCGTGGCGATCGGTCTGTACATGCTGCTCCGGCTGGTCATCGGCCGCTGGCGCGCGACGCGCGGAGCACCTCCGGCCCAGCCGGCCGCCGAGGACGCCGCCTACGTCACCTCCACGGCCGTGGTGGACGACCCGGGCGCCCGCGTGACGCCGCGGGGCTGGATCATCGGCGGGGTGACCCTCGCGGCGACCGCGGTCGTCGTGGCCGGCGGGTGGCTCGTGGTGCAGGGTGCGATGACGCACGGCAACCTCGACGCGATCCCGATGAACCAGCGCTTCAAGGCGACCGAGCTGTCGCTCTGGCCGCTGGTCAGCTTCCTCGGCAGCTGGCTGACGCCGCTCTCGAGCCCGTGGACGGCCGTGGGGCGCGGTGAGCTGACGGAGGTCCTCCAGCGCATCGGTGGCCTGCTCCTGGCCTCCGGCTTCCTCGCGGCCGCGATCTACGGCCTGCGGCCGCTGCGCGAGCGCGTGCTCGCGTGGGCGACGCTCCTGACCGGGATCACGGGCGCGTCGTTCTTCATCGTGCTGAGCTTCTACGCGCAGTCGGTGTACGTGCCGCCGCCGGCCCGGTACGGATACGCGCTGGTGCCGATCATGGCGGTCCTCACCGCGGCGGGCCTGCGGACCCGGACCGCCGTCCTGGCAGGGGGCGCCCTCGCGGTCGTCGCCGTGGTCTTCTCGGTCGTCCGGCTCGTCTGACCGGACGAGTCCCTGTCCGGACGGGTCGCTGTGAGGCGGGTCGCCGTCAGGCGGCGAGCGAGCCGCTGATCAGCCGTCGGAGCACGTCCGCGTGCACCGCGGCGATGCCCGCGGGCAGGGAGGTGCGCGGCATCGCGACGAGCTCCGCGTCGGTGGTCCTCGCGGCCAGCCGGGGCACGTGCAACGCGCCGAGCGCCGTCTGCACCTGACGGACGTGGGTGCGCCGGTGCGCGACCGCCTGCACGAGGTGCGCCAGCTCCCCCACGGTCGACGCCCGGTGGCTGCCGACGATGCGCATCATCGGCCCCTGCTCCCCCGGTCCGGCGGCACGCTCCAGGAGCGTCAGGCACAGGGCCGCGGCATCGTCGGTGTAGACGTAGTCGCGGGCCGTGTCGATCGGCACGTACAGCGAGATGACGCCGCGGCGGATGACCTCCATGCACATCGAGCTGATCAGCCCCTGGCCCTTGCCGAGATTCTGGCCGGGTCCGTACAGGGTCGTGATGCGGGCGACGGCGAGGCGCGGGCCCGTCGGCGCCGAGAACAGCGCGGTGAGCAGCTCCTCCTGGCGGAGCTTGGCGGTCGCGTACGGGCCGACGGGGACCGCGACGTCCGCCTCGGTGTACTCGGAGCGGCCTCCGGCGCCGTAGACGCTCGCGGACGACGCGAACAGGAAGGCACCCGCGTCGTCGGAGCGTGCCGCGACCTGCGTGGCGAGATCGAGCAGCACCCGCTCCTGGGCGGCCAGCTGCTCTGGCGTGGAGGCGACGACACCGGTGCCGGCAGCCCAGACGACGCCCCACGGCGCGCCCGGTCGACGCGACGCGTGGAACCGCTCGTGCTGCTCGGCCAGGACGGCCGAGCTCGCCTCGGGGTCGCTCCACGGGATCGCGCCCGCGGGGTGCACCCGGTGCCGGCCCGCGGCGACGCGTGCGACCGCGGAGCCGAGCAGACCTCCCGCGCCGATCAGCCAGAGGTCCACGGCGGGTCCGACGGCCTCGAGGGTGTCCGCCGGTCCAGGGTGGCGAACGCGTCCGACGTCACGACGAAGAGCGGCTTGCCCATCGACATGCCGGCGGCCATGCCGACGTACTCCGCGATGACGCCGAGGGCCAGCAGGATGATCCCGCCCACCAGGAGGACGGCCACGATGGTCGACGTCCAGCCCGCGACGTCGACCGCGCCGGCGATGCGCTGCACGATCAGGAAGAGCGCGAGCAGGAGCCCGAGGACCGCGGTGATGACACCGAGCCCAGAGACCACACGCAACGGCCGGGTGCCGGTGGAGAGCACCAGCCGCCAGAAGTGCGAGAGCAGCCGCCGCAGGTTGTAGCCCGCCGCCTCACGACCCTCGGTGCGCAGGGTCACCGGGCACGTGGCGACCGCGCCGATCACCCAGCCGAGCGCGACGTCGAGGTACACGCCGGGGCCGCAGTACGCCGACACCGCCCGTGCGTGCTCCCCGAAGATCAGGCGGAAGCTGTGGAACGGCACGGCGGTCGGTCCGGTGAGCCAGCGCAGCACGACACCCTTGGTGAGGTTCGAGGCGACGTTGCGGAACGCGGCGTGCGGCGCCTTGTTCACGGGCGAGGCGTACACGAGCGCGGAGCGGGACCCGTAGGCGACGTCGAGCATCCGGCCGATGTCCGCCGGGTCGTGCTGGCCGTCCTCGTCCATGGTGACCACCCAGGCGCCGCGAGTCGCGGCGATCCCGGCGACGGTGGCGGGGTGCTGCCCGAAGTTCCGCGAGAGCCAGACCGGCCGGACCCAGGCGTGCTCGGCGGCCAGCCGTCGGATGGCGTCGTCGCTCTTGTCCGGACCGTTGTCCCAGACCAGCACGACCTCGACCACGCGGAACGTCCGGCCGTCGGGGGTCGTCGTGGTCCGCGTCAGGGGCTCGAGCTCGGTGACCACGTCCGCGAGCGTGACCTCGCCGCGGTACACGGGGACGACGATGCTGACCTCGACCTCGTCGGCCGGAGCGACCCCCGGCTGCGTCGGTCCGGCACTCACGCGGCACCTCCCTGCTCGTGGCCGCGGTCGCGGAAGACGACGCGACTGTACAAGACGTAGTTCCACACGGCGGCGACCCCGATCGCGACGACCTTGCTGATCACGCCGACGACCGCCGGCTCGTCGACACCCGCGCTCTCCAGCACCGCGGTCATGCCCAGGATCACCGCGGGCTGCACGGCCCAGATCCCGATCCCCGCCACGAGCAGGAACAGCGGGAGCTGGCGGCGCCGGCTCGCGGTGGAGCGGAAGACGTACCGGCTGTTCCCGAGGAAGCTCACGGCGAGGCCGGCCGACGTCGATGCGAGGTTGGCCGGGACCGGGCCGACGCCGAGCGAGAACAGCAGGACGTACAGGCCCAGGTCGACGAGGGTGTTGAGGATCCCCACGGAGGCGAAGCGCCCGAGCACCGATCCGCGGACGGCTGCCAGCAGCCGGCGGATGCCGTGTCGCTCGACCCGAACCCCGGCGGGCACGACGACCTCGTGGTCGGTCATCGGGCGACCGCGCCGACGGGAGCGTTCACGACAGCACGGTCCCGGCCGCCGCCCGCCACCGGTCCGCCCAGTCGCCGATGGGCTCGACGTGCGCGGCGCTCAGCGAGTCGTGCCCGAGCACCGAGTACGCCGGCCGCGGGGCGGGCCGGACGTAGCCCTCGCTCGTCGTGGGCTTCACGATGTCGGGGTCCAGACCGGCCGCGGTGACGACCGCCTGCGCGAACCCGTGCCAGGACGTGCTCCCGGACGACGTCCCGTGATAGGTCCCCGCGGGCGCCTGCGCGACGACGAGGCGCACGATGAGGTCCGAGAGGTCCGCGGTCCACGTCGGCTGACCCACCTGGTCGTCGACGACGTCCAGGCCGCCGCGCTCCCGGGCGACCCGCGCGATCGTCTTGGGGAAGCACGCACCGCCCGCGCCGTACAGCCACGCCGTGCGGACGACGAGGTGGTCGGGAGCCTCGGCCCGTACCGCCCACTCGCCCGCGGCCTTGGTGCGTCCGTAGGCCGAGCGGGGCAGCACCGGCGCGTCCGCCGCGTACGGCGTCGTGGCCACACCGTCGAAGACGTAGTCGGTCGACACCTGCACCATGCGGGCTCCGTGACGCGCGGCGCCCCGCGCGAGGTTTGCCGCCCCGACGGCGTTGACCGTGAAGGCCGCGGCTTCCTGCGCCTCCGCGTCGTCCACCGCGGTCCACGCCGCGCAGTTCACCACCACGTCGTGGCCGCCCACCGCCTCGAGCACCGCGGCGAGGTCCGTCACGTCGAGCTCCGCCCTGTCGAGCGCCGTCACGTCGTCGCCGCGTCCGCGCAGCTGCGCGACCAGATCCTGGCCGAGCATGCCGCGGGCGCCGGTCACCAACCACTGCACGGTGTCACTCCTTCATTCGTGGGTCACGGAGTCGATCCGTCCGCTGGACAGGGTAGTCGGGCGCGGCCGTGGGGCCGCCGTCGGCGCCCTGGCCCGTCGACTAGAGTGCTCCGCGTGCCCAGCCCGATCTCGCGCGTCCTCGTCGTCCTCCCCGCGTGGAACGAGCAGATCGCCCTCCCCGCCGTCCTGGCCGAGGTGCAGGAGTACCTGCCCGAGGTCGACGTGCTCGTGGTCAACGACGGCTCGACGGACCAGACCTCGGCGGTCGCTCGCGCGAGCGGCGTCGCCGTCCTCGATCTCCCGGTCAACCTCGGCGTCGGCGGCGCGATGCGCGCCGGATTCAAGTACGCGCTGCGGCAGGGGTACGACGCGGTGATCCAGCTCGACGCGGACGGCCAGCACGACCCCCGCAACGTCCGGGACCTCCTGACCGCGATCGCCGACGAGGAGGCCGACGTCGTCATCGGCGCCCGCTTCGCCGGGACCGGGACCTACGAGGCCCGGGGGCCGCGGCGCTGGGCGATGTCCGGCCTGTCCGCGGTGCTCTCCCGGCTCGTCGGGACCCGGCTGACGGACACGACGTCGGGGTTCAAGATCTCCGGGCCCCGCGCGGTGCAGCTCTTCGCCGGCAACTACCCCGCGGAGTACCTCGGGGACACCGTCGAGTCCCTGGTCATCGCGCACCGTGCAGGGCTGACGATCAGGCAGGTCGGCGTCTCCATGCGGCCACGAGCCGGCGGTGAGCCGTCGCACAGCCCTGTGCGTGCGGCGATCTTCCTGCTCCGCGCGGGCCTCGCGCTCGCCGTGGCCCTGACCCGGCCCGGGACACCGCTGCCCGGCGAGGCGGTCCGATGAGCGGCTACCCGTTCGCGCTCGCCCTCTGTGCGCTGACGTTCGGCTTCCTGGTGTGGCTGCTGCGCTCGCGACGGCTCCGGGAGAAGTACGCGGCCATCTGGCTCGTCGTGCTCGTCGTCGTCATCGTGCTCGGCGCGTTCCCGGGCGTGCTGTTCGGGCTCGCCAAGTTCGTCGGCGTCGAGACGCCCAGCAACCTGCTGTTCGCCTCGAGCCTGATCGTCCTGCTGTTCGTCTGCATCCAGCTGAGCATCGAGATCTCGTCGCTCGAGGAGGAGACGCGCACGATCGCCGAGGAGCTCGCGCTGCTGGGACGCCGGGTCGACACGGTCGAGGGTGCGGCGCACGACCCGCAGCCCGACGTCTCGAGCGTCACGCTCGAGACCGACGACGACGCAGGTGGCGGCGGGGACGCTTCACGGTGACCTCGGCGACATCCCTGGTGCGCCGGGTCCCCGGCAGCATCCTGTGGGTCGGCGTGGGCATCGGCGTCTACGGCCTGTCCTCCTTCGCCTTCCTGGCGATCGCCGCGCAGACCCTCGGCCTCGGCGCCCCGTACACCGCGCTGGCGCTCCTGTGGACCCTGGTCAACGCCCTGGGCATCGGCCTCTACCTGCCGGTCGAGCAGGAAGCCGGGCGGAGCATCGCCGCGCGACGGTCCCTCGGCAACCCGACAGCTCCGTCCCTGCGCGTGCCCGCGAGGTACGCCGGGATCTCGCTGCTCGTCGTGGCGGGCGTCGTCGCGCTGGCGAACACCTGGATCACCGACGTGGTCTTCGACGGCCAGCCGGGCATCGCATGGGCCTTCGTCGGGTCGCTCGTCGGGATGGCCCTGGCCTACCTCGCGCGCGGCGTGCTCGCCGGCACGGGCCGGTTCCCCCGGTACGGCCTCCAGCTCGCCGTCGATGGCGCCCTGCGGGTGGTGGGGGCCGCCGTGCTGGCCGCCAACGGGGTCGACGACGCGCTCTGGTTCGGTGCCGTGCTCGGGATCGCCCCGATCGTCGCGACCGGCCTGGCCATGATCCGGACCGGCCCGGTCCTGTCCCGCGGGCCCGGCCCCCGGGTGGCGGCGGTCATGATGCCGCTGGTGCTCGCCTCCCTGACGTCGCAGGCCCTCGCGAACGCCGGCCCGGTCGCGGCACAGCTGCTCAAGGGTCCCGGGGAGGAGACCACGGCGGCCAACCTGGTCAACGCGCTGACCGTCGCGCGCATCCCGCTCTTCCTGTTCGCCGCCGTCCAGGCCGTCTTCCTCCCTCGCCTCGCCCGGTACGTCGCTCGCGACGAGCGCACGGCGTTCGTCGCCGCCCTCCGGACCGCGTCCCTGGTCACGGCGGCGATCGGGGTCCTGGGTATCGGCGCCACCGCGCTGGTCGGCCCCCAGGCCGTCCGGCTCCTCTTCGGCCCCGAGTTCGAGATCGGCCGGGGGGACATCGCGCTGCTCGCGGCGTCCGCGGCGCTGTTCATGAACGTCCAGGTGCTGGTGCAGGGTCTGCTCGCCCGCGGCCGGGACGCCGCCGCGACGGGCGCGTGGTCGATCGGCCTGGTCGCGCTGCTGGTGGCCCTGCTCATCCCGCTCCCCCTGACGGCCCGCGTCGCCTTGGCGCTCGTCATCGGCTCGGGCGCGGCCCTCGTCGCGGCGGCAGCCGCCGTCCGCCGCACGCTCGCTCGATGGTGAGGCCCACATGACGACGCCCCCGCCCGACCTGTCCGTCGTGATGCTCGCGTACGGCGACGAGCCGTACCTGCACGACGCCGTCGCCGCCGTGCTGGCCACCGAGGGCCCGACCGTCGAGCTCGTGCTCGTGGACAACGGCTGCACGAGCGACGCGGTCCGCACCCTGCCCGCGGACGACCGTGTCCGGGTGCTGCGACCGGCGCAGAACCTGGGGTTCACCGGCGGCGTCGAGCTCGGTGTGGCGCAGGTGCGCGGCCCGGTGCTCGCGCTGGTCAACTCCGACGCGATCGTCGCGCCCGACGCCTTGCCTCAGCTCGCCGCGGCTCTCGAGGACCCGGCCGTGGGGCTGGTCAGCGGGCAGATCCGGCTCGCGGACGACCCGGCCACGGTCAACTCGGTGGGTAACCCGGTGCACGTGCTCGGGCTCTCGTGGGCGGGCGGCATGGGCGACCCGGTCACGTCCCACGAGCGCCAGGTCCCCGTCGCCAGCGTGAGCGGCGCCTGCATGGCTGCGCGGACCAGCACGTGGCGGGACCTCGGGGGGTTTCCCGTGCCGTTCTTCGCGTACCTCGAGGACCTCGAGATCAGCTGGCGCTGCTGGCAGCGTGGGCTCCGGGTGGAGTACGTGCCCTCGGCCGTCGCCGTGCACCACTACGAGTTCGGGCGGAGCCCGCTCAAGATGTACCTGGTCGAGCGCAACCGGCTGCTGTTCCTGGCAACCTGCCACGAGGCCCGCACTCTGGCCCTGCTGGCGGTTCCGCTGCTGGGGTTCGAGCTCGCGATCACCGCGATCGCGGTCGCGCAGGGCTGGGGTCGGCAGAAGGTCCGGGGCTGGCGCTGGATCGCGACCCACCTGACCTGGGTCCGGGAACGGCGGCGCGAGGTCCAGGCGACGCGTGAGGTCTCCGACAAGGAGCTCGCCTGGCTCCTGACGGACCGGTTCGACCCGGCGCAGTTCCCGCTGCCGCCCGGCGGCGGTCTCGCCGAGGCGCTGCTGCGCGCGTACTGGCGGACGGTGCGCAGGCTGCTCTGAGCAGCCCGTGCCCCACGGCTGCGAGAGAGCAGGACATCCGTCCAGGAGCACCCGCTAGTATTCCCTCGCCGCGCGCCTCGCCGGCCCGACCGACGAGCCGCAAGGATGCGCAGACGTGAGCCCAGGGACGATCCTGCCCGGCGCGCACCGGCGCCCACTCGCACCCGTCGCCGCGGGCCTCGTGCTCGCGATCATCGCGGCCTGGTCGCTCGCGATGCCGCTGATGGCGTCGCCCGACGAGCCGAGCCACGTCATCAAGGCCGCGGCGGTCGTGCGAGGGCAGCTCGGCGGCGAGGTCGGCGCCGCTCCGGTCGACACCATGACGCCCGGTGCACCCACCTACGTCGACGTGCCGTCCGACCTCGGAGCGGCCGAGGACCTGGCGACCTGCTACCGGTTCGACGACGAGGAGTCGGCGGACTGCCAGCCCGGCATGCCCGAACGCGGCGCGGGGCCCACGACCGCGATCACGTACGCGGGCCAGTACCCGCCGCTCTACTACGCGCTCGTCGGCTGGCCCTCCCTGTTCCTCGAGGGCGAGGCCGCCGTCTACGCGATGCGACTGGTGAGCGGTCTGCTCGGGGGCGCGCTGATCCTGTGGGGGGTGGCGACGACGGTCCGGGGAACCGGTCGGGTCGCCGGCCTCTGGGCGGCCGCTGTCGCCCTGACGCCGATGGTCCTGTTCCTCGCCGGCACGGTGAACCCGAACGGCCTCGAGATCGCGGCCGGGTTCGCGTTCTGGGCCGCCTGCCTGGAGCTGGGTCGCAGCGCCGTTGCGCGCACGTCGGTCGTGGTGCAGGCGGTGGTCTCGGGCGCGGTGCTGGTCCTGGTCCGCACGTCAGGCCCCGTCTGGGCGGTCCTCGTGGTCGCGATCGCGCTGGTGGCCGCGCGTCCCGGCACGGTGCGGCGGCTGGCTCGCACCCGGTCGGTGCGCGCCGCGGCGCCCGCTGCCCTGGCCGTCGCCGCCCTCGCACTGGCCTGGTTCGCGTCCCACAGCGACGTGGTCACCACCAGCGGGCTCTTCCCCGAGCTGGCGGCGCCCCGGCTCGTGATCGCCCTGATGCTGCTGGCCACCCAGGACTTCCTCGAGCAGATGGTCGGCAACTTCGGGTGGCTCGACACCGCCTCCCCCTTCCCGACCGTGCTCGCCTGGTTTGCAGCCGCCGCCGTCGTCCTGCTCGTCGCGCTCGTGCTCCCCGGTGCCCGGCGCGGGCGGGCAGCGCTGGGCGCGCTCCTGCTCGCGGTCGTCGTGGTCCCCATCGCGCTCACCGTGCCGACCGCGGAGGCCGCGGGCATGGTGTGGCAGGGCCGCTACGTCCTCCCGCTGGCGGTTGGTGCGCCGCTGCTCGCGGTCCCGCTGGTGACGGCATCCATCCACACGTCGCCCGTCCTGCACCGCGGGCTGGCCAGGGCCACCGGGTTCATGCTTGCCGCCGGCCACGTCCTCGCCTTCTACTGGGCCGCTCGACGGTATGCCGAGGGCTCGGACGGCCAGTGGGTGACCTTCTCCCCCAGCTGGGAGTCACCGCTCGGCTTCGTGCCCGCCGTGGCGGTCTATGCCGTGCTCGTCGGCGCGCTGCTCGCCGTCGCGGTCAGGTACGCGGCCGACGAGCGGGACGTGGCGCTGCTCGAGCCGCTGTCGGCCGCGCTCCCGCCGGCGGCGGCCGCCCCGGCCGAGCTCACCAGCGTGGGCTAGCCCGCCGGGACCACGACGGTCCGGCAGCCCAACGACGTGTGCGCTCCGACACCACCGTTCACGATCGTGACGCACACCGTGCGGGAACCCGGCTGCGCGACGACGGTGCCGCTGAACCCGAACCGGCTCCCGTAGCCCGGGAAGGCCGCCGCGATGTCGCCCCGCTCACCCGACGCGAGCATGTACTGGCCCCGCCCGTCGAGCTCCACCCACAAGTAGGGCGACGACGTGCTGTCGGGGTCGAGCGCCCACCCGGTGAGCTGGACCCCGCCGGGGGTGCCCTTGGCCACCTCGAGGTTGCCCACCGGCGACCCGCCCGGCACGGTGACGCGCCAGCACCCGAGCTCGGTGTGCGGCCCGGCGCCGTCGTCGAGGGCCGTCAGGCAGACGGTGCGCTGCCCCGAGGCGGCGGCGAGCATCGCGGAGAACCCGTGGTCGGCGCCGAGTGCGGGGAACGCCGCGCCGACGTCCGCCCGGCGGCCCGAGGCGAGCAGGGGTCCGCTGGCGCCGTCGACGTCGGCCCAGAGGTAGATCGGGCCCGTCGTGTCGGGGTCGAGCGCCCATCCCGACACCTGCACGCCGCCCGGCCGACCGGCGACGACCTCCACGTTGCCGCGAGGCGCTCCGCCCGCGACGGTGACGGTCGCACAGCCGAGCGCGACGCCCGCACCCCCGGTCGAGTCGAGCGCCGTGACGCACGCGACGTGGGTGCCGGCCGCCACGGGGAGCACCGCGGAGAACCCGTGGGCGGATCCGTAGCCCGGGAACGCCCCCGCGATGTCGTTGCGGGTCCCGTCGGCGCGGACGGTCCGGCTGGTGCCGGCGACGTCGACGCGCACCGACACAGGATCGGTCGTGTCAGGGTCGAGGGCCCAGCCGACCACCCGCACGCCGCCGGTGTCGCCGACGATGACCTCCGCGTTGCCGCGGGGCGGTCCACCGGGCACCGTGACCGTCCGGCAGCCCAGCGTCACGGCCGACCCGGACGGCGTGTCCACCGCGCGCACGCAGATCTCGCGCTGGCCTGCGGCAGCCGTCGCGGTGAGCCGGTACCCGTGCGAGTCACCTACCCCGGGCAGCGCCGCGCCGACGTCCGGGCGCGGGAGGTTGCCCGTCGCCGTCGCCGTGAGCACGCCGTCCACCAGCAGCTGGACCGAGACCGGTGCCGTGGGGGCGTCAGGGTCGACAGCCCAGCCCTGCGCCGCCACGGTGGCGCCCGGGCTGCCGCTGCCCGGGGCCGCGGCCACCGAGTCGAACGAACCGAACGGGGCACCGGCGGACACGGTGACGGAGGCGCACCCGAGGCTCAGGTCCGTCCCCGACCCGACGTTCACCACCGTGACGCAGACGGAGACGGGACCGGCAGAGGCGGGGAAGGTCTCGTCGAAACCGTGCAGCGAACCCGATCCGGGGAAGGCCGCGCCGACGTCCGCACGCTCGAGCCGGGCGACGGTGCTGCGGGTCTGTCCGCCGTAGGTCACGCGGACCGTCACCGGGTCGGTCGTGTCGGGGTCGAGCGCCCAGCCCTTCACCCGCACACCGCCGACCGTGCCGACCGCCACCTCGAGGTTGCCTCGCGGCACCCCGACCGACGTCGGGCGCCACCAGCTGGACAGCAGGCCGAAGGCGGGGGTCGCGATCGTCGCGGTGCCCGTCGTGCACTCCAGCCGCGCGGACAGGATCCGGCCGCCGAGGTCACCCAGGCCGTCGCGGGTCAGGACCATCCTCTGCAACGTCCCGCCTGCCGGGCACGACTGCTGCACCCTCGCGACGGTCAGGGTGTCCGTCCAGCGCGTCCGGGTGTCGCCCGGCGCGGTGCCGGAGTACGGGTCCGGCTTGGCCACGAGGTACGGCCGCGAGCCGACCTTCGAGTAGCCGCCGTTGGTCGACGAGAACTGCGTGAACGCCGGGCCTCCGCCGTAGTAGCGCGCGATCCGGGCGGTCGCCAGGACCGCGGCGTCGGTGGTCGACGCGTACAGCTCGGTGACGGCGCCCGCGGCCGTCGAGGACGCAGCGCCGCCGTAGACCTGGCAGGCCGTGGTGTCGCAGAGGTCCGCGGTCCCCGACCCGGCCCGCACGGCCAGGGCGTACGAGCGGGCGGCGACGGCCTGTGCCTGCAGCGCGGCAGGCGCCCAGCCCGACGACGACTCGCGGGGCACCACGCCGCGCAGGTACTGCTCCATGGGCACGTGGGCGACCACCTCGAGGGAGGCGGTCCCGGTGGCGTTCGAGCGCAGCGTGGCGGGGTAGCGCACGCCCGCCCCCGACGCCTGGTAGGCCCACGCCTGGCCGCCGGCCACGTCACGGACGTCGACCGGCCCGGTCACGGTCGTCGCCGACCCGAGGGTCAGCGGCGTCTGCACACCGCCCAGGACGGCGGTGGCGGTGAACCCCGCCGCCGTCTTCGCGACGACGATGCGCGCCCCGGGCGCCGCGGTGACCGACTGCCCCGACGCCGTGTCCACGACGACGAGCGAGGACCCGGTCACCGGCCCGAACGTCGCGGACGCCCCGCCGAGAGCGGACAGCCGGACGCGCAGCGCATAGTCCTGACCGATGTCGAAGCGCGTGGTGCCCGGGTAGTAGAAGTCGAGGATCTGCTCCGCGGTGAGCCCCTGCAGCGCGGCACCTTGGGCGCCCCACTGGGACATCCCGATCCCGTGTCCCCAGCCGCGCCCCTCGACGGACCACGAGCCCGAGGCCGGGAGCGTGACGACCTCCTCGGCCGCCCGGGCAGGGAGCGCGGGCAGCACGGAGGCCACGACGACAAGACCGAGCCCGGCCGCCATCGCCATCCCACGGATCACTCGTCGCACGTCACTCCCCGTCGCCTGTGGATCGCCTGCCGGCGTCGGACCGATGAGCACCGTAACCCGCGCTGACCTCGCCGACGAGAGTGCGGGACGGCGTGCCGCCAGACCTCTAGGCTCTCGGTGCCGGACGGACCACGAGGGGATCAGGACGATGCATACGAATACGGGACGGACCGCCGCCATCGTCGGACTGGCGGTCCTCCTCTCCCTGCAGGTCGCACCCGCACAGGCAGCGGAGCCCACGCCCGCCCCTACCCCGTCCGCGTCGGCGTCGGCGTCCCCCGGCGTCGAGCCCGACGGCGCGGCTGACGGTCCGACGGCCGCGCCGGCGACGACCTCCGCGCCGAGCCCGACGGAGTCCAGCGCGCCGGTGCAGGCCCCCACCAGCGAGGCCGCCGCGCCCGCGCCGTCGGCCGCACCGGCGACGTCGCCGGCCACGACCCCCACGGCGACGCCGAACGCCGGGTCGACGGCGAGCTACCACGGCGTGACCGTGCCGGTGCCCGCCGGCTGGGCCGTGATCGACCTCGACGCCGACCCGTCCGCCTGCCTCCGGCTCGACGTGCACGCCGTCTACCTCGGGAGCCAGGGGCCCACCCCCACGTGCCCGTCGCGCATCGTGGACCGCACGTCGACCCTCCAGCTCCAGACCGCACCGGCGGAGCTGCCCTTCGGGACCGTGACGCTCACGCCCGGCCTCGGGTTCGGGCCGACCGCCGCGCAGCGCCTCGCGGGCGAGGTCACCGGAGTCGTCAGCGGCACCGACGTCCTCCTGACCGGCACGTTCGTCGCCGGTGACGCCTCGGTGCTCTCGACCGCGCTCGCCGGCCTGCAGACCACCGGTGCCGCCTCGACCGATGCCACGTCACGCGTGGCGGCTGCGGGCACCGTCGCCGCACTCGCCACCACGCCCCTGGACCGGTCGTTCACGTGGCACCACGGCAACGGCTTCGACGCGTGCACCGCACCCGCGCTGTCCTCGATGCAGGCCTGGAACGCCTCGCCGTACCGCTCGATCGGGGTCTACATCGGCGGCGTGTCCCGCGGCTGCCAGCAGCCGAACCTGACGGCGAGCTGGCTGCGCAGCGTGGCCTCGATGGGCTGGAAGGCCCAGCCCATCTACGTCGGGCTCCAGGCGCCGTGCTCGACCTACACCAACAAGATCACCCCCGGGCTCGAGTGGGACCAGGGTCGGCAGTCCGCGCTCGACGCGATCGCGCGCGCCCAGGCCCTCGGGCTCGGTGGCGGCTCCGACATCTACTACGACATGGAGAGCTACACGCGGGGGACGGAGTGCAGCGGCTCGGTCCGCGCGTACCTGTCCTCGTGGACGCAGACCCTGCGCGCCGGCGGCTACAGCTCGGGCGTGTACAGCAGCGCGGCCACCGGTATCGCCGACCTGGCGATCGGCGCCGCGCAGCCCGGCTTCGTGGCGCCGGACAAGATCTGGATCGCGCGGTGGAACGGGACCGGCTCCATCTACGGGCACACCGCGTGGGTCGCCGACAACCAGTGGGCGCCGTACAGCCGCATCCACCAGTACAACGGCGGGCACAACGAGACGTTCGGCGGCGTCACGATCAACATCGACAACAACCTGCTCGACACCGACCCGAACCAGGGCTCGCCCGTCGGTCAGTTCGAGGGCACCAGGACCGCGCCGAGCAGCGTGACCGCCTCCGGGTGGGCGATCGACCCGGACACGGCGTCACCGATCCTCGTGCAGCTGTACGTCGACGGCTCCCCCGTCTCCATGGCCTGGGCGGGCGGGTCGCGGCCGGACGTCGGTGAGGCGTTCCCGGCGGCGGGCCCCAACCACGGCTACCAGGTCACCGGTACCACCACGCCCGGCAGGCACACCGTCTGCGTCATCGCGGTGAACACCGGGCCGGGCACGAGCAGGGGCCTGGGCTGCCGGGCTGTCGACGTCCCGACCAGCAACCCGTTCGGCCGGGTCGACGCCGTCAGCGGCACCCCGGGCACCGTCATCGCGCGCGGCTGGACGATCGATCCCGACACGGCGTCGCCGATCATCGTGCAGATGTACCTGGAGGACGGGACGAGCGTCATGGCCTGGGCCAACCAGGAGCGCGGCGACGTCGGGGCGGCGTTCCCCGCGGCAGGCCCCAACCACGGCTACACGCTCACCCTGCCGGCGTCTGCCGGCCGGCACACCGCCTGCGTGTTCGCGGTGAACACCGGTGCGGGGAGCACCAGCTCCCTGGGGTGCTTCGCCGTGGACGTGCCGTCGAGCAACCCGTTCGGCCAGCTCGACGCGGTCTCCGCGGCCGGCGGGGTCATCACGGGCAGCGGCTGGGCGATCGACCCCGACACGGCGTCGCCGATCATCGTGCAGATGTTCGTCGACGGCTCCAGCTACGCGATGGGCTGGGCCAACGCGACGCGCGGGGACATCGGCGCGGCGTTCCCCAGCGCGGGCCCCAACCACGGGTTCACGCTCCAGCTGGCCGCCTCGCCCGGGCTGCACTCGGTGTGCATCTACGCCGTGAACACCGGCGCAGGAGCGAGCGCGACGCTCGGCTGCCGGACCGTCCGGGTCTGATGCTCCCGTCCACCCGCGCCGAGCGCGGGTGGACGGGAGGGCGTCAGCTGCGCCGGCGGCCCGGCAGCCAGCCGCGGACGCGCAGCTTGGTGCGCCGCACCAGCAGCCGTGCGGGATGGTCGTTGAGCTCCGCGACCTCGGCGCGCGCCTGTGCCAGCTCGGCCTGCAGACGCTCGGCCTCGGCACGCGCGTCGCCGAGCTGGTCCCCGGTCGCGAACAGCAGGTCGCGCGTCGACACCGCTTCCTTGAGCGCGTCGGACTCGGCCCGCCACAGTGGCGCGGGTGCGACCCCGTACGTCGGCTCGTCGAGGTTGCGCCGCAGCTCGGCCTCGACGGCGCGGCGGATCCGGGCGTGGTGCGGCGTCCCCTCGGCGGCACCCCCGATCGTCGCCTGCAGCTCCGCCTCGGTGCGGATCGCGCTCTCGACATCCTCCTCGGTGAGGACCTCGCCGGCGGCGGCGGCGATCCGCTGCACGAGCGCGGTGGCGCTCGACTCGCCCCACACGTCCAGCGGGGCCTCGTCGAGCAGGTCGCGCGCCAGCAGCAGGCCGCCGCGCACGGTGGCCTCGCGAGCGGTGAGGCTGGTCGAGCGCCACTCGTCGTCGATGATCCGCGCCTGGCCGTCGACGTAGTGGATGTTGTGCGGCAGCACGTCGAACGGCGTGCCCTCCGCGCTGGCTGCGGCCCGGCCGCGGAACAGGTCCGCCCAGACGGCGACCTCGGCGTCCAGGGTCGCGGGCTCCCGGACGATCCGGTCGACCAGCGACTCACCCTCCTCCCAGCGCTCGCCGTACGGCAGGACGGTCACGGCGCCCGCGGTCCCGGACCCGAGCCGACGGCTCGTGATCGTCACCTCGTCGGCGGCGCGGGTGACAGTCTTGGCCACCTGGAAGGGGCGCCGGCGACGCATCGAGAAGTACCGCGCCAGCTGGTCGTCCGCCCACAGCGCCGGCGCCTCAGGCCCGTCGGTGCCGGCCACGACCAGGAACGAGTTGGAGAAGTCGCCACCGACGCCGGCGGTGACCAGCTCCTGCCACAGGCTGCCCTCGTCGAGCAGCACCGGACGCGGCGTCACCCAGTCCGGGCTCGGGAAGTGCGGCGCGTTCACCGCGAGGCCGGGGGCGTGCTCCAGCAGCGAGTCGTCGAGCACGATGCGCGTCAGCTTGTAGTCCGGGAAGGCACCGAGCACGCGCGTGCCCGTGTACCCCGCCGCGGTCATGAGCTGGACCAGCCGGCGCCGGCTGAAGGTCCGCGCGGGACCGTCGTGGACGTAGCCCTGCACGGAGTGGAAGACCTCGTTCGAGTGGTCCTCCGGCGCGCCGGCGAGGTACTTCACGCCCAGCTCGTTCTCGATCGCGAGCACGAGGCGACCACCGGGTCGAAGGGTGGCCCGCAGGCGCTCCAGGAACTCGACGTACGGCGCCTCGTCGGCTCCCCCGTTGCCGACGTACTCCAGCACCCCGACGACGACCACCAGGTCGTATGCGGGCTCCTGCGGCAGGTCGTCGACCTCGGCATTGATGACGGTGACACCGGGCAGCTCCGCCGTGCGCGCGGCGGCGACACGTGCCCGGGCGAACGTGGGCTCGAGCGCGTCCACGGTCGCGCACGCCTCGCCCAGGTAGCGCGTGATCGCGCCGCAGCCGCACCCGATCTCGAGCACGGCCGCCTCGGGCGGCAGGTCGAGCGCACGGATCACGTTGGCCCGCGACGGCGACAGGTGGTACTGCTCGGGCCAGTTGGTGGCCGTCGCGAACAGCTCGTCGCTCAGCGAGTCGAGCGGGAGACCGCTGGTCATCCGCTCGTAGAGGACGCCCTCGGAGCCGTCCAGCCAGGCGGCGCCGGTCTCCCGCACCACCCGCACCCCGTCGACGACGGAGTGCGGCAGGGCGCGCAAGGGTGTGGTGGGGACGGGATCAGGCACGGGGAACTCGCTCTCGGTCCGGTCGTCAGGGGTCAACCGCGTCGTCACCCCTGCACGACGTCGCGCACGGCGCAAAGATACCCGTGCCCGTGGCGGGTTGTGGGCTCCAGCACAGCGCCCTCCGCCCACTCGTTCCAGGCGTTGACGAACACCAGGCGGTGCTCGGGGTCACGGCTCTGCACGGCGGCCGCGGTGGCGGCGAGCCACCGGCGGAACGTGTACGGGTTGGAGCCGTGCCAGATGTCGGCGCCCCACTGCCGGCGCGCGGTGTTGTCGAAGTTGACCATCACCGCGGGGAACACCGCGTCGTCGAGCGTGCCGAGCCGCTTCTCGGCCTCGTCCACCATGCTGCCGTAGCTCAGCAGGTTCCCGCGGAACTCGGCGTCGGCCCCCAGGTCGGCGTAGTCGACCCAGTCCCAGTGCGCGTTGTGCGGGGGGAACTGGTGCGTGCCGTCCAGCCCGGCGGTCGCCGCGGCCCGGTCGAGCCCGTCGAACTCCCGCGCGACGTCGACGTTGATCAGCAGCAGCTCACCGACCCCCTCCTCGCGCGCACGGGTGCGCCAGTGGGCCAGCACGGACGGATAGTCGGGGATCTGGGAGATGCGGTACACCGAGACCACCGGCTTGCCGTCGACCTTGAGGTAGCGGGGGTCCTTGAGGAACTCCATCACGTCCTCGATGAACTCCGTCGCCGGCACCTTGTCGTAGTCCTGGCCGATGAGCATGTCCGACGACCGGCCGTCCCAACGACGCGTCCAGTTCTCGTTCGCCCACATGAGGCAGAACGTCTTCGGGGTGGTGCCCGCGGCGAGGGACTCGACCGGCATCGAGAGCAGCCGCTGCCCCGCGAACCAGTAGTAGTAGTACATGAAGCCCTCGACGCCGTGCGCCGTCGCCAGGTTCTGCTGCTCCTGCCGGATCGCGTCCAGCCGCAGGTCGTAGAAGCCGAGGTCGGCGGGCAGCAGCGGCTGCTCGTGGCCCGGGTACACCGGGTGCGCTGCGGTCACGTTCTGCCACTCCGTGAAGCCCGCACCCCACCACCGGTCGTTCTCGGGGGTCGGGTGGAACTGCGGCAGGTAGAACGGCACCACGCGCACCCTGCGGGGCGGCTCAGCCCCGGCGGCCCAGCGATCGGCGGCCGCCGGGTCACCCGCGACGGAGTGATGCTCCTCGACCCGCAGCCCCGCCTCCTGCGCCAGGATGCCGACGAGGCGCTCGATGGCGTGCGCGGTCGTGCCGTCGACCTGGCCCGCCTCCGGCTCGAAGTCCTCGGTGGACAGGGCGAGCGACCGCATGCCCTGCAGCACGATGCCGCGGACCCAGTACATGGAGCCCGCCGGGAACCGCAGCGCCTCGGGATCCAGCCCGATCCCCAGCCGCTCGAGCAGCTCGCGCGCCGCCTGCTCGTCGCCGCCCCAGAACTCCGGCCCGAGCACGCTGCCGTCGGCGGTGACGACCCCGAGCGACGGGTCCTCGGCGAACGCGCCCAGGATCGCGCGCACGTTGTCCTCGCTCGCCAGCAGCGCGTCGAGGAAGGCGTCCTTCCACTGGGCTCCGTCGCCGCCCAGCTCGGCGTGCTCGGCGCGCCACGTGCTGCGCTTCGTGTGCACCTTGAGGACCAGGTCGTACGGGTCCAGGAGGCCGGCGTTGATCACGCCGATCATCGGCAGGATGTCGCGGCCGTGGTTCGGGGCGTCGAGCACCGCGACGTGCACGACCTGCGGCAGCGCGGACACGTCCACGTGGAGCGGGGTCCCCGAGGAGTTGGTCACCAGCAGGTCGACGGGCACGGGGACGTGCGCCAGCTGCGCGAGCAGCTCGGGGACCAGGTCCGGGTAGTGCACGTGCATCAGCACGGCGATCCGCGACGGCTCCGCGAACGGCAGGGCAGGGTGGACGCGCCACGCGTCGGGGAACGCACCGGTGCGGCGGCCGCGCGTCCGGCGCAGCCAGGAGTCCAGGCTGGTCCGGGATCCGGTGTCCGGTCGGCGGGGGCGCGTGCCCGCGATGCGCGAGCCGACGGAGACGCGGAGGCGCTTGATGCGGCCCACGACCCCTGCCCTGGTGATGCGTCTCATGCTCCGGTGCCCTCCTGCGACTTCGAGTGCGGCCCCTGCCGCCGGTTCACGCGTCGATCCAGTCCGCGACGTCCACCCCGTACCGCGCCCGCAGCTCCGCGGGGATGGAGTCCCCGTCGGGCGCGAGGTGCGGTGCGCGGAGGATCTCTCGCTTGACGAACGGCCAGCCGCGGTCGAGCAGCGTGCGCCACCCCGCGATGGTCGGGTTGTCGGCGGGGTCGACCACGGTGGGCGCGGGGTAGGCGGCGTCGACCGTGTACCCCTCCGCCTGCAGCAGCCGGGCCAGCCCGAGCTCGTTGCGATGGATCACGAGCTGCTTGTCGTCGTAGTGCCGGACGTCGGCCCAGAAGTGCTGGAGCGCGGGCTCGCGCAGCACCGACCGCCGGAAACCCAGGAAGAAGCTCTGCGCGTGACGCGTGAACTGGAGCGTCTCGGTGAGGCCCCAGACGTCCGCGGGCGAGGCGTGCAGCTGGTCCAGCAGCGGGGCGATCGTCGCGAACGGGCCGGCGAGGCTGTCGTTGGTCAGGACCACGTCCGTGCACGAGGCGATCTCCGGGAACCGGTGCAGCCCGATCGCCCACGAGCCGAAGTCGTAGCCGACGTTGGGCTTGCGCAGCACCGTCACGTCGGTGAGGTCGGCGTCGCCCCACCGGAGCGGCTCGGTGAACGTCGAGCTGGAGACCACGACCACCCGGTAGCCGGCGTCGACGAGCTCACCGACGAAGGTTCGCACGGAGCGGGTGACCTCGGGGCGTGACGAGTGGTGCGCCATGACGGCAGCCCTGTCGGTGCCGCCCGGTGCGCGACCGGCGTGCTCGACCAGGGTGGCACCCGCCGCGAGATCGACCACGCGGGGGTGTCGTGCACCGATCACGTCAGCGGACCCGGACGCGTCGGGACACGCGGCGCAGCGGCCAGGTCAGCCGCCACGAGGCGCTGTGCCTCATCGCCTCGATCTGTGCCCAGGCCGCGTCCCGCTGGCTGCGCAGGGCGACGACCTGCGTCTCGAGCTCGGCCACCCGTGCGTCCGGCTGAGCCGGGACGTCGCTCGGCGCACTCACACGACCACCGCCGGGGTCTGCGTCGGATCGACGACCAGCTCGCCCCACCGCCCCTCGAGGCGCACCGCGCCACCCTCGTTCTCCGACCCGGCGCGGATCGTCAGCTCGAACGCCTTGTCGAGGTGGTCGTAGGTGTGACCGTGGCTGCGCACCGCCGTCGAGATGCGCCAGTTGGCGGCGAGCAGGGGAAGCGAGTCGAAGATGTAGTCGAGGTACCCGACCCCGGGCTCGAGGCGGATCGGGTCGCCGTGGATCCGCGTGTTCGTGCCCGCGATGGCGATGCCGATCTCGTGCACGAAGCCGAGCGAGAACGTGGCGGCCGGCACCGGGGCGGTGGCGGTGAAGTGCACCCGCACGGTCAGCGGCTCCCCGGTGACGACGATCGGGAGCACCTCGCCGTCCGTGCCCAGCAGGTCGACGCCGGTGATCCGGACCTCGCCCGACCCGGTGCGCGAGGTGGCCAGGCCGGTGACGGGCTCGTCGGCGTGGTCGCCGGCGCGTGCCTCGGCCTGGTTGACCTCGGTCAGGTACTGGTCGATGACCTCGGGTGCGGGTCCGAGCGCGCGCACGACGCCGTGGTCGAGCCACACCGCCGAGTCGCACAGCTCCGCGGCCAGCCCCATCGAGTGCGTGACCAGGACGATCGTCGTGCCCTGGTTGCGCAGCCGGAACAGGTGGTCGAAGCACTTGCGCTGGAACTCCTCGTCGCCGACGGCGATGATCTCGTCGACGATGAGGATCTCGGGCTCCAGCGTCACGGCGATGGCGAAGCCCAACCGCACGTACATGCCCGACGAGTAGATCTTCACCGGCGAGTCGATGAAGTCCCCGAGACCCGAGAACTCGATGATCTCGTCCATCGCGCCCGCGATCTGCTTGCGCGACAGGCCCAGGATCGAGCCGTTGAGGAAGATGTTCTCCCGCCCGGTCAGCTCACCGTGGAACCCGGCGCCCAGCTCGAGCAGGGCCGATACCCGACCGTCGACGAGCACCCCGCCGCTCGTCGGCCGGTAGACGCCCGCGAGGATCTTCAGCAGGGTCGACTTGCCCGAGCCGTTGTGCCCGATGAGCCCGAACGTCGTCCCGCGCGGCACGTCGAACGAGACGTCGTCGAGGGCCCGGAAAAGTCCGTCGGACTTCGAGCGGCCGCGCACGACGCGCTCCTTGATGGAGTTGCGCCGCTCCGTGTGCAGCTTGAACTGCTTCGACAGCCGCTCGACCCGGATGGCCGGTGCGGCCGAGGGGGCCTTCTCCTCCGCGCTCACAGCTCCTCCCCGAGGTCGCCGCCGCGTCGCCTGTGCACGACGACTCCGAAGGCGAGCGCTGCGGCCGTCCAGCCGAGCAGGGCGAGCCAGACGCTGGGAGGCGGGGAGGTGAGCCCGTAGGTGAGCGCGCGCAGGGTCTCGACGAACAGCGACACGGGACTCCACTCCACGATCGCCCGCAGCGGGATGCCACGCAGGGTCTCCGGCACGATCGCGATCGGGTAGATGATCGGCGTCGCGTAGAACATGAGCTGCAGCCCGACGGCGACGAGGTGCGCCAGGTCCCGCACGTACACGTTGAGCACCGCGAACGCCGTGGCCAGCGACGTGACGAACACGCACAGCAGCACCGCCCACACCGGGATGAGCAACCAGGACACCCCGATGTTGCCGAGGACGGCCAGGACGGTGAGGTAGATGCCCAGCTCGATGAGGCTCTGCACGCCCATGGCGACGGTCGACCCCATCACCGGCGCGTACGCCGGGAAGTAGATCTTCTTGAGCAGGGCTCCCGTGCCGAGCAGCCCGCTGATCCCGCCGTTGACGCTCGAGGCGAAGAACGTCCACGTCGTGAGTCCCGCCCACAACCAGATGACGAAGATGCCGCCCTTGCCGTTGCCGAAGTCCGGAGGCGTCGACCGGAAGACCACCGAGAAGACCACGGTGTAGATGCCGAGCGTGGCGAGCGGAACCACGAGGGACCACGCCCAGCCGAGCGCGGAGCCCTTGAACTTGGACTTCAGGTCGCGCTGCGCGAAGTTCCAGATGAGGTTCCACTGTCGCCACATCGGCGGCGTGTGACGCACCTCTCGGACGGCAACCGTCTCGAGCGGCGCCAGGACGGGCGCTCCGGGCTTGTCGATGTGTCGTGCCTCCAGCGTCGGGGACGCGTCGAGCGTCCTGGTGGGCCCACACGGTGGGCCACGGACCGTCAGGGACCTGGTGCTCGTCACGTCGGTGGATCGACCAACGAGATTATCAGCGTGCGGCCGCGGCTCCGACCTCGGGCGCTGTGACGACGTCCGCGCCGGACCCTCCCCGGCTAGAGTAGGCCCCGTCCTCAGCGCCTCCGAAGGGTCCCCCCGTGCACCTGCTCGTCACCGGCGGAGCCGGCTTCATCGGCTCCAACTTCGTCCACCAGACCGTCCGCGAGCGTCCCGACGTCCAGGTCACGGTGCTCGACGCACTGACCTACGCGGGCGACGAGCGGAGCCTGGACCCGGTCGACGGCAAGGTCGTCTTCGCCAAGGGCGACATCGCGGACCCCGACATCGTCGACTCCCTGGTCAAGGACGTCGACCTGGTGGTGCACTTCGCCGCGGAGTCGCACAACGACAACTCGCTGCACGACCCGTGGCCGTTCCTGCGCACCAACATCATCGGCACGTACCAGCTGCTCGAGGCGGTCCGTCGGCACGACGTGCGCTTCCACCACATCTCGACCGACGAGGTCTACGGCGACCTCGAGCTGGACGACCCGGCGAAGTTCACGCCGGAGACCCCGTACAACCCGTCCAGCCCGTACTCGTCGACGAAGGCGTCGTCCGACCTGCTGGTGCGGGCGTGGTCCCGCAGCTTCGGCGTCCGCGCGACCATCTCCAACTGCTCGAACAACTACGGTCCGTACCAGCACGTGGAGAAGTTCATCCCGCGGCAGATCACCAACGTGATCGACGGGGTGCGTCCCAAGCTCTACGGCTCGGGCGAGAACGTGCGCGACTGGATCCACGTCGAGGACCACAACAGCGCGGTCTGGGCGATCATCGAGCGCGGTCGCCTGGGCGAGACGTACCTGATCGGTGCCGACGGCGAGGAGAACAACAAGACCGTCGTCGAGGACATCCTCGAGATCATGGGGCAGTCGGCCGACGCGTACGACCTCGTCAGCGACCGGCCCGGCCACGACCTGCGCTACGCGATCGACTCCACCAAGCTGCGCGAGGAGCTCGGCTGGGCACCGCGGTACGCCAACTTCCGGGCAGGCCTGGAGGCGACGGTCGCCTGGTACCAGGCCAACGAGGCGTGGTGGCGGCCGCAGAAGGACGCGACCGAGGCCAAGTACGCGCAGCTGGGGCGCTGACGTCGGCGGGGGCACGCCGCTGATCTGCACAGATCCTCCACGACGCCCCTGCCCACGCTCCGCCGGACGACCGGCACGGCCTCCTACGATCGTCGGGTGACCTCCCGCCACGCTGCCGTCCCACGCCCTCGTGCCGCCCGGCACGCCCGCACCCTGCGCGCCCACGGCGTGATCCGGGCGATCGCGCTCGGGGTGGCAGCCGTCGTCGTGTTCGGCGCCAGCGGTGTCGCAGCGGTCGCCGCCAAGCTCAACGGCAACCTGGACAGGGTCGACGTCTCGGCGCTGGTGAACCCGATGCCCGAGCCGAGCACGGAGCCGGACCCTGACGACCCCAACGCGGGTCAGGCGGTGAACATCCTGATCCTCGGCTCCGACCAGCGCGACGGGGTGAACGCCACGATCGGCGGCGAGGCCGAGGGCATGCGCTCGGACACCGCGATGGTGCTGCACATCTCGGCCGACCGGTCGCGGGTCGAGCTGGTCTCCATCCCGCGCGACTCCCTGGTCGACATCCCGTCGTGCACCATGACGAACGGCAAGACCACGCGAGCCACGCACGGCATGTTCAACTCCGCCTTCGCGACCGGCTGGGACAACGGCGGGGACCTGACGTCGGCGGCCGCGTGCACGATCAACACGGTGCAGCTGAACACCGGCGTCGCGATCGACCACTTCGTCGTCGTCGACTTCGCCGGCTTCCAGGACATGGTCACCTCCATCGGCGGCGTGCCCATGTGCATCCCGAACGACATGACGTCGAAGCTGGCGGGGCTCTCCCTGAAGGCGGGCTTCCAGACGCTCGACGGTCCGACCGCGCTCGCCTACGCCCGGGCGCGCAAGGGTGAGGGCATCGGCAACGGCTCAGACACCAACCGCATCGGCAACCAGCAGAAGCTCATCGCGGCGATGGTGCGCGAGGTGCTCTCCCGCGACGTGCTGACCAACCCGCAGAAGCTGATCTCGTTCCTGAGCGCCGCCACGGGGTCGCTGACGACCGACAACGGGATGTCGATCAGCAACATGACCGGCCTCGCCTACAACCTCCGGAACATCAACACTGGCAACATCACGTTCATGACGATCCCGTTCGCTGCTGCGAAGTCGGACCCCAACCGCGTCGAGTGGACCTCTGCCGCCGACGAGGTGTGGGGGAACCTCGCGAGCGACCTCCCTGCGCTCGGCGAGGCGCCCACGGCCACCGCGACGACGGCCCCGGGCGCGACGACGGCCCCGGGCGCGACGACCGACCCCGCGACGCCCGTCACGCCGGCCCCGGTGGAGACCAAGAAGGCCGGCGAAGAGGCGTTCAGCGCCGACGACACGACAGACGTCTGCTGAGGCATGGCTTCCGACGAGCGGACGTCGCGCACCCCACCACCGAGCTTCGCCCCCGGATCGTCTGCGCGTCCGGTCCGCCCGACCGACGCCGAGCCGATCGTCGTCGGCCGGCCGTCGCGACCGAGCACGCCCGCACGCACGCCCCCGCGCACGCCGCGTCCCGACGCCCGTCGCCCGGCCCCGGCGTCGACCCCGGCGACGCCCCAGCCTGACCGGACCGCACCCTCGGGCCGACCCCCCACGATCACTCCCGCCGCGCAGTCCGCGCGGCCGACGCGCACCGCGGGGCCCGTCGAGGTCCCCGGACGTGCCACCAGACCGACCGGCTCGGCGGTCCCGCCGCCGGCGCCCGCGCCGTCGTCGCGATCGACGTCGTCGCGACCGGCGACAGGTCGTCCGCCTGCCCGGCCCGCCGGTGCCCGCCCACCCGCTCCGCCGACGGGACCGCGCTCCCCGGACGCACCGGGCACGCAGCCCGAGGCTCGTCGCAGCCGCAAGCGGCTCGTCGGAGCCGTCGCCGTGCTCGTGCTCGTCGCCCTCCTGGCGTGGCCGATCGGCCTGCTGGTCTGGGCCAACGGCAAGGTCCAGCACACCGCCGCCCTCAGCGGCGCGGCGAACACCCCCGGCACGACGTACCTGCTGACGGGTTCGGACTCGCGGGCCGACGGCGGGATCGCGCAGGACGGCACGGAGGGCGCCCGGACCGACACGATCCTCCTGCTCCACGTCCCGGACAGCGGCCCCACGGCGCTGATCTCGCTCCCCCGTGACACGTACGTCGACATCCCCGGGCAGGGCGCGGCCAAGCTCAACGCGGCCTTCGCGTGGGGCAAGGCACCGCTCCTGGTCCAGACGGTCGAGGGGCTCACCGGCCTGACGATCGACCACTACGCCGAGATCGGCATGGCCGGCGTCGAGCAGATCGTCGACGCGGTCGGCGGCGTGAACCTCTGCCACGACGTCGACGTGAACGACGCCGACTCGGGCATGGTCTGGACGGCGGGCTGCCACGACGTCGACGGCGTCCAGGCGCTCGCGTTCGCCCGCATGCGCAAGGCGGACCCCACGGGTGATGTCGGCCGCGCCGAGCGTCAGCGTCAGCTCATCGGCGCCGTGATGGGCAAGGTGCAGCCGACCCAGCTGCTGTTCCGGCCGAGCCAGCAGGTCTCGCTCATCGATGCGGGCACGAGGGCGCTGACGGTGAGCGACGAGACCGGGATCGTCGACATGGCCAAGCTGGCCCTCGCGTTCCGGAGGGCCAACAGCGCCGAGGGCATCACGGGCACGCCGCCGATCGCGAGCATCGACTACCGACCGGGCGGCAACGCCGGGTCCACGGTCCTCCTGGATCCCGAGACGGCTCCCGCGTTCTGGGTCGCGATCAGGGACGGCTCGCTGCCGCCCGGTCCCGTCGGCGGGATGCCCGGGGCCTGAGCCGGCGTCAGGACATCGCCTCCACGAGTCGTGGTCCGCGCATGACGCGGTCCAGCACAGCCGCGCGGGGTCGCTCCAGGGCGGCGAGCGTGGCACGCCGGAACGCAGGACCGCACGGGACCTCGACATACCGGTGCACCGCCCACGCCATCCCGGTCACCAGCGCGAGCGCCGCGCCGAGGGCTGCCGCGGCCGGCACGTGGTCCGCCAGCGCCCGGATCACCGCGAGGCCCCAGTACTCGTGCACGAGGTACAGCGGGTAGGTGAGCGCGCCGAGGGCGACCAGGCCCCGGTGCTCCCAGTGCTGCACCCGCGTCAGCACGACGGCCGCGACGGCGGCGACGCACCCGACCACGGCGACGCCGAGCAGCGCGGTCGACGGCGAGTACCCGGTGGTCCGCTCGAGCACCGACGCCCGCGCCGGGACGACGAGGGCGACGGCCAGCGCGGTGTTCACCCCGACCGCGAGCCACGGCAGCAGCCGGCGACCGCCCGCCCTGCGGTCCTCGACCAGCACGAACAGCGCCATCCCTGCCGCGAACAGCGGGGCGTAGTCGGCGATCAGGAGCGACGCGAGGCCGGTGGCCCCGGCCTGCTCGGCGAGCAGCGCGACCCAGGGCCAGGCGAGCGCGACGCCGACGACACGTGCGCGTGTGATCCCGACCAGCGAGAGCACGCCCAGCAGGAGGTAGAAGCGCAGCTCCGTCCAGAGGGTCCAGTAGACCCCGTCGACGTGGTCGACCCCGACCGCCGACTGGAACATCGTGAGGTTGACCAGCACCTGCTGGGGCGTGATGGCCTTGCCCTCCGGCCACACGACCAGCAGGAGCGCCCCGGTGGCCAGCACCGCGACCCAGTACGCCGGGTAGAGGCGGGCGATGCGGGACGCCACGACGTGGGCGGTCGGCCGGCCCCAGGCCGTCATGAGGATGACGAACCCGCTGATGACGAAGAACAGCTCCGGGCCGAGCGACCCGTAGCCGGTCCACCGGCCCATCCCGCCGAGACGGTCCGCCTGCCCCTCGCCCCACGCTGTGCTCGTCCGGCCGGTGAAGTGGTAGAGCACCACGGCGGCGGCGGCGAGGAAGCGGAGCCCGTCGAGGGCCGCGAGGCGCGGGCGGGAGGACGTCATCCCCTCGACGCTAAGCAGACCCGGTGCGGCTCGCACGCCGAGACGAGCGCGCTCACCGAGCCTTCACACGGTCAGACGCTGAACCCCACGCTCGGCCGCGCGCTCGTCTGCGCCCGCAGCCGCTCCCCCTTGCCGTCGGCCTGGCCCTGGAGGTCGTCCTGGAACGCGGCCATCGCCGCGCGCAGCCGGGCGGCCTGCTCGCCCTCGCCCGAGGCGAGGATGCGGACCGCCAGCAGGCCGGCGTTGCGCGCCCCTCCGATGGAGACGGTGGCCACGGGGACGCCAGCCGGCATCTGCACGATCGAGAGCAGCGAGTCCATGCCGTCGAGGTAGGCGAGCGGCACGGGCACCCCCACGACGGGCAGGGTGGTGACCGCGGCGAGCATGCCGGGCAGGTGCGCGGCCCCGCCCGCGCCGGCGATCACCACGCGCAGACCGCGGTCCGCGGCGGTGCGGCCGTACGCGATCATCTTCTCCGGCTGCCGGTGGGCGGACACCACGTCGACCTCGACCGGGACGTCGAACTCCGCGAGCACCTCCGCGGCGGCCTTCATGACGGGCCAGTCCGAGTCCGACCCCATGACGATCCCCACCAGGGCCTGCGCTGCCATCACCGTCTCCGTCCGTGCACCTCATGAGCCACGGCGACGCCGCGCGCCCATCATGTCCCAGCCTCCGGGCCGTGCGGTCCCCTGTTCGCGTCAGGCGGACGCGTCTCCCCGCAGCACCGCCGCTGCGGCGATCGCCCGCCGCCGGACGTCGGCGAGGTCCTCGCCGCTGACGTTCACGTGCCCGAGCTTGCGGCCGGCGCGCACCTCCTTGCCGTACAGGTGCACCTTGGCGCCCGGGTCGAGCAGGGCGACGTCGGCCAGCGCCTCCGTGGGGTCCGCCAAGGTGCTGCCCAGCACGTTGGCCATCACGGTCCACGGCGAGCGTGCGGACGTGTCACCGAGCGGCAGGTCCAGCACGGCGCGCAGGTGCTGCTCGAACTGGCTGGTAACGGCGCCGTCGATGGTCCAGTGGCCGGAGTTGTGCGGCCGCATCGCCAGCTCGTTGACCAGCACCCGCGGTGGTCCGCCGGCGGCGTCCGCGACCTCGAAGAGCTCCACGGCGAGCACCCCGACGACGCCGAGCCCGTCGGCGATGCGCAGGGCCACGTCGACCGCCTCGGACTGCGTCGCCGGGTCCAGGTGCGGCGCCGGCGCGACGACCTCGGAGCACACGCCGTCGCGCTGCACCGACTCGACGACCGGCCACGTGCGCATCTCCCCGCTCGGCCGACGCGCCACCAGGACCGCCAGCTCGCGGGTGAACGGGACCTTCGCCTCCGCGAGCAGCGGCACCCCGGTGCCGTCGGCGACGGCCGCGAACCAGTCTGCGACGTCGGCGGCGGTGCGCACGACGCGGACGCCCTTCCCGTCGTACCCCCCGCGGGCCGTCTTCACCACGGCCACCCCGTCATGGTCCGCGAGGAAGGTCTCGAGGTGGGCGCCGGACGGCAGGCTCGCCCAGTCCGGCACCGGGACGCCGAGCTCCGCCAGGCGGGTGCGCATGACGATCTTGTCCTGGGCGTGCACCAGGGCGGCGGCGTCGGGTCGGACCGCGACGCCGGACGCCTCCAGGCGGTCGAGCAGCGCGTTCGGGACGTGCTCGTGCTCGAACGTCAGGGCGTCGGCACCGTCGACGAGGCGGACGATGGCGGCCTCGTCGGACGCGGCGCCGACCGGGGCGTCGACGACCACCTGGGCCGCCGACGACGTCGGGCTCTCGACGAGGACCCGCAGGTGGAGCCCGAGAGCGGTCGCCGCCGGCGCCATCATGCGGGCCAGCTGGCCACCTCCGACCACGGCCACCACGGGTGCTGTCACGGGCGACGACACTAGCCGAGGGTCCGGAGGGCGCCGAAACGCTTCGCCGCCGTCCCGGACAGGTATCACCCAGGATCGAGGGATATCCTCGGCGGACCGTACCGGCCGACCCACGCCCCGAGGAGCTCCGTGAGCGCGAGCGACGAGCTGACCGCCCCCGTGGCCGTCGTCGTCCCCGTCGTCCCCGCAGTCCGGGGCTCCGACCTGCGGGCGCGGGCGTACGAGCTGGCCCGCTTCCTGTCCGTCGGTGGCGTCGCGTTCGTCGTCGACCTCGGCCTGTTCAACCTGCTGCGCTTCGGACCGGGGCAGCTGCTCGAGCACAAGCCCCTCACCGCGAAGGTCATCTCCGTCGTCGCGGCGACCCTCGTCTCCTGGCTCGGCAACCGGCACTGGACGTTCTCGCACCAGCGCACGAGCCGCCCGACGCGCGAGCTCGTCGTGTTCGCCGTCATCAACCTCGTGTGCGCGGTCGTCCCGGTGCTGACGCTCGCGTTCTCGCACTACGCGCTCGGGCAGACCTCCGCCCTGGCGGACAACGTCGCCACGGTGCTCGGCATCGGCATCGGCACCGCCCTGCGGTACCTCGGCTACAAGCGCTGGGTCTTCACCGGCGCGCCGGTGCCCGTCGCGCCCTGACGGATCCGGTCAGGGGACGTCGGCCTGCACGATGACGGCGTCTCCGGACGCGGTCAGCACGCCGTCGGACGCGGGGGCGAAGGCGGCCTGGCCCCGCGTGAGCAGCGTCCGCCGGCCGTCCGCGGCATCGATCTCCACCTCACCCTCGAGGCAGAGCAGGATCCTCGGGCCGCGGCCGGGCAGCCGGGCAGGACCGTCGTCGGTGAGCCGGGTGACCGAGAGCTCGAAGTCGTCCACCGGCGCGTAGAAGATGCGGGTCGACGTGAACACCTTCTCCGGGGCGATCCGGATGGGCGGCGCCGCCACGCAGTCGACGTTGCGGAGCAGCTCGTCGACGTCGACGTGCTTGCTGGTCAGGCCCGCGCGCAGCACGTTGTCCGAGTTCGCCATGATCTCGACGCCCACCCCGTGCAGGTAGGCGTGGACCGTGCCGGCAGGCACGAACAGCGCCTCCCCGGGGCGCAGGGTCACCGGGTTGAGCAGGACCGAGGTGACCGCGCCGGGGTCACCCGGGAAGGCGGCGACCAGTCGCTTGACCGTCCGGTCGGTCCGCGGCGACGGTGAGCCGTCGGCCAGCCGGCGCGCGCACGCCTCCGCGAACTTGGCCACGTCGGCCTCCCCGGGACGAGTGTCCGGCCGCAGCAGCCACTCGAACGCGGCGCGGACGCCCTCGGAGGTCGGGTCCGCGACGAGGATCGCGTGGAGGTCCGCCGCGAGCGGCGTGTCGAGGCCGGCCAGGAGCTCGGCGGCCCGCCGGGGGGCGCGGAAGCCGACCATGGCGTCCAGCCGGCTGAGCGCGTAGACCATCTCCGGCTTGTGGTTGCGGTCCCGGTAGCTGCGCTCCGGCGCCGAGAGCGGGATGCCCGCCGCGTCCTCGGCCGCGAAGCCGGCGCGCGCGCGAGCGAGGGTGGGGTGCACCTGGAGCGACAGGGGCGCGTCCGCCGCGATGATCTTGAGCAGGTACGGCAGGTGCACACCGAACCGTGAGGTGACGTCCGGCCCCAGGTGGCGGTCGGGGTCCTCCTCGATGACCTCGTCCAGGCGTCGCGGGCCGTCGGCGGTCTGCGCGATCGCCGGGGCGCTCACGTGGGCGCCGAACCACGCCTCGGCCACCGGGCGCCCGTCCGGCACGGCGGCGAGCACGTCCGGGATCGCCGTCGTCGAACCCCAGGAGTAGCTCTGGGTGGCGGGCGTGATCCGGTACACGGTAGGCGTCTCCTGCTGGTCAGTGCTTCGTCGGCTTCGTGGGCCAGGCGTGGCATCACGGTATCTCGCACGGTCCTCGCCGAGGACCGACAGTCCAGGCGATGCGGGACGAGCGGGACAGGCGGATCAGCGGCGGCGCCGGTCCGGGCGCGCGGAGACGACCGCTCCGAGCGGCAGCACGACGTCGGGGCGCAGGGACGCCGGGACGCCGGACAGGAACAGCGCGAACACCGCGGGGCGGCGCTGCGCGAGCTCGAGCCGGCCCCCGTCGGCGGAGGCGAGGTCGCGAGCGAGCGCCAGACCGAGGCCGGTGCCCTTCCCCGAGGTGACGGAACGCTCGAAGATCCGGGGGGCGAGGTCGTCGGGGACGCCGGCTCCCTCGTCCGCCACCTCGATGACGACCGCACCCGAGGGACCTCCCGGACGGGACCGGACGGTCGTCGTCCCGGCACCGTGCTTCAGGGAGTTCTCGACGAGCGTGGCGATCACCTGCGCCAGCGCGCCGGGCGTCGCGAGCACCTGCGTCGCGCGGTCCACGTCGACGACGAGGCGGCGGCCGTTCGCCTGGAACGTCGGCTGCCACTCCTCCTCCTGCTGGTGCACCACCTCGAACAGCCGGACCGCCTCCGTGGTGCCGCCCGCGACGCGGCGCGAGCTCGCCAGCAGGTCGTCGACCACGCGGACGAGGCGCTCGACCTGCTCGAGCGAGATGCGCGCCTCCTCCCCCACGGTCGGGTCGTCGGTGGCGAGCATGATCTCCTCGAGCCGCATCGAGAGCGCGGTCAGGGGCGTCCGGAGCTGGTGGGAGGCGTCGGAGGCGAACTGTCGCTCGGCGGCAAGGCGGCCGGCCATCCGGTCGGCGCTGCGTGCGAGCTCGGCGGCGACCAGGTCGATCTCCTCGACCCCCGACGGCTCCAGGCGCGGTCGCACCTGCCCCGCACCCAGCTGCTCGGCCGAGGCGGCCAGGTAGACGAGCGGGGCCGTCAGTCGGTTGGCCTGCCAGATCGCCATGGCGATGCCCGCCGCGAAGGCGACGACGGCCGCCACGACGACCAGCGCGATCACCCGGGCACTGACCCAGAAGACGTCCCACCACGACACGTAGAGCGTGACCGTCGCGCCGGTGTCGGAGTCGACCTCCACGGACAGTGCGCGGCCGCTGATGCGGTCGCCCGCCCGGTACACCCCACCGTCCGGCGACTGCACGACGACGGAGGCGGGGATGTCCCCGGGACCACCCGCGTAGTTCTCGAACATGCGGTCGGTCAGAGTGATGTCCTGCTCCAGGCGGAAGTCCACCGCGCGGGCGGCGTCCGCGGCACGCGACTGCAGCGCCTGCATCTCGTTCTCGCGGACCAGCTGGGCACCGAGGAAGGCCAGGGGGAAGCCGAGCAGGACCACCGCGACGGTGACCGCCGCGATCGTCGCCTGCAGGACGCGACGACGCAAAGCTCAGGCCCGCTCGGACGCGCCCGCGCCGCCGGTCTCGAACCGGAAGCCCATGCCGCGCACCGTGGTGACGTAGCGGGGTGCGTTGGCGTCGTCGCCAAGCTTGCGGCGCAGCCAGGACACGTGCATGTCGAGCGTCTTGGTGGAGCCCGTCGGGTCCGAGCCCCAGACCTCGCGCATGAGAGTCTCGCGCGCCACGACGGTGCCCGCCGCGCCGACGAGCACACGCAGCAGGTCGAACTCCTTGGCGGTCAGGTGCAGCTCCCGCTCCCCCTGGAACGCGCGGTGGGCGGCCACGTCGACTCGCACGTTCTGCGCGTGCAGCTCGTCCTCGTCCGCCGGGTCGCCGACGCTGCGTCGCAGCAGCGCCCGCACCCGCGCCAGCAGCTCGGCGAGCCGGAACGGCTTGGTGACGTAGTCGTCGGCGCCCGCGTCCAGGCCGACCACGAGGTCCACCTCGTCGGCGCGCGCGGTGAGCACGAGCAGCGGCGTGGTCAGGCCGAGGTTGCGGATGGCGCGGGCGACGTCGAGGCCGTCCATGTCCGGCAGGCCGAGGTCGAGGACCACCAGGTCAGCTGCCGCGGCGCCGTCGATCGCACCTTGACCCGTGCCTTGCACGCGCACGTCGTAACCTTCACGCCCGAGGGCGCGGGCCAAAGGCTCGGCAATCGCGGGATCGTCCTCGGCCAGCAGCACCTGGGTCATTCGCCCATGCTAGGTCATGGGACGGTCTTGACCGCCACACGGGCACGCCCAGATGTCCACGTGAACCAGGTGCCCCCACGGGCGGACGGCCGAGGCGTTCGGGTCGTCCTGCGGGAGCACTCCCCCGGGCGTCGCCACGCCTACCCTCGTGGGGTGACGAGATGGGAGCGCCTGCTGCGCTGGGAGGAGTCCCACCGGTTCGCCATCGACGCCACCGGCACCGGCTTCCTGCTCGTCCTCATGGTCGTCACGGCAACGGACATCGTCGACGGTGCCAGCAACGCGATGCGGTCGTACGCGTCGCCGCTGATCTCCATCGCGGTTGTCGCCCCGCTGGCCTGGCGACGCGTGCGCCCGGCCGCGTCCGCCGCGGCGGTGTACACGGCGGCGCTGCTGCAGCTCGCGTTCTGGACCCCCCTCGTCGTGCCCGCGGACCTCGCCGTGCTGGTGGCCCTGTACTCCGTCACGGTGCACGGCCCACGGTGGGCGCACCGGGTGGCGATCGTGGGAGCACTCGTCGGCTCGGTGCTGCTGGGCCTGTCGATGTACGGCTGGTTCGACGTCCCCGGCACCGTCTCGACGGCTGTGTTCGCCGGCGTCGTCTCCCTGTCCGTGTGGGCGTTCGGCCTGGTCCGGCGGTCGCGCAGGGAGACCATCGAGGCGCTCGTCGACCGCGCGCGGCAGCTCGAGGTCGAGCGTGACCAGCAGTCGCAGATCGCGACGGCGGCGGAGCGCGCCCGCATCGCCCGCGAGATGCACGACATCGTCGCGCACTCCTTGACCGTGATGATCGCGCAGGCCGACGGGGGCAGGTACGCCGCCGACGCCGACCCCGGCGCCGCCATCCGCGCGCTGGGCACGATCGCCGAGACGGGCCGCGCGGCGCTCACCGACATGCGTCGCCTGCTCGGCGTCCTGCGCGGCAGCGACGAGCGCGAGCAGTCGACGGAGCTGCCCGGTCCCGGCGGGCTGGGCCACGGCGCCTCCCCGGGGTTCGCCCCGCAGCCGGCGGAGTCCGACATCGGCACCCTCGTCGACCAGCTCCGCGCCAGCGGCCTGCGCGCGTCGCTCGTGCGCATGGGCGAGCCCCGCAACCTCCCGCCAGGCGCCGGTCTGACCGTGTTCCGGATCGCTCAGGAGGCGCTGACCAACGTCCTCAAGCACGCGGGTCCCGACCCGTTGGTCACGGTGCTCGTCCAGTGGCTCCCGGACGGGATCGTGCTCGAGGTGACCGACGACGGCCGGGGCGCCTCCGCCGACTCCGACGGGCTCGGGCAGGGTCTGCTCGGGATGCGCGAACGCACCACGATGTTCGGCGGGACGGTCACCGCCGGCCCCCGACCGGGCGGCGGCTTCCGGGTCCGCGCCCAGCTACCCACCCCCGGGGACGCAGCGAGCAGTCGCACCCCCACCGACGAGAGGACCCCCGTGTCGCACAGCCAGGACGAGGCCACCCGATGAGCGAGCGCCCGATCCGCGTCGCGCTCGTGGACGACCAGCAGCTGGTCCGCGCCGGGTTCCGGATGGTCATCGACTCGCAGGCCGACCTCGAGGTCGTGCTCGAGGCCGGCGACGGGGCGCAGGCGGTCCGTGCGCTCGACCCCGCCGCGCGCACCGCGACCGGGCCGGTCGACGTCGTGCTCATGGACGTCCGCATGCCCACCATGGACGGCCTCACCGCGACGGCGCAGATCACCGCACGGGCCACCGACGACCTCCCGGCCCCCCGCGTGATCGTCCTGACCACGTTCGACCTCGACGAGTACGTCCTGTCGGCCATCCGCGCCGGCGCCAGCGGGTTCCTGCTCAAGGACGCGCCGCCCGAGGAGATGCTCGGCGCCATCCGCACGGTCCACCGCGGGGACGCCGTGATCGCCCCGTCCAGCACCAAGCGCCTGCTCGAGCACCTGGTCACCGCCCTGCCGCCGGACGAGCCCGGCGCCCCGACCGACCCGGCACGTCTCGCCGTGGCGGACCTCACCGACCGCGAGCGCGAGGTCCTCGTCCTCATGGCGCGCGGCCGCTCCAACACGGAGATCGGGTCCGACCTGTTCGTCGCCGAGGCCACCGTCAAGACGCACGTCGGCCGCATCCTGGCCAAGCTGCACGCCCGCGACCGGGTGCAGGCCGTCGTGGTCGCGTACGAGACCGGTCTGGTGCGGCCCGGCTCCTGATGGGCCCACGGGATGACGGACGACCCCACCACGGCCTGATGTGCGCGGTGCGGCGGCGTCCGTAGCGTCGGACGCGTCATCACCGCCTCGAAGGAGCTCTCGTGGACACCACCGTCTTCCGCCCGCTGGACACCCCGCACACCCCCGCCACGGTGGCGGTGAGCGCGCGGTCGCTGACCAAGGTCTACGGGAAGGGCGCCGCCGAGGTCCGGGCGCTCGACGGCGTCGACGTCGACTTCGCGGCCGGCGCGTTCACCGCGATCATGGGCCCGTCGGGGTCCGGCAAGTCGACGCTCATGCACGTCCTGGCGGGGCTCGACGGAGCCACCGCGGGCACCGCCCGGCTCGGCGCCACGGAGATCACGTCTCTCGACGACACCGCGCTGACGCGCCTGCGCCGGGACCGCGTCGGGTTCGTCTTCCAGAGCTTCAACCTGCTGCCGATGTTCACTGCCGAGCAGAACATCCTGCTGCCGCTCGAGCTGGCGGGGTCGGCGGTCGACCGGGAGTGGTTCGACACCCTCGTGTCCACGCTCGGGCTGGGTCAGCGCCTGACGCACCGGCCCGCCGAGCTGTCCGGTGGGCAGCAGCAGCGGGTGGCCATCGCCCGGGCGCTCATCGCCAAGCCGGAGGTCGTCTTCGCCGACGAGCCGACGGGCAACCTCGACTCGCGCTCGGGCGCGGAGGTGCTCAGCTTCCTGCGCCGCTCGGTGCGCGAGCTGGGACGCACGATCATCATGGTCACGCACGACCCGACGGCCGCCGCGTACGCGGACCGGGTGGTCCTGCTCGCCGACGGCCGGATCGCGGGCGACATCGCCGACCCGACGCCGGAGTCGGTGCTCATGGGCCTCGAGGCCCTCCGCACGCTCGACCAGGTGGCCCTCTGATGCTGCGACTCACCCTGGCGCAGATGCGCCGCAGCCTCGGTCGACTGACCGCCGCCGCCGTCGCGATCGCGATCGGCACGGCGTTCCTGGCCACCACCCTGCTCGCCGGCAACGTCATGACCCGCACCGGGTACGACGCGGTGACGGCGACCTACGCCGACGCCGACATCGTGGTGAACGGCGAGCTCACCCCTGCCCAGCTGGACGACGTGCGCGCCCTGGCGGACGTGCAGTCCGCCGAGGTGCTCGCCCCGACCGGCATCGAGTTCCGCAAGGGGGGCACGAGCCGCTGGGAGCTCGTGCTGCCCACCACGGACGATCCCCGTCTGAGCTCGCTCGCGGTCGAGGACGGTGACCTGCCGTCCGCCACGGGCGAGGTCGCCCTGCCCGCCGCGGCGGCGAAGGCGCTCGGCGTCGGCGTGGGGGACACGGTGCAGGTCCGGTGGACCACGCCCGTGCCCAGCGACGAGTCCACCGCGGAGGCGGGCGCCGACGCGCCCACCCTGACCGAGGAGACCTGGGAGACCGTCGACGACGACGTGCTGGTGACCGGCATCGCGTCGGACCGGTCGAACGCCTGGTCGCAGGCGGGTGGGGCCGGTCTGGTCACCACCGCGGACCTGCTGCGCTGGACCGGGACCGACTCCGTCACCGAGCTCGGCTCGGACATCCTGGTGGTCGCGAGCCCGGGAGTGAACCCTGAGGCGCTCCGCGACGAGCTCGCACCCGTCGTCCCGGGGGCCTCGGTGCTCACCAAGGACCAGGCGGCCGCCGAGGCGGTCTCGCAGTTCTCCGACGGTGGGAACGTGCTGGTCACCATCGTCCTGGGCTTCGCGTCCGTCGCGCTGCTCGTCGCCGCGCTCGTCATCGCCAACACCTTCCAGGTGCTCGTCGCGCAGCGCACCCGCACGCTGGCGCTCCTGCGCTGCGTCGGTGCCGGCAAGGGGCAGCTGCGCCGCTCCGTGCTGACGGAGGCGGCGATCCTCGGGTCCACCGCGTCCGTGGTCGGCCTCGTCTTCGGGCTGGTGCTCGGCCAGACGGCGCTGATCGTGCTGGGTCGGCTGGACCTCGGCGTCCCCCTGCCCAGCACCATCGAGATCACGCTGCCCGTGGTGCTGGTGCCCCTGCTCGTGGGCACGCTCGTCACCGTGCTCGCGTCGCTGGTCCCGGCACGGGAGGCGACGAGGGTCTCCCCGATCGCGGCACTGCGTCCGGCGGACGCCCCTGCCGTCGGCGCCCGTGCCGGTCGCGTCCGGCTCGCCGCGTCGCTCCTGCTCATGGTGGGCGGCGTCGGAGTCCTGCTGCTCACGACCGGGCTGGCCACCGCGGGCGGCGCGGACCCCACGCTGCTGCTGGGCGTCGGCGTGCTCGCCGGCGCGCTCTCCTTCGTCGGCCTCCTGCTCGGTGCGGTGTTCTGGGTCCCGAAGGTCGTCTCGCTCGCCGGGCGACTGCTGGCCCGCACCGGGACCAGCGCCCGCCTCGCCGCGGCGAACACGGTCCGCAACCCGCGCCGGACCGCTGCGACGAGCACAGCCCTGCTCATCGGCGTCACCCTCGTCGCGATGATGAGCACGGGTGCCGCGAGCGCCCGGGTGTCGCTTGCCCAGGAGCTGGACGAGCACTTCCCCGTGGACCTGACGGTCGACGCGTCGGTGCTGGGTGCTGACGCGGCCCTGCCCGCCGACGTCACCGACGCCGTGTCCGGAGTCGGCGGGGTGGACACGGTGCTCGAGATGCGTGCCGCACCGGTGATGCTGGCGGAGGACACGTGGATCACGGTCGTCGCGCCCGCCGCGGGCGCCGCCACGGACGTCCTGCGCGATCCGCGCACCGCGGACGGCCTGGCCGACGGCACGCTTCTCCTGCCCAAGCAGTACGCCGAGCAGGCCACGGATGCGACCGTTCCGGTGTCCGCCTACGCGACCCCGTGGGACACCTCCGAACCCGCACCCGGTGGTGCACAGGTCCCGCTCGAGCTGGTGGCGACCGACCTCGGCGGGATCTACGGGCTCGTCACGCCGGCCACCCTCGAGGCGCTGGCGCCCAGCGCACCCGTGTCGATGCTCTGGGTGGCGCTCGACCCCGACGCCGACGCGGCGCTCGTGCTCCAGGACGTCCGGTCGGCGCTGCCCGACACCCCCGCGGAGGTCAGCAGCGCCGGCGCCCAGCGCGCGGGCGACGAGGCGGTCATCGACTCGCTCCTCGCGATCGTGGTCGGGCTGCTGGGCGTGGCCGTCGTGATCGCCCTCATCGGCGTCGCGAACACCCTGTCGCTCTCGGTCCTGGAGCGGCGCCGCGAGTCGGCGACCCTGCGGGCGATCGGGCTGTCCCGACGCCAGCTGCGCTGGATGCTCGCGGTCGAGGGGATGCTCATCGCCGGCGTCGGCGCGGTGATCGGTGCCGGGCTCGGGCTGCTGTACGGCTGGGCCGGTGCGGTCGTCGTGTTCGGCGAGGTCGGGGACGTGGTCCTGGTGATCCCGTGGCCCCACCTCGCGCTCCTGCTGGCCGTGGCCATCGGTGCGGGACTGGTCGCCTCGGTGCTGCCGGGACGGTCCGCCGCCCGGACCTCACCCGTTGCGGCCCTCGCGGTCGACTGAGCCGCTCGCCCGCAGGCCCACCGAGACGACCGGTGGGCCTGTGGGCGGTGCGCTCGCTCCCGCACGCGGGCACGACCCCGTCCGTGCGGACCGGCTGCGCGGCAGGGTCGTCGCGTGCGGTTCACCCTGCTCCACCCCGACCCGGCCCGCGGTCCCGGGCTCCACGCCACCGACGTCGAGGCGGACGCCGGCACCGCCCTGTCCGTGCTTCGACCCGCCCTGGCCCGGGTGAGCGGCTACGCGGGATGGACCAGCGCCGGAGTGCGCCCCGCCGTCGGCGACGCGGTGCTCGACGAGCACCACACGGTCGGGCAGCCTCCGTTCCTGGACGGGTGCGTGCTGCGCACGGAGCCGGGGCCGCGCCCGTCGGTCGCCCTCTCCGTGGCGTCGGCGTGGCACGTCGCGGTCGTCGCCGGGCCTGACAGCGGAGGCCTCGTCGCGGTTCCGACGGACGCAACCGTGACCGTCGGGCCGGCGGGCTCCGCCTTGGCCGTGCACGACGCGACACTCCCCGTCGTGCAGGTCCGGTCCCGGCGAGGGCGGGTGCAGACGCGGACCGGTCGCCTGGGTCGCTGGAGCCGATGGCACCCCGGGCGCCCGCGTCGGCTCGGCAGCACCACGCTCGTCCTGCGCGAGGCGCCCGGCACCGCGCCGGAGGTCGCCGTGGTCGATCCGGCACCGGCCGCTCGCCCGGCCACCTGGCTCACCCCGCTGGTCGGCTCCGTGGCCCTCGCGGCGGCGCTGCGCCAGCCGCTGCTGGCCCTCGTGGGTCTGACCGTCCCGCTCGTCGTCCTCGCCGGCGCGGCCGCCGCGCGGTGGCGCACCCGGCACCGGGCGGCCGACGACCGCTCCGTGCAGGACCCCGCTGCGCTCGTGGCCGCGACGGCGAGCGCGTGCGCCGCCCCTGCCGAGCCGGCCACCCTCGACCAGCCCTGGGACGCCGGAGGCTCGCTGGCGATCGTGGGCCCGCGGGAGCTCGCCCTGCCCGCGGCACGCGCCGCGGTGCTGGGGACCCTCGGTACACACCTCTGCGGGACGCTCGCGGTGCGCACCCGGCACGCCGAGGCGTGGAGCTGGTGCGCCTGGGTGACGGCACCCGACGCGCCTCTTCCGCGGGGGTCGGACGATGCCCTCGTGGTCGCGGACGACCCGGTCGACCCCGCCGAGATCGCCCGGTGGCGGGCGTCCGCGCCGCCGTCGCAACGCCTGCTCGTCGTCGCGGGCTCGGCGGCCGCGGTGCCGGCATGGTGCCGCTCGCGGGTCGAGGTGGGTCCGCGCTCGGTCCGCCTGCACGCCGAGACCGGCCCCGTGCGGGACGTCCCCCGGCACACCCTGAGCGCGCCGCGCGCGCTCGACCAGGCCCGGCGCGCCGCCGCCGCGCGGGCCAGCTC
>NZ_JBFUBX010000011.1:0-84973 GCF_056405535.1 Cellulomonas sp. P1_G12_2 | reverse complement strand
TTTCCCATGGTTATTCCAGAGTCTGGGGTAGGTTGCTCACGTGTTACTCACCCGTTCGCCACTGATCAGACCAGCAAGCTGGCCATCACCGTTCGACTTGCATGTGTTAAGCACGCCGCCAGCGTTCGTCCTGAGCCAGAATCAAACTCTCCGTAAATGTCTACATGGCACCCCACCACCGAAGCAGTGAAGCAACCGACACACGAAATGGTCCCGATAAGGACCGTTCAGATTCGGCTGAATTTTGGCACCGCACCCCACGGAGGTGGAGAAACGGCACCTATCTCAACCAAGACCCACCACCCTCGAACACCCCACCCCGAACGGGACAGAACATCCTCCGATAGCGAGCCATATGGCATCGACTATTTGGCACACTGTTGAGTTCTCAAGGAACAGACGCGCATCTCCTCGAGATCTTTCGATCTCATCCGAGAGGCTTTGTCGTTCTGAATCCTACCTGGCTTTCAGACCGCTTCCCGCCACCGTTTCCGGCAGCATCTGCGGGCCTGGAGCCCGTCCCCGTCCGGTGTCAGGGCGCACGAAGCGCCTGTCAACACGAGCGGGGGTGGCCACCCTAGGGACCAGCCACCGTGGTTCGATCCGCGGTGTCCGTTCCTCCCTCTCGGGCGACATCGAGAACATTACGCGCGTGTTGCGGCGGGTGTCCAATCCCGCTGCGGTGACCCCGGTCACCAGGGTCGGCTGACGGTGCGTAAGTCCAGGTCAGAGCCCTGACGAGCCCCCGAAACCGGGGGCTCGTCAGAGGGTCAGGCGTCGGCGTCGACGACCGCCAAGGTCCGCTTCCCCCGGCGGAGCACCGCCCAGCGCCCGTGCAGGAGGTCGTCCGCGGTGAGGACGGCGTCCTCGGAGGAGACCCGGGCGTTGTTCACCGACGCTCCACCCTCGGCGATCGCGCGCCGGGCTGCTCCCTTGCTGGCGACGACGCCGGTCGCCGCGAGCAGGTCCGCGATGGAGTCGCCCGCCGCACCGCGTGCGGACGGGAGCTCGGCAACCGCGGCGGCCAGCGTCGAGGCGTCGAGGTCACCGAGCGACCCCCGCCCGAACAGTGCCTGGCTCGCGGCGACCACCTGGTCGGCCGCCGACGTCCCGTGCACGAGCGCGGTCACCTCGTACGCCAGAGCGCGCTGCGCCTCGCGCGCCGCCGGCCGCTGCGCGACCGCCTCCTCGAGCTCCTCGATCTCGGCGCGGGACCGGAAGCTGAACACCTTGAGGTAGCGCACCACGTCGGCGTCGTCGGTGTTGAGCCAGAACTGGAAGAACGCGTACGGGGTGGTCAGCTCCGGGTCGAGCCAGACCGTGCCGGACTCGGTCTTGCCGAACTTGGTGCCGTCCGCCTTGGTGATCAGCGGTGTGGTGAGCGCGTGCACGGCGACGCCCTCGGCCTTGCGGATCAGCTCGACGCCCGACAGCAGGTTGCCCCATTGGTCGCTGCCACCGGTCTGCAGCGTGATCCCGTGCAGGCGGTGCAGCTCGAGGTAGTCCATCCCCTGCAGGATCTGGTAGCTGAACTCGGTGAAGCTGATCCCGGCGTCGCTGTTCAGGCGTCGCGCCACCGTGTCCTTGGCCAGCATGGTGCCGAGGCGGTAGTGCTTGCCGATGTCGCGCAGGAAGTCGATGGCCGACAGGGGCGCGGTCCAGTCCAGGTTGTTCACCATGGTGGCCGCGTTCGGTCCGTCGAAGCGGAGCAGGGGCTCGATCTGCTTGCGGATGCGCTCCACCCAGCCGGAGACGACGTCCCGGTCGTTGAGGGTGCGCTCCCCCGCCATCTTCGGGTCGCCGATCAGGCCGGTGGCTCCGCCGACCAGGCCGAACGGGAGGTGGCCCGCGTCCTGCAGCCGGCGGACCGTGAGGATCTGCACGAGGTTGCCGATGTGCAGGCTGGGCGCCGTGGGGTCGAACCCGCAGTAGAGCGAGACGGGCCCGGCGGACAGCGCGTCGCGGAGGGCGTCGAGGTCGGTGGTCTGAGCGATCAGCCCGCGCCACTCGAGCTCGTCGAGGATGTGGTTCACAAGGTCTCCAGGTGGATGTCCGGTCGAGGCCGGTACAGGCAGAGGTCGGGGGCGGGAGTCCAGCCGGCGTCGTCATCCCTCACGGGACGTCTACCGACGCCGGCGCGCGATACGCCGGGCGATACGCGGAGACCGTGCGCTCGTCGGTGAGCCAGTAGCGCCACGGGAACCTCGAGCCCTCGCCGCCCGACCCGGAGACACCGACCCGGGGACCGGACTTGTGCGTCGGCTGGACCACGACCTGGTGGCGGTGCAGCACGACGTCGCCGCCCGCCTCCGTCACGTCCGCGCCGTTGGCACGCAGGTCGAGGCCGAGCGCGACGGCCAGTCGGGCGGGGCCGCGCGCCAGCTGACGCTCCGAGTCGACGACGCCGACGGACTCGCGCCGCCGCCACGCCAGGTCGGTGCCCTCGACGATCTCGCCGGCGCGCAGCAGCACGGCGGCCGGCCGGCCGGTGGGCTCCGCGACGATGTTGAGGCAGTGGTGCAGCCCGAGGTGCCGGTAGACGTACAACCGGCCCGGCTCGGCGAACATCACCGCGTTGCGGGAGGTCCTGCCGCGGAACGCGTGGGAACCCGGGTCGTCGGCACCGCCGTAGGCCTCGACCTCGGTGATCCGGAGCGTGACGTCACCGTCGGGTGAGCGCGAGGTGAGGTAGGAACCCAGGAGATCGCGCGCCACGGCGTGCACCTCACGGCTGAACCAGACGCGCGCCGGGACGGCCACGAGCGCGCGCGGGTCAGCGGCGTCCGGTGTCTCCAGCGGTTCCGACGGGCTCACGCGGCCCATCTTGCCGCACGTCGCCGGTGTTCCGCGGCGTGGTCCAGGCCGCTCAGGGGACGCGCGCACCGAACGCGTCGAGCCGGACGTCCGCGCGCTCGCGCGTGCGTTCGCGGGCGAAGTGCGCGGCCTCGTCGGCCATCCATGCCACCCAGTGCTCCCGCGCGTCGGTGCCGTCGCGCGCCAGACCCCGCTCGAGGCGCAGGTCCGCCGGCGCCTCGACCCAGATCCGGAGCACCGCGAGCGGGTCGACGGCGCGCCGGGCCGAGCCGCAGCCCTCGAGGACCAGCAGGTCGGGCACGGGTACGTCCACCCAGTCGGCGAACGCCCCGGTCGGCCAGTCGAACCGCTGGTAGCGGCCCGGCACACCCCGGCGCAGCGGCTCCAGCACCTGTGCGGACAGGCGTGGCCAGAGCGAGCCCTCGAGGCCCGTCCATCCTTCGTACAGGTCGTCGAGGTGCAGCACCGTCGCACCGCGACCGGCCAGCGCGGTCGCCACGGTGGTCTTCCCTGAGCCCGCCGGTCCGTCGATCGCGACGAGCCGCACGCGACCGAGCCGCGGGCGCGACGCGAGCGCCCGCTCCGCGAGCTCGTCGGCGATCACGACGTCCAGGGACGCAGCTCCGCCGCGCGGGCGCGGGCCCGCCCCAGCTGCTCGGCGACGCGTACCGGTGCGGTGCCGCCGTGCGCCGACCGCGAGGCCAAGGACCCCTCGACCGTGAGCACCGTGCGGACCTCGGGGGTCAGGTGCGGCGAGATCGCCGCGAGCTCCTCGTCGGTCAGGTCCCACAGCTCGATCGCAGGCTCGTGCTCCTCGCACGCGCGGACGCAGGCGCCTGCCACCTCGTGCGCGACCCGGAACGGGACACCGGTGCGGACGAGCCACTCCGCGATGTCCGTCGCCAGGGAGAACCCCTGCGGTGCCAGCGAGGCCAGCCGCTCGGTGTCGAACTCGAGCGTCGCGACCATGCCGGCGAACGCCGGGAGGAGCACGGTGAGCTGGTCGACCTGGTCGAACACGGGCTCCTTGTCCTCCTGCAGGTCGCGGTTGTACGCGAGCGGGAGGCCCTTGAGCGTCGTCAGCAGGCCCGTCAGGTCGCCGATGAGGCGTCCCGCCTTGCCGCGCGCGAGCTCGGCGACGTCCGGGTTCTTCTTCTGCGGCATGATGCTCGACCCCGTGGAGTAGGCGTCGTGCAGCCTGACGAAGCCGAACTCCTTGGTCGCCCAGATGACGACCTCCTCGGCCAGCCGGGAGATGTCCACGGCGAGCATCGCGGCCACGAAGGCGAACTCGGCGACCGCGTCACGGGAGGCGGTGCCGTCGATCGAGTTCTCGACCGGGCCGGAGAAGCCCAGCTCGGCGGCGACGGCGGCCGGGTCGAGGCCGAGCGACGAGCCCGCGAGGGCCCCCGACCCGTACGGCGACAGCGCGGCACGGGCGTCCCAGTCGATCCAGCGCTCGACGTCGCGCAGCAGCGGCCAGGCGTGCGCGAGCAGGTGGTGCGCGAGCAGCACCGGCTGCGCGTGCTGCAGGTGCGTGCGCCCGGGCATCGGCGCCTCCCCGGCGGCGGTCGCCTGCGCGACGAGCGCGTCGACGACGTCGAGGACGAGCCCGGCCAGCGTGCGCGCCTCGCGACGCAGGTACATCCGCACGAGCGTGGCGATCTGGTCGTTGCGCGACCGTCCCGCCCGCAGCTTGCCGCCGACATCGGCGCCCGCACGCTCGATCAGCCCACGCTCGAGCGCGGTGTGCACGTCCTCATCGTCGGGCGCCGGGCCGAAGGCCCCGCTCGCCACGTCGGCCCGCAGCCGCTCGAGGGCGTCCACCATCGTGGCGACCTCGGCGTCGGTCAGCAGGCCGGCGGCGTGCAGGACGTGGGCGTGCGCGACGGAGCCGGAGATGTCCACGTCCGCCAGGCGCCAGTCGAACTGGGTCGAGCGGGACAGCTCCGCCAGGGCCGCCGCCGGCCCGGAGGCGAAGCGGCCGCCCCAGAGGGCGAGCGGTGCGTCCGGCACCTGGTCAGCCACTGATCCCGCCCTGCGAACCCAGGTCCACACCGTTGCCGAAGCGGACGTCGCGCGCCGCGGCCAGCTTGGAGGACAGGCCGTAGATCTCGATGAACCCCTTGGCCGCCGACTGGTCGAACGAGTCGCCCGTGTCGTACGTCGCCAGGTTGAAGTCGTACAGGCTCGAGTCCGACCGGCGGCCCGTGACCGTGGCGCGGCCGCCGTGCAGGACGAGCCGGACGTCGCCGGAGACGTAGCGCTGGGTGTCGTCGACGAAGACGTCGAGCGACTTCTTCAGGGGCGAGAACCACTGGCCGTCGTAGACCAGCTCGGTCCAGCGCTGCTCGACGCCGCGCTTGAACCGGGCCTGCTCGCGCTCGACGGTGACGTTCTCGAGCTCCTGGTGCGCGGCGATGAGCGCGATCGCGCCCGGCGCCTCGTAGACCTCGCGCGACTTGATGCCCACAAGCCGGTCCTCGACGATGTCGATCCGGCCGATACCCTGGGCGCCGGCGCGGCGGTTCATCTCCTGGATCGCCTGCAGCGGCGTGACCGGCACGCCGTCGAGCGCGACCGGGACGCCCGCCTCGAACGTCACGATGACCTCGTCGGCGACCGGCGGGAACGTGGGGTCGTCCGTGTACGTGTAGACGTCCTTGGTGGGGCCGTTCCAGATGTCCTCGAGGAAGCCGGTCTCGACCGCACGACCCCAGACGTTCTGGTCGATCGAGAACGGGTTGTGCTTGGTGGTCTCGATCGGCAGCGCGTTGCGCGTGGCAAACTCGATGGCCTTGTCGCGGGTCAGCGCGAGGTCCCGGACCGGCGCCAAGCAGGTCAGGTCGGGCGCGAGGGACGTGATGCCGACCTCGAAGCGGACCTGGTCGTTGCCCTTGCCGGTGCAGCCGTGGGCGACGGTGGTGGCGCCGAACTGCCGCGCGGCACGCACGAGGTGCTTGACGATGACCGGGCGCGACAGGGCCGAGACCAGCGGGTAGCGGTCCAGGTAGAGCGCGTTCGCCTTGAGCGCCGGCATGCAGTACTCGTTCGCGAACTCGTCGCGGGCGTCCGCCACGTAGGCCTCCACCGCGCCGCAGTCGAGGGCGCGCTGGCGGATCACGTTGAGGTCCTCGCCGCCCTGGCCGACGTCGACCGCCACCGCGATCACCTCGGCACCGGTGGCCTCGGCGATCCAGCCGATGCCCACGGAGGTGTCCAGGCCGCCGGAGTAGGCGAGGACGACGCGCTCAGTCATGGTTCTTCTCTCTTCGCAGGTTCTGAGGGTGTTCTGGGGTCAGTCTGACGGACGGGTGCGCGAGGGCGTGTCGGTGGCCAGCGCGAGGAAGCGGGCGGCCAGCGCGGCACCGGTCTCCCCCTCGCGGGCGATGACCAGGACGGTGTCGTCGCCCGCGATCGTGCCGAGCGCCGCCGGCAGGATCGAGTGGTCGATGGCCGACGCGAGGAACTGGGCGGCGCCGGGCGGGGTGCGCAGGACGACGAGGTTGCCGGACGCCTCGGCGGTGACGAGCAGCTCGGCGCAGAGCCGGGCCAGCCGTGCGGCGAGCATCTCCTCGTCGGGGCCGGCCGCCGGGGTGCGCAGGCCGCCCTCGGCCGGGACCGCGTAGGCGAGCGCCCCGGACGGCGTGCGGATCTTCACCGCGCGCAGCTCGACGAGGTCGCGCGACAGCGTCGCCTGCGTGACGGTGACGCCCTCCGCGGTGAGCAGCTCGGCCAGCTGCTGCTGCGAGTGCACCGTGCCGCGGGTGAGCAGCGAGGTGACCAGCGCGTGCCGAGCAGCCTTGGTGTGCGGGACGGTGACGCTCATGTGCCCTCCACCAACCAGGACAGGAGGGCCTTCTGCGCGTGCAGGCGGTTCTCGGCCTCATCCCAGACCACCGACTGCGGGCCGTCGAGCACCTCGGCGGTGATCTCCTTGCCGCGGTACGCGGGCAGGCAGTGCAGGACGAGCGCGTCCGGGGCGGCGAGCGCCATCGCGGCGGAGTCCACCCGGAACGGGACGAACGGCGTCTCCCGGTCGGCTGCCTCGGACTCCTGGCCCATCGACACCCACGTGTCGGTGGCGACGACGTCCGCGCCGGTCACGGCCTCGGCGAGCGTGTGCACCACTGTCACCGACCCGCCCGTGTCGGCGGCGATCGCCGTGGCATCCGCGAGGATCGACGCGTCCGGGAGGTACCCCGCGGGGGTGCCGATCCGCACATGCAGCCCCGCCGTGGCGCCGCCGAGCAGGTACGAGTGCGACATGTTGTTGGCGCCGTCGCCGACGTAGGCCAGCGTCCGGCCGGCCAGTCCCCCGACGCCGCCGCGGTGCTGCGCGATGGTCGCCAGGTCCGCCAGGATCTGGCACGGGTGGAAGCTGTCGGTCAGCGCGTTCACCACGGGGACGCCCGAGAACTCGGCCATCTGCTCGAGCCGGTCCTGGGAGAACGTCCGCCACACGATCGCGGCGACCTGCCGGCCGAGCACCCGGGCGGTGTCCGTGATCGACTCGCGCTCACCGATCCGCGCCAGCTTCCCGTCGACGCTCAGCGGGAAGCCGCCGAGCTCCGCGATCCCGGCCGTGAACGACACCTGGGTGCGCAGGGTGGGCTTGTCGAAGATGACCGCGACCGCGCGGGGGCCGGTCAGCGGCGTGCGGATGAAGCGGTCGTCCCGGAAGGCGAGCGCGAGCTCGAGGACGTCCCGCTGCTCGCGCGGGCTGAGGTCGTCGTCGCGCAGGAAGTGCCGGGTCATGACAGGTCCTCCGGCAGCGTGGCGAGAAACTCGACGAACGTGCCGGCCTGCTCCGCGGTGAGGAGGAACGGCGGCGCGAGCCGGATCGTCGTCGGCGTGCAGGGGTTCACGATGAACCCGGCGTCCAGCGCACGGGCGGCGACGGCAGCGGCGACGGGCGCGGTGAGCTCGATCCCGATGAGGAACCCCTCGCCCCGGACCTCACTGACCAGTCCCGCACCCGCGAGCTGCGCACGGAACGTGGCCCCGAGCTCGGTGACGTGCGCGAGCAGGCCGTCGCGCTCGATGACCGCGATCGTCGCCAGCCCCGCGGCCGACGCCACCGGGTTGCCGCCGAACGTCGTGCCGTGCTGCCCGCGACCGAGCAGCGTCGCGGTCCGCTCCCCGTACGCGATGAGCGCGCCGACCGGGAAGCCGCCGCCCAGCCCCTTGGCCACCGTGACGGCGTCGGGCACGATGCCGCCGCCGATGTGCGGGAGCTGATGGGCGAACCAGGTACCGGTCCGGCCCATGCCGGTCTGCACCTCGTCGAGGATCAGCAGAGCCCCGTGCTCCGCCGTGAGCCTGCGCGCGTGCGCCAGGTAGCCCGGCGGCAGCGGCCGGACGCCGGCCTCGCCCTGCAGCGGCTCGAGGAACAGCGCGGCCACCTTGTCACCGTCGACCGCGAACGCCTCGTCCAGCGCGTCGGTGTCCGCGAACGGGACGAACTCCACGCCTCCGGGCAGGGGCTCGAACGGCTCGCGGTAGGCGGTCTTGTGCGTGAGCGCCAACGCGCCCATCGACCGGCCGTGGAACGACCCCTCGAGCGCGAGGATCCGCGGCCGGTCCGTCCCACCGTTGCGGCGCGCGAGCTTGAACGCGGCCTCGTTGGCCTCTGTGCCGGAGTTGGTGAGGAACACCCGCGAGCCCGCGGGAGCGCCGGCCAGGCCGAGCAGCCGCTCCGCGAACGCGATCTGCGTGGGGCTGCCGAAGAAGTTGGAGACGTGCCCGAGGGTGCCCAGCTGCGCGCTGATCGCGGCCGTCAGCGTGGGGTGCGCGTGCCCGAGCGAGTTCACGGCGATCCCGCCGAGCAGGTCGAGGTACCGGTTGCCGTCGGCGTCCCACACGTACGCGCCCTCGCCACGGACCAGCACGCGCTGGGGTGCGCCGAAGGTGTCCATGAGGGCATGCGTGTAGCGATCGGTCCACTGCGCGACCGAGCCGTCGGTGGCAGCCACGGGGAGCGAGGCGTCCGGGCTCTCGGCCGACCGGTGCCGCGCCCGGACGTTCGTGTTCTCGACGGTCATGCGGTCACCTCGGGGTCGTGGGGCACCACCGGGATGGGTGCGGTGAACGGGGCGTCGGCGGGCTCCTCGTCGGGCAGGACCATGGTGCCGATGCCGTCGGAGGTGAAGACCTCCACCAGGATCGAGTGCGCCGAGCGACCGTCGATGACGTGCGCGCGGCCGACACCGCCCTCGACCGCCCGCCAGCAGGCCTCCATCTTCGGACGCATGCCGGCGTCGAGCCCGGGCAGCAGCTCCGCGAGCGAGCTGGCACTGATCCGCCGCACGAGCGACGACTTGTCCGGCCAGCTGGTGTAGAGGCCCTCGACATCGGTGAGCACGATGAGCTTGCGCGCGCCGAGCGCCACCGCGAGCGCCGCTGCCGCGGTGTCGGCGTTGACGTTGAGCACCTGGGTGGGGTCGTCGAGGTCCGGGGCCACGGTCGACACGACCGGGATCCGGCCGGCGTCCAGCAGGTCCAGGACCGCGCTGGGGTTGACCTTGACCACGTCGCCGACCTGGCCGATGTCCACGCTCACGCCGTCGACGATCGCGCTCCGGCGGCGTGCCTGGAACAGCCCGCCGTCCTCGCCCGAGAGCCCCACGGCGTGCGGGCCGTGCGCGTTGAGCAGGCCGACGAGCTCGCGCGACACCTGGCCCGTGAGCACCATGCGGACGACGTCCATCGCCTCGGGGGTGGTCACACGCAGGCCGCCGCGGAACTCCGACTCGATGCCCAGCCGGTCGAGCATCGCGTTGATCTGCGGACCCCCGCCGTGCACGACGACCGGCTTGAGGCCGACCTGGCGCAGGAACACCATGTCCTCGGCGAAGGCACGCTTGAGGTCCTCGTCGATCATCGCGTTGCCGCCGTACTTCACGACGACGAGCGCGCCCGCGAACTTCTGCAGCCAGGGCAGCGCCTCGATGAGGACCTCGGCCTTCTGGTCGGCGCGCAGGTCCGTGCGCGTGTTGAAGGTGAAGTCGCTCATGTGGAGTACGCGCTGTTCTCGTGGACGTAGTCGTGCGTGAGGTCGTTGGTCCACACGGTGACCACCTCGCCGCCCGCGTGCAGGTCGATGAGCACGTGCACCTCCCGGTGCGCGGCCAGGTCCACCTCGGAGCGCGGCCGGAAGGCGCCGCCGGCCTTGCACACCTGGACGCCGTTGATCGTGACGTCCAGCTGGGCGGGGTCGAACGCCGCCACGCTCTCGGGCACCGTGCCGACCTGCGCGAGCACGCGGCCCCAGTTGGGGTCGTTGCCGAACATGGCTGCCTTGAACAGGTTGGAGCGCGTGACCGCCCGGGCGACCGCGAGCGCCGCGTCCTGGGTCTCGGCGCCCATCACGGTCACCGCGATGTCGTGCGTGGCGCCCTCGGCGTCGGCCACCAGAGCGCGCGCGAGCTCGCCGCAGACCTGGGTCAGCGCGGCCGTGAAGCCGGCGGGGTCCGGGACCGCGCGGCTGGCACCGGAGACGAGCAGGGTGACCGTGTCCGAGGTCGACATGCAGCCGTCGGAGTCGACCCGCTCGAACGTCTCGGAGGTGGCGGTGCGCAGGGCGGCGGCGGCGGTCTCGGCGTCGACGACCGCATCGGTCGTGATCACGCAGAGCATGGTGGCCAGACCGGGTGCCAGCATCCCCGCGCCCTTGGCCATGCCCCCGACGGTCCACGCTCCCCGGTCGCCGTCCACGTGGAGGTGGGCGGTCTTGGGGACGGAGTCGGTCGTCATGATCGCCACAGCGGCGTCCGGACCCCCGTCGGAGGACAGCGCCTCCACCGCGACGTCCACGCCCGCGAGGAGCGCATCGATGGGGAGCCGCTCGCCGATCAGCCCGGTCGAGCAGACCACGACGTCGCCCGGGGAGATCTCCAGGGCGGCGCCGACCCTCTCGGCCGTCGCGTGGGTGTCCTGGAAGCCCTCGGGGCCCGTGCACACGTTGGCACCCCCCGAGTTGAGGACGACCGCGCTCACGACGCCGTCGGAGACCGCCTGGCGCGACCAGACGACGGGCGCACCGACCACGCGGTTGGTGGTGAACACGGCGGCGGCGGCCTGCGACGGGCCGTCGTTGACGACGAGCGCGAGGTCGGGCTTGCCGGAGGCCTTGAGCCCCGCGGTGATGCCGGAGGCGCGGAAGCCGGCCGCCGCGGTCACGCCGGGCGAGGGCAGGGCGAGCGTCTCGGTGCTCACGGGGCAACTCCGTCCAGGGAAAGGCCGAGCGTCTCGGGGAGTCCGAGCGCCAGGTTGAGCGACTGCAGGGCGCCGCCGGCGGTGCCCTTGACCAGGTTGTCGATGGCGGTGACGGTGACCACGCGGCCCGCGCGCTCGTCCACCGTCACCTGCACGAGCGCGGTGTTGGCGCCCAGCGTGGCAGCCGTCGTCGGCCACTGCCCCTCGGGGAGCAGGTGCACGAACGGCTCGTCGGCGTAGGTCTCCTCCCACGCCGTCCGCACGCCGGCGGGGTCCACGCCCTCGACCAGGCGGGCCGTCGCGGTCGCCAGGATGCCGCGGGCCATCGGCACGAGCGTCGGGGTGAACGAGATCGTCACGTCCGCCGCTCCCGCGGAGCGCAGGTTCTGGGCGATCTCCGGGATGTGCCGGTGCGTCCCGCCGACGGCGTACGGCTGGGCGGCGCCGAGCGCCTCGCTGGCGAGCAGGTGGGTCTTGAGCGACTTGCCCGCGCCCGAGTAGCCGTTGGCGAGCACCGCGACGACGTCGGTCGGCTCGATCAGGCCCGCGGCCACACCGGGCTGGAGGCCGAGCGAGACGGCGGTGACGTTGCAGCCGGGGACGGCGATCCGACGAGCGGCGGCGAGCACGGCCCGCTGCCCGGCGGCGGTCCGCTCGCCCGGGTGCAGGAGCTCGGGCAGGCCGTACGGCCACGTCCCGGCGTGGGCGCTGCCGTAGAACTGCTCCCAGTCGGCGGCGTCGACGAGCCGGTGGTCGGCGCCCAGGTCCACGACGAGCGCGCCGTCGCCGCGTGTCTCGAGCTCCGCGGCGATCGCGCCGCTGGCACCGTGCGGCAGGGCGAGGACGACCACGTCGTGTCCCGCGAGCGTGTCGACGCCGGTCGGTTCGAGCACCCGGTCGGCCAGCGAGCGCAGGTGCGGCTGGTGGGCGCCCAGGAGCGTGCCGGCGTTGGAGTGCGCGGTGAGCGTGCCGATCCGCGCCTCGGGGTGCGCCAGGAGCACGCGGAGCATCTCGCCGCCGGCGTACCCGCTGGCGCCTGCGACCGCGACCGTGAACGTCATATGTATGAACATACACAAGGATGCACGAAGATACGAACGCCATTCCCGGGAAGATGATCGCTCCCCTCCGCGTTGCCGCAACCGTGCGCGCCATCCGAGCCACCGCCGCGGGCGGACCCGACGTCCTCGGGCTCGCCGAGCTCCCCGACCCCGAGCCGGCCGCCGACGAGATCCTCGTCCGGGTCGCCGCCGCGGGCGTCAACTTCATCGACACGTACCGCCGCGCGGGCGTGTACCGGATGACCTACCCGCACGTCGTGGGCTCGGAGGGTGCGGGCGAGGTGGTCGCGATCGGCGACGACGTCAGCGAGATCGCGGTCGGCGACCGGGTCGCCTGGTCGTCGGCACCGGGCTCGTACGCCGAGCTGGTGACCTTCCGGGCGTCCAAGGCGCTGCTCGTGCCCGAGGGGGTGCCCGACCAGGTCGCCGCCGCCCTCCCCCTGCAGGGCCTCACGGCTCACTACCTGGCGACCTCGACGTTCCCCGTAGAGACCGGCCACGACGTGCTGGTGCACGCGGCCGCCGGCGGGGTGGGACTGCTGCTCACGCAGCTGGCGTCGCAGCGCGGTGCCCGGGTGATCGCGACCGTCGGCAGCGCGGACAAGGAGCGGCTGGCGCGCGAGGCCGGCGCCGCGGACGTCATCCGCTACCGCGAGCTCGACGACCTGACCCGCGACCTGCCCGCGGAAGTACGGGCGCTCACCGGGGGCGCCGGCGTGCACGCGGTGTTCGACTCCGTCGGCAAGGACACGTTCGACGCGTCCCTGGCCTCGCTGCGCCGCCGCGGGACCCTCGTCCTGTTCGGCGCCTCGTCGGGTCCCGTCCCGCCCGTCGACCCGCAGCGCCTCAACGCGGCCGGCTCGGTGTTCCTGACACGCCCCACGCTCGACGACCACGTCGCGACGCGTGACGAGCTCACCTGGCGCGCCCGCGAGCTGTTCGACGCGGTCCGCGCCGGCGAGCTCGACGTGCGGATCGGTGCCACGTTCTCCCTGGCCGACGCTGCCGACRCCCACCGCGCGCTCGAGTCGCGCTCCACCACCGGAAAGGTCCTGCTGCTCCCGTGAGCATCCCCACCCTGAATGCTGTTCGTACCCTCCACGTCGAGGTCTGGTCCGACATCGCCTGCCCGTGGTGCTACATCGGCAAGCGCCGGTTCGCGACCGCCCTCGCGGACTTCCCGCACCGGGACCACGTCGAGGTCACCTGGCGGTCGTACGAGCTGTCGCCGACCACCCCCGTGGGCCCGGGGAGGCCGGAGATCGACATGCTGGCCTCGCTCAAGGGCATCCCGCACGACCAGGTCAAGCGCATGTTCGCGCAGGTCACCGCGGTGGCGGCCGGCGAGGGCCTCGCGTACGACTTCGACCGGTCACTGGCCGCCAACACCTTCGCCGCGCACCGCCTGGTGCACCTCGCGCGGACGACCGGGGGCGCCGAGCTCGCCGAGCGGACGCTCGAGGCCCTGTTCTCGGCGCACTTCGAGCACGGCGCCGACCTGGGCGACGACGAGACGCTCGTCCGCATCGTCAGCGGCGCCGGCATCGACGAGGAGTCCGTCCGCACGGCGCTCGCCGGCGACGAGGGTGCCGATGCGGTGCGCGCCGACGAGGACGAGGCGCGCGCGCTCGGCGTGACCGGTGTGCCGTTCTTCGTCGTCGACCGCCGCATCGCCGTCTCCGGCGCGCAGCCCGCCGACGTGTTCACCCAGCTGCTCGAGGCCGGGTGGCGCGAGGCCAACCCGCTGCAGACCCTGGCGACCGCCGACCCCGACGCCGCGGCGTGCGTCGACGACTCGTGCGCGATCTGACCCTCCGGGCGATCATCCCGGCGGACGTGCCCGGGCTGGCCCGGCTGAACGACGACGCGGTGCCGGCGGTCAACGCGCTGGGAGTCGACGGGCTGACCGCGCACCTGCCGGACTGCGAGCTGGCGGTCGTCGCGCAGGACGAGTCCGGCGCCGTGCTCGGCTTCGTGCTGGCGGTGGCCCCCGGCTCTGCCTACGCCAGCGAGAACTATCTGTGGTTCTCCGCCCACGTCCCCGGCTCGCTCTACGTCGACCGGATCGTCGTGCACCCCGCGGCGCACGGACGCGGAGTCGGGCGTGCCCTCTACGCCGCCGTCGACACGCGTGCCCGCGAGCTCGGGCTCAGCGTCGTGACCTGCGAGGTCAACCTCGAGCCGCCGAACCCGCAGTCCCTGGCGTTCCACGAGCGCCTCGGGTTCCGCCAGGTCGGCGAGCAGGCGACGAAGGGCGGCTCGGTCGTCGTCGCGCTGCTGTCCCGCGTCGTGGGCTGACCGCACCCGAGCGCTACGCTGCCGCTGCGAACCAGAGCCGGTCGCGGACCGTCGACGGGGTCGCACCCCACTCGGCCCGCGCCCCGGAGGCTCTGATGACGTCCCCGCTCCTCGACACCCTCGGTGTCTCCGTCCCCTCGACGGTCCCCACGCACTGGTACAACCTCGCCGCGGACCTGCCGTCGCCGTGCCCGCCGGCCCTGCACCCGGGCACGCGGGAGCCTCTGACCCCGGACGACCTCGCGCCCCTGTTCCCGATGGCGCTGATCATGCAGGAGGTCAGCACCGAGCGGTGGATCGAGATCCCGGAGCAGGTGCGGGAGATCTACGCCCTCTGGCGCCCCTCTCCCCTCATCCGTGCACGACGGCTCGAACGCGCGCTCGGCACGCCCGCGCGCATCTACTACAAGTACGAGGGCGTCAGCCCGGTCGGGTCGCACAAGCCGAACACGGCCGTCGCGCAGGCCTACTACAACGCCGCCGAGGGCATCACGAAGCTCACCACCGAGACGGGTGCGGGCCAGTGGGGCGCGTCTCTCGCGATGGCGTGCGCCCTGCTCGGACTGACGTGCGAGGTGTGGCAGGTCCGGGCCTCGTACGACTCCAAGCCGTACCGCCGGATGCAGATGGAGACGTACGGGAGCATCTGCCACCCGTCGCCGTCGGACCTCACGAACGCCGGCCGTGCCCTGCTCGCCGCCGACCCCGAGACCTCCGGGTCGCTCGGCATGGCCATCAGCGAGGCGGTCGAGGCGGCCGCGACCGACCCCGAGGCGCACTACGCGCTGGGCAGCGTGCTCAACCACGTGCTCCTGCACCAGAGCGTGATCGGCCAGGAGGCCCTCGCCCAGCTGGACGAGATCGAGGAGAGCGCCGACGTCGTCTTCGCGTGCGCCGGTGGCGGCTCGAACCTCGGCGGGCTCAGCTTCCCGTTCCTCGGCCGCAACCTTCGCGAGGGCACCACCACGCGCGTCGTCGCGTGCGAGCCGTCCGCCTGCCCGTCGCTGACCGAGGGCGAGTACCGGTACGACTTCGGCGACGTCGCCGGGCTGACCCCGCTGCTGAAGATGCACACCCTGGGCGCCGACTTCGTGCCGCCGCCCATCCATGCGGGTGGGCTGCGGTACCACGGGATGGCCCCGATGGTGTCTCATGCCGTCGAGCTCGGGCTGATCGACGCGGTCGCCATCGACCAGGACGACGCCTTCGCCGCCGGCATCCTGTTCGCGCGGGCCGAAGGCATCATCCCCGCACCCGAGTCGACTCACGCCGTCGCCGGGGCGATCGCGCACGCCCGCGCCGCCACCGAGGCGGAGACGATCGTCATCGGGCTCTCGGGCAACGGCGTGCTGGACCTGACCGCGTACCACGACTACCTCTGAGCACGGCTGGGTCTGAGCACGGCCGAGGCCCGCGCCCCTTGACGGGACGCGGGCCTCGGTCGTGTGCGGTCAGCGGGTGATGACCGGTGCGCTCGTGCTCGGGTTCACGTTGGCGGTGTCGCTCGGGACGAACGTCGCCGTGTACGTGTGCCGACCCGACGGGACGGTACCGATCGCGATGCCCAGGACCACGTTCAGCCGCTTGACCACCGTGGTGCCCTCACGGATCTCGATCGTGCCCGACGGGACCTTCCCGTTGTCGGTGGCGACCGTGGCGATCGCGACCGACGGGATGAACAGGAAGCCCCGCGTGACCGTCAGGCCCGTCGTGGTGGTGACCTTCTTGACCACCACCGTGACGGGTGCCGACTCCGAGCCGGTCACCGTGGCGCCGCCGGCGAACCGAGCCACCACCGCGTAGGTGCCGGCCGGCGTGGTCGACGGCAACGTCAGGGTGGCCACACCGCTTCCGTTGAGCGTCGCCGTGCCGAGCACGGTGGTGCCGGACACGAACTGCACCGACCCGGTCACCGGGACGGAGGACGTCACCTTCGCGGTGAGCGTCACCCGCGACGACGAGCCGTACACCTGGCTCGCCGGGGAGGCCGTGAGCGTCGTCGTCGACGACGGGATGCTCGCCTCGACAGTGAGCGGGAGCGTCACGGTCGTGCCACTCGGGCTCGCCACGAGGGTGAGCGTGTGCGCGCCCGCCGACGTGCCCGCCGGGATCGTCACCGAGACGGCGGCGTTGCCGCCGCTGACCGGTGACGTGCCGAGGGACGTCCCGTCGAGCCGCACGTCCAGGCTGGTGTTCAGCGGCGAGCCGAGGCTCGTCAGGTCCAGCTTGGTCACCGGGAACGCCAGCGCGTCACCGGCCGTGACCGTCGACGGCACCGTGGGGACCCCGACCGCCTGGCGGGCGAAGTCCGGAGCGAGCCCCGGGTGCGCCTGCAGGTAGCTGATCCAGCCGTCGCGGTCGACGAGCCCCGAGTCGCGCGCGCCCGTCCCGTCCAGGAACACCCGGAAGTTGTCGCCGCCGGTGGTCAGGAACGAGAACGTGCCGATCCGATAGCTGGCACCGGGGTCGATCGGCTCGCCGTTCACCGTGATGGAGGTGATGTGCGACCCCTGCGGCGCCGCCGCGTCGTAGGTGTACGTGACGTTGTCGGACAGTCCCAGCTGCAGGTAGGGCCGCGTCGGGACCTGACCGTTGGCGTCGATCTGCCACTGCTGCTCGAGCATCACCTTGAACTGGGCGCCCGTGAGCGACGTGGTCCAGAGGTTGTTGACGAACGGCAGGACGCTGTTGGCCTCGGCCGTGGTCACCACGCCGTCGGGCGCGTAGTAGAGCTCGGCCCGCATACCGCCCGGGTTGACGACGCCGATCTCGGCGCCACCCAGGTTGTCCGGTGCGAGCGTGTCCCGCAGTGCGTTCGCCACGAGGTCACCCAGCGTCGACTCGTTCGCCCGGTCGTCACGCGCCGTCGAGGCGGCCGTGTAGCCGGTCGGGCCGTACGTGCCGCCCGTGAAGGCGGTCGTGATGTCCGCCTTGACCGAACCGACGGGGACCGAGCCGACCGTGTTGGCGTACGCCAGCGCGGCGGTCACGATCGTGCTCACCTGAGCCACGCGTGGGTACGTCGCGACCAGCTGTGCGGCGAACGTCGCCTCGGTGGTACCGGTCGGCGCGACCAGACGCGGCACGTTCTGCTGGGTGTGCGCCAGGATCTCGCCGGTGGTCGGGTCGACCGTCAGCACGATCTTGCCGATGTACTCGCCGTAGCTGCCGGTCTGCAGGACGGGCCGGGTCTTTCCGGGCTCTCCGGGGACCGGGGACTGCCACGCGTACTGCTGGTGGGTGTGACCGGTGAAGATCGCGTCGACCGACGCCGCGGTCTGGTTGACGATCTTGGCGAACGCGCCGCCCTCGGCGACCTCCTCCTCGAGCGTGCCGTTCGGCATGCCCTCGCTCGCACCCTCGTGATAGCTGGCGACGAGGACGTCCGCCTCACCGTTGGCCTCGTTGCCGTCGCTGAGCTGCGCGGCCACGCGGTTGACGGCGTCGACCGGGTCGCCGATGTCGATCTGCGTGATGCCCCCGGGGCTGACCAGCGCCGGGGTCTCCCCCGTCACCGCCCCGATGACGCCGACCGAGACGCCGCCCATGTCGATGATCGAGTACTCGTCGAGCGCCGGCGTCGTGGTGCCCTTGAGGTAGACGTTCGCCCCCAGGTAGTCCCACTTCGCGTTCGTGCCGCCCGCGATCACGCGGTCCGTGAGGTCCTGGAACCCCTTGTCGAACTCGTGGTTGCCCACGGCCGACGCGTTGAGCTCCAGGGCGTTCAGCACGTCGATCGTCGGCTGGTCCTGCTGGACCGCCGAGGCGAACAGCGACGCGCTGATGTTGTCGCCGGCCGAGACGAACGCGACCGGGCCGCCGGCCGCGATCGCCGCGGCCTTCTCCTTCTCCACCGTGCCGGCGAACTTCACCGTGTTGGCGTCGATGCGACCGTGGAAGTCGTTGATGTCGAGGAGGGTCAGGTTCACCGGCTTCGCCGCACCGTTGACCAGCCCGACGACCACCGGGTCGTGGTCGGAGGACCGGTAGACGTCCGGGGCGTAGTAGAGCGTGCCGTGGTAGTTGTACCGGTCGTACTCGAGCGCGATGGACTCCTCGGCGTTGATCTCCCAGATGTCCGCACCCGTGGCGCGCGCCATGGCGGCCGCGTTGAGCAGCACGTGGTCGAGCGAGCCGGACAGGCCGCTGAACGAGTACGAGAACTGTCCGTCGGCCAGCGCCGTGGCGGCGTCGGTGTACCCGGCGTCGTACAGCGTCTGCAGCGGGTCCTCGAGCGTGTACGCGTTGAAGTCGCCGACCAGCGCGACCGCCTGGGCGTCGCCCTGGACCGTCGGGACCCAGTCGCGCAGCGCGGCGGCCTGCCGCTTCCGCGACCCGTTCGAGGCGCCCTGACCGTCGCCGGTGTCGGCGTCGTCCGGCCACGGACCCGCGGAACCCTTGGACTTGAAGTGGTTCACGGCGACGAAGAACGGTGCGCCCCCGCCGACCGGCGTGAACACCTGGCCGATGGGCTCACGGGCGTTGCCGAACGCCTGGTCGTCCCCGCTCTGGTCGCCCAGCGCGCGGGACTCGCCCGTCCGCTCGACGGCGGCGGGCTTGTAGATGAGGGCGTTGGTGATGACGTCCTGGCCGGCGGCCGGCGGCAGCTCGGCCGACGACGGCACGAAGGCCCACACCGTGGAGCCGGCGGCCGTGTTGAGCGCGGTGACCAGCGTGCTGAGGGCCTCGTCGGCCACCCCGTCCACGCGGGCCGAGTTCTCGATCTCGAGCAGCCCCACCACGTCGGCGTCGAGCGCGTTGATCGCGGCGACGATCTTGTCCTGCTGGCGCTGGAGGTCGGCCGGGTCCCACGCACCGCGCGGGTCGCAGCCGGTGTTGACCGTGACCGGGTCGCCCGTGCGGTCGTTGTAGGAGGTGCAGCCCGCCGTCGTGGCGCCGAGGGTGGTGAAGTAGTTGAGCACGTTGAACGAGGCGACCTTGAGGTCACCCCCGACCGCGGTCGGAGCCGTGGTGCGGTCGTTCTCGAACGTCACGGCCGCCGGTCCGGGGGCCGTGGGGTTGAGCTTCCACACGTTGTTGCGGAAGTCGACGACGACCGGCGCGGCGAGGGTCGCCGCGGCGCCGACGCGGACCGGGTTGGTCAGCGAGACGTACGGCGGCGTGAGGCCGGAGTTGGCGGCCGAGAGGAAGTTCGTCGACGACCCGTCGTCCAGCACGACCCCGCGGGCCGCGTTGTCCACGACGGCTGCCAGCGCCTCGGGCGAGCCGGGCCGACCCACCTCGGTGGGCTGCAGCAGCGGCAGGGTGCCGGCCGCGAGGCCGACCTCGCCGTACTGGTTGGTGGAGAACGTGTTGGTGATGGTCAGGGCACCGGTCGGCTGGAACAGCATCGACTCGAGCGCCTCGCGCGCGGCGTCGGTGGTCGGCCACGTGCCCGACACCGGTGTCACCGCGGCGGCGGCCGGCAGCGGCACGAGGTCCGCGGCCGCGGAGACCGTGATCTCCGTCAGGCCGTTGAACTCCGAGACGACGCCGGTGACCTGGACGTGGTCACCGATCGCGACCGCGCCGGCGGTGGCCGACGAGAAGACGAAGACCGCGTCGGACGCACCGGGCGTCGCGTCGGTCGTGCCGCCCGAGCCGGGCGTCTGCAGGACGTAGCCGTTCAGCCCGCCCGTGGGGTAGGCCGCGGTGACGACGCCGTCCGTGATGACGGTCCGGCCGGCGAGCGGTGACGTCGCGCCCGTCCCCTGGACCTCGGCGATGGTGGCCGCGACCGGGGTGACGGGGCCGGGGGTGCCCGCGACGCCCGGCGTCGGGGTCGCCGCCGCGAAGTCGCCCGCGTTGTTCGCGGTGTTGGTGAGCAGTCCGTCGCGCGTGACCGACTGGCTGTTGGAGGCGCCGAGGGCGGGCCCGCTGCCGGCGAAGGCGTTGGCGGTCGCTCCGTACCCGACGAAGTCGACCACCGGGTCGCTCGCGGGGCACGCGGCCGCCGCGCAGGTCAGCGCCGCAGTCGTGTTGACCAGGGCGACCTTGCCGGCGGTGCCGCTCATCGCGATGGTGCCGGTGACGTTGCCGGGGACGGGGGTCGTGCCGCCGGTGCCGGCCGCCTCGACCACCACGAACGCGGCGCCGGGCTGGATGACGCCGGTCAGCGGCGTGGTCAGAGTCGCGCCGAACGCACCCGTGGCCGAGGCGTACTGGACCGACCAGCCGGTCACGTCGACCGGTGCGCTCGTCGGGTTGACCAGCTCGATGAAGTCGTTCGTGTACGTGGCGCCGCTGTTCCCACCGCCGCCGTACACCTCGTTGATCAGGATGCGTGGGCTGGTGCCCACAGCGGCGTCGGCGGCACCGGCTGTGACCACCGCCCCCGTCACCGCCAGAGCGAAGGCGGCGATGCCCCCGCTGATCGACTTCGTCGCACGGCGCACGTCGGGCTCACTTTCGTCGGGGGAACGCACAAGCGGCCGCTCGTGACGGCCTGGACAACCTTCGCTGTTCGCCCGAATCGTGGCAACTACTCCCCGGTAACTATTGAGTGAACTCATCCGACGACTTGCGGAGACGACGAGACCCCCGTCGACACGTGCCGGCGGGGGTCTCGTCGTCTGTGCTCAGGCGCGCAGCGTCGCGCCGAACCTCCGGTGCGCCTCGGCGACCACGGCCTCGCGGACGTCCGCCGTCTCCTGCGCGGTGAGCGTCCGGTCGTCGGCCCGCAGCCGCAGCGAGAACGCGATCGACCTGCGGCCCTCGGCCACCTGGGACCCGGTGTACACGTCGAACAGCCGGACCTCCTCGACGACGTCCCCGGCCGCGCTCGACGCGGCGCCGACGCGCACGGCGTCGAGCACGTCGGCGGCGGGCACGGACGCGTCGACGACGAGCGCGATGTCCTCCTTGGCCACGGGGAACGTCGAGACGGGCACCGCCGGCACCGGGTCGGGCGAGGCCGCCGCGAGCAGCACGTCGAGGTCCAGCTCGAACGCGGCGGCTCGCGCCGGCAGCCCGTGGCCGGTCACGACCGTGGGGTGCAGCTCGCCGGCGTGCCCGACGAGCGTGCCGTCCGCCGTGGTGAGTCGCGCGCACCGGCCGGGGTGCCACGGTGCGTGGTCGGCGTCGGCCTGCGCGTGCAGTTCCACCCCGACCACCTCCGCCACCACGTGGGCGGCGGCGATCGCGTCGGTGTGGTCCGCCCGGCGACCGGGCCCCCACCAGCCGGCAGGCTCCCGCTGGCCCGCGAGGACCCCGGCGACCCGGCGCGGCTGCGGCGGCACGGCGGCGTCGATCGCCGCCAGCTCCTCGTCCGACGGGCGCACTCCCCCGGGCAGCCGCGGCGCGGCCGGGGCGTCGACGACCGGGCGGGTGACCAGACCGAGCTCGAAGATCGCGACGTCGCTCGCCCCGCGGCTGACGTTGCGGCGCGCGGTGTCGAGCAGGGTGACCAGGAGGTTGGTCCGCAGGAGCGGCTGCTCGTCGGAGAGCGGGTTGACCAGCCGGACCGCGCGGCGGCGGTCGTCGTCGGCCGGGAGGCGCAGCGCGTCGAGCTGCTCGGTGCCCACGAACGGGTAGCTGAGCACCTCCACCAGCCCGGAGTCGGCCAGTGCCCGCGCGACAGAGCGACGTGTCCGCTGACCCGCCGTCAGCCCGGCACCCGGCGGCGCCGGCGGGACGATCGACGGGATCGCGTCGTACCCGCGCAGGCGGGCGACCTCCTCGACCAGGTCGACACCGACGAGCAGGTCGGGTCGCCAGGTCGGGGCCTGCACGCGCACGGTGCCCGGGGCGGCGTCGGAGACCTCGCACCCGATCGAGACCAGCGTCTCGCGCACCTCCTCGGCCGTGTACGGCACGCCGACGAGCCGGGCGGGCAGGTCCAGCGCGAGGTCGAACGGCGGAACGGGCACCCGTCGGTCGACGTCGGTGAGCTCCCCCGCCACACCCCCGCCGTACTCCACCAGCAGCGCGACCGCCCGCGCGACCGCGACGGGCGGCAGCTCGGGGTCGACGCCGCGCTCGAACCGCTTGGCGGCCTCACTGGGCAGCTTGTGCCGACGAGCGGTGCGCGCGACCGTGATCGGCTCGAAGTGCGCCGCCTCGATGAGCAGGTCGGTGGTCCCGACGCCCACCTCGGAGTCCCCGCCGCCCATGACCGCGGCGAGGCCGATGGGGCGCGAGCCCCACACACCCTCCGGGCTGTCGGTGATGAGCAGGTCCTCGGGGTCGAGTGCACGCTCGACGTCGTCGAGGGTCCGGATCTTCTCCCCCGGGGTCGCCCGACGCACGACGACGGGCTCGGCCAGCTGCGCCAGGTCGTACGCGTGCAGCGGCTGACCCAGGTCGAGCATCACGTAGTTCGTCACGTCGACGGCGAGGCTGATGGGCCGCATGCCCGCCTGCTGCAGCCGGCGCTGCATCCACGACGGCGTCGGGTCGTTCGCACGCACACCGCGGACGATCTGGGCGACGAACCGGTCGGCACCCGGGACGCCGTCGATCGGCGCCGCGTCGTCGATCTCGACCGCGAACCCGCCACCGGCGGGACGCTCGTCGCCCGTCGGCAGCCCGCGGTCCGTGAAGGTCGCACCCGTGGACAGGCCGTACTCGCGGGCGACGCCACGCATCGAGAAGCAGTAGCCGCGATCGGGCGTCACGTTGATCTCGAGCACCTCGTCGCCCAGGCCCAGGAGCTCGCGCGCGTCGGTGCCCACGGGAGCGTCCAGCCCGAGGGTGGAGAGCACGATGATCCCGGCGTGGTCGTCCCCGAGGCCGAGCTCGCGTGCCGAGCAGATCATGCCGTCGGACACGTGCCCGTACGTCTTGCGCGACGCGATGGCGAACGGCCCGGGCAGCACGGCGCCCGGCAGCGCGACGACCACCCGGTCGCCGACCGCGAAGTTGTGCGCGCCGCAGACGATGCCCCGAGGGGCGCCGCCGGGCTCGTTGTGCTCCGGGCCGACGTCCACCCGGCACCAGTTGATCGTCTTGCCGTTCTTCTGCGGCTCCGGCGTCAGCTCCACCACCTGGCCGACGACCAGCGGACCGGTCACGGCGGCGGCGTGGATGGCCTCCTCCTCGAGCCCGACGCGGACAAGGTCCGCCGCCAGCTGCTCGGCGGTCAGGCCCGCGGGGAGCTCGACGTGCTCGGCGAGCCACGTCAGGGGGATGCGCGGCATCAGATCTCCGTCCCGAACTGCGCGGAGAAGCGGATGTCGCCCTCCACCATGTCGTGCATGTCGGCGATGCCGTGGCGCAGCATCAGGGTGCGCTCGATGCCCATCCCGAACGCGAAGCCCGAGTAGACCTCCGGGTCGACCCCGCAGGCGCGGAGCACGTTCGGGTTGACCATCCCGCAGCCGCCCCACTCGATCCAGCCGGCCCCGCCCTTCTTCTGCGGGAACCAGAGGTCCATCTCCGCGCTCGGCTCGGTGAAGGGGAAGAACGACGGCCGCAGGCGCGTGCGGGCCTCAGGGCCGAAGATCGCCTGCGCGAAGTGGTCCAGCGTCCCCTTGAGGTGCGCCATGGTCAGGCCCTTGTCCACCGCGAGGCCCTCGACCTGGTGGAACACGGGCGTGTGCGTGGCGTCGAGCTCGTCCGTGCGGAACACCTTGCCGGGGCACGCGATGTACACCGGCAGGTCCCGCTCCAGCAGAGTGCGCGCCTGCACCGGCGACGTGTGCGTGCGCAGCACCAGACCTGGACTGTCCACGAAGAACGTGTCCTGCATCTGCCTGGCCGGGTGGTCCACGCCGAAGTTCAGCGCGTCGAAGTTGAACCACTCCGCCTCGAGCTCGGGGCCCTCGGCGATCTCCCAGCCCATCGAGACGAAGATGTCCGCGACGCGCTCGGACAGCGTCTCCAGCGGGTGCCGCGCGCCGCGCGGGTGCCGGTCGGTGGGGAGCGTGACGTCGACGGACTCCTCGACGAGGACGCGCTCGTCGCGCTCGGCCTCGAGCTGCGTCTGACGCTCGGCGAGGGCGCGCGCGAGACGGCCCTTGGCCTGGCCGAGCAGCTTGCCGGCGGTCGCCTTGTCGGACGGCGCGAGGCCGCCGATGGCACGGTTGGCGAGCGCGATCGGGCTGCGCTCGCCCACGTGCTCGAGGCGGGCGGTCTTCAGGGCGTCGAGGTCGGTCGCGGCCGCGAGGGCCTTGAGTGCGTCCTCGACGGCGGACTCGATGCCGGGGGCGTCGAGCGGGGACAGGGCGGTGTCGTCGGACATCCTGACCTTCCAGTGCAGGTTCTGGGCGGCCGGCACGGGGCACGGCCATGGCCAGGGCGCGAGAGCACCCGGCCGGCGGACAAGTCTAGAGGCGCCCGATCCGGGTCTGGGCGGCCTGTCCGGCGACGGACGGCCTGCTCAGGTGCGCGTCAGTGGCGCGGCCCGGGTACGGGCCCGGGAAATCGGCGACCACCGGCCGCCTGCGCACGCGCTGTCATGACGGCCATCCTGCCACGGCCCCGCCTATCGTCCGAGCGGAAACGTCTCGACGCGCTCGTACAGCGGTCCCCCACCGCGTCCCGCTCCCGGACGCGACGACACGAGCACCAGCTCGTCGACGATCCACCGCGGCCCCTCGTACACGGCGAGCGCGCGCACGAGGGCCGCAGCGACGTCCTCGTCGTCCATCGCCTGCGCGTCGGGCCGTGCGCCGGGCCGGTCCGGACGCGACGAGCGCCGGCGGGTCGGGCGGCTCCCCGGCCGGACCCGGCCGATGGTCAGGTGCRGGCGGTCGCGCGGCCGGTTGTCCAGCAGGCCGCCCGCCGACTCCCCCGCCTCGACGCAGCCTCGGGTGACGGCCCGCTGGGAGTCCAGGTCGCCCGCCACCCCCACCCACAGGGTCCGGTGCGAGAACACGCCGGCGCCTCGGAGCCCGAGCTCGTACGGCTCGACGCCGGTTGCGACCTCCGCGAGGTCCGCCACGAGCCCGGGCCGCGCCCCGTCCGGTAGCTCGCCGTAGAACGCGACGGTCAGGTGCCACGTCTCGCGGGCGGACCAGCGCACGGCCGACGAGAGGCCCGACGGCGCACCCCGCACGGAGGCGAGCGCCAGGTCCAGGTGGTCGAGGACGTCCTGCGGCGGCCACACGGCGGCGAACATCCTCATCGCTGCGCCCGCGAGCTCGCGTACAGGCAGACGGTCGCCGCGGTCGCGAGGTTGAGCGACTCGGCGCGGCCCCGGATCGGCACCCGCACGACGGCGTCGGCCAACGCCCGGTCCTCGTCGCGCAGGCCCCAGGCCTCGTTGCCGAACACCCACGCCGTCGGGCGCGACAGGTCCGGGACGCCGTCCTCCGCCGAGCCCGCGACGTCGAGCAGGTCGTCCAGGTCGAAGGTGCCCGCTCCGTCCGCGGCGAGCACCAGGAGGCCCGCCGCGCGCAGGTCGACGACCGTCGCCGCCAGGTCCGCGGCGGTCACCACGGGCAGGTGGAACAGCGAACCGGCCGTCGACCGGACGACCTTGGGGTTGTGCACGTCCACGCTCTGCTCGGTCAGCACCGCCGCATCGGCACCCGCGGCGTCGGCCGCCCGGATCACCGTGCCGGCATTGCCCGGGTCGCGGACGTGCGCGAGGACTGCGACCAGGCGCGGGGCACCCGCCAGCACCGACGCAAGGGTGTGCTCGAGGAGCGACGCCACCGCGACCACCTGCTGCCCGTCCGGGCTCATCGCGTCGAGCACCTCGGCTGTGCCCGTGTGCACCCGGATCCCCCGGTCGAGCGCCGCCGACACGATCTCGGGATACCGCTGCGCGGACGACCCGGTGACGTAGACGTCGTGCACGTCGGCAGCGAGCACGGCCTCGCGCACGGCCTGGGGCCCCTCCACCACGAACCGCCCGGCCCGCTGGCGCACGGAGCGTCCCGCCAGCGCCCGCACCGCCTTGACGCGCTCGGCCCGGGGGTTGGTCAGGATCTCGTCGGTCACGGGGACATCATGCCCGGGCACGACGAAGCCCCCGCGAACCAGTGACGGTTCCGGGGGCTCCGGGTGCTCCGAGCCGCCGCCCGGCCCCGCGGCGGCGGGGCGATCGGGCGGTCGGCTCAGCAGCGGACGAGGGTCACGCAGCCTTCGGCGCGTTGACGTCCTCGGGCAGGGCTGCCTTCGCGGCGTTGACGAGCGTCGCGAACGTCGCGGCGTCGTTCACGGCGAGGTCGGCCAGCACGCGGCGGTCCACCTCGATGCCGGCCAGCTTGAGGCCCTGGATGAGGCGGTTGTAGGTGAGACCCTGCTCGCGGGACGCCGCGTTGATGCGCTGGATCCACAGCTTGCGGAAGTCCTGCTTGCGCACCTTGCGGTCGCGGTACGCGTAGACGAGGGAGTGGGTGACCTGCTCCTTCGCCTTGCGGTACAGGCGCGAACGCTGGCCGCGGTAACCCGCAGCGCGCTCCAGGGTCGTACGGCGCTTCTTCTGGGCGTTGACCGCCCGCTTCACGCGTGCCACGTGATGCTCCTTGCTTGTCTCAGGCTCGGGCCGAGTGACCGGGGCGCAGCAGCGCCCCCGGGGTCACTTACCGAGCAGCTTCTTGATACGGGGGGCGTCGGCAGGGGAGACGACGAGGTCGCCGGCGATGCGGCGGGTGCGACGGCTCGACTTGTGCTCGAGCAGGTGGCGGCCGCCGGCCTGCTCACGCATGACCTTGCCGGTCCCGGTGACCCGGAAGCGCTTCTTGGCACCGGAGTGCGTCTTGTTCTTCGGCATGGCTGCCGTGTCTCCTTGTCCTTCACATCGCACGGGTTCGTACGACTCGTCTGGTGCGATCCGACCGGTGGGCCGGGCCGTCCGTTCGTGCTGGTTCAGCTGGCCTCTTCCGAGGCCGTCGTGCTGGTCTGTGCCTTCGCCGGACCGGGCCGCGGCGCGGGCCGCGGGGTTGCGGCCGGCTTCGGCGTGGCGGGCTTCGGCGTCGCCGCCTTCGGCTCGGCGGGTGTCGACGTGGCCGCGGCGGGAGCCGCGGCGGTCGGCGTCGCCGGCTTAGACGCAGCGGCCGGCCGAGGGGCCGAGGCTGCGGGACGAGCGGCAGCGGCCGGACGCGGCGTCGTCGCACGGGGTGCGGCGGCGGGCGTCGAGCGCGGTGCGGCCGGACGCGAGGCGGCCGGACGAGGAGCAGCAGCCGGACGAGGTGCCGGCGCGGGCGCCGGGGTCTCGACGGCAGCCGGAGTCTCGACGACAGCAGGCGTCTCGACTGCCGCGGGGGTCTCGACCACGTCAGGCGTCTCGACAGCGGCCGGCGACTCCACGGGAGCCTCGACAGCGGCGGGGGCCTCGACGACGGCCGGGGCCTCGACGGCGGGCTCGGCCGCAGCCGGGTTCTCCGCCGCAGCGGCTGCAGCAGCAGCGGCCGCAGCGTTCTGCTCACGGGCGGCTGCAGCCTGCGCCGCACGGCGCTGCTCCAGCTTCTGGTCGGCCTTCTTCTTCATCGGGCCGAGCACCATGATCATGTTGCGCCCGTCCTGCTTGGGCATGCTCTCGATGAAGCCGAGCTCGGACACGTCGTCCGCGAGCCGCTGGAGCAGACGGACGCCCATCTCGGGGCGCGACTGCTCACGGCCGCGGAACATGATCATGACCTTGACCTTGTCGCCGGCGGTGAGGAACCGCTCGACGTGGCCCTTCTTGGTGCCGTAGTCGTGCGGGTCGATCTTCAGCCGGAAACGGATCTCCTTGAGGACCGTGTTGGTCTGGTTCCGCCGGGCCTCACGGGCCTTCATGTCTGCTTCGTACTTGAACTTGCCGTAGTCCATGATCTTGCAGACGGGCGGACGAGCGTCAGGTGCCACCTCGACGAGGTCGAGGTCGGCGTCCTGGGCCAGGCGCAAGGCGTCCTCCACGCGGACGATGCCGACCTGCTCGCCGTTGGGGCCGACCAGGCGGACCTCGGCGACGCGGATCCGATCGTTGATGCGGGGCTCGCTGATGTGGTGCTCCTCAGGTTCGTCGTGGGTGACCGCCGGGAACGAGGAAGGCCCCCGCCCTGGGTACAGGTGGGGGCCTCACGAGTCCGAACGGTGCGCACCGGCGAACGGCACCACCAGGCATGTACCGCGAAGATCGCGACACATCCTCGGACCGAACCCGGCCTCTGTCGTCGTCCCCCGCGTGCGCAGGTGACGAACAGTTGATGCTCGGGTGGGATCAGCTCCACTTGTACACCGCGTCCTTCCGCCCGGATGGGGGCAGCAGGACGCGGCTGGTCGTTCACCAGAATAGCACGCACACGCGCTCAGGCCGGACCGGGCCTCCTGGTCGCCCGACGCACCGACCGGGCTGCGATGAGAGGATCGGCGCATGGCCGAGCACACCGCGAGCACGACTCCCGACGCCCTCCGCACGTCCGAGGCGGAGGCGGTGCGCGACATCGCTGACGTCGCCGCGGTCGAGGTCATCACGACCGCCGCGGTGCACCTGATGAGCGCGGCGGCGGTCAAGTGTGGGCTGAGCCCCGACACCGACGAGGCCCAGGGCCGCGACTACCTCGACCTGGACGAGGCGCGCAAGCTCATCACCGCCCTCGCCGCGCTGGTCACCGCCTCGGCACCGGACATCGGCAACCAGCACGCCCGCTCGCTGCGCGACGGCCTGCGCTCGCTCCAGCTGGCGTTCCGCGAGGCCTCGCCCTTCCCCGACGCCCCCGGCGAGGGCCCCGGCGAGAAGTTCACGGGCTCCGTCGTCTGACACCCGCCGGTGTGCGCGGCACGCCTCCTATCCTGGGCCGATGCAGCCCGACGACCCTCGCCCGCGCGACGACGTGCACCCCGGGGCCGAGCCACCGGTCACGGAGGTCCTCCGCGTGAGCGCGCCGGCACCCGCCCCTGCTCCCGGGTCCTGGTTCCCCGCCGCACCCGTGCCGATGGCCGACCCGGAGCCCGCCCGCCGCCGCGGACCGCGTGCTGCCACCGTGGTCCTCGCCGTGCTGCTCGTCGCCACCCTGGTCGGCGCCGGGTTGGTGCTCTCACGGATGTTCTCGACGAACGAGGCGTGGCAGGCGTCGACGCAGGAGTGGGAGACGCTCGCACGCTCGACGGGCGAGCAGCTCGCGACGTCGCAGGCCGACCTCGAGGCGACGCAGGCCGAGCTCGATGCGATCAGCGCGCAGCTGGCCACGGCCCAGGAGCGGATCACCCAGCTGGCGGACGAGAAGGCGCAGCTCGGGGACGCCAGCGCGTCGCAGCAGCAGCTCGCCGACTACCAGTCCCGGGTGTCGCAGGCGGCCGGGCAGGTGGCCACCGCGCTGGCCAGCTGCGTGGACGGCCAGCAGCGCCTCATCGGCTACCTGCAGAACTCGTCCCAGTACGACCCCGACGACCTCGCACGGTTCACCACCGACGTGCAGACCGTGTGCGCCCGGGCCACGGACGCCAACGCGGCGCTGCAGCGCGAGCTCGAGCGATGAGCCGACGCGCCGCGCTCGTCGGCAGCGTCGTCTCGCTCCTCGCCCTGACCGGCGGCTGCAGCATGCTGCCGGCGATGCCTGCGCCCGTACCCACGAGCGTGGTCCCGAGCGACCTGCCGCAGCAGACCCCGTCGTCGAGCGGCAACCTGTCCCCCGACGGGTTCGACTCGGCGCAGCGGATGGCCGTGCGGATCCGCAACATCGGCTGCGGCACCCTGTCCACCGGCTCCGGGTTCGCGCTCGACGACCACACGCTGGTGACCAACCGGCACGTGGTCACGGACTCCTCCACGCTGCAGCTGAGCACGTACGACGGGCGCGACCTCACCGCCGCCGCCGCCAGCACCGCGGCGCTGGCCGACCTGGCGATCGTCCGCACCGAGGACGCCCTGCCCGCGGCGCCCGAGCTCGCCGCCGCCGACCCGGCGGTCGGAGACACGGTGACCGTGGTCGGCTACCCGCTCGGGCGCGCTCTGACCGTCACCACGGGGCAGGTGGTCGGCAGCCAGACCGACCCCCTCAACGCCAACCTCGGGGAGGTGCTGGTCACCGATGCGGCGGTGGAGCCCGGCAGCTCCGGGTCGGCGGTGCTCGACAGCGACGGCCGGGTGGTCGGGGTGGTGTACGCGAAGGACTCGAAGGGGCACAGTTTTGTCGTACCCGTGAGCACGCTCCGGTCCATGCTCGAGGACGAGGCGTCGTTCACACCGACCGCCCCTTGCACCGGCTGACCAGTTCCCCGGGAGGAACCCCATGGCGCTACCGCACTTCGACCCCGCCGACGTCACGCGGGCCGTGAACGACACCCTGACCGTGCGCCGCGTGTTCGGTGAGGCGTACGAACGCGAGGGCACCCTCGTCATCCCCGTCGCACGCGTCTGGGGGGCCACGGGCTCCGGGGCCGGCTCCGGCGAGGCAGGTGCGCCGTCCAGGGCCGAGGGCGAGGAGGCGCCGGCGGGCCACCAGGAGGGACACGGCGGGGGCGGCGGGTACGGCGTGCACGTCAAGGCCGTAGGCGTCTTCGTCGTGGACGGGACGGGCGCGCACTGGCAGCCGACGCTCGACCTCAACCGCGTGATCCTCGGCGGTCAGCTGGTGGGTGCCGTCGTGGTCACCGCGCTCGCGCTCGCCTGGGCGGTCAAGCGTCGCTAGCCGGCTGCGCGCGGACGCAGCTCGAGCGAGTCGACTCGCGTCGCGACCAGCTCCACGCCCGCCAGCGCGGCGTTGACCTGCGTCAGCACCGCGTCGAGCCCCGCGCGGTCGAGCCCGGCGACGAGCTCGATCACCACCGCCACCTCGGCGCGGGCGCCCGGGACGGCATCGACGGCCACCACGCCGGCGACGGGCGTGACCGCGGCCGCGATCGCGGCACGGACCTCCGGGTCGACGACGCCGGCGGTCACTGCCGGACGCCACCGCTCCTGCTGCGCGAGCGCCCACACGGCCGGGCGCGGGACGAGGACCGTCGTCGGGCCACCCGGATCGACGACGAGCACCTCCCACCCCTCGGTCACCGCGGAGAGCGCCGCACGCGCCACGTCCGACGGGACCGGGCGGGCGTCCGGGCGCCACGCGGCCATGGTCGCGACCGAGGTGAACACCGGCAGCGCCGTGCGGCCGTCCGGGGCGCGCAGGGCGACGATGCCCGCCGACGCCTCCTTGTCGACCATGTGCGCGTGGCCGTCGTGCACGACTGTGTCCTCGACCTCGAGCTCGGCGAGCACCGGGACGAGCACGCGGGTGCCAGCGAGCGCGCCGACCAGGTCCGCGACCGTGCCGCCGCCGGTGCCCAGCGCGGCGAGCGCGGCCGCGACGGCGGGGTCGGCCGTGCCGTCGTCCCCCGCGAACGGCGACGACGGCGGCAGCTCGCGTCCCGTCACGGGCGCCCGGCGACGTCCAGCGCCTCGGGCAGCGTGAACGCCCCCGCGTAGAGGGCCTTGCCGACGATCGCGCCCTCGACGCCCAGCGGCACCAGCGTCCGCAGCACGCGCAGGTCCTCCAGGCTGGAGACCCCGCCCGACGCGATCACCGGGGCATCCGTGCGGGCGCACATCTGCTGCAGCAGCTCGACGTTCGGGCCGTTGAGCATGCCGTCCTTGTGCACGTCCGTCACCACGTACCGGGCGCAGCCGGCATCCTCCAGGCGGGCCAGGACCTCCCAGAGGTCGCCGCCCTCCTGCGTCCACCCACGGGCGGCGAGCGTGGTGCCGCGCACGTCGAGGCCGACCGCGATCTGCTCGCCGAACGAGCCGATCACGCGCGCGGTCCACTCGGGGTTCTCCAGCGCGGCCGTGCCGAGGTTGATGCGCGTCGCGCCGGTGCCGAGCGCGCGCTCGACGGAGGCGTCGTCCCGGATGCCCCCCGACAGCTCGACCTTGACGCCCTTGGCGACGAGCTCCGCGGTCACCTCGGCGAGCAGGGCCGCGTTCGAGCCCCGCCCGAAGGCCGCGTCGAGGTCCACGAGGTGGATCCACTCCGCCCCGCCGGCGTACCAGTCCAGCGCGGCCGACAGCGGGTCGCCGTAGCCGGTCTCGGTGCCGGCGGCGCCCTGGGTCAGCCGGACGGCCTGCCCGTCGGCGACGTCGACGGCGGGCAGCAGCTCGAGGCGGTCGGTCATGCGGTCACTCCGGGAGATCGGGGGCGGTGGCGGGCAAGGACGAGACCCAGCGGGCGAGCACCTGCGCGCCGGGCTCGCCGGAGGACTCCGGGTGCACCTGCAGGCCGACGAGCGGGCCGTTCTCGACGGCGACGACGAACCGCTCGTCGCCGCGCGACCAGGTGACGAGCGGGACGACCAGGCGGGTGTCCGCCGGCCAGTCGTCGAGCAGGGGGAACGCGCGGGCGGCGTGCTCGAGGGCGACGTGGAAGCGGGCGTCCTCGAGACCGGCGAACAGCGCCGACCCCTCGGGCACCTCGACCTCGGCCGGACCCGCGGGAGCACCGACGGCGTCGACGACACCCGCCCACTCCCCCAGACCCTCCGTGGCGGTGTCGTCCTGGACGACCTCGGTGAACATCACGTGCATGCCCACGCCGACCGCGAGGACCGCGCGGCCGCCGGCGAGCCGACGGTCGACCACCTGGTCCGCGCCGATCGCGCGCAACGCCGGCATCACGTCCGCGGCCCGTGCACGGCCGGCGATCACGAGCCCGTCGGCCACGAGCGCGGCCCGCTTCTCGGCGGTGACCACCACGCGGGCACCGGCGCCGGTGAGCGCCTCGGCCAGCGTGGAGAGGTCGTCGGCGCCGTGGTCGAGCACGACGACGAGGGGCTGGGCAGGCACCGGACCACGGTACCCGCGGCGCCGGACCGAGACGGACGGACGCCGGTCCGCGAGACGAGGGCCGTCCGTCGACGTCGGTCGTCGGGCGACCCTCTGCCGTATCTGGCACCACGGTCCGCGCTCCTCCGGAGCATGGGCACACCGACGGCGCCCGACGACGGGCTCCCCACACCGAAGATCACCGAACACGTCGACGCGCGCGCACGCGCGAAGTCGTCGCGCAACGACACGCGCATCGCTCAGGAGAATGTTCGCGCGCGCACCATCCACAACACCGTGGACAACTCGGCCCGCTCGAAGACGTTCGTCATCGGGGGCGGCGTGGTGCTGGCCGTCGTCCTCGCCATCATCTGGTGGCAGTGGACCCGGTCGGCAGACGTCACACGGGCGGAGCAGGAGTATCGCGCGCTCGCCAGGAGTGTGTGCGAACGCATCGTCGCGAGCGCCACGCCGCCGATACCGAACCTGGACGCGAGCACGTCTGGCCCCGCCTACGACCAGGCCGTCTACCTCGCCTACCTCGACGGGCAGGCCACCACCATCGCCGACCAGGGCCGACGGCTCGCTGATACGCCGCCGCCCGCACGGCTGGCGACGCAGCAGCAGGCAGTCGTCCAGTCGGCGACGACCACGGCTGCGGCGCTCGACGCGCTGGTCCCGACCGTGATGACGTACGGCGAGCAGATCACCCAGGACGAGATCCAGGCCATGATCGGCACGCCGGCGGGCGCCGAGCTGGCCGCCCGGAATCGTGAGCTCAGCGACGCGCTGGACGACCTGAGCGGCCAGCCGTGCTCCGGGACGTCGACGGGTTGAGGACGGCAGCCGCCGCTGAGCGCTGACCGCCTAGCGGCGCTTGGCCGAGCTCGCGATGGTCCGCATCGCCTGCCAGCGCGACATCCCCACGCTGGTGACGACTCCCTCGACGTCGCCGGCCTGCACCGAGCCGAGCAGCAGGTCCTCAAGTACCGGCGGCGCGTCCGAGAGCACCAGCCCGGCGGGCAGGTCGTCGCCACGCTCGCCCGCCGTCCAGCGCGAGGCGGTGATCTGCCCCTCGCGCCGCTCCAGCAGGATCACCGGGATCGTCCGCAGCAGCTTGGAGATCGCCGCGGCACCGTCCGAGGCGGCCTTCGGGTCGCGCAGGGACGCGATCGCCCCGATGGGCGTCGGCACGACGTCGACCTCCACCTTGGCGATCGCGCACGCCGCGGCGAGCGGGGCCGGGGCAGCGACCTGCGTGATCACCAGGACGACCGACGGGTCCTCGTCCGCGCCGTCGAGCAGCCCGGAGAGGTCGTCGGGGACCTCGAAGTCGTCGGGGAGGTCGGTCACAGCGCACCCTTCGTCGACGGGATGCCCTCCACGCGGGGATCGAGCGCCACGGCGAACCGCAACGCACGGGCGAGGGCCTTGAACTGCGCCTCGACGATGTGGTGCGGGTCGCGGCCCGCGAGCACGCGGACGTGGATGCTGAACGCGGCGTGGTGCGCGATGGACTCGAGCACGTGCCGGGTGAGCGACCCCGTGAAGTGGCCGCCGATCAGGTGGTACTCCTGTCCGGGGGGCTCGCCGGTGTGCACCAGGTACGGGCGGCCGGACACGTCGACGACCGCCTGCGCGAGCGCCTCGTCGAGGGGCACGGTGGCGTCGCCGAACCGCGAGATCCCGCGCTTGTCGCCCAGGGCCTGCCGCAGCGCCTCGCCGATCGTGATCGCGACGTCCTCGACCGTGTGGTGCGCGTCGATGTGGGTGTCGCCCGTGGCCTTCACCGTGAGGTCGATGAGCGAGTGCTTGCCCAGCGCGGTGAGCATGTGGTCGTAGAACGGCACGGTCGTCGAGATGTCGGTGCGGCCGGTGCCGTCCAGGTCCAGCTCGACCAGCACGCTCGACTCGCTCGTGGCGCGCTCGATGCGCGCGGTACGGCCGCCACTCTTGGGGCTCACAGTCCTGCCACCTCGCTCAATGCGTCCTGGAACGCCACCATGTCCTGCGGTGTGCCGACCGACACCCGCAGCCACCCGTCGGGCCCGACCTCGCGGATCAGGACCCCACGGTCGAGCAGACCCTGCCAGATCGCGTGCCGGTCGTCGAACAGGCCGAACAGGACGAAGTTCGCGTCGGAGTCCGCGACGGTCAGCCCGCGCTCGCGCAGCCAGACCACCAGGGCGTCGCGCTCGTCGCGCAGCGACCCCACCTGGGCCATCAGGGCGGGCGCGTGCCGGAGCGCCGCCCGGGCCACCGCCTGGGTCACCGCGGACAGGTGGTACGGCAGGCGCACCACGCGCAGCGCGTCCACGAGCGCCGGCGCCGCGGCGAGGTAGCCGACGCGCGCACCGGCCAGCCCGAACGCCTTGGACATCGTCCGGCTGACCGCCAGGTGCGGGTGGTCGGCCAGCAGCTCGAGCGCCGACGGCGTGCCCGTCCGGCGGAACTCGCCGTAGGCCTCGTCGACGACGACGACGCACCCGCCCGGCACCGCGGCCGCGGCGTCGAGCACCGCCAGGACAGTCTCGGCGGGCAGCGCCGTCCCCGTGGGGTTGTTGGGGCTGGCCAGCAGGACGACCGAGGGGGCGTGCTCGGCGATCGCGGCGCGCGCGACGTCGGCGTCCAGGCCGAAGTCCGCCTCACGTCGCCCGGCGACCCAGCCCGTGAACGTGTCCCGGGCGTACTCGGGGTACATCGAGTACGTGGGCGCGAACGAGAGCACGGTCCGGCCCGGTCCGCCGAACGCCTGCAGGACGTGCAGCATGATCTCGTTCGACCCGTTGGCCGCCCACACCTGCTCGGTGGCCAGCTCCACGCCGGACTCCACGCGCAGGTAGGCCGCCAGATCGGCACGGAGCGCCTCGAAGTCGCGGTCCGGGTACCGGTTCAGCCCGGACGCGGCCTCGGCGACGGCCGCGGCGATGTCCGCCACGACGTCCGGGGCGGGCGCGTACGGGTTCTCGTTGACGTTGAGCAGGTGCGGCACGTCCAGCTGGGGGGCGCCGTACGGCTCGAGGCCGACGAGGTCGGGGCGCAGCGGGAGCGCTCCGCGGGCGAGATCAGCAGTCACGTGCCGAGTCTAGGGAGCAGTCGCCGCGGCCTGCCGTGCCGTCCATCCCGCCAGCCGCGCCAACCCCTCGTCGAGGCTCACCCGGGGCACCCACCCCAGCGCCTCGCGCGTGCGGCGCTGGTCGAACCAGTGCGCGGTGGACAGCTGCTCGGCGACGAATCGGGTCAGCGGCGGCTCGCCGGGCAGCGGGAGCGTGCGCCACGCGGCGTCGAGCACCGACCCCGCACCACGCGCCAGCGCCGCCGGGACGTGCCGCCGCGGCACCGGGACACCGGTCGCGGCGCAGATCCCGGCCAGCAGCTCGACGACCGGGCGCGGCTCGCCGTTGGTGACGACATAGGCCCCACCGCACGCGCTCGCGTCGGCGTGCAGCGCGGCCACGAGCGCATCGACCGCGTTGTCGACGTAGGTGGTGTCAATGAGCGCCGCTCCCTGACCGAGCACCGGCAGCCGGCCGGCCCGTGCCCGGTCGACCACCCGGCCGACGAGCTGGGTGTCCCCCGGGCCCCACACCACGTGCGGGCGGACGGCGACCACCCGGAGCCCGCCGGGGTCGTCGGCCGCGAGCGCGAGCAGCTCCGCCGTGGCCTTCGTCCGCGCGTACGGCCCGCGGGCGCGCTCGGGATCGGCCGGGCCGGCGCCCGCGCCCGCGAGCGACCGTCCGAGGTGGGCCACCGACGGCGACGAGACGTGGACGAACCGGACGACACCCGCGGCCCGGGCCTCGTCGAGCAGCAACCGTGTGCCCTCGACGTTCACCGCCGCGAACTCGGCGAGCGGCCCGGTGATGTCCACCTTGGCCGCCAGGTGCACGACCGCCTCCCGGTCGCGCACGGCGGACCGCACCGCGCCCGGGTCGGTGATCGACCCCGTGACGTCGTGCGCACCGGGCACGTGGGACGGGCTGCGCTGGAGCGTGCGGACGTCGTGACCGTCCGCGACCAGACGCTCCGCCAGCGTGCGACCGAGCATGCCGCTGGCGCCGGTGACCAGGATGCGGGTCACAGCCGCGCCCGCTCCCCCGACAGCACGCGCCCGGCCCAGCCGGCCACGCGGGACCGGTCGATCTTCGAGTTGTGCCGGACGTCGGTCGGCAGCTGCTCCACCACGAGCACCGCGGCGACGTCCGTGCCGACGAGCGCTCCGCGTACAGCCGCAGCCAGCTCCGGCTCCGCGACGAGGGGGCCGTGCGAGAACACCTCGGGCTGCACCACGACGACCACCTGCTGCGCCCCCCGCGGCCCCACGCCGACGACCGCCGCGGAGACCACGCCTGCGACGCCCTGCACCCGCTGTTCGAGCCCGACCGGGGTCCGGACGCCGCCTGCGGTCACCAGCACGTGCGCGAGCCGACCCTCGATCCACAGCCGGCCGTCGACGTCGAGGTGCCCGACGTCGCCCGTGCGGTGCCACCCCGCGTCCCGTGCGGACTCCTGCTGCGTGAGCCAGAGCCCGTCGTACCGCTCCTTGACGTGCGCGCCGCTCACCAGCACCTCGCCGGTCACCCCCGCGACCTCCCCTGGCGCACCGGTGGGCTCGCCGTCGGCGTCGAGCGCGCTGACCGCCACGCGGACGCCCGGCACCGGCCTGCCGACGCACACCCCGTCGCCGGCACCGACCGTGCGGAGCTCGTCGAGAGAGACGTCGGCGACGACGAGCGCCTCCGTCATGCCGTAGGGCGTGTGCGCCTCGGCACCGGGCATGAGCGCCGACGCAGCCTCGAGGAGGTCGAGGCCGACCGGGGCGCCGGCCGACAGGAACAGCCGCACACCGGCCAGGTCGGCGAGCTCGGACCCGTCCGCGGTGCGCACGACCGACCGCAGCGCTGCAGGCGACGCGAACACCACGGAGGCGTCGATCGCGCGCACCGCCTCGGCGAGCGCCCCGGCGGTGAGCGTGCCCGGCGCCGTGACGTCCATCTCCGGGCTCGCGCTCGTCGCGCCCAGCGCGGGGCCCAGCAGGACGAACGGCGCGAACGCTGCGACGAGCGGGCTGCCCGGGCCGATCCCGTACGTGCGGGCCACCACGTCGCGCATCGCTGCCAGCCGGCGGTGCGTGTAGGCCACACCCTTGGCGGGCCCGGTGGAGCCGGAGGTGAACAGGATCGCGGCGTCCGCGTCGGCGTCCGGCCAGGGAAGGTCGTCGGTGGACGCGCGGCCGAAAGCGGCGAGCTCGTCCAGCGACGCGCTCACCCCGAGCGCCTTCGCGACGCCCGCGCGCAGCGGCCCCGCACTCACCAGGGTCGGCGCCCAGCGCAGCCACCGAGCGGCGACGAGCGCGCGCTCGATCCCGATCACGACGCTCGGTTCCGCGGCCCGCACCGCGCGGGTGAGGCCCTGGACCCCGAGGCCCGCGTCGGCGACCACGACGACGGCCCCCAGGCGCAGGCACGCGTAGAGCACGGCGGTGAGGTCGGCGCCGGGGGGCACGAGCAGCGCGACCCGGTCGCCGGGCCGGACCCCGCTCGCGGCGAGGCCCCGCGCCAGCTGGTCGGTGCGGGCGGCGAGCGCGGCCCAGGTCACGCGGCGGGAGCGCGGACCGGCCAGCTCGATCAGCGCGGTCCCCTGGTCGACCGCCCGCTCGACCAGCGTCGCGCCGAGCGCGCGGAACGGCTCGTGCTCCTCCGGCGTCGGTGCCGGGGCATCCCGCGAGTCCAGCCAGCGCAGCACGGCGCCGGCGACGTCCGCGTCCTCGACCACCAGGTGGCCCGCCCCCTCGAAGCGGTGCACGTCCGCGTGCGGCAGCCGCGCGCGCAGATCCCGCAGGTAGCGCGCGGAGAACACCGGGTCGCGCGGACCCCAGAGCAGGAGGGCCGGCACGTCGAGGCCGCGCACACCCTCGGCGATCCGGTCCAGCTCGGGCCTGCTCGGGTGGTCGGCTCCGGCGGGGATGTCGGCGACGAACCCGCCGATGCCCGCACGCCGCTCGGCGGTCCGGTAGGGCGCTCGGAAGGCGTCGGCGACGGCTGCGTCCAGCCGGGGGTGCGCCAGCGCGAGCGTCGTCTCGAGGAAGGCCGGCGTGGTGACCGTGCCGACCGGCAGGACGCCGGGCGCGGTGGCCACCCGCAGCGCGGCGGGCAGCGAGTCCTCGGCGCTCTGGTGCACGGCCGTGTTGGTGAGCACGAGCCCGGCGAGCAGGTCCGGGTGGTCGAGGGCCCAGCCGAGGCTGACGACGCCGCCCCAGTCGTGACCCACGGTGACGACCGGCCCCGCGAGGCCCAGCGCGTCGGTCAGCGCCCCGAGCTCGGTGACCCGGTCGGCCAGCCGGTGCTGCTCCCCCGTGCGCTCGGAGAAGCCCATCTCCAGCTGGTCGACGGCGATCACGCGCCACGGGCGCTCGGAGCGCGCACCGGCCGCGACGAGGCGTCGCCAGAGGAACGACCACGTCGGGTTGCCGTGCACGCACAGCAGCGTGCCGACGGGCTCCGCGCCGAGCGACGGCCCGTTGTCGAGCAGATGCCAGGAGCGCGAGCCCACCTGGACCACCCGCGACCAGCGCGGATCGATCCCCCCGGCCGCGAGGACGTCCGCGGGCGGGGTCGACGCGGCGGTCACCAGACGATCTCGGCCATGGCGGTGTGCAGGCCGGAGCCGACCCCCATGCACAGCACGCGGTCCCCGGTGCGCAGCGAGTCGCCCTGCTCGGCCAGGGTCATGGGCAGCGCGGCCGGTCCGACGTTGCCCCAGCGCGGGAACGTCGTCGGCACCCGGTCGACGTCCAGGCCCAGGGCCTCGACGATCGAGCGGGTGTGCACCGACGAGACCTGGTGCGTCACGATCCGGTCGACGTCCGCCCAGTCCCACTCGGGCTGCGCCTCGTTCCAGGCGTCGAGGACCAGCTCCAGGCCACCCGCGAGCAGGCCGCCCGGGTCCGTCTTCATCCCGTCGACGCCCCCGACACACAGCTCGTGGTGCTGGGTGGCCGACCGTGCGACGCCGCCGACCAGCCGGTGCGCCCCGGGGTGCAGGTGCGCGGGACCCAGCACCGCGGCGGCCGCGCCCGCACCGAGCGTCAGGGTGGCGAACTCCTCCAGGAACGACTCCCGGGTGGTCTCGGGAGAGGTCATCCGGGCGAGCGTCGCCTCCTGCGTGGGCCGCGGGTCCTCGCCGTTGACGATGACCGCGTACCGCACCTGCCCCGAGTCGATCAGCTGGGCGGCGAGCGTCATGCCGTTGACGAAGCCGAGGCACGCGTTGGTGAGGTCGAAGTTGAGGGCGCTCGACGGCAGCGCCAGCCCCGAGTGGATGCGGGACGCGACCGACGGCTCCAGGAAGGTCCGGGTCACCGACGTGTTGATGAGCAGCCCCACGTCGCCCGCGTCGATCCCGGCCTCGGCCAGTGCCTTGGCACCCGCGGCGGTCGCGGCGTCGTCGAAGGTCATCTCGTCGTCCCACCAGCGGCGCTCGTGCACGCCGGCCACCCGGGACAGCAGCCCCTGCGGGAGGCGCAGCCGTTTCAGGGTGGGTGCCAGACGCTCGTCGAACACCGTCGAGGGCACGACGACCGGCGCCTCGATGCCCACGACGGCAAGGAGCGCGACATCGCGATGGCGGAACGTCGCGTTGCCTGTCACAGGCTGTCCTCTCGACGGGGGCTGGGGTGGCGGGCGCGCACGTGTTCGACGGTGACGGTCAGAATCGGGCTCGCACCGCCTCACCGTGCGCGGGGAGTCCCTCGGCGTCGGCGAGCGCGACGATTTTGTCCGCCACCTCCGCGAGCGCGTCGGCGTCGTACTCGATCACCTGCACGGCGCGCAGGAACGAGTGCACCCCGAGGCCGCTGGCGAAGTGCGCGCAGCCGCCGGTGGGGAGCACGTGGTTCGACCCGGCCATGTAGTCCCCGAGGGAGACCGGGGAGTACGCGCCGACGAAGATCGCGCCCGCGCTGGTCACACGCTCGGCGAGCGCCGCCGCGCCGACCGTCTGGATCTCGAGGTGCTCCGCGCCGTACGCGTTGACCACCTCCAGGCCCTGCTCGAGGTCGTCGACGAGCACGATCGCGGACTGGTCCCCGCGCAGCGCGGTGGTCACCCGCTCCCGGTGCTGCGTGGCGTCCACCCGATCGATCAGCTTGGCCTCGACCGCGCCGGCGAGCTCGACCGAGGGAGTGACGAGCACGGCCGCCGCGAGCGGGTCGTGCTCCGCCTGCGAGACGAGGTCGGCGGCGACGTGCGTGGCGTCCGCGGTCCCGTCGGCCAGGATCGCGATCTCCGTGGGACCGGCCTCGGCGTCGATGCCGACGATCCCCCGGACCAGACGCTTGGCCGCGGCGACGTACACGTTGCCGGGTCCGGTGACGACGTCGACGGGCTCGCAGAGCGTGTCGCCGTCCACGTCGTCGGTGCCGGCCGCGCCGTAGGCGAACATCGCGACCGCCTGCGCGCCGCCGACCGCGTACACCTCGTCGATGCCGAGCAGCGCGCACGTGGCCAGGACCACCGGGTCGGGCAGGCCGTCCTGGTCCTTCTGCGGCGGGGAGGCCACGGCGAGCGAGCCGACGCCGGCGGCCTGCGCGGCGACGACGTTCATCACGACGGACGACGGGTACACCGCGAGCCCACCCGGGACGTAGAGCCCGACCCGGCGGACCGGGACCCAGCGCTGACGGACCTGGGCGCCGGGCGCCAGCTCGACCGTGAAGTCGGCGGGCCGCTGGGCGCCGTGCACCTGGCGGACACGACGGATGGTCTCCTCGAGAGCCGCCCGGACGTCGGGGTCGAGCACGCCGACGGACGCCTGGATCGCCTCGCCCGGCACGCGCAGGTGCACCGGGCGCACGCCGTCGAACCGCTCCGCGAGGTCGCGCAGCTCGGCGGCCCCCCGCTTGCGGACGTCCGCCAGGATCGGTGCGACGACCTCGGCGGCGTGCTCGACGTCGACCTCGGCTCTGGGGAGCTCCTCCAGGAGCTCGCGGCGCGACAGGGTGCGACCGCGCAGGTCGATCCGGGTGATCACGTTCCTGAGCATAGGACGGACCTCTGTCGAGGGCCTGACCAGGACCACTGGGCGGGCGTGCGCTGCGCCACACGGACCCCCGAGCACGGCAGACTACTGCCATGACCCAGGTGCCCATCTCCGACGACTCGATCCGGCTCGGCCAGTTCCTCAAGCTCGCGGACCTCGCCGACTCCGGCGCGCACGCCCGCGCGCTGCTGGAGGACGGTGCCGTGACCGTGAACGGCGAGGACGAGACCCGGCGCGGCCGCCAGCTGGTGCGCGGCGACGTGGTCGAGGTGGACCTGCCGACGGGCTACAAGGAGGCTACGGTCGCCTGACCGCGACTCACGCCTGCTGGTAGCGCGGCAGCGCGGCGTCGAACAGCTCCTGCCAGGGCCGGACCGGGCGGCCTGCCGCGTAGTCGTCCAGCTGGTCGAGCGACGCGTGCCAGCCGCCGCCGTACCCGCGCGCCGCGGCCTCGGCCAGGTCCAGGTGCTCGAGCACGAGGACCGCGCCGTCGCCGTCCGCACGGATCTCGAGCGCCACGCGCGACTCGTCCTCCCCGGGGAACCGCCAGCCGACCAGCAGGCGGTGCGGCGGGTCGCACTCGAGGACCTCGCCGACCGCGTTCTCCGGCGAACCGTCCACGTCGTCGCCCATCCGCAGCTCGTACCGACCGCCCACCCGGAGGTCGCCGTAGACCGGACCGAGCCAGCGGGCGAGCCGGTCCGGCTCCGTCACGCTGGACCAGAGGTCGTCGGGCGTGGTCGCGTACCGCCGCTCGAAGCGGACCGTCACCCCGGTCGCGGACGGCCGGAGCACTCCCCACACGTCAGTCGTCATCTCGTCTCCTCCGCCCGCGGGCGATCTCGGTCTCCAGCGCGTCCAGGCGCCCGTCCCAGAACCGGCGGATGCCGTGCGCCCAGCGCTCGACCTCGTCGAACGCCTCCGGGCGCACGGAGTAGAGCCGGACCGCACCCCGCGGCTCCGAGTCGACGACGCCCGCCTCGCGCAGCACCCGCAGGTGCCGCGACGCGGCCGGCTGGCTGATGCCGAACTCGGCACCGACGGCGGTCGCCAGCTGGCCCGCGCTGCGCTCGCCCTCGGCGAGGAGCTCCACCAGTCGGCGGCGGACCGGGTCCCCCAACGCGTCCATGACCTGCACACGGCCGATCTTTCCGCTTCCCGTTATATAACGCAAGCGCTATAAGCGGATTGGATAGCGTGGCAGCGTGATCGACCTGACCCGACTTCCCGACGACCTCCCGGTGCCTGCGGACGACGGAGCCGCGGACCACCTCACGGGTATCGCGATGCCCGCGGTCGCCCTGGTCGCGACCGACGGGTCCTCCGTGCACGTCGACCGCCTCGGGCCGGGTCGCACGATCCTGTACGCGTACCCGCTGACCGGCGGACCCGGCGCGCGGCTGCCCGACGACTGGGACACGATCCCCGGCGCACGCGGCTGCACCGCCGAGGCGTGCGCGTTCCGGGACCACCACGCCGATCTGCTCGCGGCCGGGGCGTCGGCGGTGTTCGGCCTGTCCACGCAGGACACGGACTACCAGCGCGAGGCCGTCGAGCGGCTGCACCTGCCGTTCGCGATGCTCAGCGACGACGCGTTCACGCTCACGCACACCCTCCGGCTGCCCACCTTCGAGGTCGACGGCAGGACCCTGCTGCGGCGGCTCACGATGGTCGCGCGCGACGGGGTCGTGGAGAAGGTGTTCTACCCGGTGTTCCCGCCCGACCGCCACGCGGCCGAGGTGCTCGCGTGGCTGGTCAGGACGCCAGGCAGCTAGGTCCGAGCAGCGCCTTCAGGTCCCCGAACAGGGACGGCGACCGCTCGACGCGCAGCCCGTGGTCCAGCCGCATGACGGTCGCCCGTCCGGGGCTCGTGAGTCGCAGGTGGACCTCCGTGACGCCCGGATGGGTGGAGAGCACCTCGCGCAGCCGCTCGACCACCGGCGGCGTGCACCGGGACACCGACATCGAGACGACCACGGGCGCGTCCGCCGCCTGCGACACGTCCGGCAGCGACACCTCCATGGCCTGCAGCTGCATGGTCTCGTCGCGCCGCCGCACGCGTCCGCGGATCACCACGACCGCGTCCTCGGCCAGCGCCGTGGAGTACGCCAGGTAGGTCTCGCCGAAGAACATGATCTCGACCGAGGCCTCCATGTCCTCGATGGTGACCGCGGCCCACGGGTTGCCCTGCTTCGACATCTTGCGCTGCAGCGACGTGATGAGCCCGGCGACGACGACCGTCGACCCGTCCGGCCTCTGCTCGTCCTGCAGCAGCGTGGCGATCGACACGTCCGCCGCGGCGGCGAGCACGTGCTCGAGCCCCGACAGCGGGTGGTCGGACACGTACAGGCCGAGCATCTCCCGCTCGAACGCGAGCCGTTGCTTCTTGTCCCAGTCCGGCAGGTCCGGTACGACGACCGCGAAGCCCTGGCCGGCGTCGTCGCCGCCCAGCAGGTCCGCGAACAGGTCGAACTGCCCCTCGGCCTCCTTGCGCTTCACGCCGATGACCGAGTCGACCGCCTGCTCGTGCACGAGCAGCAGGGCGCGCCGCGCGTGCCCGAGCGAGTCGAACGCCCCGGCCTTGATGAGCGACTCGATGGTCCGCTTGTTGCAGACGACCGCGGGCACCTTGTCCAGGAAGTCGGTGAAGGACGTGAACGCGCCCTTCTCCTCGCGCGACCGCACGATCGCGTCGACCACGTTGGCGCCGACGTTGCGGATGGCGGTCAGACCGAACCGGATGTCCTTGCCCACGGCCGTGAAGTTGGCCGACGAGGAGTTCACGTCGGGCGCGAGCACGGTGATGCCCATGTGCCGGCACTCGCCCAGGTACAGCGCTGACTTGTCCTTGTCGTCGCGCACGCTGGTGAGCAGCCCGGCCATGTACTCGGTCGGGTAGTTGGCCTTGAGGTAGGCGGTCCAGTAGGAGATGACCCCGTACGCGGCGGAGTGCGCCTTGTTGAAGGCGTACCCGGCGAAGGGCACCAGCACGTCCCAGACGGCCTGGATGGAGGCGTCGGAGTACCCGCGCTCGCGCATGCCGGCCTGGAACGGGACGAACTCCTTGTCCAGGACCTCCTTCTTCTTCTTGCCCATCGCGCGGCGCAGCAGGTCGGCCTGGCCGAGCGTGTACCCGGCCAGCTTCTGCGCGGCGCGCTGCACCTGCTCCTGGTAGACGATCAGGCCGTGGGTGATGCCCACGACCTCCTCGAGCGGCGCCTCCAGCTCGGGGTGGATGGGCTCCACCTTCTGCAGGCCGTTCTTGCGCAGCGCGTAGTTGATGTGGGAGTTCATCCCCATCGGGCCCGGGCGGTACAGGGCGATGACAGCCGAGATGTCCTCGAAGTTGTCCGGGCGCATCTGGCGCAGCAGCGAGCGCATGGGACCGCCGTCGAGCTGGAACACGCCCAGGGTGTCGCCGCGACCGAGCAGCTCGTACGTCGCCGGGTCGTCGAGCGGGACCTCCTCGATCTTGATCGACGGCTTGCCGTTCATCTCGATGTTCTCGAGGGCGTCGTCGAGGATGGTGAGGTTGCGCAGGCCGAGGAAGTCCATCTTGATCAGGCCCAGGGCCTCGGACCCCGGCTGGTCGAACTGCGTGATGATCGCGCCGTCCTGCGGGCGCCGCATGATCGGGACGATGTCCACCAGCGGCTCGCTCGACATGATCACGCCGGCCGCGTGCACGCCCCACTGGCGCTTGAGGTTCTCCAGCCCCTTCGCGGTCTCCAGCACGCGCTGCGCCTCGGGGTCGGCCTGCACCACCTGGCGGAACTCGTCGGCCTCCGCGTACCGGGAGTCCTGCGGGTTGTAGATGCCCGAGAGCGTGATGTCCTTGCCCATCACCGCGGGCGGCATCGCCTTGGTGAGCTTCTCCCCCATCGCGAACGGGAAGCCGAGCACGCGCGACGCGTCCTTGAGGGCCTGCTTGGCCTTGATGGTGCCGTACGTGACGATCTGGGCGACCCGGTCCTCGCCGTACTTGTCGGTGACGTACCGGATGACCTCGCCGCGACGGCGCTCGTCGAAGTCGACGTCGACGTCGGGCCAGGACACGCGCTCGGGGTTGAGGAACCGCTCGAAGATCAGCCCGTGCTCCAGCGGGTCCAGCTCGGTGATGCCCATCGCGTACGAGGCCATCGAGCCGGCGGCGGACCCACGGCCCGGACCGACGCGGATGCCCTGGTCCTTGGCCCAGTTGATGAAGTCGGCGACGACGAGGAAGTAGCCGGAGAATCCCAGCTGTGTGATGACGCCCGTCTCGTACTGCGCCTGCGTCCGCACGTCCGCGGGAATCTCCCCGTGGTAGCGCCGCTGCAGCCCGGTCTCGACCTCCTTGATGAACCAGGAGTCCTCGCTCTCCCCGGACGGGACCGGGAAGTTCGGCATGAAGTTGGCGTCGGTGTTGAACTCCACCTCGCACTGCTCGGCGATGAGGAGCGTGTTGTCGCACGCCTCCGGAACCTCAGCCCAGGTGCGCCGCATCTCCTCGGCGGACTTCACGTAGAACTGGTCGGTGTCGAACTTGAACCGGTCGGGGTCGGCCAGGGTCGAGCCGGACTGCACGCACAGCAGCACCTCGTGCGCGTGGCTGTCCTCGTGCTTGGTGTAGTGCAGGTCGTTGGTCGCGACGACCGGAGCTCCGATCGACTCGGCCAGCCGCCGGAGGTCCTTGATGACCCGCGTCTCGATCTCGAGCCCGTGGTCCATGAGCTCGACGTAGAAGTTCTCCCGGCCGAAGATGTCCTGCAGCTCCCCGGCGGCCCGTACGGCCTCGTCGAACTGGCCCAGCCTGAGGCGCACCTGCACCTCGCCCGACGGGCAGCCCGTGGTGGCGATCAGCCCGTCGCTGTACGTGGTCAGCAGCTCGCGGTCCATGCGGGGCCACTTGCCCATCTGCCCCTCGAGCGACGCCAGCGAGGACATCCGGAACAGGTTGTGCATGCCCTTGGTGGACTTGGCCAGGAGCGTCATGTGCGTGTACGCGCCGCGGGCGGAGACGTCGTCCGACGCCTGGTGCGCCTCGCCCCACCGCACGCGGTTCTGGTCGAACCGGCTGGTGCCCGGCGTGACGTAGGCCTCGACGCCGATGATCGGCTTGATCCCGTGGCTCTTGGCCTTCTGCCAGAAGTCGAACGCACCGAACAGGTAGCCGTGGTCCGTGATGGCCATCGCGGTCTGACCGAGGCGGGTGGCCTCGGTGAACAGGTCGTCCAGGCGCGCCGCGCCGTCGAGCATCGAGTACTCGGTGTGCACGTGGAGGTGGACGAAGTCGGAGCCCCCAGCTGATGCCATGCGGGCGATCCTACGTCGCTCCGCCGACACTCCCGGGCAGCCACCCCGGCTCTCCGAGCGTGCACGGCGTGTCGCCCGGAGGGCGTGTCGGGACTAGGCCGGCGCGGTCACGACCTTCACCGCGTCGCGGTGCCAGATGGCCTCGTCCAGGTACCGCTCGGGACGGGCGACATAGCCCATCCGGTCGTAGAACCCGAGCGCCTGCTCCTGCGCGCTGAGCTCGACGGACACGCTCCGGACACCGTCCGCCACGTCCCCGAACCGCTCCAGAGCCACGATCTCGAGCACGGACATGAGCAGCGACCCGACCCCCAGCCCGCGGGCGGCGGCGCTCACTGCGACCCGCCCGATGTGCGCAGGCTCACCGGCGTGGTGGGGCGGCAGGAGGCGGGCGGTGCCCAGGGCTGAGCCGTCGTCGCCGATCGCGAGGACGTGGACGGTCGACGGGTCGTCGTCGAGTGCGTCCATCTCGCGCTCGGCGGCCACCTTCTGCTCCTGGACGAACACGGCCATCCTGATCGCCGTCATCGCGGCGCGCTGCTCGGGCGTCTCCACCCGGACGACGCGCACGCTCACGCGTACCCGTCCTGCAGCACGGCCAGGGAACGGGCAAGGTCCTCGGGGTACTCGCTGGTCAGCTCCAGCCACTCGCCCGAGCTCGGGTGGTGGAAGCCGAGCCGCATGGCGTGCAGCCACTGCCGCGTCAGGCCCACCCGCGCCGCCAGCGACGGGTCCGCGCCGTACGTGAGGTCGCCGACGCAGGGGTGCCGCGTGGCCGAGAAGTGCACGCGGATCTGGTGCGTGCGGCCGGTCTCCAGGTGGATCTCCACCAGGGACGCCGCGGGGAGCATCTCGAGCACCTCGTAGTGCGTGATCGACGGCTTGCCGTCCGCCACCACGGCGAACTTCCAGTCCGAGCTGGGGTGCCGGCCGATCGGGGCGTCGATGGTGCCGCTCGTCGGCTCCGGGTGTCCCTGCACGAGCGCGTGGTAGACCTTCTCGACCGTGCGGTCCTTGAACGCCCGCTTCAGCACCGTGTACGCGTGCTCGCTCTTGGCGACGACCATCAGCCCGGACGTGCCGGCGTCGAGGCGGTGCACGATCCCCTGTCGTTCGGCCGCGCCGGACGTCGAGATCCGGTACCCGACAGCCATGAGGGCGCCGACGACGGTCGGACCGGTCCAGCCGGGCGACGGGTGCGCGGCGACGCCGACGGGCTTGTCGATGACCACCAGGTCGTCGTCGTCGTAGACGATCCGCATGCCGGGCACCGGCTCGGCGACGACCTCGATGGTCGACGCCGGCACCACGTCCGGGATCGCGACCTCGAGCCAGCCGCCCGCGGACAGCCGGTCGGACTTGCCCAGCTCCTTGCCGTCGAGGTGCACGCCGCCGGCCTCCGCGATCTCCGCCGCGCGGGTGCGAGAGAGCCCGAGCAGCCGGGCCAGCGCCGCATCCACCCGCTCGCCGACGAGCCCGTCAGGCACTGGCATCGCCCGCGTGTCAGGCATTCTGCTCGGTCGACGTCGTCGTGGTGGTGGTGGTCGCGGAGTCGTCGCCCACGTCCTCCGGCTCGGCGGGCTCTCGCGCCTCCCGGACGTCTCGGGTGCCGTCGAGGTGGATACCGAGCGCGGCCAGGACGACCACGAGCGCGGCGGCCACGACGATCGCGATGTCGGCGACGTTGCCGACGAACCAGTCGGCATAGGCGATGAAGTCCACCACGTGCCCCTCGGCCGGGCCGGGCTCCCGGATCCACCGGTCGACCAGGTTGCCCAGCGCACCCCCGAGCAGGAGACCCAGCGCGACGGCCCACGCGCCCGACCCGATCCGGCGACTGGCCCGCACGACGACGACGATCACCACGGTCGCGACGACCGTGAGGACCCAGGTCATCCCGGTCGCGATCGAGAGCGCGGCTCCGGGGTTGAAGACGAGCTGGAACCCGAGGAGGTCACCGACCAGCTGCCGCCGCTCGCCGTCCGCCAGCGCCTCGATCGCCCACGCCTTCGACGCCTGGTCGAGCACCAGCACGACGGCCGCGAGAGAGAACAGCAGGATCAGCAGCGCGCGTCGGCGCGGGCTGGTCGAGGGCGCGTCGGGCTGGTCGTCCGTCGTGGTGGGCACCGCAGGAGTCTACGTGCGCGTCAGCGACGCTCCTCGCGCTGCTTGCACTCGACGCACAGGGTCGCCCGCGGGAACGCCTGAAGCCGGGCCTTGCCGACCGCCTTGCCGCAGGACTCGCACGTCGCGAACGTGCCGGCCGCGATGCGCGCCAGGGAGCGGGTGGTCTGCGCGAGCAGGTCCCGCGTGTTGTTCACGAGCGTCAGCTCCTGCTCGCGCTCCAGGGCGGACGACCCCGAGTCGGCCTGGTCGTCGCCGGCGCCGTCGCCGGAGTTGCGCAGCAGGTCCGACAGCTCGGCGTCCGCCGCTGCCAGCTCGCTCGTCAGTCGATCGATGTCGCTGGTGAGCTCTTCCGCGACGTCCTTGACCTCCCGCGCCGTCCACGGCTTCTCCCCGTCACGCACCGGGAAGTGCTTGACCAGCTTGGCCAGCTCCTTGGTGTCCGTGCTGACGTCAACCGCGCTGAGCGCGTCGTTGATGGCCACGAGCGGGCCCCCCTGTCCTCGAAGTCACGCGACTGTATGCGGGCACAGGCAGGGACACAACACGCCACGCCGGGTGAAACCCGGCGCGGCGCGCGTGTACGGAGGATCTGACCTGTGGTGATGCGGGGTGTCCGGCGGGTGGTCGCCGGACACGACGTCAGAGGTTCTGGCCGTCTCCGACCGGCTGCGGCTGACCCGACCGCGGCGGCAGGGCGTTGCCGCGGTTGTCCAGGTCGCCGAGCAGGTTCTCGAGGTAGCTCTTGAGGCGGGTCCGGTAGTCGCGCTCGAACACCCGCAGCTCGTCGATCTTGCGCTCCAGGAGCGAGCGCTCCTGCTCGAGCTGACCGAGCGTGCGCTGCGACGTCTCCTCGGCCTCGCGCACGATGCGGTTGGCCTGGCTCTTGGCCTCACCGACGAGGCGGTCCGACTCCTCCTGGCCGCTGCGCACGTAGTCGTCGTGCAGCTTCTGGGCCAGCGCGAGCATGCCCGTGGCGGACTCCGGCTCGCTCGTCCGCGCGCCGCTCTGCACAGGCGCGACGATCGGGGCGGGCTGGGCGACGGGGGCGGCGATCACCGGCGCGGGAGCCGGGATGGGCTCGGGCGTGGGCTCCGGCTTGGGTGCCGGCGCGGCCTGCTGGGCACCCGCACGACTGAGCTCGGCGATCCGGCGCTCGGCCGCCGCCAGCTTCGTCTTCAGGTCGTCGTTCTCACCCTGCAGGTCGCGCAGCGTGTTGACGACCTCGTCCAGGAAGTCGTCGACCTCGTCCTGGTCGTAGCCCTCGCGGAACTTCGTGGCCTGGAACTTCTTGTTCAAGACCTCGTCTGCAGTCAGCAGAGCCATCGTCATCACCTCAGTCGGTAGTGCTCGGTCGGGCCGGCGGCAGTCCACCGACCGCCTCGGGCCACGGTATCGGAGAATGCGGTGCGCGCACGTCCCCGCGACACGCCCATGGACAGGTGGATCGTCAGGTCAGATGCGGCTGAGGATGGACATCAGGATCGAGCATCCCAGCACGAGGACCAGGAAGGCGAGGTCCAGACGGACGGATCCGATGGCGAGCGGGGGCAGGATCCGCCGCAACGCCTTGAGCGGAGGATCGGTGACGGTGTACGTCGCCTCCGCGATCACCAGGGCGATCCCGGAGGGGTGCCAGTCCCGCGCGAAGAACTGCACCCAGTCCAGCACGAGCCGGATCAGGAGCAGGATGAAGAACGCGAGGACGACGTAGAACAGCAGTGCGGCGACGAGTTGCACGCGTCAGCTCTGGTTGTAGAAGCCCGCACGCGCCGGCGGCTCTGCGACGGGGCCGGCAGCCTCGCCGGCGACCTCGACGTGCGCCGGCGAGAGCAGGAACACCTTGCTGGTCACCCGCTCGATCGCGCCGTGCAGCCCGAAGATCAGACCCGCGGAGAAGTCGACGAGCCGCTTGGCGTCGGCGTCGTCCATGTCCGTGAGGTTCATGATGACCGGGGTGCCCTCGCGGAACGCCTCGCCGATCTTGCGCGCGTCGTTGTACGAGCGGGGGTGGATCGTGGTGATGCGACGGAGCTCACCAGCGGGTGCGGGAGCGTGCTGCGCCGCCTGCGTGGGCAGCGACGTGCGCGTCGGCCGGTGCAACGGCGTGACCTGGGCCTCGTACTCCTGCGGCACCGCGACCTCCTGGTCGTCGAACTCCTCGAGGTACTCCTCGTGCTCCGACCGGTCGTCGGCCAGGCCGAGGTACAGCATCGTCTTGCGCAGCGCTCCGGCCATCGCCTTGGCTCCCTCCCCGGATCTCTCCGGACCACCCCGGAGCCCCTGCCGGTCCTGACGGCGACGGTGGGCTCCCTCTGCCGGTCACGGTAGCAACGCGCGCGTTCCGGTCACCGGTGCGACACGCCCGACAACCTCGGCGGCTGTCACGCCTGCATGCCGACCACCCCGGCGAACCGGCCTGTGCGGGGCGAACGCCGGTAGGAGAACAGCGCGGGGTCCGTCCACGTGTCGCGCGCCTGCACGGTGACGCGCCCGACACCGGCCCGCCGCAGCACCGCGACGACGCCCGCGGGCAGGTCGAGGGCAGGGGTCCCCCAGTCGGTCGTCGCCCGCGTCTCCGGGACCGCGTCCGCGACCTCGTCCCGCAGGGCGGCGGGCACCTCGTACGACTCCCCCGCGATCGACGGTCCGAGGGCCGCCCGGATCCGGTCGACGTCCGCGCCCTGGGTGACCATCGCGGAGACCGCCGCCTCGACGACTCCGGCCACCAGCCCGCGCCGACCGGCGTGCACCGCGGCCACCACGCCGGCGGAGGCGTCCGCCAGCAGCACGGGCACGCAGTCGGCCACGAGCACCGCGACCGCGACCGACGGGTCGACGGACACCAGGGCGTCGTACTCGCCGACCGAGATGGCGCCCGCCGCGGGCGGCTCGGACAGGACGACGATCCCCGTCCCATGCACCTGCGCGGCGTACGCGACCGGCACTCCTGCCCACCGCTCGAGCCGTGCCCGGTTGCGCGCGACGTCGGACGGCTCGTCGCCCACCTGGTAGCTGAGGTTCAGGGCGTCGTACGGCGGGCGGCTCACCCCGCCGCCGCGCGTGCTGAACCCTGCTCGGACGCCGGGCCCGAGATCGACCTCCACGACGGGCGGGAGGTCGTTCCCGGGCTGCGTTCCGCTCACGGCCCGGCTACTTGAGGAAGTCCGGTACGTCCAGCTCGTCGCGGTCGCGCCGGGGGGCGTCCTCGCTGAAGATCCGGGGCACCTCCAGCGCTCCCGTGATCGGCGTCGGCTCCGCCTCGGTGGACAGGAAGGCCGGGACGTCGGGCTGAGCCGGCGCGGCCGCACGGTTCTGCGTGTAGGAGCCGACGGGGACCAGCTGCTCCTCGGGGTCGAGCACCGGGCGCGGCGTCGGGACCTGTGAGGCGACGGCCGGCACCTGACGGGCCGAGTTGCCGCTGACCTGACCGAGCGCGCGGGCGTCGCGGCGGATCGTCGGCGAGCCGGAGTCGAAGCCGGCCGCGATGACGGTGACGCGGACCTCGTCGCCCAGGGCGTCGTCGATCACGGCACCGAAGATGATGTTGGCCTCGGGGTGCGCGGCCTCCTGGACCAGCCGCGCGGCCTCGTTGATCTCGAAGAGCCCGAGGTCGGAGCCACCCTGGATGGACAGCAGCACGCCGTGCGCGCCGTCGATGCTGGCCTCGAGCAGGGGCGAGGAGATCGCCATCTCGGCGGCCTGGACCGCGCGGTCGTCGCCGCGGGCGAAGCCGATGCCCATGAGCGCCGAGCCGGCACCCTGCATGACGGACTTCACGTCCGCGAAGTCGAGGTTGATCAGGCCGGGCGTGGTGATCAGGTCCGTGATGCCCTGGACACCCGACAGCAGCACCTGGTCGGCCGAGTGGAACGCGTCCAGCACCGACACCGAGCGGTCGGAGATCTGCAGCAGCCGGTCGTTGGGGATGACGATGAGGGTGTCGACCTCGGCGCGCAGCGCCTCGATGCCCGAGTCGGCCTGCACGGAACGACGACGGCCCTCGAAGGTGAACGGGCGCGTGACCACACCGATGGTCAGGGCACCGAGCGACCGGGCGATCCGCGCGACGACGGGCGCGCCACCGGTGCCGGTGCCACCGCCTTCGCCCGCGGTGACGAAGACCATGTCGGCGCCCCGCAGGACGTCCTCGATCTCGTCCTTGTGGTCCTCGGCGGCCTTCTTGCCGACCTCGGGGTCCGCGCCGGCGCCGAGGCCGCGCGTGAGCTCGCGACCGACGTCGAGCTTGACGTCCGCGTCCGACATCAGCAGCGCCTGGGCGTCGGTGTTGACGGCGATGAACTCGACACCCTTGAGGCCGACCTCGATCATGCGGTTCACGGCGTTGACGCCGCCGCCGCCGATGCCGACGACCTTGATGACCGCCAGGTAGTTCTGCGGAGCTGCCACGGTGGGTGCCTCTCGTTCTGTGCCGGTCGCGGCCGGGGCCACGTGGTCCGTCCGCGGCCCGCTCGACGGCGGGACAGGGTCGGGGTGAAACCTTCACCCTCTACTTGAGGGTTATAGTTATGTCAGGTGTGCTGTCAGTGCGTGACGCTAGGTGCCGTCCGGACCTCGAGCAACGACCGCGCCGCGCGTGTCGGGAGTTGCTTGAGAATCTCGCCCATACCCTTCACTTCGTGATGGGCAGGCGAGGCGCGGACACGTCGATGATGGTCGCTCCCGCAGCGGCCGGCGACGCGCGCAGGGCGGACAGGACCGCGATCTTCAGCGGGGTCTCGCTCGCGCTCCCCCAGTCGACGCGCACGCCGTCGCGCAGGCTCATGGTCACGGTGTCCTGGGTGCGTGCCGACACGCCACCCACCTGCGCGAGCAGCTCGACCGGCAGCCTCTGGAGCACGCTGAGCACCGCGGTGAGCGTGCGCTTGTCCCCCACCGGCACGTCCACCACCGGCAGACCGTCGGGGGCGGCATCGACGCGGCCGACCTGGACGCCTTCCATGTCGAGCAGGGCGAACCCGGGTGCACCGTGCGTCGCGGCGCTCGACTCCTCCGGGACGGCGGCGACCGGCTCGCGGGCCACGAGCACCACGACGAGGCCGTGCGGCCACGACCTGGTGACGCGTGCCTCCCGGACGCCGGGCACCTCGAGGACCTCGTCGCGCAGCCGCACCGTGTCCAGGCGCGGCAGCGGGGTGCTCGCGTGCGCGTCGACCACCGCGAGCACCTGGTCGACGGCGACCACGGTCCCGGCCCCCTCGACGTCGACCTGCGCCGGCTCGAGCGCGAGCACCGGGGAGATGAGCAGGAGCCAGCCGAGCGAGCCGACCGCGAGCACCGACCCGACCGCCAGCAGCACCTGCCGACGGGCGAGGTTCCGGCGGGCACGGGACCGCTCGGCGAACCGGGCGACCGAGCTGGTGGACACCACGGGCGGGGCCACCGGACCGGCGTACTTGCGGGCACCACCGGCGCTGTACGTGGTGACCGCGCGTCCGAAGGCCTGGCCGTCCTGCTGGGCCGGYGTCGGGGCGGTCGTCGGCCTCGGGGCGGTCGCGGGCTTCGGGGCGGCCGCCGGCCTGGCGGGCGTCGCTCGCGCCGCGGCCCGGCGCGGCGCGGTCGGTCGACCCGGTGCGGCGTCACGCGGAGCGGTCGGTCGTGACGGGCTCATCCGTCCGCCCGCGCGGTGAGCACCTCGAGCACGACCGACGCCAGCTGGGTCACGTCCCCGGCGCCGACGGTGAGCAGCAGGTCGCCCGGACGGGCGGCTGCGGCGATCGCCCGTGCCGCGTCGTGCCGGTCCGGCACGAACGTCGCCCTGCCCGGCGTGGGGACGCGGTCCACGATCAGCGCCCCGGTCACCGACGGGTCCGGGTCCTCGCGGGCGGCGTACACGTCGGTCACGACGACCACGTCGGCCAGGTCGAGCGCCGCGCCGAACTCGGCGGCGAACGTGCGGGTGCGCGAGTAGAGGTGCGGCTGGAAGAGGGCGAGGACCCGCCCGTCCCCGGCGACCGACCGCGCGGCACGCAGCAGGGCGGCGACCTCGGTCGGATGGTGCGCGTAGTCGTCGACCACGCGTACGCCGTCCGCCGTGCCCCGGTCCTCGAACCTGCGGCCCGTGCCGCGGAACGCGCCGAGGCCATCGGCGGCGTCGGTCACACCGAGGCGTCGCGCCGCCGCCCACGCCGCGGCCGCGTTCAGGGCGTTGTGCGTGCCGGGTACCGCCAGCCGGACGGTCGTGCGCACGTCCGCGGTCGACAGGGCGAACGCCCACCGGTCGCCGTCGGCCGCCAGGTCGCCGACCCGGACGTCCGCGTCCGGCGACGTCCCGTACGTCACGACGGCGATGCTCCGGTCCGCGAGCGAATCACGCACCTGCTCCACCAGGCGCACCGCACCGGCGTCGTCCGCGCAGGCCACCAGCGCGCCGCCCGGCCGGATCCGGCCGGCGAACGCGACGAACGCGTCCTCGAAGGCCTCCGTGGAGCCGTAGTGGTCCAGGTGGTCCGGCTCGACGTTGGTGACGACCGCGACCAGTGGCGCGTACGCGAGGAAGGAGCCGTCGGACTCGTCGGCCTCGGCCACGAACGCGGGGCCGGCGCCGTCGCGGCTGCCACCGAGCGGTCCGTCGACCGAGAAGACCGTGCCACCGATGGCGAACGAGGGGTCCGCCCCGGCGTGCAGCAGTGCGGTGGCGATCATCGCGGACGTGGTCGTCTTGCCGTGCGCGCCGGCCACGGCGACCGCGTCGCGGTCGACCATGAGCGCGGCCAGGGCCTCGGACCGGTGCAGCACGCGCAGGCCTCGCTCGCGTGCGCGGGCAAGCTCGGGGTTGGACTCGCGGACCGCCGACGAGATCACCACGGTGTCGACGTCGTCGACGAGCGCGGCGTCGTGGCCGACGTGCACCCCGACTCCGGCCTCCCGGAGCGCCGGCAGCGCGGGACCGTCGGCCGCGTCGGACCCGCTGACGGCCAGGCCGCGGGCGGCGAGCAGGGCGGCGATCGCGGACATGCCCGCTCCGCCCACGCCGACGAGATGGACGCGGCCGAGGTCGGCGGGCCGCAGGACGTCGGTCACGGCAGCTCCGCCTCCACCAGACGGGCCACCCGGGCGGCGGCGTCACGCACCCCGACCGAGGCCGCGGCCCGACCCATGCGCTCCCGCGTCTCCGCGGCGGCGTCGCCGACCAGCAGGACCGGCAGGTGCGCGCGGACCCACGCCGGGTCCAGGTCGGCGTCCTCCACCAGCAGACCGCCCCCGGCCGCGACCACGGCGGCCGCGTTCAGCCGCTGCTCGCCGTTGCCGATGGGGAGCGGCACGTAGACCGCCGGGATCCCCAGCGCGGCCTGCTCGCACACGGTGCCGGCGCCGGAGCGACCGATCACGACGTCGGCGACGGCCAGCGCGAGCTGCATCTCGGTGAGGTACTCGCGCACGTGGTACCGCTCGGCACCGGGCACGTCGACCAGCGCGGAACGCACGGCGTCGGCCTTGCCCGCCCCCGTCAGGTGCAGCACCTGGATCCCCGCGGAGAGCAGGTCCGCCGCGGCGCCCGCGACGGCCGCGTTGACGCTCACGGCACCGAGCGAACCGCCGGACACGAGCAGCGTGGGCAGTGCGGCGTCCAGACCGAGCTCGGCGGCTGCCGCGGCACGCGTGCCCTCCCGGTCCACGGACCGCTGCTCGATCAGGCGCGCGATCGGCGCCCGGAGGGGCAGGCCGGTGACCTGCGCGCCGCGCAGCGCGGTGCCCGGGAACGTCACGGCCACCGAGCGGGCCCAGCGGGCACCGAGCCGGTTGGCCAGACCCGGACGCGCGTTCTGCTCGTGGATGACGACCGGCAGCTTCCGGCGGCGCGCGGCCAGGTAGGCCGGGGTGGCGACGTACCCGCCGAAGCCGACGACCACCTGGGCGCCCGACTCGTCGATCGCCGCGCCCGCCGCCCGGACGGCGTCGCGCAGCCTGGCCGGGAGCCGGAACCAGTCGAGCGTCGGGCGGCGCGGCAGCGGGACGCGCGGGACGACCGCGAGCGGCAGACCGTGCTCCGGGACCAGTCGGGACTCGAGGCCCTCCGCCGTCCCGAGGACCGTCAGCCGGGCGTTCGGGTGTCGCCGCAGCAGCTCGTCGGCGACCGCGAGCAGCGGGTTCACGTGGCCGGCGGTCCCCCCGCCGGCGAGCAGGACGGAGGGCGCCGGGCGGTGCTCAGCCACGGGACCGCCCGATGACGGCGAGCGAGCGCCGCACGACGCCCGGCCGGGCGGCCAGCGCCTCGGCGGCACCCGGTTCCGAGCGCGCGAACGCGATGAGCACGCCCAGCGCGGCCATGGTCATGATCAGCGCCGAGCCGCCCGCGGACACCAGCGGCAGCGGGATGCCGATCACCGGAGCGAGCCCGATGACGACGGCGATGTTGACCAGCGCCTGCCCGATGATCCAGCAGAGGATCGCGCCCGTGGTGATCTGCACGAACGGGTCGGTGTGCCGGCGGATGACGCGGATCATGGCGAACGCCAGCAGGCCGAACAGGCCGAGCACGAGCAGCGTGCCGATGAGCCCGAGCTCCTCGCCGAGGATCGCGAAGATGAAGTCGTTGTGCGCGGCCGGCAGGTAGGACCACTTCTCGCGGCTCTCCCCCAGGCCGAGGCCGCCCCAGCCGCCGCTCGCCAGCCCCCAGCCGCCGTGCAGCGTCTGGTAGCAGGAGGACGCGGCGTCGCACTCGTCGGACAGCCAGCTGGTGATGCGGGCCGTGCGGTTGCCGCTGGTGAGGGTCAGCAGCGCAGTCAGCCCACCGGCCAGCAGTGCGGCGAACCCGAAGATCCGCATGGGCACCCCGGCCACGAACATCGCGCCGGCGACGAGCATGATGAGCACCAGCGCGGTGCCGAGGTCGTGCCCGGCCAGCACGACGAGGATCGCGACGCCGGCCACCGGCACGGCAGGTATCAGGGCGTGCTTCCACTGCCGCAGGAGCGTCAGCTTGCGCGCGAGCACCGCGCCCAGCCAGATCGCCAGCGCGAGCTTGATGGTCTCGGACGGCTGCGCGGAGATGCCCCCGACGCAGACCCAGTTCTGGTTGCCGCCCGCTCCGCAGCCCAGCGGCGTGAACACCGTCAGCTGGAACACGATGGCGAACGCCAGCGCGGGCCACGCGATCGCCTGGAAGAACCGCACGGGCGCCCGGGACAGGCCGAACAGGACGGGCAGGCCGATCAGCGCGTACTTGGCCTGGTCGAGGAACACCGCGTACGGCGAGTGTCCGTCGTCGAGGGACTCCACGCTCGAGCTCGACAGGACCATGACGAGCCCGATCACGAGCAGGAGGGCGGTCGCACCGATCAGCACGTAGTAGCTGGTCACCGCGCTGTTCCACTGGCCGAGCAGGGAGCTGGTCGAGGCACCGGGATCGTCCGTGCGGCGCACGCTCGGGCGCGGGGTCGTGGCGGTCATGCGTCCCCGCCGAGCGCACGCACGGCTGCGGAGAACTGATCACCCCGTGCGGCGTACGACGTGAACTGGTCCATCGAGGCGCAGGCGGGGGCGAGCAGCACCGTGACCGGCCCGGCGCCCGCGGACGCGAGCCGCCTGGCCTCCTGCACGGCGCGGGTCATCACCGTGCCAGTCTCACCGGCGTCGACCTCGACCACGGGGACCTCAGGTGCGTGTCGGGCGAGCGCCTCGCGCAAGGGAGCGCGGTCGACGCCGATGAGCACGACCGAACGGAGCCGGTCCCGCCGCGCGACGACGAGCTCGTCGAACTGCGCACCCTTGGCCAGGCCGCCCGCGATCCACACGACGCTCCCGGCGGGGAACGCGCCGAGGGCGGCGGACGCGGCGTGCGCGTTGGTCGCCTTCGAGTCGTCCACGTACGCGGCGCCGTCGACGACCGCGACCGTGGCGAGCCGGTGCGCGCCCGGTCCGTAGGCGCGCAGGCCGTCGCGGATCGCCGCCGGGTCGACGTCGTGCGCGAGGGCGAGCGCAGCAGCCGCGAGGGCGTTCGCGACGACGTGCGGCGGGACGGTGCCGTCGGGCCCGGCCAGCTGCACGAGGTCCGCCAGCGTGCCGAGCTCGGCCGCGTGCGTGTGCCGGAGCCGGGCGAACCCGCGGTCGACCAGCACGTCCTCGACCATGCCGACCTGTCCGACGAGCGGCGTCCCCAGCGTGAACCCGACGGCGACGCAGCCGTCGACGACGTCGGCCTCGCGGGCCAGGCCCTCGGTCGCCGGGTCCGTCAGGTTGTAGACGCACGCCACCTGCGCGCGCTCGAAGATGCGGCCCTTGTCGGCGGTGTACGCGTCCAGCGAGCCGTGCCAGTCCAGGTGGTCCGGCGCGAGGTTCAGCACGGCGGCGGCCTGCGCGGACATCGAGTGCGTGAAGTGGAGCTGGAAGCTGGACAGCTCGACCGCGAGGACGTCGAGGGTCGGATCGGTCGCCGCGAGAACCACGGGCGTCCCGACGTTGCCGACGGCGAGCGCGTTCTCCCCCGCGGCCCGCAGGATCGACTCGAGCATGCCCACGGTCGTCGTCTTGCCGTTGGTGCCGGTGACGGCCAGCCACGGCGCCGGTCCGCCGCCGGCCGCGCGGTCGACGCGCACGTGCCACGCCAGCTCGACCTCGCTCCACACGGGGATCCCGCGCTCCAGCGCCGCCGCGAGCAGGGGGTGGTGCGGCGCGAGCCCCGGCGACGCGACGACGAGGTCCGCGCGGTCCAGCACCGAGCCCTCGAGCAGCTCCGCCGAGCCGATGACGTCGTCGGCGTGGTCGTCCACGGGCACCACCCGGGCTCCCCGGGAGGCCAGCACCTCGGCCGCCGCCCGTCCGGAGACCCCGAGCCCGGCGACGACCACCAGGGCGCCCTCCAGCACGAGATCGGACACCTACCCGGCCACCCACTCCGCGTAGAAGATGCCGACACCCAGCGCGACGAACAGCCCGGCGATGATCCAGAACCGGATGACGATCGTGACCTCGCCCCACCCCGAGAGCTCGAAGTGGTGGTGCAGCGGTGCCATCTTGAAGACCCGTCTCCCGGTCAGCTTGAAGAAGCCGATCTGGATCACGTCCGACATGACGATGACCACGAAGAGGCCGCCGATGATCGCGGCGAGGATCTCGGTGCGGGACAGGATCGACAGACCGGCCAGAGCGCCGCCGAGGGCGAGCGACCCGGTGTCCCCCATGAAGATCTTGGCGGGGCTGGCGTTCCACCAGAGGAACCCGAAGCACGCGCCGGTGATCGCGGCGGCGACGACCGCGAGGCCCATCGGGTCCCGGGTCTCGTAGCAGCGTGGCCCGGCGCTGGCCAGGAACTGGCACGACTGGTTGAACTGCCACACGCAGACGATGACGTACGCGCCGAACACGATGAGCGAGACGCCGGTGGCCAGCCCGTCCAGCCCGTCGGTGAGGTTCACCGCGTTGGACCAGGCGGTGATGAGGAAGTTGGCCCAGACGACGAACAGGATCACCCCGACCGTCACGCCCCAGAACGCGAGGTCCAGGGTGGTGTCGCGGATGAACGAGATGTGCGTGGAGGCCGGCGTCCGGAAGCTGTCGTTGGGGAACTGCAGGGCCGCCACCGCGAACGCGATGCCGACGATGCCCTGTCCGGCGATCTTCCACCGCGCGCTCAGGCCGAGGCTGCGCTGCCGCGAGATCTTGATGAAGTCGTCGAGGAAGCCGACGACGCCGAGACCGGTCATGAGGAACAGGACCAGCACGGCGGACGCGCTCGGCACCGTCCCGGTCGCGAGCAGACCTCCGATCCAGCCGAGCAGCGTCGCGCCGATGATGACGACGCCGCCCATGGTCGGCGTGCCGCGCTTGGTGAAGTGCGCGGTCGGCCCGTCCTGCCGGATGAACTGGCCGTACTGCTTGTGCACCAGGTACCGGATGAACAGCGGCGTGCCCAGCAGCGCGATGAGCATCGAGAGCCCACCGGAGATGAGGACCGCCCTCATCGGGCAGCCCCCTCGACCAGCACGTCGCCCAGCTTCCACAGCCCGGCGCCGTACGACGACTTGACCAGCACGACGTCCCCGGGACGCAGCTCGCTCTCGAGGAACGCGGTCGCGACCTCCAGGTCGTCCGCGAGCACCACCTCGTCGCCCCACGACCCCTCGTGGTTGGCGCCGTCGCGGATGGCGCGGGCGCCGTCGCCGACGACGATCGTCAGGCCGATGTTGAGCCGGACGCACAGGCGCCCGATGGCGTCGTGCGCCTCGCGCGCTCCCGGTCCGAGCTCGAGCATCTCGCCCAGCACGGCGATCGAGCGACGGTCCCGGCCGGCGAGCACGGCCAGCGCCTTGAGCGCCGCACGCATGGAGTCGGGGTTCGCGTTGTAGGAGTCGTCGACGATGGTGACGCCGTCGGGGCGGTCGACCACGTGCATGCGGTGCGGGCTCAGGGCGTCGGCCGCGCTCAGTCCCGCGGCCACCTCGTCCAGCTCGAGCCCGACGGCGAGCGCGGCCGCCGCGGCGCCGAGGGCGTTGTGCACGTGGTGCTCACCGACGAGCCGCAACGTGACCTGCGCGGTGCTCTCGACGTCGCCGCGTCGCACGAGCGTGAACGTCGCGCGGCCGCTGCGGTCGAGGCGGACGTCGCGCACGCCGACCGTGGCCTGCGGCGCGGCGCCGAACGTGACGACCTCGCCGGGGGCGAGGTCGGCCATCGCGGACACGCGGGGGTCGTCGGCGTTGAGCACCGCGACGCCGTCGGACACCAGGCCCTGCACGATCTCGGACTTCGCGACGGCGACCGCGTCGATGCCGCCGAAGCCGCCCAGGTGGGCGTGGCCGACGATGAGCACGACGGCGACGTCGGGCGGCGCGATGTCCGTGAGGTAGGTGAGGTGCCCGGGGCCGCTGGCACCCATCTCGAGCACGAGGAACCGCGTGGACTCGTCGGCGCGCAGGACGGTCAGCGGCAGCCCGATCTCGTTGTTGAACGAGCGCACCGGCGCGATGGTCGGCCCAACGCTGCCGCACAGCTGCGCGAGCAGGTCCTTGGTGGTCGTCTTGCCGACCGAGCCCGTGATGCCGACGACGCGCAGGCCGCTGCCGCCGGGCTCGAGCGCGGCCTCGCGGAGACGCTCCAGCACGACGCGGGCCAGGTCGCCCAGGGCACGCTCGACATCGTCGACGACGACGCTCGGCAGCACTGCGCCACCCGCCCCGATCACGTCGCGCGCGGCCAGGATGAGCGCGGCACCGCCGGCCATCGCCACGGCGGCGTAGTCGTGGCCGTCGACGTTCTCTCCCGGCAGGGCGACGAACAGCCCACCGGTGATGTCGTCGCGCGAGTCGACGACCACGGGGCCGCTGACGACGAGGGCAGGGTCGGTCGCAGCCGAGCCGCGCAGCACTCCCCCGGTCGCGGCCGCGATCTCGGCCGCCGTCAGGGCGATCACGCGTGCTGCTCCTGCCGGCGGGTGCGCGCTGCGAGCAGCACGTCGCGGTCGTTGTACCGGTGGAACACGCCGGCGATCTCCTGGGTCGGCTCGTGGCCCTTGCCCGTGATGATCACGGTGTCCTGCTCGGAGGCGAGGACGAGGGCGTCGCGGATGGCCTGCGCGCGGCTGGTGGCCTCGTGCACGTCGACCAGGTCCGGCCGCTGCGACCGGACTCCGTCGAGGATGGCGGATCGGATGGCCGCCGGCTCCTCGGAACGGGGATTCTCGTCGGTGACGACGATCACGTCGGCCAGCCGCGCGGCGATCTCGCCCATGATCGGGCGCTTGCCCTGGTCGCGGTCGCCGTCCGAGCCGAACACGATCACCAGCCGGCCCGGCGTGATCGGGCGCACGGCGTCGAGCGCGAGGACGAGCGCGTCGGGCGTGTGGGCGTAGTCGACGATGGCCAGCGGGAAGCCGTCACCGCGCTCGATGACCCGCTCCATCCGGCCGGGGATCTCGTGCGCGACGGCCACGGCGGCGATGGCGGCGTCCAGCTCCACCCCGGCCGCGTGCGCGAGCACGATGGCCAGGGCCGCGTTGGAGACGTTGACCATGCCCGGCAGGGGGCTCGCGGCCGTGTGCTCGGCGCCGTCCGGCCCCCGGAGCGTGAACGACGAGCCGACGCCGTCCAGCCCGATGTCGGCCTTGACCACGGCCCAGTCGGCGTCGGCACCCTCGGGCTCGCCCGCGTGCGTGGCCACGGTCTCGACGGGGATCGGCGACTCCGCGGCCAACCGGCGGCCCCACTCGTCGTCGACCACGACGACCCCGCGCCGCGCCTGACCGGCAGCGAAGAGGCGTGACTTGTCGCGGAAGTAGCCCTCCATGTCGCCGTGGAAGTCGAGGTGGTCGCGCTGCAGGTTGGTGAAGCCGACGACGTCGAACGTCAGTCCACCCACCCGGCCCAGCGCGAGCGCGTGCGACGAGACCTCCATGGCGAGCGCCGTCGCACCCTGCTCGACGGCCAGCGCGAGGATCGCCTGCAGCGCCGGCGCCTCGACGGTGGTGCGGGGGCTCTCCACCGCGTCCTCGCCGATCCGGAGCTCGACCGTGCCGAGGACGGCGGTCGTGGCGTGCGCCGCGCGCAGGGCTGCGTCCAGGAAGTAGGTCGTCGTGGTCTTGCCGTTGGTGCCCGTGACGCCCACCGTGACCAGGCGCTCGCCCGGCGACCCGTGCGCCCACGCCGCGACCGGACCGGCGATCGCGCGCGGGTCGTCGGCCACCAGGACGGGCAGACGCGTTGCCAGACCGGAGTCCTCCAGGACCGCCCACCCGGCCTCGTCGGTGAGCACCGCCACCGCGCCGGCGTCGACCGCCTGGGCCGCGTACGTGGCGCCGTGCACCTTGAAGCCCGTCACCGCGACGAACACGTCACCGGCGACCACGTCACCGCTGGCGAGGCTCACGCCGGTCAGCTCGGCGTCCGCCGGCACCGGGGCACCACGCGTGACCAGGCCGAACGTCGAGACGAGGTCGGCGACCCGATGGGCCGCGGGATGCAGCGGGCGCATCCGAGCGGGGGTCGTCATGGGGAGAATCTACCCCGCGTGACACCGCAGGACGCCCGGAAGCGGGCGGTCACCACGTCGTCGGGAAGAGCGTCCCCGTGGTCCCCGAGGGGGCGACACCGAGCTCGCTGAGCGTGTAGCCGGCCACGTCCCGGAACACCGGCGCCGCGACCGTCCCCCCGTAGACCGAGGTCCGAGGGTTGTGCAGGATCACGGCGACCGCGATGCGCGGGTTGTCGGCCGGGGCGACGCCGATGAACGACGACGTGATGCCCTGGACACCGCCGACCCAGTTCTGCGCCGTCCCGGTCTTGCCTGCCACCTGGTACCCGGGGATCGCCGCGTTCGAGCCGGTGCCGTCGTCGACGACGCTCTGCATCATGGTGAGCACGGTCTTCGCGGTCTCCGGCGAGACCACCTGGGTCGTCGCGGGCGCCTCGGCGGGCGTGTAGGTGCCGTCCGGCGACGTCCAGCCCTTGATGATGTGCGGCTGTACGCGCACGCCGCCGTTCGCGATCGTGGCGAACACCTGCGTGGCCTGGACCGCCGTGACCGAGACCGCCTGCCCGAACAGCACGGCGAACTTGTCGCGGCGCTGCCAGGAGTCGACCGGGTGCAGGATGCCGTTGGACTCCCCCGGCATCTCGATGCCGGTCTTCGCGCCGAAGCCGAACTTGGACAGGTAGTCGAACCGGGTCTGGACGGGCAGGTTCTGGCCGATCATCACGGTGCCCGTGTTCGACGACTCCGCCAGGACGCCGGTGGTGGTCAGGCGCAGCAGACCGTGCTCGTGCGAGTCCTTGAACGTCTCGTGGCCGTCCGGGGAGTACGTGTACGGCACCTCCCACTGCGTGAGCGGGTCGGCGATCTTGTTGTCGAGGATGGCCGCCATCGTGATGACCTTGCCGGTCGAGCCGGGCTCGAACACGTCGGAGACCGCGCTGGACAGCGAGCCGGACGCCTCGCCGGGGTGGTTGGGGTCCACGGAGCCGGAGTCGGCGAGCGCGTAGATCTCCCCCGTCTTCGTGTCCATGACGATCAGCGACCCGGAGTCCGCACCGGTGGCGGCGACCTGGGCGTCGAGCGCCGACTGCGCCTTCCACTGCACGTCGGACAGGAGGGTCAGCTGCAGCGAGTCGCCCTGCGTCGCCGGGGTGTCCTGCGAGTACCCGCCGGGGATCGCCTGCCCCTTGCGCCCGCTCTCGTACGTCTCGCTGCCGGCCGTGCCCGTCAGGCGCGGGTTGAGCGACGCCTCGAGGCCCGCCAGCCCCACGCCGTTGGAGTTGACGAACCCGATGACGTTCCCCGCCAGCGTGCCGTTCGGGTAGACCCGCTCGGCCACCCGGTCCACGTTCACGCCGCTGAGCCCGAGCTTGCGGACCTCCCGGGCGACCTCCGGCAGCACGCCCTTGCGGATGTAGACGAACTGACGGTCGCCGACGAGCGAGCCACCGAGCTCGGCGGCGTTCATGTCGAGCAGGGGCGCCAGGATCGCGGCGACGCCGGCCGGCCCGTCCGGGACGGGCGGGTTGAGCGTGCCCCGGAAGTCGGCGACGAGCTTCTGGTTCACCGAGATGTCGTAGCGCTCGACGGAGGTGGCCAGCGGCTTGCCGTCGGCGTCCGTGATCTCGCCGCGCCCGCCCAGGAGCGACACCGAGATGAGCCGGGAGTTGCGCGCCTCCTCGGCGATGGCGGACCCACGCAGCCCCTGGACGTAGACCAGGCGCCCGCCGAAGACGGCGAGCGCCAGGACCACGAGGACGGTGAGGAAGGCCATGCGACGGCGCGAGCCCGGCCGCACGGGCCCGGCCGGTGGTCTGCCGCCGCGGGTGCCGGGCGGGACGACGACCGTCCGCGGGCCTGCCGGCGGCCGCTGCCGCGGGACCGTCGTCCCGGTCGCGCGGTTGGCCGGCACGGGTCGACGGGTCTGCTCGGTGCGGGCGCGCGGGCGTACCGAGCCGGGGACGGGACCCGTCATCCGCCGGCTCCGGCCGGCTCGGGGGCGCCCTGCACGCTGCCGTCGGCGAGCCGGAGCCAGCCGGTGCCGTTGGTGGGCACCATGCCGAGTGCGCTGGCCGCGGCGGCGAGCTGCGTGGGCGAGGCCTTGGCGTCCAGCTCCGCCGTCAGGCCCAGCGCGTCCTGGTTGAGCCGGCCCAGCTCGTTGGACAGGTCGTACTTGGCGTACGCGCTCGCCGCCATCGAGGTGTTGAGCAGCAGTGCGGACAGGAGCGCACCGGCGAGGACGGCCATGCAGGCAAGGATGAACGGCACACGTGTCCTGGCGTGCTCCGGCGCGCGGACGACGCGAAGTCGGGGTGCCGGGGCTGCCTTGGGGCGGGCCGGGGTCGGGTAGGCGCGAGCGGTGCTCACTCGGGCAGCGGACTGGGCGCTCATGCTGCCCTCCTTCCGGTCGGACGTGGCGTCAGGTGGTCAGGGGTGGGACGGGTGCGCTCGGCTGCGCGGAGCCGGACGGACTGCGACCGGGGGTTGTGCGCCAGCTCGGCCTCGTCGGCCTCCTCGGCGCCGCGCGTCACGAGGCGCAGGAACGGTGCGTGGGTCTCCGGCTCGACCGGCAGGTCCGGCGGGGCGCTCGACGTCGCCCCGACGGCCAGCGCGCGCTTCACCGCCCGGTCCTCGAGCGAGTGGTACGACTCGACGACGATCCGGCCGCCCACGGCGAGCGCCTCGATCGACTGCGGCAGCGCGCGCTCCAGCACCTCGATCTCGCCGTTCACCTCGATGCGCAGCGCCTGGAAGGTGCGCTTGGCCGGGTTGCCGCCGGTCTTGCGCGTGGCTGCGGGGATGTTGGCGCGCACGATGCTCACCAGCTCCCCGGTGCTCTCCAGAGGACGCCGGGCGCGCTGCGCGACGATGGCCCGGGCGATGCGCGGTGCGAACCGCTCCTCGCCGTAGACGCGCAGGATGCGCGCGAGCTCGCGCTCGTCGTAGGTGTTGAGCACGTCCGCCGCCGTCTGCCCGGTGGTCGCGTCCATCCGCATGTCCAGGGGGGCGTCGGCCGAGTAGGAGAAGCCGCGCTCGCGCTCGTCCAGCTGCAGGGACGACACGCCGAGGTCCATGAGGACGCCCTGCACCGCGGGGATGCCCAGCGAGTCCAGGACGTCGTTGATCTCGTCGTAGACCGCGTGCACGCCGGTGAACCGGTCGCCGAACGGCGCGAGCCGCCTGCCCGCGAGCTCCAGCGCCTGGGTGTCGCGGTCGATGCCGACCACCCGCACGTGCGGGAACGCCTGCAGGATGCCCTCGGTGTGGCCACCCATCCCCAGGGTCGAGTCGACCATGACCGGGCTCTCGACGTCGAAGGCCGGGGCCAGCAGGTCGAGGCAGCGCTGCAGCAGCACCGGGGTGTGCCGGGAGGCCGCGTCGTCAGACGTGTGCTCGGTCATCGCTGCTCCCCTCCCCAGGTGGCACGAATGGTGTGGTCGGGCGGCCCCTCCGCCGTCCGACCAGATCCCCCACCGACCCTCTGCCACCGGGGAAGTGCGGCAGAGATTCGGGAGGAGGTCTCACCGGGCGGCCCGTGGGCCAGTGCGTCTAGAAGGGACCGTTCGGGAAGACCTCCTCCGCGGTGTCGGCGTAGCCGGCCTCCTGCTCGGCCAGGTACGTCTCCCACGCGGTGAGGTCCCAGATCTCGACCCGGGTGCCGGTGCCGATGACGGCGACGTCGCGCTCGAGCCCCGCGTACTTGCGGAGCATGGGCGGGATGGAGATGCGGCCCTGCTTGTCGGGCAGCTCGTCCGAGGCGCCCGACAGGAAGACGCGCAGGTAGTCGCGGCCCTGCCGGCTGGTCACCGGCGCCTGCCGCAGCTGGTCGTGCATGCGCTGGAACTCCTGCATCGGGAGCAGGAAGAGGCACCGCTCCTGGCCGCGCGTCATGACCAGTCCAGGGGCGAGCTGACCACGGAACTTGGCCGGGAGGATGAGCCGGCCCTTCTCGTCGAGCCGTGGGGTGTACGTCCCGAGAAAGGGCGCGAACGAGCCGAAGACGCCGGCGGACGACTCATGCGTCACCCCGCCTCCTCCCGGTCCCTCGCTGCATGTCGTGGTGCGACATTCCCCGCCTCACCACGTGCCTCCACGGTACTCCACTTCACTCCACCTGCCACCGGAGATCCGCATGATTCACCCGATCGAGAGTACAAAACCGCAGGTCAGAACCGTGGAGCGAAGTGGAGGGAGGTTCGGCCCCCGAGCATCGTCGGGGCGTGTCGAGGCACGTTCAACCAGCCCGATTCCGGAGGGATCGGACGAATCGCCGCCGGTCCGGGCGCCTTCGCCGCTCGACCGGGTGGGTGGTGGAGCGAAGTGGGGGGCCGATGGGCGATGAACTGAGGGCGCCCGACCTTTAGGCTCGGACCCAGATCCGCCAAAGGAGGCGTCATGCTGCAGGCCGTCCCGTCCACGAGTGAGCTCGAGGACGTCGTCGACATCACCACGAGGATGCGCACCGCCGTGGAGGGGGTCGTCACCGGCCGCCCCGAGCTCGTGCGCGTCACGGTCGCCGTGCTGCTCGCCGAAGGGCACCTGCTGCTCGAGGACGTCCCGGGGGTCGGCAAGACGACGCTCGCCAAGGCGCTGGCCAAGACCATCGACTGCACCGTCGGCCGGATCCAGTTCACGCCGGACCTGCTGCCCTCGGACCTCACCGGCGTGAACATCTTCCGGTCGCAGACCCACGAGTTCGAGTTCCGGCCCGGTCCCGTCTTCGCGCACGTCGTGATCGGCGACGAGATCAACCGGGCCTCGCCCAAGACGCAGTCCGCACTGCTGGAGTGCATGCAGGAGGCGCAGGCGACCGTCGACGGCCGCACCTACCCGCTGCCGCGGCCGTTCCTGGTCGTCGCCACCCAGAACCCCGTCGAGATGGAGGGCACCTACCCCCTCCCCGAGGCGCAGCGCGACCGGTTCATGGCCCGGCTGACCGTGGGCTACCCGAGCATCGAGTCCGAGCTCGACATGCTCGACCTGCAGGAGACGTCGGACCCGCTGGACACCCTGCGGCCCGTCACCGACGCCGCGCAGGTCAAGGCGCTCATCGAGACCACGCGCCGGCTCTACGCCGCGCCCGGCATCAAGCGGTACGTCGTGGATCTCGTCACCGCCACCCGCGAGGACCCGGGCCTGCGGCTCGGCGCCTCCCCGCGCGCCGCCATCCAGCTGCTCCGTGCCGCCAAGTCCCTCGCCGCCATGGACGGCCGGGACCACGTGCTGCCCGACGACGTGCAGCAGCTGGGCGTCCCCGTGCTCGCGCACCGCCTGCTGCCGAGCACCGAGTCGCGCCTGTCCGGCCGCAGCACGTCGGACATCGTCGCCGACATCCTCGACCGCATCCCGCTCCCGTCGACGGCGGGCACCGCGCGTTCGCGACGCGCGACCGGCTGATGCGACTCCGTCCCACACCCCGAGGCTGGGCGCTCGCAGGCGCGGGCATCGTCGCGCTGCAGCTCGGCGTCGTGCTCGGGGCGGTCGACCTGGTGCGCATCGGCACGCTCGCGCTCCTGCTCGTCGTCGCGGCGGCAGTCGGCGTCGGCGTGCTCGACCCCGGTCGCGGCAAGCACCGGCTCAACGTCCAGCGGCGCGCCCGGCCGAACCCCGTGCACGCGGGCGACGAGGCACAGATCGAGGTCGTCATCGCGGCCGCCGATCCCGCCGCGCGCGTGCGGCTGGCAGGGCTGAAGTTCGCCGAGCAGGCCGCCACCGAGCTGTCCGGCGGACGCCCGCTGCGCGCCCGGGTGACACGCGCGCCGCGCCGCGTGACCGTGACGTACGCCGTGCAGGCCGCGCGACGCGGCCGCTGGCCGCTGGGTCCGCTCGTGGTCACCCGCAGCGACCCGTTCGGCGTGGTGCGCACGTCGGCGACCCTCGGCGACCAGGCCGAGGTGTCGGTGTGGCCGGCCGTGGTGCCGCTCCCCACCCCGAGCGACGTGCTCGTGGGCGAGCCGGACCGGGTGGCCCTGGGCGCGCGGAGCCCCTCGACCGACGACGCCTCGCTGCGGGACTACCGCGAGGGCGACGACCTGCGCCGCGTGCACTGGAGCAGCAGCGCCCGCAAGGGCGCCCTCATGGTCCGCTCGGACGAGCGCGCCGGCATGCGGCCCGTCTCGGTCCTGCTCGACCTGCCCGCGCGGGTCGCCAGCCTGGAGTGGTCGATCTCACTGGCCGCGTCCATGTCGCTGGCCATGCTCGACGGTGGCCACCCGGTCCGGCTCGTCAGCGGCCTGCGCGACAACGCCAGCCCGTACCCGCTCGCCTTCGTGCACGACCGCTCCGGACCCGGTGCCCGCAGCGCGGTGCTGGACCGCACCATCGACCTCGAGGCACCGCGCACGGCCGCCCAGGGCGAGGCCGAGCTCGTCGCGGCCGCCCACCTGCTGCACACCAGCGACGCCGGCGGGGAGATCGTCCTGGCCGTCCTCGGCCCGCTCGGCGCGTCCGCCCGTGCCGCGCTCGCGCACGTCGCCGACACCGCTCAGGCCTGGGCCGTCGTGCGCGCCGACACCCCCGCGCACGAGGCGGAGGCCGAGCACACCATGAAGGCCCTGCGTCGAGCCGGCTGGCGTGCCTGCAAGGTGACACCGGGCGAGCCGATCGTGGACTGCTGGCTGCGTCTGCTGGGGTCGGCCCAGTGAGCGGGCGCACGCTCCGCATCCCCCGCGGACCCCGGTCGGCGCTGGGGTCGGCCCTCTGCGCGGCCGCGACCTGCGCCAGCCTCTTCGCGCTCACCGGTCTGATCGTGCGCGGCAGCTGGCTCGTCGCCACGTGGCTGATCGTCCTGGTCGTCGCAGCGGTCGTCGTCGGTGTCCGTGCCGTCACGCGGTCCTGGTGGGCGCCCACGCTCGCCGGGACGATCGTCGCCGCCGCCATCGTGCTCGTCCGGTACGGGGCTCCCCCGGGGCGGCTGCAGGTCCTGCCGGACTCCGGGTCGTTCGACCGGACGCTCGCGACCGCGCGCGAGGGCGTCGCGGTCATCAACGCGTCCCTCGTGCCCATGGCCGGGGTCCGTCCCGCCGAGCTGCTCGTGGTCGTCGGGGCCGTCTCGGTCTTCCTGCTGGCGGACCTCGTCGCGATCGGGCTGGGTGCGCCGGCACTGTCCGGTGTCGCGTTCGCGGGGCTGTGGGTGCCCGCGATCATCCTGGGCTTCCCGGCCAGCGGCTGGGCGATCGCCTGGACGGCCTTCTTCTACCTCCTGCTGCTGGCGCTGAGCGCGGCCCCACCAACCGCCCACAGCGACCGTGCCCGGCGGACCTCCGTCGCGGTCCTGAGCTCGGCCTCGTTGATCGTCGCCACACTCCTGGCCGGCCCCGCCGTCGCGGCCTTCCCCGGGTGGGCGACCATGCGCATGCCCAGCTTCGGCACCGGTCCGGTCGGGCCGATGTCGCTGAGCGACAACCTCGACCTGCGCGAGAGCCTGGGCTCCCGGTCGGGCCAGGTCGTCCTGCGGTACACGGTCACCCCGGTGGTCACGGACGAGGGCGCCGAGCCCGCTCCCTCACCGAGCGCGGACACCAACGTCACCGCCAACGACGTCGGCCCCCTGCGCGCCTTCACGCTCACCACGTTCGACGGCCAGGAGTGGGACCGCTCGGACTCGCTCGAGCTCACCGGCTGGGACCCCTCGACGCTCCTGTCGTCGGACCCCACCATCCTCGGCACGTCCCCCGACGCGGACCGCGGGACCCTCGCCGACGTCCGGATCGAGGTGGACAACCTGCGCGAGCGCCGCCTCCCGGTGAGCACCTTCCCGCGCACCGTCGACGTGCGCGGCGGGTGGGAGTACGACCCCGGGCGCGACGAGGTCGTCGGTCGACGCGGCACGTTCGACGGCATGACCTACGCCATGCAGGTCGAGATCCCGTCCCTGACCAAGGAGGACCTGGTCGGCGCGGAGGTTGGCGACCCCGGTGACGACGGCGCCTCCCTCGAGGTGCCGCAGACCACGCACTCCGACGACATGTCCGCGCTCGCCCGCGAGATCACCGAGGGCTCCACCACGCCCTACGAGCAGGCGATGGCCCTGCAGACGTACTTCCGGGCGACGACGAACTTCACCTACGACACCCGCGTCGCACCCTCCCAGTCGGACGACGCCGTCTGGGACTTCCTGCAGTCCACCCGCGGCTACTGCGTGCAGTTCGCCACCTCGATGGCGATGATGGCCCGCTCGCTCGACATCCCCGCCCGGGTCGCGGTCGGCTTCCTGCCCGGTGAGTCGGACCGCAACGGCGGCTACGTCGTGTCCGGCCAGAAGTCGCACGCCTGGCCCGAGCTGTTCTTCGAGGGTTCCGGCTGGGTGCGGTTCGAGCCGACCCCAGGAGAGCAGACCGGCGCCCCGCCGCGCTGGAGCGACCCGTTCGTCGGCATCTCCGCCCCGGACCAGATCCCCGACGACCAGGTGCCCGTCCCCCTGCCCGGCGCGACCTCCTCCTCCGCGCCCGGCGGCGCGCAGTCCTCCGGCGGCGCCGAGGACGACGAGCAGGCCTGGCTGCCTGTGGCGGTCACCGTGGCGATCGTGCTGGCCGTGGCGTCGTTCGGGCTCGCCCTCATCCGGCGTCGCACCCGCTTCCGCGCGGACCTGACCCCCGAGCGTGCCTGGCTCCGCGCCCGGCGCCGGCTCGGTGCGCGCGGGGTCACCTGGACGGACGCCGAGACCCCGCGAACCGTCGTCGTCTCGGTGCAGGAGCAGCTGCGGCAGGCCGCCGGGTCGTCCCTGACGGGGTCGTCCGTCGACGCGCTCGAGTCGCTGGCGCGGACGGTCGAGCGCGACCTCTACGCGCCGGAGCAGCCCTCAGTGGACCCGGAGGTCCTCGCCGGGTGGGTGGACGAGCTGATGAGCGGGGTGGAGAGCCTGCTCAGTGACCGCTCTCGCCGCGGCGCCGCTCCCAGCGCTCCTCGAGACGGGACATGAGGCTGCTCTTGCGACGGGCCGGCGGCGTTGCCGGCTTGACCTGACCGTCGCTCTGGACCACGCCTCGCGGACCGGAACGGTGCCCGGACGCGCGCTGCGGCGCCGCGAAGGCGAACGCGACGGCAGCGAACATCACGACGAAGCCGATGACGCCGAGCCACGGGAGGCCGTTGGCCGCGCCGAGGACGAGCAGCAGCAGACCGACAGACGCACCAACTCCCGCGATGACGTATCGGCCGAACGGGCGATGCCCGCGCTGAGTCAGCGTGTTGGCGAGCCGCGGATCGTCAGAGGTCAACTGGCGTTCCATCTGCTCGAGCACGCGCTGCTCGTACTCCGAGAGAGGCATCCTGACCCCCGTTGTCAGCTATGTGGACCTGTCGTCCGGTTCAGGATAGATCCGCCGGAACGAAGGTGGTAGTCGAGCCGGAGGATACTCCTCCAGCCTGAGGAGCCCCGGCCCTGATCGCGGCCCCGCCGAACCGCTCGCGGACCCGGTCCATGGTCAGCTCCGCGTCCCGCCGGGCGCGGACGGGCTCGTCCGACGCCTCCTCGAGGGTGGGCTGGCGGATGGTCGACGCCGCACGGGACAGACCCTCGGCGCGCACCCCGACGAGTCGGACCGGAAGCCCTCCGAGATCGACGCCCGCGAGCAGCTCCCGCACGGCCAGGAACATCTCGCGCCCGACGTCCGTAGGGGTGACCAGCGTGCGCGACCGGGTGAGCGTCCGGAAGTCGGAGGTCCGGATCTTCACCGTGATCGTCCGCGTGACCAGGCCGTTCCTGCGCAGCCGGACCGCGCACCGGTCGGCGAGGTCCCGTGCCTTCTCCTGGACCACGGCGAGGTCGGCGACGTCGGTCAGGAACGTCTCCTCGGCGCCCAGCGAGCGCTCCTCGCGGCCCGGGCTGACCGGCCGCGGATCGCGACCCCACGACAGGTCGAACAGGTGCGAGCCCGCGACCTTGCCGACCGCGTGCTGCACCGTGGACACGTCGCTGTCGGCGAGCTGTGCCACCGTCCGGATACCGAAGCGCGCCAGGGCGGCCTCCGTCTTTTCACCCACCCCCCACAGTGCCCCGACCGGCAGCACCCGCAGGAACTCCACCGTCGCCGCCCGCGGGACGAGGAGGACGCCGTCCGGCTTGGCCTGGCCGGACGCGAGCTTGGCGACGAACTTGGTCGATCCGATGCCGACGGAGCACGTGATCCCGAACTGCTCCTGGACCTGCCGCCGGATCAGCCGGGCGATGACGGTGGGCGGCCCGAGGCGTCGGCGCGCGCCCGCCACGTCGAGGAAGGCCTCGTCGATGCTCACCTGCTCGACGAGCGCGGTGACGTCACCGAGCAGCTGCATCACGCCCGTGGAGACCTCGTGGTACGCGTGGTGGTCGGGCGGGACGACGATCGCCTGCGGGCACTGGCGCAGCGCGGTGGCCATCGGCATCGCCGAGTGCACGCCGAACGCCCGGGCCTCGTAGGTCGCCGCCAGGACCACGCTGCGCGCCGCGCCACCGACGATCACCGGCAGGCCCCTGAGCTGCGGCCGACGAGCCAGCTCCACCGACGCGAAGAACGCGTCCATGTCGACGTGCAGGATCGAGCAGCCGACCTCCTCGCGACCCCAGTCGCGCCTGGCCTCGGCCGACCGGGGTCCGCGACTCATGGCTGCACGAGGTCGTCGGACCCGCCGACTGGCTGATCGGCGCTGCTCATGACGCCCGCTGGGCACGCATGCGCAGGGTCCGGCCGGCAACGGCGTCGACGCCACCGTGGACGAGCTCACGTGCCGCGTCGACGAAGTCCTCCGCCGCGCACACGGCCTCCTCGGCCCGCTCCGGACCCACCAGCTCGAACCGCCCCGCGTCGACCGCCGACCGCAAGGGCGCGGCCTCCGCGAAGTAGGTCGTCCACGACCCCAGCTCCGGAGCCACCGCCCCGAGCATGCTCCACACCGTGCGCGGCGCCCGGCGCCCCGACGGCGTGCCCCGGAGGGCGACCACGGCGGCTCCTGCCCGCAGCGCGGCGAGGTGCGCGTGCGAGAGCTGCTCCCACGGCTCGGACGAGAACTGCGCCGCGAGCAGCTCGGCGTCGGCACGGCCCAGGAGGTCCAGCACGCGGGCGGGAGTCGGCACCGCCGGGCTCGTCACGTCCCGACCACCGTGCTGCTCGAGCTGCTGCTGCATCCCGCCGTCCCCTTCCTGTGCCCTCGGATCCATCATCGAACACCTGTTCGATTCCGTCAAGCCCGTCGGAGCCCCGTAGCGTGAGCCTCATGGCTGCCCGCGACCGCTCCGCCCGACGCAGCACAGCCTCGCACCGGCCACCCACACGCTCGGCCGCCCGGGCGCCCTGGCCGACGGGCCCGGTCACGATCCCCACCGGAACCGTCGAGCTGACCCGTGACCTCGACGATCCCGACGGCGTGACCGTGCTGGTCAACGGCGTGCCCAGCTCCTACCTGGACCTGGCGGACCCGACGCGCCTGGTGTTCGAGTACATGCAGCAGATGGCGGCGGTGATCGAGCGGTACGGCGACGTCGGCGGTCCGATCGACGTCGTCCACCTGGGTGCCGCAGGCTGCGCGCTCGCGCGGGCGGTCGACGCGAGCCGGCCCGGATCGCGACAGCTGGCCATCGAGCTCGACACCGTGCTGCCGGAGCTCGTCCGCGGCTGGTTCGACCTCCCCCGCGCCCCCGCCCTGCGGATCCGCGCGGGCGACGCGCGCGCCGAGCTCGCGCGACTGGCCGACGCGTCCGCGGACGTCGTCGTCCGCGACGTCTTCGCCGGCGACACCACCCCTGGGCACGTCCGCACCCGGGAGATGGTGGCGCTGGTGACGCGGGTGCTCCGACCCGGGGGCGTGTACCTGGCCAACTGCGCCGACCGTCCGCCCCTGGCCGGCGCCCGCGCCGAGGTCGCGACCCTGCGCGAGGCGTTCGCCGACGTGGCCGTGATCGCCGAGCCGGGCCTCCTGCGCGGACGGGGCTACGGCAACGTCGTGCTCGCCGCGACCGACGACCCGGACCTGCTCGGCTCGGCGGCGCTGGCCCGCGCCGTCCGCAGCCTGCCCGCGCCCGCGCGACTCCTGCACGGCACCGAGGTGACCGCGTTCATGGGGACCGCCAGGCCCCTGGACGACCCTCCGGCATGACGAAGGGCCGCACCCCCTGCGGGATGCGGCCCTTCGCGCGGTCGTCCGATCAGATCGGGCGGACGCTCTCGGCCTGCGGGCCCTTGGCGCCCTGCGTGATCTCGAACTCGACGCGCTGGCCCTCGTCGAGGCTGCGGTAGCCCGAGGAGTCGATCGCGGAGTAGTGGACGAAGACGTCGGCCCCGCCGCCGTCCTGGGCGATGAACCCGAAGCCCTTCTCAGCGTTGAACCACTTGACAGCACCCTGTGCCATGTTCGTTTCCTTCTGTCCCACCGGTGACGGCGCTGGCCTTCTGCCTGCGCCGTGCCGCAATGCCTCACGTCCTGCACCGGGTGGCCCAGCCGCGGACGGCTGGTCGGAACCGACCCCGGGCCGAAGCCCGGATGACGACACCGGTCAAGCAAGCCGGTCAAGCGAGTACGTCACTGCAACGTGTGCATCCTTACATCGGGCCTGGCGGCGGCGCCATGCTTTCGCCCCGTCGGCTCACGCGGTTTGACAACGATCTGGTAAAGGCCACGCCTCAGGCGGGGCCGCTCTCGTCGCCCTGCTGGGCCAGGAAGCGCTCGAACTCGGCACCGAGCTCGTCCGCGGTCGGCAGGTCGGTGGACCCAGCGAGCAGGCTCGTGCGACCGATGTTCCGGGTGAAGGAGTCGTACTGCTCCTCCAGGGCGTGCACCACCGCGGCGACGTCCTCCGACCCGGTGACCTGCCGCTGGATCTCCTGCATGGCCTCCTCCGCCGCCGGGGTCAGCGACGCGACGTGCAGGTCCAGGCCCGTCGCCCGCTCGACGTTGGTCAGCGCCGCCTGGCTGGCCTGCGGGAACGCGGACTGCGCGAGGTAGTGCGGGACGTGCACGGCGAAGCCGACGGCGTCGTGCCCGGACTGGCCGAGGCGCAGCTCGAGCAGCGCGCTCGCGCTGGCGGGCACCTGGACGGTGCCGAACCACGAGGTGTGGTCGGCCACGAGCTCAGGACGCGTCGCGTGGGCGGTGACGGACAGCGGCCGGGTGTGCGGGATGCCCATCGGGATCCCGTGCAGACCGACCGTCAGCGGGACGTCGAAGCGCTCGACGATCTGCCGCACGGCGGCGACGTACCGCTCCCACTGGACGTCGGGCTCGACGCCGTGCAGGAGCAGGAACGGGACGCCGGCGGCGTCCTGCACCAGGTCGACCACCAGCTCGGGGTCCGCGTAGGACGACCACGTGGTCTGGTCGAACGTCATGACCGGCCGCCGCGACCGGTAGTCCAGCAGCTGGTCGACGTCGAAGGTCGCCAGTCGCGTGGTGGGCAGCTCGTCGACCAGGTGCTCCGCGGCCAGCTGGCCGGCGTTGCCTGCGTCGACGAACCCGCGCACGGCGTGCACGAGCACGGGACCGGCGCCGTTCACCGACCGCGCCTCGACCTGGGCGGCGACCTCGGGGTCGACGTCGTAGATCTCGCTCGGGTTCAGCATGGGGGTGCGCTCACTTCCGTCCGGGTTACCGGGGACAACACGCACCCGCCGTGAGTTCTTCCCGCGTCACCGGCCAGGCAGGCGCACGACCTCGACGAAGAACTCGTCGATCTGGCGGACGACCTCGATGAACCGGTCGAAGTCCACGGGCTTGGTGACGTAGGCGTTGGCGTGCAGCGAGTAGCTGCGGACCACGTCCTCCTCCGCCTCGGAGGTGGTGAGCACGACGACCGGGATCGACCGCAGGGCGTCGTCGGCCTTCAGGGCCTGCAGGACCTCGCGCCCGTCCATCTTCGGCAGGTTGAGGTCGAGCAGGACGAGGTCGGGCGTCGGGGCGTCGGCGTGCTCGCCCTCCTTGCGGAGGAACTGCAGGGCGCTCACGCCGTCGGAGACGACCGAGAGGCGGTTGCGGAGCTTGTTGTCCTCGAACGCCTCCCGGGTCATGAGCACGTCGCCCGGGTCGTCCTCCACGAGGAGGACGTCGATGATCTTGGTGCTGTTCGGCACGCGGAACTCTCTTTCAGCTGCTCACGTCGTCGGCGGCCGGCAGCGTCCAGCGGATGCTGGTCCCCTCGCCGTCGGGCTGCTCGATCCAGATGCGACCGCCGTGGAACTCGACGATCTTCTTGCACAACGAGAGACCGATCCCGGTGCCCTCGTAGACGTCCTTGGCATGCAGTCGCTGGAAGATGACGAACACCCGTTCCGCGTACTGCTGGTCGATGCCGATGCCGTTGTCTCGACACTCGAGCTCCCAGGAGTCTGCCACGCGCCGTGCGCTGACGTGGACCGAGGGAGTCCGGTGCGGGTCGCGGAACTTGATCGCGTTGCCCACCAGGTTCTGGAACAGCTGGACCAGCAGCGGCTCCTCGCCGCGGACGACTGGGAGCTCGTCGTGCGTCACCACGGCGCCCGACTCCGCGATCGCCTCACTGAGGTTGTCGACCCCGCGCGCGAGCGCGGAGGCCAGGTCCACGTCGGTGACCTCTCCCCCGACGCGCCCGACGCGCGAGAAGCCCAGCAGGTCCTGGATGAGCTGCTGCATGCGCTTGGCGCCGTCGACCGCGAACCCGATGTACTGGTCGGCACGCTCGTCCATCTGCCCGCCGTAGCGCTTCTGCAGCAGCTGGGTGAAGCTCGCGATCTTGCGCAGCGGCTCCTGCAGGTCGTGGGACGCCACGTAGGCGAACTGCTCGAGGTCGCGGTTGGACCGCCGGAGCTCCTCGGCCTGCTCGGTGAGCAGCTCGTGGGCCAGCGCGATCTCGGACCGCGACGACTCGAGCACCTGGACCTGGTCCACCAGCGCGACGCGCATCCGCTCGATGTCTCCCGCGAGCGCGGCGATCTCCCCCGGACCCACCCCGGCGACAGGGTGCGTCAGGTCGCCCGACGAGACCGCGCGGGCGTCGGCCGCCAACGAGTCCAGCGGCTCGAGGATCCAGCGCCGGAGCGTGACCCACAGAGCGATGCCGAGGGCCACCGCCGCCAGGACGAGCAGCGCCACGGTCCCCGCCCCCACCAGCGTCCAGAAGGCCAGCTCGTCGACCGCGTCGGACCGCCGGTCCCGCAGCAGGTCGATGTAGTCCTCCGCGGCGGCGCGCGCGTCGTCGAAGAGCACCCGGCCCTGCTCGATCTCGTCCGTGGTGACCGACCCGACCCCGTTGGTGCGCACCTCCTCCATCACCGGGACGGCGAACTCCTCGTTCCAGCGCCGGCCCGCGTCCGCGGCCGCCTGCGCGGCGGCGGCCAGCCGCTCGTCGCCGCTCTGCGTCTCACGCTCGGCGAGCGTGCGGAACGAGAGGTCGTCCGCCGTCGCCCGCTCGTACGGCTCGAGCGTGATGGGGTCACCGGTGAGCGCGAACCCGCGCACGGCCGTCTCCGCGTCGACCAGCTGGATGAACGCACCGTCCGCCTGGGTGATCGCCGTGAAGTACGTCTGGGTCACGGCGTCCTGGCGGTCGAAGAGCCGCAGCAGGACGAACACGGTGCCCACGAGGACGACGGCGAGGCCGATCCCGGTCGCGATGATCGCGATACGCAGGCGTCGGCGCAGCGTCGAGGGACGCCCCGCGGGCGTCGGGGCAGCGGTCACGCACGCCACCCGAGCACCACGACCGCGGCATCGTCGACGAGGTCGCCGCCGTGCAGCTGACGCACGTCGTGCAGCACGCGCTCGACGAGGTCGCCCTGCGCCGCGACGGCGACGTCCACCACGCGCAGCAGCCCGGTCTTGCCGAGGCGGTCGGACCCGTCGCCGATCGTGGCCTCGAGCACGCCGTCGGTGTAGAGCAGGATGCGCCACGACGGACCGAGCTCGAGCCTGACCGGCTCCCAGCCACCCGAGACCGGGATGCCGAGCGCGCGACCGCGGCCGTGCGTGGGCAGGAGGGTCGAGGGGGCGCCCAGCAGCAGGGGCACGGGGTGCCCGGCCAGGTAGAGGTCCACCGTCGAACGGTCCGCGGAGACGTCCAGCATCGACACCGTCGTGAAGATCTCGGGGCGCGCGCGCTCGGAGATCAGCACGCGTTCGAGCAGGCCGAGGATGTCGGCCGTGGGGATCTCCGCGAGCACCAGGGTCCGCCACGCGGTCCGCAGCGTGGCGCCCAGCGCGGCCTCGTCGGGCCCGTGCCCGCAGACGTCGCCGACGAGCGCGAGGACCGATCCGTCCGAGCGCTCGACCACGTCGTAGAAGTCGCCTCCGAGCACACCGTCGCGGCCCGCGCGGTAGCCCACCCGCACCTCGAGCCGCTGGTCGACCACGGACGGGGTGGGCAGCAGGGCGCGCTCGAGGCGGTTGACCTCCTCGGCGCGCACGAGGCTCCGGTACAGGGCGCGGTCGGTGTCCTCGAGCCGGCGCCGCTGGATCGCGTACCGCAACGACCGGCCGAGCAGCTCGCCGTCGACCTCGCCCTTGACCAGGTAGTCCTGGGCACCCGCGGCCACCGCCTGGAGCCCGATGTCCGAGCCGGCGAGCCCGGTGAGCACCACGACGGCCGGCGCACCGGCGGCGAGCAGGCGCTCGAGCGCACCGATGCCCATGGCGTCCGGCAGGCCGAGGTCCAGGAGCACGAGGTCCACGTGCAGGTTGTCGATGGCCTGGTCCAGGGTGCGGACCCACGACAGAGCGACGTCCAGTCCCGCGTCCGCGAGGTGCTCGCGGACCAGGATCGCGTCGCCCTCGTCGTCCTCCACCAGCAGCAGGCGGATCGGTGCGGGGGCCACCGCGGTGGCGCGACGTGTGTCGTCGGCCGCCGTGCGTGCGTCGCTCAACGGGCCTCTCCTCCCGACTGTTCACCCGCCAGTTCTCGACAGGTCACCCGAAGCGTAGGGTGCGCGTCCCGGTGCTGCTCGCCATCTCACCCGCTCCTGACGGGGGCCCACCCGGTCGGGCGTGTGCGAGAGGGCTGCGGACGTCGGATAATGGACGGCCGCTCCGTGCCCTGCGTCGTGCCTCGACGCTCGCTGGGGCGGCGCGTACGCACGGCCGGGGGCACCCGGCGGAACGGAGATCGCCCAGGTGGCAGGCATGGACAACGAGCTGGCGGTCGAGCAGCGAGTCGTCGACCAGCTGTACGGCCGGCTCGACGACCTCCGCGCGCAGACACGGGCCAGGCTGGCCGACGTGCGCCGGGAGGGCCCCTCGGGCTCCCCGCAGAACCGCAGCGAGCGGGACGCGTTCGCCACGCTCTACGAGGACCGGATCGCCCAGCTCGAGGCTGTGGAGGAGCGTCTCGTCTTCGGTCGGCTCGACCTCGACGACGACACCCGCCGCTACATCGGCCGGCTCGGCCTCACGGACACGGAGCAGACCCAGCTCCTCACCGACTGGCGCGCCCCGGCCGCGCAGGCCTTCTACCGGGCCACCGCCGCGCACCCCGACGGCGTCGTCCGCCGTCGCCACGTGGTCACCCGCGGGCGCAGCGTGACCAGCGTCGAGGACGAGGTCCTCGACCTGGACCTGCTGACGGACGACTCCGGGGCGCGCCTGAGCGGGCTCTCCGGGGAGGGTGCGCTGCTGGCCGGCCTCGCCGCGGGCCGCACCGGCCGGATGGGTGACATCGTCGCCACGATCCAGGGCGAGCAGGACGCGATCATCCGCTCCGAGCTGGGTGGCGCGCTCGTCGTGCAGGGTGGGCCGGGCACGGGCAAGACAGCCGTCGCGCTGCACCGCGCCGCCTACCTGCTGTACGCGCACCGGCGCATGCTCGAGCGCTCGGGTGTCCTGCTCGTCGGGCCCAGTCGCACGTTCCTGCGGTACATCGACCAGGTGCTCCCCTCGCTCGGCGAGACCGGTGTCGTCACGACGACCATCGCGGAGCTGTACCCCGGCATCCAGGCGACGGCGACGGAGGACGAGGCTGTCGCCGAGCTGAAGGGCCGTGCCCTGTGGGCGCAGGTCGTCGCCCGGGCGGTGCGTGACCGGGAGCGGATCCCCGCGCAGCCTGTGCACGTCCGCGTCGACGGCCACGACCTGGTCATCCGGCCGAACGAGATCGCGTCGGCCATGGCGCGCGCCAGGCGCAACCACAAGCCGCACAACCAGGCGCGCGTCTCGTTCGTGCGCGACATGCTCGGTCGGCTCGCCGAGCAGTACGTGCTCCAGCTCGGCCAGGAGGTGCCGTCCGACGAGCGAGGCGAGATCGTCGAGGAACTGCGGACCACGCGCGAGATCCGGGTCGCCCTCAACCTGGCCTGGATGCCCGTCACCCCCCAGAAGCTCGTCTCGGACCTCTGGTCGAAGCCGCATCGGCTCGCCTCCGCGGCCCCCCAGCTCACCGAGCGCGAGCGCGCGATGCTCGTGCGCGACCCGGACGCGCCCTGGACCCCCGCAGACGTGCCGATCCTGGACGAGGCGGCGGAGCTGCTCGGCGAGGACGACCAGGCCGCCCGTGCCGAGGCCCGCGCCGCCGCGGACCGGCGCACCTCGGAGCTCGCCTACGCCCGCCAGGTGCTGGAGTCCACGGGCAGCGCCGGGATGGTCTCCGCGGAGATGCTCGCCGACAGGTTCGCGACGACGGGCCCGACGCTCACCACCGCCGAGCGCGCAGCGGCCGACCGGTCGTGGACCTACGGGCACGTCGTGGTCGACGAGGCGCAGGAGCTCTCCGCGATGGCGTGGCGGTCCCTGCTGCGCCGGGTCCCGACGAGGTCGCTGACCATCGTCGGTGACGTCGCGCAGACCACCGCGACCGCGGGCGCCCGCAGCTGGGCGGCGCAGCTGGACCCCGTGCTGCGCTCGTCGTGGCGGATGAACGAGCTCACGGTCAACTACCGGACCCCGGCGGAGGTCGCCGACACCGCGCGGCGGGTGGCCGTCGCGGCACACCTGCCCGTGAGCGCGCTGACGTCCGCCCGCGAGGTCGACGACTCCCTGGTCGTCGAACGGACGGCTGACGTCGTGGCCGCCGTGGCCGAGCGGACCGAGAAGCTCGTCGCCGAGGTCACCGACTCCTCGGGCGCCGGGCGGATCGCCGTGATCGCGGTGGACGGGCGTATTGCCGCCATCGGCGACGCCCTGCGCGCGGCGGGGCTGCGGCCGGCACTCGGGACCGGCACGAGCGCGGCCGACCTCGACGCCCCGCTCGTCGTGCTCAGCCCGCGGGAGGCCAAGGGCCTGGAGTTCGACGTCGTCGTGCTCGTCGAGCCGGCCGAGGTGATCGAGGCGAGCGCGGGCGACCTGTACGTCGCGATGACCCGGCCGACCCGCGCGCTGCACGTGCTGCACGACCGGCCGCTCCCCCGCGGTTGGGTCTCCGAGGGCTGACCGGCCGTCTCACGCGTGTCCGAGGGCCGGACCGCTGTGGGCCCCGGCGGCTGTGAGGCGCACCATAGGGGCGTGCTGAAGGCCCTGCTGCTCGAGAACCTCCACCCCCAGGCTCGCTCGATCCTCGAGACGGCCGGCTTCGACGTGACGACCCGCACCGGGGCGCTCGACGAGGCCGAGCTCGTCGAGGCGCTCGACGGCGTCCACCTGCTGGGCATCCGCTCCAAGACGCACGTCACCGCGGAGGTGCTCGCGCAGTCTCCGTCGCTGGTCGCCATCGGGGCGTACTGCATCGGGACCAACCAGATCGACCTGGCCGAGGCAGCCTCGCGCGGCGTCGCGACGTTCAACGCGCCGTTCTCCAACACGCGTTCCGTCGTGGAGATCGCGATCGCGGACATCATCTCGCTGACCCGTCGGCAGACCGAGCTCGACCGCGCCATGCACGACGGCATCTGGAACAAGTCGGCCACCGGTGCGCACGAGATCCGCGGCCGCACGCTCGGCATCATCGGCTACGGCAACATCGGCACGCAGCTGTCGGTGCTGGCGGAGAACCTCGGCATGTCGGTCGTGTTCTACGACACCGCCGAGAAGCTCGCGCTGGGCAACGCGCGCCGGATGCACACGCTCGACGAGCTGCTCGAGGCCTCGGACATCGTGACCCTGCACGTCGACGGCCGCAGCGGTAACGCGGGGCTGTTCGGCGCCAAGCAGCTCGCGCAGATGCGGCCCGGCGCCGTGTTCCTCAACCTCTCGCGCGGGTTCGTCGTCGACTACGCCGCCCTGCGCGACGCGATCGTCTCGGGACACGTGGCCGGTGCGGCCGTCGACGTGTTCCCGGTGGAGCCCAAGCGCAAGGGTGACCCCTTCGAGTCCGAGCTGCGGGGGCTGCCCAACGTCATCCTCACGCCGCACACCGGCGGGTCCACCGAGGAGGCGCAGGAGGCCATCGGCCAGTTCGTGTCCAACAAGGTGCGCGACTACCTGGCCACGGGGTCGACCACGCTGAGCGTCAACCTGCCGAACCTCGCGCTCGAGCAGCAGCCCGGCGTGCACCGTCTCGCGTACCTGCACCGCAACGTCCCGGGTGTGCTGGCCGCGGTCAACGCGACCCTCGCCGAGCACGGGGTGAACATCGAGGGCCAGCTCCTCGCCACCCGCGGCGAGCTGGGCTACGTGGTCACCGACGCCGGAGCGCGCGTCGAGGACGCCGTGATCGAGGCCCTGTCGTCGCGCCCGGAGTCCGTGCGCCTGCGCCTCCTGTCCTGACCACGCAGAGAAGGGG
>NZ_JBFUBX010000010.1:0-90467 GCF_056405535.1 Cellulomonas sp. P1_G12_2 | reverse complement strand
GCCGATGAAGTCCTTGCCCAGCACGAACGCCTGGGCGAGCCCGTTGGGCTCGGCCTGCACGGTGTAGGTGATGGAGATGCCGAACTGTGAGCCGTCGCCGAGCAGGCGCACGAACTGGTCGGCGTCGTGCGGGGTGGTGATGACCAGCACGTCGCGGATGCCCGCCAGGATCAGGGTCGAGAGCGGGTAGTAGATCATCGGCTTGTCGTAGACCGGGACCAGCTGCTTGCTGACGCCGAGAGTGATGGGGTGCAGTCGAGTCCCCGAACCGCCCGCCAGGATGATTCCGCGCATGGCGGGCTAGTCTGCCGTACTCGCGACCTGTTCTGTGCGCGCGCGGTCCGAACCCGGTGGTGCCCACGGCTTCTGCGCGAGCAGCACGAACTCGTTGTACGTGAACACGCGACCCACCGGGCGCGGGAACGGGAACGAGTACGTGCGCCGGACGTCCAGCCCGAGGGCGCGGGCGACGTCGGTGAGCACGTCGAACCCGCTGAACCTCACGTGCGTCGCGTCCGAGCTGTAGCCGCGTTCCTGCGGGGTGATGAGCGCGACGCGACCGCCCGGCTTCAACAGCCCGATGTAGGGCGCCAGGATCGGCTCGACCTCGTGCGGGTGCAGGTGCTCCACGAGGTGGGCGGCGAGGATGCCGTCGTAGGACTCCGGCACGGTCAGGTCCTCGCGGGCGAAGAACTCGCCGTCGGTGTAGGCGTCGAGCCCGAGGCTGCGTGCGTGGGCGATGGAGTGGGGGTTGTGGTCCACCCCGACGGAGCCCGGGGCCAGGCTGCCGAGGTTGCGGCCGAGCCCGCAGCCGACGTCGATGGTCCGCCCCAGCTCGAGCCGGCGGACGTGCGCCTGGTAGGGCGCCTGCACGTTGAGCGCCTGCTTCCACGACGCCGAGCTGTGCCGGACGAGTCGCTCGGCGTACTCCTCGCCCGCGGTCGGAGGGGTGACGCCGTCGTCCGGTCCGGCTGAGTGTGCGTCCGTCATGGCGACGATCGTGCCAGGGAGTGGACCGGTTCGGGCGTTTTGGCGCGGTCGGGACACCGGCCGCGAATCGTTCTGCCGTATCAGGCGAGCGTGTCCGGGACGCGGGTGATGCGCTCGGACGAGGTGAGCCGGGCGGTGCGGGCAGGGTCGCGGGTGAGCGCCTCGGCCAACGGTGGGTCGACGACCACGACGGAGCCGTCGGTGACGAGCACCCCGACGACCTCGGCGAGCGCGGCGGGCGACAGCGGCGCCGGCGTCGCGACGAGGAGGACCCGGGCCGGCACGGGGGAGGTGGGCTGCCCGGCCGACGACCACGTCAGCAGCGTGCCGTGGTCGACCCGGAGCGTGGCCGCCGACAGCGCAGGGTTGCCGCTCGCCGGCGTCGGGGCCCAGCCGATCGCGTCGGCGTAGGTCATCACGGCCGACGCGGCGTCGACCGCCCCGACGGGGAGCGTTCCGTCGAACCGGCGCGCCAGCGCAGGCAGGGTCACCGCGACGAGCTGGGAGGCGTCGTTGGCGTGCGCCTGCGGCCGGTCCGTCACCGTGATGTCGGCGGCGCTCCCGCTCTCACCCTCGTCGAGCACGACGCACGCCCCGACCCGCCATGCGGCCAGTGCCCAGACGACCGTCCGCCAGTGCACGGGCAGGTCGAGCCGTACACGGACTCCAGGCCCGGCGTCGAGCTCCTCGACCAGCAGGTTGGCGGTCTTGTTGACCCAGTTCTCCAGCACCGCACCCGAGAGCTCGACGCGCTCTCCGTCGTCCGCGTACCAGGTGATCCGGGGGCGTCCCGGCTCGCGTGTGAGCAGGCGCAACAGGTCGGCGATCGTCGTCACGGGCACCGGGTCAGCCTAGATCGACACGCCCGGCGCACACGTCTTCACCAAGTTCACCCGACAAAACCGGACAACTACCACGTCCCCGCTTGACCAACGCGAACGACACGCGTGTAATTCCTTAGAACGGATTCATGAGCGAGCACCACCCGCGGCGCACCCGAGAGAGCGTCGCACGCCGAGCCCCTGAACGAGCAGATGAACCAGCACGAGGACCGCACGGAGGCACGCATGTGGAACCTGCTCGACAACGACGAGATCTTCCCTTCGGACGCACGCAGGAGTGCACAGACGCACGCCTCGAACGTCCTGCCGATCTTCGGCGCCCTCGAGGACGAGGGCCCGATGGGGTGGCAGGAGCGCGCGCTGTGCGCCCAGACCGACCCCGAGGCGTTCTTCCCCGAGAAGGGCGGCTCGACGCGTGAGGCCAAGAAGGTGTGCACGGGATGCGACGTGCGCTCCGAGTGCCTCGAGTACGCACTGCAGAACGACGAGCGCTTCGGCATCTGGGGCGGGCTGTCCGAGCGGGAGCGGCGCAAGCTCAAGCGGCGTGTCGTCTGACGTCCTGCGCCGGGCGGGAGTGTCGCGCGCGGGCCTCGTCCCGCGCGGCGGCATGATGTCCCGAGCATGACTGACACGCTCCTGCCGGTGGACCTGCCCACCGCGACCTCCCCGACACCGGTGACGACGCCGGTGTCCGCAGTCGTCGTCACGCGCGGTCGGACCCCGTACCTCGCCACCACGCTCGCGGCCCTCGCCGCACAGACGCGCCGCCCGCTCCGGGTCCTGCTCGTCGACGTCGCCCACGCGACCGACGACTCCGTCGAGCAGCTGCTGCACAGCTCGTTCGCTGACCTCAGGGGCTCCGCGGCACCCGCGCTGCGGCTCGTGCGCGCGCCCGGCGTCCGCTCGTTCGGGCAGGCCGTCCGCCGTGGTCTCACAGCCGACGACGCCCCGCCGACCACCTGGCTCTGGCTCCTGCACGACGACAGCGCCCCCGCGGCGAACGCTCTTTCCGAGCTGGTCCGCGCGGTCGGGCACGCCCGGTCCGTCGCGGTCGCCGGCGTCAAGCAGCGCACCTGGACCGACCCGGAGCGGTTGCTCGAGGTCGGTCTGCGCTCGTCCCGCTCGGGCAGGCGGATGACCGACGTCGAGCCCGGAGAGCTGGACCAGGGGCAGCACGACGGGCGGGAGGACGTGCTGGGGGTCGGGATCGCCGGTGCGCTGGTCCGGCGCGACGCCTGGGACGACCTCGGCGGCACCGACCCGATCCTGGGCCCGTTCGGTGACGGCTTCGACCTGTCGCGGCGCGCCCGGCTGGCGGGCCACCGCGTGATCGTCGTGCCGTCGGCCGTGGTCCGCCATGCACAGGCGGGCTACCTCGGGCTGCGCTCGACCTCCGGTGACGTCGCCGGTGTGCCTGTCGACCGCGACGGCGACGGAGAGGACGACCGGGCCGATCCGCGTCGGTCGTTCGCGGCGCGCCGTCGGGCGCTCGTGCACAGCAGGCTCGTCTCCGCACCGCTCCCGCTCGTGCCGGTGGTGGTCGTCCTCGCGCTGGTCGCCGCCGTGGTGCGCTCGCTCGGCAGGCTCGCCGCGAAGCAGCCGGGGCTGGCCGTCGACGAGCTGCGGGCGGCGCTCGCCGCGCTCGGCCGCCCGGACGGCGTGGCCCGCGCCCGGCTGGGTGCGACGCGCAGCCGCCGTCTGCCCCGGCGCACGCTGCGCCCGTTGCAGGCCGGCTGGCGCGACGTGTGGTCGCAGTCACGGGACCGTCGGCTCGCACGCGCCGAGGCCCGCCGGGTGGTCCAGGCGCCCAGCGAGCTCGAGCTGCGCGAGCTCGCCGCTCTCGCCACCCGGCGCCGCACCACGCTGGCCGTGGTCGTCGGCACCCTCGTCGCGGTCGCGGCCGTCGCGCTCGGTCCGCTCGTCGCCGGCGTCGTGGGCGGCGGGCGGCTGGTCGGAGAGGCGCTCCTGCCGTCCACCACGCGACTCGGCGACCTCTGGTCGGCCGCGACGTCCGGGTGGGTCGCGGACGGGCTCGGTGGACCCGGACCGGCAGACGCGCTGCTCACCGCCCTGCTCGTCCCGACGGCCCTCACGGGCGGCTCGACGACGACCGCGGTGGCCGTGCTGCTGCTCGGGTCGGTCGTGCTGGCCGGTGTGGGGGCGTGGGCCGCTGCGGGCGCCGCGACCCGCTCGGTCGCCGTCCGCGGGTGGGCCGCTGTCGTGTGGGCCGGCGCCCCGGCGCTCCTGCTGAGCCTCGGCGACGGGCGGCTCGGCGCGGTCGTCGCGCACGTCGCACTGCCCTGGGTGGCCCTCGGGCTCGCGCGGGCGGTGGGCGTGCAGCGGGTGGACCAGGTGCTCTCCGGCGTGGCCACGGCGCGGCACGACGACGACGCGGTCGACGACGAGCTCGACGTCGAGACGCCCGTCCGTGGCACGCCGACGGTCCCCACCCCCAGGCTCTCGGCGGACGCGCCCGTGCCCGTCGGCGACGGACCTGGGGCGCCCGAGCTCGTCGGTGCTCCCGACCCCACCGGATCCATCTCGGCCGCTGCCGGTGCGGCGATCGCCTTCGCGGTCGTCGTCGCCGGGTCGCCCGCGCTGCTCGTTCCCGGGGTGCTCGCCCTGTGCGTCGTCGCCCTGTGCGCGCCGCGTCGTCGCGGGAGGGTCCTGCTCGTGGCGCTCCCCGCGCTCGCCCTGCTCGGTCCGACCCTGCTCGAGGCTGGGCGGCGCGGGCTCGAGGGCTGGCGCCTGCTGATCGCCGACCCGGGGCTGCCGGGTGCGTCCACCGCGGCGGACCCCGTGAGCCGGCTGCTCGGAGTTCCGGCGGACGCGTCGTCGCTGGTCCCGGGCGCCCTCCCGGAACCGCTCGCCGGGGCCTGGCCCCTCGCCCTGGGAGCGGTGGTCCTCGTCCTGGCGGTGCTCGCCCTGCTGCGCGGTGCCCCGGTGGCCCGTGCGGTGCGGGGCGCGTGGGTGGTCGCGGCGCTCGGTGCTGCCGCCGCGACGGTCGCCGTCGCCGTCCCCGTCGGCGTGTCGGACTCCGTCGTCGTCCACGGCTGGGCAGGGCCCGCGCTCTCGCTCGCCGGCGCGGGTTTGCTGACCGCCGCGGTCATCGGTGCGGACCGCCTGCGCGAGCGCCTGGCGCACTACACCTTCGGGTGGCGGCAGCCTCTCGTCGCCGTCGTCACGCTCGTCGCCGTCACCGTTCCCGTCGCCTGGCTCGGCACGTGGACCTGGCAGGCGCGCAGCGGAGAGGCGGTCGGGCTGCGTGCGGTCGAGCGCTCGATCGTGCCCGCGGTCGGCCTCCAGGCGCAGGCGTCGCAGCTGTCGTCGCGCGTCCTCGCGGTGAGCCTCGAGCCGACGGACGATTTCGACGCGGCGACCGTGACCTGGCAGCTGCTGCGCGGCGACGGCCCCGAGCTGGTGGACCAGGCCGCGGCCGAGTCGACGCGCAGGCTGAGCGGCGACCTGCTGGCCCCCGACGTGCTCCCCGCCGACGCCGCCACCAGCGAGGTCGACGAGCTCGTCGCCCGGCTGGCGTCGGCGGCGACCGGAGACGTGGCAGGGCAGCTGGCAGCGCTGGGCGTGGCCGACGTGTTGGTGCCGCCGCTGCCCGGGGACCTCGGCGCCGTCGACCCCGAGGTCGCGGCCACGCAGCTCGACGAGCTGGTGAGCAGGCTCGACTCGACCGCCGGCCTCGCGCGAGTGACCCAGAACGTGACCGGGACGCTGTGGCGGGTGCAGGCGACCGCGACCGTGGCCGGGGCTGCGGCGCCGACCGCGCTGCCCGCGTGGGCCCGTCTCGTGCCCGCCGCGGCAGACGTCACGGACCCTGCCGTGGCCGCCGTCGCGGTGCCGTCCGCGGACCGGTCGGTCGACTCCACGGTGGCGCCGGGCGGCGAGGACCGCGTGCTCGTCCTCGCCGAGCGCGCCGACCCGCGCTGGCACGCCTGGCTCGACGGCCGTTCGCTGCGGGCGGTCGATGACGGGTGGCGGCAGACGTTCGCCCTCGGTGCCGACGGCGGCGAGCTGGTCGTCCGGTACGACAGCCCGGATCGGACCCCGTGGCTGGTCCTCCAGGGCGTGGTGGCCCTGGTGACGATCCTCCTGGCCGTCCCCGTGCGCCGACGCCGGGGGGCCCGGGCATGAGCGGGGGAGACGTCATCGACGCGACCGGTCCGACGCGGACGCAGGTCTGGCTGGGGCGGACCGCCCGAGCCGCGTCCGGCCTCGCGGTGCTCGGTCTGACGGCCGCGATCGTGGCCGGGGCGCGCCTGCCCGGCGGTACCGCAGGCGACACCGTCCCGCCGGCGCAGATCTCCGTCCCCGCCTCGGTGTCGACGCTCGTGTGCGCCGGGCCGCTGATCCAGCCCGATGACACCGGGCGCGGCGACTCCGCGTTCGACCCGACCCCGGTGGACCCGATCACGACCGTGACCGCGGTGACCTCGGTCCCCGAGGGGGAGGGCACCTCCGCCGGCACCCTGGGACCGCTCGACCGTTCGGCCACGACGACGACGCTGGACGCCGGAGGGGACTCCGCGGTTGTCCCGGGCGTCGCCGCCCCCACGGTGGTCCACGTCGAGCCCGGTGCAGCCGCGCCCGCCCGGGTGGCCGCCGCGAGCGCCGGCCTGGTGACCGCGGGCGACCTGCGCGGGCTCTCCGCCGCCTCCTGCCAGCAGCCGACGGCCGACGCGTGGCTGCTCGGCGGCGCCACCGACCTGTCCAGCACCGCGCAGCTGGTGCTCGACAACGCCGGGTCGACGCCCGCCGAGATCACCCTCGCGATCTGGGGCCCCTCGGGTCCGGTCGACCTCACGGGCGAGCGGTACCTCGTCGCGCCCGGTGCCTCGCGCGTCGTGGTCCTCGGCGGGATCGCGGCCGAGCAGCGACGTCTGGCGGTGCACGTGACCGCGACCGGGGGACGGGTCGGGGTGCACGTGCAGGACTCCGCGATCGACGGGTTCACTCCCGCCGGGACCGACCTGGTCGTGCCGGGTGCAGCGCCCGCACGGCGCCAGGTGGTCCCCGGCGTCTCCGTGTCGGCCTCGGCGGTCGGTGACGTGACCGCGTCGGCGCTGCGGCTCCTCGTGCCCGGCACCGTCGCCACGACCGCCCGCGTCACGCTGCTCGGCCCCGGCGGCGTCACGGAGCTCCCGGGGGCGGACGAGGTGGCGCTGGTGCCCGGCGAGGTGACCGACGTACCCCTGGGCGGGCTGCCCGCGGGCTCCTACACCGTGGTCGTGGACGCCGACCAACCCGTCGTGGCCTCCGCCGTCGTGACGCGCCCGGGTGCGGTCGGCGAGCTGGACGACCTCCCGAGCGTCGAGCGCGCGTGGGCGGCGTCGACCGCAGTCGGACGCAGCGGCGTGCTGGCGGTCCCGAGCGGGACCCGCGGGATGCTCGTGGTCGGGGCGGTGTCCGGTGCCGCGGACCCGAGTGCCGACGGCGTGGCGACGGGCTCGGTCCGGCTGCTCGGGGCCGACGGCGCGGTGCTCGCCGAGCGGACGGTGGTGCTGGACGCGGGGACGACGGGCGCCTGGTGGGTCGACGACCTGGCCACCGGGACCGGCCGGATCGCCGCACCGGACCCCTCGGTGATCCCGGGTCCGCCGGTGGACCTCGCGGGAGTGGTGGGCGTGGACCTGGTGACGGACGAGGGTTCGACGGTCGCGCTCGCCTGGGCCATGGTGGCCGCGGTCAACCAGTCCGACGGCTGGCTCGTCTCCGTGCTCGACCCGGTGCCGGTGCCGCGCCTCACGCCGGACGTCGCCGTCCGCGAGGACCCGCGGCTCGGTACCCGCTGACTCAGCCTGCTGCGCGCAGCTCCGAGCGTTCGCGCAGCCGCAGCCCGAGCACGGCTGCCTGTCGCACCGGCCACTGGTACCAGCGTGGGTACCGGCGGTGCACGTACCGGGCGGCGCTCGCGTGGTGCGCCGAGATCATGGGCGCGGGCTTGGCGCGCCACGACGTCCCGCCGACGTGCGTGACCTTGACCTGCGGCACGTAGAGGTTGATCCAGCCCGCGCGGCCCAGACGCTCCCCGAGGTCGACGTCCTCGAAGAACATGAAGTAGCCGTCGTCGAACCCGCCCACCGCCTCGAACGCCTCGCGCCGCAGCAGCAGGCACGCGCCGGACAGCCACCCGGCCGGTCGTTGACCGCCGGCGTTCTGCTGGTGCGCCTGGTACCGGCGCGTCCACGGGTTGCCGGGCCACACCTTGACGAACAGCGCGTGCCCCGCGCCCTGGGTGAGCGACGGCAGCTCGCGCGCCGAGGGGTAGACGGTGCCGTCGGTGTTGAGCAGTGCCGGACCGACCGACCCCGCGGTGGGTGCTGCCTCGGCGGCCGCGACGAGCTCGTCCAGCGACCCCGGCTGCCACTCGATGTCGGAGTTGGCGACGACGATCCACCGTGCCTCGGCGCCGGCCGCGCCCAGGTTGGCGCCGCCCCCGTATCCCAGGTTCGACCCGGTGGCGACGAGCCGCGCACCGACCTCGTCGGCCACCGCGCGCGCGACGGTGGGGTCGGAGCCGTTGTCGACGATCACCAGCTCCGTCGGCGCGGCTGACGCGGCAGCGAGCGTGCGTGCGAACGTCGCGAGCTCGTCGCCGGGGTGGTAGACGACGCAGACGACGCGGACATCGGGGGCTGGCGTGGACGGGGGCGGGACGGCGGTGCTCATCGTCCGGACAGGCTAGTGGGCGTCGCCGTAGTGCGGGTCCACGTCGTCGGGTGACCGCCCGAGCAGGTGGGCCACCTGCTCGACGACCACGTCCCGCACCAGGTCGGCGAGGTCGAGGGCGTCCGTGGCCCGGGACTCGACGGGACGGCGGTAGACGACGATGCGCGCGGGGAGGCCGGCGTCGGACGGGAAGTAGCGACCGAGCGGGACCCCGCCGTGCTCCCAGGGCGCGGGGTTGGACGGCGGTACGTCCTCGACGGCGAACTCCGTCCCCACCAGCTGGCGCGCCCAGGTGCGCTCGATCCGCTCGACCGCATCGAGGACGAGGTCGTCGAACCGTTCGGCGCGGGTGCGGTAGGCCGGCATCGTGCTGGGCAGCAGCGGGCCCCGGGGGCCGCGACCGCGCCGGTCGCGGCGGCGCACGGGCGCGATCGTCGTCGTGGGGAGCGCAAGGGTGCGGCGCCCGACACCGGGGGCTCGGCGGGCGGGTGGCGGAGGTGCGGAGCTCACTTCAGCACTGTAGATCGCGCACGGCCGACGGCGTGGGGGGCACGGCCTGTCGGCACCCGGGAGTACCGTCAGCGCGTGAGATCCGTGAGGCAGTGCTCCCGCACGGCATGCGGCCGTGCGGCCGTGGCCACGCTGACCTATGTGTACGCCGACTCGACCGCGGTGCTGGGTCCGCTCGCGCAGCACGCCGAGCCGCACTCGTACGACCTGTGCATCGAGCACGCGGAACGCCTCACGGCCCCGCGCGGGTGGGAGGTCGTCCGGCTCACGCCCGAGTTCACCCCCGCTCCGCCGAGCCGGGACGACCTTCTGGCGCTGGCCGACGCGGTGCGGGAGGCGGGCAGGCGGACCGAGCCCGAGCCCGTCGCCCTGCCCGAGGCCGTCGGCGCGATCCTGAACGAGGCACCTCGCCGCGGCCACCTGCGCGTGCTGCGTGGCGAGGGCTGACGTGGCACGTCGCAAGGGCGAGGCCGCGCGTGCGCGCGCCGAGCGGGCGGGTGAGCCCCTCGGCTCCATCAGCCAGCCCACGGGCCCAGGAGTGCCCGGCACGGACGCCTGCCTGCGCTGCGGTGCGACCGATCTGACCAAGATCCGGATGGCGCTCACGGACGGCCGGCAGGTGGTCTTCGTGTCCTGCCCGGCCTGCGAGCAGCGCAACTGGTTCCCCCTCGACGGGAGCGGCACCCCGCTCGACCGGGACGAGGTCGTCGGCGGCGACGCCTGACCCGGCTTGGTCGTGGCCCCGAGGGCCACAGGTACGATGACCGCGTGATCTCCCCTGCAGCCGACCGTGTCGATCTGTCTGCCCTCATCAAGGCCTATGACGTCCGCGGGGTCGTCCCCGAGGAGCTCAACCCCACGGTGGCCCGCGCGATCGGTGCGGCGTTCGCCGACGTCGTGGTGCTCCCCGAGGCGACGGACCGCCCGCGCGTCGTGATCGCCAACGACATGCGTCCCTCGGGTCCCGAGCTGGTCGGTGCGTTCGCGGACGGGCTGGCCGCCCGGGGCGTGGACGTCCTCCTGATCGGTCTGGCCTCCACGGACGGCCTCTACTTCGCCTCCGGCGCGCTCGGCATCCCCGGTGCGATGTTCACGGCGAGCCACAACCCGGCGCAGTACAACGGCATCAAGCTCTGCCGGGCCGGCGCGCGGCCGGTGGGCCAGGACAGCGGCCTGACGACGGTGCGCGAGCTGGCCGGCGACTACCTCGCGGGGTCGGTCCCGGAGGTCGACACCGACCTGCGCGGCTCCGTCGAGGAACGCGACATGCTCACCGAGTACGCCTCGTTCCTTCGGTCGCTGGTGGACCTGTCCGGCATCCGGCCGCTGAAGGTCGTCGTCGACGCCGGAAACGGCATGGGCGGCTTCACGGCACCGGCGGTCCTGGGCACCGACGCCGGCCTGCCCGGGCTTCCGCTCGACATCGTCCCGCTGTACTTCGAGCTGGACGGCACGTTCCCCAACCACGAGGCCAACCCCCTCGAGCCGGAGAACCTGCGGGACCTGCAGGCGGCTGTCGTCGAGCACGACGCCGACCTCGGGCTCGCGTTCGACGGCGACGCGGACCGCTGCTTCGTGATCGACGAGCACGGCGACCCGGTGAGCCCGTCGGCCATCACGGCGCTGGTGGGCCTGCGCGAGGTGGAGCGCGAGCGCGCGGCCGGCCGCACACCGACCGTCATCCACAACCTCATCACGTCCCAGGTGGTGCCGGACCTGCTGCGCGCGGCGGGTGCGACGACCGTCCGCACCCGGGTGGGCCACTCCTTCATCAAGGCGCAGATGGCCGAGCACGACGCGGTGTTCGGCGGCGAGCACAGCGCGCACTACTACTTCCGGGACTTCTTCTTCGCCGACACCGGCATGCTCGCGGCGATGCACGTGCTCGCCGCGCTCGGCGGTCAGCCGCACCCCCTGTCGGCGCTGTCCGAGCAGTTCCAGCCGTACACGGCCAGCGGGGAGATCAACTCCCGCGTCACCGATGTCGCGGCGGCGCGCGAGCGCGTGATCGAGGCGTACGTGACGCAGCAGGGCGCCGGGCCGGTGCAGGTCGACGAGATGGACGGCCTCACGGTCTCCCACTGGGACGGCCACCCGCAGTGGTGGTTCAACCTGCGCGCCTCCAACACCGAGCCGCTGCTGCGGCTGAACGTCGAGGCAGCGGACGAGGACATCATGGAGAAGGTGCGCGACGACGTGCTGGCTCTGGTGCGCCAGGACGGTGAGTACTGATGGGCCGGACGCTGGAGCCCTGGGCGCGCGAGCTGCTGCGCTGCCCCGCGACGGGTGCGACGCTCGTGGACGGTGTGGGGCCCGACGGTGAGCCGACGCTGGTCTCGACCGACCCGGTGAACCCGGTCGCCTACCCGGTGCGCGACGGGATCCCGGTGCTCCTGGTGGACGAGGGCGTTCCCGTCTCTCGCGGCTGACGAACCCGTGTGACGCCGCTCACCCCGGGCTAGCATGTCCCGGACGGCGTGGGTGATGCCCGTGGACCGAGAGGGGTCGCGCCGGCGCGAACGACCAGGGCGCAAGCCCCGGTGCGTCGCGCGCGCCCACGTCACCGGAACCCCGCAGGAGTGAGATGTCTGTGTCCACGTCGTTCTCTGAGCAGCCCGGTCAGTACAAGGTCCGCGACTTGTCCCTCGCCGAGGCCGGCCGGCACCAGATCCGCCTCGCCGAGCACGAGATGCCCGGCCTGATGGCCCTGCGGGACGAGTTCGGTCCCACCCAGCCCCTCGCCGGTGCTCGCGTCGCGGGCTCGCTGCACATGACGGTGCAGACCGCGGTCCTCATCGAGACGCTCGTCGCGCTCGGCGCGGAGGTTCGCTGGGCGTCGTGCAACATCTTCTCGACGCAGGACGAGGCCGCCGCGGCGGTCGCCGTCGGTCCGCAGGGGACGGTGGAGCAGCCGGCCGGTGTGCCGGTGTTCGCCTGGAAGGGCGAGTCGCTCGAGGAGTACTGGGAGTGCACCGAGCAGATCCTCGTGTGGCCCGGGGGCACCGGCCCGAACATGATCCTCGACGACGGCGGCGACGCCACGCTCCTGGTGCACAAGGGCGTCGAGTACGAGGCCGCCGGCGCGGTCCCGTCCGACCCGAGGCCGGGGGAGCCGGGCTACTCCGAGGAGCTCACCGTCGTCCTCGGCACGCTGCGCCGCTCGCTCGCAGCCGACCCGCAGCGGTGGACGACCATCGCCGCGGACATCATCGGCGTCACCGAGGAGACGACCACGGGCGTGCACCGGCTCTACCAGCTGGCCGAGGCCGGGCAGCTGCTGTTCCCGGCGATCAACGTCAACGACTCCGTGACCAAGTCGAAGTTCGACAACAAGTACGGCATCCGGCACTCGCTGCCCGACGGGATCAACCGAGCCACCGACGTGCTCATGGGCGGCAAGGTGGCGTTCGTCGCCGGCTACGGGGACGTGGGCAAGGGTGCCGCCGAGGCGTTCCGTGGGCAGGGCGCGCGCGTGATCGTCTCCGAGGTGGACCCGATCTGCGCCCTCCAGGCGGCGATGGACGGCTACCAGGTGACCCGCCTGGACGACGTCATCGACCAGGCCGACTTCGTCATCACCACCACCGGCAACAAGGACGTGGTCTCCGCCGCGCAGATGGGCCGGATGAAGAACAAGGCGGTCGTCGGCAACATCGGTCACTTCGACAACGAGATCGACATGGCCGGGCTCGCCGCCGTGCCCGGGATCACCCGCACGGAGATCAAGCCGCAGGTGCACGAGTGGACGTTCCCGGCGGACGAGGTCGGCCCCGAGCGTTCGATCATCGTGCTCTCCGAGGGTCGCCTGCTGAACCTCGGCAACGCGACCGGGCACCCCTCGTTCGTGATGAGCAACTCGTTCTCCAACCAGGTCATCGGCCAGATCGAGCTGTTCACCAAGCCCGGCGACTACGCCCGCGAGGTGTACCGGCTGCCCAAGGTGCTGGACGAGAAGGTCGCGCGGCTGCACCTCGACGCACTCGGGGTCCGGCTCACCGAGCTCAGCAAGGAGCAGGCCGAGTACCTCGGGATCGACGCGTCCGGCCCGTACAAGCCGGACCACTACCGCTACTGAGCCGGGTCGGGGACGCCGTGGGGGAGTCGGTGCAGCTGTGACGACTCCACGGCGTCCCGCTGGTCCGCGCGCAGCCGGGCGGTGAGCTCGCGGTCCCGCCGCTCGGCGAGCACGGCCGCGAGGAACGCCTCCGGGTGCGTGCCGACCGGGGGCAGCGGGTTGACGTAGCGCTGCACCTCGGCCGTCAGCTGCGAGCCCAGCTGCACCCGGGACGCGGGGTGCAGGGACGCGGTCCGGCCCAGGAACTGGCGGACCGAGAGCGCGAGACCGTCGGGCAGCCGGGCGAGGTCGGCGGCGTGCGCCCAACCGGCGAGGTGGGGCGGCATGACCAGCGGCGCGCGCACCTTCGCCGCCCCGCGCACGCGCACGGCGTAGGTGCCCGCCAGGATGTCGCCGACGCGCTTGCCCTGCGGGTGCACGATCGAGGTGATCAGCGCGACCGTGCCGAGGGTGAGCCAGAGCTCCACGAAGCCGACGAGCGCCCGCACCAGGGCCTGCCGGAACACCAGCGGACCGCCGTCGTCGCGCACGATGCGGATGCCCGTCGCGAGCTTGCCGAGCGAGCGGCCGCGGGTCAGCGTGTCGACCGTCGTGGGGACCACCACCGTGATGGTGGCGACCAGGACGATGGCGGCGATGCGGCCGACCTCCTCGGACACCCCCCCGGAGACCGCGCCCAGCGCGATGAGGAGCACCACGCCGACGACGGCGAGCAGCAGGAGATCCAGGAGCGCGGCGAGCAGGCGGGTGGCCGCGGAGGTCGGGCGTGCGTCGAGGACGACACCCTCGCCCGTGATGATGCCGTCCATGGTGGGCAGGTTAGCCGCTGCCGCACCCCGGGGATGGCAGGCTGTGCGGCATGGATCTCGACGCCTTCGAGCGGGCACGCTCGGCCGACTGGGCACGGCTGGACGCGCTGGTGCGTCAGCGGCGCCGCACGGGTGCCGAGGCCGACGAGCTGGTGCGGCTCTACCAGGCGGTCGCCACCGACCTGTCGTCCGTCCGGTCGGCCGCGCCCGACCCCGAGATGGTGACCCGGCTGTCGATGCTCGTCGGGCGTGCACGCGCCGCGATCGCCGGCACGCACGAGCCCAGCTGGCGCGACGTCACCGCGTTCGTGATGGTCGCGCTGCCCGCGGCCCTGTACCGCATCCGGTGGTGGACGGTCGCCGTCATGGTGGCGTTCCTCGTGCTGAGCATCACCGCGGGGGTCTGGGTGGCCACGCAGCCCGAGGCCCTCGCGTCGATGGGCACCCCGAGCCAGCGTGAGCAGTACGTCGAGCAGTCGTTCGCGGAGTACTACACGCCGGGCGCGGGGTTCGCGGCGATGGTGTGGACCAACAACGCGTGGCTGACCGCCGTCTGCATCGCGACCGGCATCACCGGCATCGGGCCGGTGTACTTCCAGGTCTCCAACGCGATCAACGTGGGGGCCGCCGGCGGCATGATGGCGTCGTACGGGGAGCTCGACGTGTTCCTGCAGCTCATCGCACCGCACGGGCTGCTCGAGCTCACCGCGGTGTTCGTCGCGGGCGCCGCGGGGCTGCGCATCTTCTGGACCTGGATCGACCCGGGACCCCGGACGCGCGGGCACGCACTGGCGCAGGAGGCCCGCGCGCTGTTCACCGTGGCGATCGGCCTGGTGGGTGTGCTCGCGGTCTCCGGCCTGGTCGAGGGGTTCGTCACCGGCTCGGGCCTGCCGTGGGCCGTCAAGGTGGGCATCGGCGTCGTCGCCCTGACGGCCTTCTGGGCCTACACGCTGGTCCTCGGCCGGCGGGCCGTCCGGGCGGGGCACACCGGTGACCTCGAGGCGGACCGCGCGGGCTACGTGCTGGCGACCGCCGGCTGACTAGCCCGGGTCGACCACGACGGCCCGGCGCTCGTCCGCCTCGGCAGCCATGAGCTCGACCAGACCCTCGGCCTCGACCTGAAGCTCCTCGCGCTGGGTCGCTGTCGGGCGGGCGAACGGTCGCACGGTGAGCGTGACCGTGCCGCCGCTCCGGCGGTCGCGCGGCACGTCCCACGTCCCCGCGACCCGGCCGTCGAGCAGGAAGGTGGCCGGCACCACGCCGTTCGGGCTGGCCAGGTACGGGCGGTGCTCGGCCGAGATGATCCGGGTCCGGTCGGCGTGGCCCAGCAGCACGTTGTCGTAGTCCGCCAGGAAGCGCGGGGGTGCCGGCACGTCCGGGTCCGGCAGCGGGGCACCCGGCAGGTCGAGCACCTCGCGCTCGCGGACCGCCCCCGGCGACGGCTCGGCGCGGTACCGGACGAGGTCGAGGCGGTCCACCACGGCGCGCATCCCGGTGAGCCCGCTCCAGCTCTGCAGGTCCGCGACGGAGGCCGGGCCGAACGCGGCGAGGTAGCGGCGCACGAACCGCTCCTGCTCGGCGGCGAGCACCTGCGGGTCGGTCAGGTCGGGTGCCGCGGCGGTGAGCTCCGGCCCCAGCCACGCCCACGCGGTGGTCCAGGTGGTCGCTCCCGACCGTCCCCACACGCCCCGGGGTGGCACCTGGACCAGGGGAAGGGTCCCGCGCGCGGCGTAGGCCAGCGTGCTCGGTGCGACGTCCGGCCACCGCTGTGCGAGGAGGCTGCCCAGCGCGGTGGTCACCCGGGGCTCCTCCTCGACGAGCGCGCGGGCCGCGGCTGTGACCTCGGCGACGTCGAGCGTGCGCAGCGCGGCACCGTGCTGCGCGTTGACCCGGAGGTCCTTGGCGTGCAGCGGGGCGATCAGGCCGGGCAGCAGCAGCGCGTCCGCCCCCGTGACGAGATGGATCGTGCTGCGCATCACCGCGATCCGGGCGACGGAACGGTCCCAGAACGCGGCACCGATCTCGTCGGTGCGGAACCCCTCGACCCGGCTCCAGAGTCCGACGTACGGCGACCACGCGTTCTGCGCCTGAAGGCCCACCAGGTGGTCCACGACCTCGATCGCGGGACCGGGGCGGCGCGCGAGCAGGTGCTGGCGCGCGAGCAGCGCACGGTTCAGGTGGGCGCGGGTGAGCAGGTCGGGCACGGTTCGGAACCTACCTGGCGGTGCCCACAGCCCTCAGAGCCGACCCGCCGCCTTCAGGGCCAGGTAGGTGTCCGCGAGGCGAGGTGCGAGGTCGTCGGGCAGGGCGTCGACCACCTCCGCACCGCGCTGGCGCAGCCGCACGGACACGGCGGCGCGCTCCAGCCCGACGCGCTCGGCCGCCGCGGCGTCGAACACCGCCGCGGCGCCGTCGCGGGACGTGCGCAGGGTGTCGACCTCGGGGTCCGAGACCGACGCGAGCACCACCTGGTGCCGCTCCGTCAGCTGGCCGGCCACGCCGAGCAGACCCTGCTCGACCGCCGCCGGGTCGAGGGCGGTCAGGAGCACCACCAGCGCCCGCTGGCTGAGCCGCTGGCGGACCTGCGCCACGACCCCGGGCCAGTCGGTCTCCACGAGCGCCGGCTCGGCGAGCGCCAACGTGTCGGCGAACTGGGCCATGACGCGGGCACCGGTCGCACTGGCCACCCGGCCGCGGACCTTGCGGTCGAAGACGAGGAGCTCGACGCGGTCGCCCGCCTTGGTCGCCAGGGCGGCGAGCAGCAGGGCGGCCTCGATGGACGCGTCCAGCCGCGGGGCGTCGAGCACGCGGACCGCGGACGTGCGGCCCGTGTCGAGCACGATGAGCACGCGCCGGTCGCGCTCCGGACGCCACGTGCGCACCACGACGTCCGAGCGCCGGGCCGTCGCGCGCCAGTCGATCGAGCGCACGTCGTCACCGATCACGTACTCGCGCAGGGAGTCGAACTCCGTGCCCGGACCACGCACCTGCACCGCCGCCCGTCCGTCCAGCTCCCGCAGGCGCGCGAGCCGGCTGGGCAGGTGCCGCCGCGACGCGAACTCAGGCAGCACACGGAGCCGTCCCGGCACGGTGAGCGAGGCCTGCCTTCCCGCCAGCCGGAGCGGGCCGAGGGTGCGGATCGTGACGCGGTCGGCGTGCGCGTCGCCGCGCCGCGTGGGGACCAGGACGGTGCGGACGCGGGCGCCGTCGCCCGGCGCGACGTCCAGCGGGTGCCGGTCGACCTGCGCGCCCGTCGACGGCGGCCACGCGTCGCGCACGACGCCGCGCAGCCGGCGCCGGCCCAGGTGGGACAGGGTCAGCGTCGACGACGACGGCTCCGTCAGGCGGACCGACGCCGGGACGTCCCGCCGGACCGCGACCTCCCGGGGCGAGGCGGCCAGCGCGACGTCCACCGCGCAGGCGACCACGACGAGCAGCGCCCACAGCAGCACGGTCCCGGTGGCGGGCACGAGGAACACCACCGGGAGCCCGAGCGCGGCCAGGACGACCGCGCGCCAGGTGACGGCCACGTCAGCGGGGGACGGCCACGGACGCGAGCACCGTGTCCAGCACGCTCTCCGTGCTGACGCCCTCGAGCTCGGCCTCGGGGCGCAGCTGGACCCGGTGCCGCAGGGTCGGGTGGGCGAGGGCCTTGACGTCGTCGGGCGTCACGTAGCCCCGGCCGGACAGCCACGCCCACGCGCGCGACGTGGCAAGCAGCGCGGTCGCGCCACGGGGGGAGACGCCCAGCGAGAGCGACGGCGACCGGCGGGTGGCCCGGCAGACGTCGACCGCGTAGCCGAGCACCTCGGGGGCCACCTGCACGCGCGCCACCTCGGCCCGTGCGCGAGCGAGCATGTCCGCCGTCGCCACGGGGCGCAGGCCGGCACCGGCGAGGTCGCGTGGGTCGAAGCCGGCGGCGTGCCGGCTCAGCACCTCGATCTCCTCGTCGCGCTCGGGCAGCGGGAGGACGAGCTTGAGCAGGAACCGGTCGAGCTGCGCCTCGGGGAGCGTGTACGTGCCTTCGTACTCGACCGGGTTCTGCGTCGCGATGACCAGGAACGGGTCGGGCAGGGGGCGCGGGGTGCCGTCGATCGACACCTGACGCTCCTCCATGGCCTCGAGCAGCGACGCCTGCGTCTTCGGCGGCGTCCGGTTGATCTCGTCGGCGAGCAGCAGGTTGGTGAACACCGGACCCTCGCGGAACGAGAACTCGGCGGTGCGGGCGTCGTACACCAGCGAGCCGGTCACGTCGCCGGGCATGAGGTCCGGGGTGAACTGGACGCGCTTGGTCTGCAGGTCGAGCGCCGCCGAGAGCGCGCGCACGAGGAGCGTCTTGGCGACCCCCGGCACCCCCTCGAGCAGCACGTGGCCGCGGCAGAGCAGCGCGATGACGAGACCGCTGACGGCCGCGTCCTGCCCGACGACCGCCTTGGCCACCTCGGCGCGCACGGTGCCCAGGGCGGCCCGCAGCTCCTCGGACGGGTGGTGCAGCTGGGCGGTGGGTGCGGTCGTTCCCCAGGAGGGACTCTGGTCGCTCACGTTCGGTGAACCTCGCTCTCGAGATGGTCCAGGTCACGGGCCAGCTGGGCCAGCCCGCGGTCGTCGGTCGGTGGGGGTCCGTACAGCAGGGCCTCGACGGTCGGTGCCGGGCGGCTCGTGGCGCGCGCGACGGCGTCGACGACCACGGGGGCCGGCGCGGAGCGGGGCAGCCCGAGCCGGGTGGCGCTGCGCGCGGCTGTGCCGGCCCGCAGGGCGGCGGCCGCATGACCGTAGGACCGGGACCGTCGGTACAGCCGGCCGCGACCGCGGGTCGTCTCGCCGGAGCGGACGACCACAGGCAGCCGCTCGGTCACCAGCCGCCCGAGCCGCCGCCCGCGCCACAGAGCGGCCACGACGACGACGAGCAGGAGCTGCAGCGCCAGGATCGGGACGACCGGGGGCAGGAGCTGGCCGGGGGCGGCGTCGGCGGACCCGTCGCCCGCGCCGACGTCGTCGAGCGAGGGGATGTACCAGACGAGCTGCTCGTGCCGGCCGAGCGCTCGCAGCACGAGGGCGGCGTTGCCCTGCTCGGCGAGGTGCTGGTTGGTCAGGGGCGCGACGTCGGCGAGCGCGACGATCCGGCGCCCGTCCGACTCGGTCACCGCGTACGCGCCGCCGAGGTCGGTGTCCGTCCCGGGAGCGGGGAAGCAGACGACCGCGCCCGGCCCGGTGGCCAGCAGCGAGCCCCGCGCGGTGACGGATCCCGCCGCTACCGCGTCCGGGTCGTCGCACTCCGCCGAGCGGACCTCGGGCTCGCCCCCGGTGCCCCCGCCGCCCGCGATCGTGTCAGTCAGCAGCCCGAGGGCCCACCCTGCGTCGACCACCACCAGGTCGGCGCCGGTGGCGTCGAGCACGTCGATCTGGTCCGCGTCGAGCAGGTAGTCGCCCACGACGAGCACCGTCGAGCCGGGGACCGCGAGGGACCGGACCTCCGCGATGTGGCGCACGTACCGGACGTCGACGCCCTGCCGCCCGAGGATCTGCGCGGCTGCGCGCGCGCCGAGGTCACCGGGGTTGTCCGGGGCGAGGGTGAGCGTCGACGTGCGCGGCTCGGGCAGGGCGGACAGGATGCCGGCCACCACGACGAGCCCGAGCAGGGCGAGCCACCACCGCGCCCGCCGCCAGCGCCGGGCCGACCGGCTGCGGACCGACGTGCCGTCACCGACCACCGGTGCGTGCGCCGTGGTCACGGTGGGTGCGCTCATCGGGGCGCCGCCACGGCGAGGTCGGCCACGCCGGAGGTGGTCGTCGGACGGGTGTCCCGGACGCGACCGTCGAGCTCCCGCAGCCGGCGCTCGTCGTCGGCCGTGGCCGGCTCGTCGCCGTACGCCACGTCGTCGAACGTTCGTCCGGCCGCGACGAGGTCGTCGCCGAGCGACGGCAACCGTGCGGCGGCGGCCAGCGCGGCCTCGTGCGCCGTCCGGGCCACCCGTTCCTCCAGGACGGTGCGCTCCTCGAGCCCGCGCACGATCGTCCGGTAGCGCTCCAGCACCGCGAGCGCCCAGTCTCCTCGGGACGCCGCGGCGTCGGCGGCGGCCCGGATCTCCTCGGCCGTCCGCGCGTCGTCGTGGTCCAGGACCCGGCGGTCCGACGAGCCGCGCCGCGAGACGCGCACCGGGCCCGCGACGAGGAACGCGACCACCACGACGGCGACGATGATGCCGACGACGACCAGCACCGCGATGGGATCGATCGCGGCCGGGGTGCGCAACCCGGCCAGCTGCTCCGCCAGCCAGTCCCACAGCCGGCTGAGCAGCGAGCGCTGCTGGTGGTAGACGGGGTCGAGCAGCTCCTCGGTCGCCCAGCGCCGCCCGGTCGCGGCGTCCGGCTCGACCGGGACGCCGACCGCCACCCGGGCAGGCAGGATCACGCCGTGCTCTCCGCGGCGCGGGCGAGCTCCACGTCCAGGCCCTCCCGGCGCATGCGCACGTCGATGTAGAGCAGGGCGACGACCGACGACACGAACGTGGTCGAGAGGGTCGAGGCGATGACGTTGGCGATCCCGATCACGACGAAGGAGCCGAACGACGTCGCGGTGGGGTCGCGCAGGACGAGCTGGGCGATCAGGGTGGCCGGGAAGACGATGATCTGCGCGATGATCCCGGCCAGGATGCTGGTCAGCAGGTAGATGCCGAACAGTCGCCAGAAGCTGCCGCGCGTCAGGCGCCACGCACGCGCGATCGTGGGCCAGAACTTCTTGCCCTCGAGCATCAGCGCCGGGGGCACCAGCAGCGTCCGGGTGGAGAACCAGACGGCGGCGACCACGAACGCGAGCCCCCCGGCCAGGCCGAGGAGCACTGCCGGCCCGATCTGGTCGTTCACCGCGAGGAGCACGACGCCCGTGGTCAGCACCGATGCCACGACGAGGACGGCGACCCCGCTCAGGAACGTGAAGCCGACCACGAGCCAGACGCGCCACGAGCGCAGGACCTCGCCGACGGTGGCCACCTGGCCGAGCACGGAGCGGCTCACCGACACGATGAGCAGCCCGGTGAGGATCGTCGTGGCGAGCGCGGTGACGGGGGTGGAGATGAGCAGGCCCGCGGACGAGCCCATCTGCTCGGCGAACCCCATCTGCCCGGACGGGTCCACCTCGCTCGACAGGTCGGACAGCTGCGGCGCGACGAGACCGGTGACGTACCACTGGATGATCGACTGGATCGTGACGGCGAGGGTCACCACGAGCGCGGCGAGCCCGAACATGACGCGGGGGTTCGCACGGACCGCTCGGAAGGCGCCGTCGTAGATCTCGCCCATCCCGAGCGGTCGCAGCGGGATGATCCCGGGCTGCAGCGCCTGCGGGCGCCACGCGACCCCCGGAGGCGGCGGCGCTGCGGGGCCCCAGGAGCCGTACCCGCCGGGTGGCTGCTGGCCCCACCCCGACGGAGGCGCCGGTGGCTGTGGCGGCGCGGCTGGTCCGGGCTGGGGCACGTGCTCCGGCGGCGGCGGCGTCCCCGTCCCCGCGGGCGCCGCCCAGGTCGGCGGCTGCGGGACGTCGTCGTGCGGGCTCGTCATGCGAGCGCGGCTCCCTCGGCTGGTCGTGCGCGTGGTCGGGGTGGTTCGGGGGGTGCCGTGGCGTGCCCCCGCGGAGGATTCATCGTGCCACGACGGGCGCCCCCGCCGGCGCGCGACCGGGTGATCTGTGCGCCCGTGTCGCCTCGTTCGCCCAGGTGGCCCGGGTACGGGCCCCCGCGGTGCGACAATGCCGCCATGAAGGGACGAGTGCTCGTGGTCGACGACGACACCGCGCTGGCCGAGATGATCGGCATCGTGCTGCGGTCCGAGGGTTTCGACCCGGTGTTCTGCGAGGACGGTGACGAGGCGATCGGGGTCTTCCGCGCCACGCAGCCGGACCTCGTCCTGCTCGACCTGATGCTGCCCGGCAAGGACGGCAACGAGGTCTGCCGGCAGATCCGCGCCGAGTCGGGCGTGCCCATCGTCATGCTCACGGCCAAGAGCGACACGGTCGACGTGGTCCTCGGCCTGGAGTCCGGCGCCGACGACTACATCTCCAAGCCGTTCAAGCCCAAGGAGCTCGTCGCGCGGGTCCGTGCCCGGCTCCGGCGCAGCGACGAGCCCGCGCCCGAGCACCTCACCATCGGCGACGTGACCATCGACGTGCCCGGTCACCGCGTCGCGCGGGCGGGCCGGCCGGTCTCGCTCACCCCGCTCGAGTTCGACCTGCTGGTGGCGCTCGCCCGCAAGCCGTGGCAGGTGTTCACCCGCGAGGTCCTGCTGGAGAAGGTGTGGGGCTACCGGCACGCCGCCGACACCCGTCTGGTGAACGTCCACGTGCAGCGCCTGCGCTCCAAGATCGAGAACGACCCCGAGCAGCCCGAGATCGTCGTCACCGTCCGCGGCGTCGGCTACAAGGCGGGCGTGGCCTCGACGTGAGGTCGTCCGGAGCATCCCGATCGTGCGCGTGAGCGGCGCCTGGCGGCTGCTCCGGGCACGGTCGCGGCGGCGCGCCCGAAGCTGGACTCGTGCGTGGCGGTCGTCCCTGCAGATCCGGGTCATCACGTCGACGCTGGCCATCGGACTGGTGGCCCTCACCCTTGTCGGTGCGTATGTCAGCTCCCGGATGGCCGAGGGGCTGTTCCAGGCCCGGCTCGACCAGGTGCTGCAGGACAGTGCGCGGTCCGCGCAGCAGGCACAGGCGACGCTCGACTTCTCGACGGCGACCGCACGCACGGACGTGCAGCGCCTGCTCGGGGACGTGTCCCAGGCCCAACGCACCGGCGGCTCGGACGGACGCGAGGTCTTCCTGCTGCGCGCACCCGGTCAGGAGGGCAGCAGCCTGGACATCTCGGGTGCGACGACGAAGCCGTCGCTCATCCCGCTGGTCAGCCCCGAGCTCCGGCTGGCGACCGCGGGCGGTGGTCAGCAGTGGCAGTCGGTCGCGATCCCGCGCGAGACCGGGGGAGTGTCGCCCGGGGTGCTCGTCGGGCAGGACGTGACCGTGCCGGTCGTCGGCACGTATCAGCTCTTCTTCCTGTACAGCCTCCAGTCGGAGCAGGACCGGCTCGACTTCCTGCAGCGCACCCTCGGCCTCGCGGCGGTCGCCCTCGTGGTGCTGCTGGGCAGCATGACCTGGCTGGTCACCCGGCAGACGGTCCAGCCCGTGCGCCGGGCGGCCCAGGTCGCCGAGCGGCTGGCCGACGGGCACCTGTCCGAGCGGATGCCCGAGAAGGGGGAGGACGAGATGGCCACGCTCGCCCGCTCCTTCAACGAGATGGCCGACAGCCTCCAGGACCAGATCCACCGTATGGAGGAGCTGTCGACGCTCCAGCGCCGGTTCGTCTCGGACGTGTCGCACGAGCTGCGCACCCCGCTGACGACGATCCGGATGGCGGGCGAGGTCATCCACGCCTCGCGCGAGGACTTCGACCCGGCCGCCAAGCGCTCGGCGGAGCTCCTGCAGACCCAGCTCGACCGGTTCGAGGACCTGCTGGCCGACCTGCTGGAGATCAGCCGGTTCGACGCCGGCGCCGCGGTGCTCGACGCCGAGGGTCGCGACGTTCGCGACGTCGTGATCACGGCCGTCGACCACGCGGCACCGCTCGCCGACCGGCGGGGCGCGTGGTTGCACGTCGTCGTGCCCGAGGAGCGCAGCGTCGCGGACATCGACCCGCGCCGCGTCGAGCGCATCCTGCGCAACCTGCTGGTCAACGCCGTCGAGCACGCGGAGGGGAGCACGGTCGAGGTGACCGTCGGCGCCGACGCGCACGCCGTGGCGATCACGGTGCGCGACCGCGGGGTGGGCATGACGCCCGACGAGGCCGCGCACGTGTTCGACCGGTTCTGGCGGGCGGACCCCGCGCGCGCCCGGACGACGGGTGGTACCGGCCTGGGGCTCGCGATCTCCCTGGAGGACGCCCACCTGCACGGCGGCTGGCTCGAGGCGTGGGGTCGGCCCGGCCGCGGGGCGAGCTTCCGGCTGACGCTGCCGCGCCGCGCGGGCATCCGGCTCACCGACTCACCGCTGCCCCTGGCGCCGGACGAGTCGCCGGTCACCGGGGCGCTGCGCATTCCCGTGCTGCGCCCGAACACCGACCCTGCGGCGCTCCCGGACATGGGCTCCGACGACCACGACACCCAGGAGTACGCGGACGACGCCGACCGGCAGGAGGTCCGATGACCGCGCGCCCGTTCCACCGCGCCGCGCTCGCCGTCGTGACCGTCGTCGTCCTGGCAGCGTGCTCCGCGATCCCGACGTCCGGACCCGTGAGCGAGGGGGACGCCGAGGTCACGGAGCCCTCCGAGATCGCCGTGCTGGCCGAGGGGCCGCAGCCGGGCGACACCCCGACCGAGATCGTCGACGGGTTCCTGGCGGCGGGCGCCGCGGGGTTCACGGACGACTTCGTGACGGCCCGGGAGTATCTCGCGGGGGAGGCGAAGGCCACCTGGAAGCCGTCGGCCGGGGTCGTCGTGTCGGGGCCGGTCGAGCCCGCCCCGACGACGACGGACACCGAGGTGACGATCGACGTCCCCGTCCTCGCCCGCGTCGACGAGGACGGGGTCTACGTCGAGGCGCCACCGGACGCGCGGGAGTCGGTGACGTTCGGGATGGTGCAGGACGACGCCGACCAGTGGCGCATCGCGGCGACGCCGCCCGGCCTGATCCTCCAGCAGGAGGACTTCAGCCGGAGCTATCGGCCGGCCTCGTTGTACTTCCTCTCGCCGGACGAGAAGTTCCTCGTCCCCGAGTCGCGCTGGTTCCCGCAGAAGGGCCTGGGCACGTCGATCGTCAGCGAGCTGCTGGCCGGTCCGTCGCCCTGGCTGCAGGACGCGGTCGTCACGGCGGTGCCCGACGGCGTCGAGCTCAACCCCGAGTCGGTGCCGGTGGACGACGAGGGCGTCGCCCAGGTCACGCTGGAGCCCGCGTTGGCCGTGACCCGCGCCGACCGTGACCTCCTGCTCGCGCAGATCGACGCCAGCCTGCGGCCCGTGCCCGGCATCGGCTCCGTCCAGGTGTTCGCCGGCGACGTGCCGCTGGAGGGTGCTGCGACGTTGCAGCGCGGGTCCGGCCCGCCGAGCAACGTCGAGTTCCTCCAGGACGACCGCATCGTGGCGCTCGTGGACGGCGAGCCCGAGCCGGTGCCCGGCCTCGGCGCCCTCGACTCGCTCGACCCGCGCAGCCCGGCGAGCAACGAGGACGGGTCGGTGCGGGTGATGCTCTCCGGGCCGAGCACGCTGAGCACGGTGCCGACCGCGGACCTGCCCGCGCAGGACCTCCTGACCGGGACGGCTCTCGTGGCCCCCTCCGTCGACAGGTTCGGCTGGGCCTGGACGGCACAGCCAGCGAGCGGCCTGGTCGCTGCGCGCTCGGACGCCGCCCCGGTGAGTGTGAGCGCGGACTGGCTGGAAGGACGTGCGGTCCGTGCGGTCCGCGTGGCCCGCGACGGGGTCCGGGTCGCGGTCGTCTCGGCCGGGGCGGACGGGGTCCAGCTCGACGTCGCGGCGATCACCCGCGACGAGTCGGGGGGGCCGCAGCAGCTGGGGGCACCGGTCCGCGCGGGCGCCGCGCTCGTCGACGCGTCCTCCGTGGTCTGGGCCGAGGAGTCGACGCTCGCGGTCATCGGACGGTCGACGGGGAACCCTGCCGTGCACCTGGTTCCCGTCGCAGGCCCGACCAGGCCCCTGCCTGCGGTGGCCGAGCTCGCCGGCCTCGCGGGGAGCTCCTCCGTCATCTACGTGACCACGACCGCCGGTGAGCTGCGTCGGTTCGTCGGCTCCACCTGGGCGCAGGTCATCGGTCTGACCGGCGCGGCCGACCCGTCGTTCCCCGGCTGACCGGCCGCCCACAGCCCACCGCCGTCCACCGGCTCCACTCCTGTGCGCCCGCCGGCGAGCAGGCTGCACCGATGACGTTCGCCCGAGAGCTGCTCGGCCTCCTGCTGCCCGTCGAGTGCGCCGGCTGCGGGGCCGACGACGTCGCCTGGTGCCCGACCTGCGCGCAGCGCTTCGCGGGACGTCCGTGGCGGTGCGAGGACCGCGCGCCGCGTCTCGACCGGATGGACGGGCACGGTGCGCTGCCGGTGTGGACGCTCGCCGACTGCACCGGCGACGTCCGCCGCGCGATCATCGCGTGGAAGGACCGCGGGCGGCTCGATCTGACACGCCCGTTCGCGCGGGCGCTCACGTTCGCGGCCGCTGCGCTCCCGCCGCGCCTCGGCGCTGCCCCGCTGCTCGTGGTCGCGGCCCCGTCGACAGGAGCGGCGCGACGCCGCAGGGGAGGGAACCTCGTCGACACGCTCGCAGCCGCGGTCGCCGACGGCCTCGTCCTGGCCGGGCATCCCGCGCTGCCGGCGCCGGTGCTCGTCCGGTCCCGGGGTCACGACCAGGTCGGCCTCGGCGCTCGCGCGCGCACCCGCAACCTCGTCGGCCACGTGCAGGTGCCGGACCGGCACGCGCCGCGCGTGGAGGGCAGGCCCGTTCTCCTCGTGGACGACGTGCTCACCACGGGCGCCACGGTCGCGGTGTGCCGGTCGGCGCTCGAGCGCCGTGGCGCGCACGTGGTCGGGGCGATCACGCTGGCGTCGACCCCGGGCCCGTCGCGTCCGACGCGGCTCCCGCCCGGCCGGATCCTGTCCACAGGGTGAACCGTGGGCGGGGCGAGTGGGTTCGGGGGCACGTGCGGGGTTAGCGTGGGGGCCTGAGCCGTTGGCACCGCACGGACCGACCCCTCGCTGGGTCGCCCGGGCAGGCCGCGGGAGGAGGTGACGCCGCCCGACTGCCCCTGGGGCAGCCCATTGCACTGTCACCCGGGCGGGTTGCCCCGCCCCCGACCCTCTCAGGAGGCTCACATGGAGATCGTGGTTGCCGGCCGGCACACGGAGGTGCTCCCGAAGTACCGGGCGCACGTCGAGCAGAAGCTCGCGAAAGTCGAGCAGCTGGCCCCCCGCGCTCAGCGCATCGACGTCGTCGTGTCGCACGAGACCAACCCCCGACAGGCCGGGAGCAGTGAGCGCGTCGAGCTCACCGTGGTCGATCGAGGGCCCGTGATCCGTGCAGAGGCGTGCGCCGACGACAGGTACGCGGCCCTGGACCTGGCTCTCGGGAAGCTTCTCGAGAGGCTGAGGCGGACCCGCGACCGGCGCAAGGACCACCGCAACCACACTCCGATCGCCCCCGTGGACGTCCGCCCGCCCGAGCCCGAGCTGGAGCCGTCCGCTCCCGTCGATCCCGACGCCGCGGTCGAGACGACCCTCGGTGACTCGCCGGTGGTCATCCGCGAGAAGGTCCACCAGGCCCAGCCGATGACGGTCGACGACGCGCTCTACGAGATGGAGCTCGTCGGCCACGACTTCTTCCTGTTCATCGACGCCGAGACCGCCCAGCCGTCCGTCGCCTACCGCAGGCGTGGGTGGAGCTACGGCGTGATCAAGCTCGACGCCGCCGTCGTCGGGACGCCGCTGGCCGCCGTCTCCGGCTGATCGCCCCCGACGACGCCCGACCCGGTCTCTGCGACGGGTCGGGCGTCGTCGTGTCGGTGTCGCACGGCAGGATGTCCACGTGATCTCCCCGGGCGCCCCCGAACGACTCACCCTCTCTCAGGCACGGCGCATCGCGCTGCGTGCCCAGGGCCTGGACCGGCCCCGCCCGGCACGCGGTGCAGCGCCGACCATGCGCCAGTTCCAGCAGGTCGTCGACCGCCTGGGCGTGCTGCAGATCGACTCGGTCAACGTGCTGGCCCGCGCGCACCTCATGCCGGCGTTCTCGCGGATCGGCGCGTACGACCCGGCGCTGCTCGACCGTGCGTCGGGCCAGGCCCCGCGCCGACTGGTCGAGACGTGGGCCCACATGGCCTCCTTCGTCCCACCGGAGACGTACCGGCTGCTCGGCTGGCGGCAGCGCGCCTACCAGCGGGAGGCCTGGGGAGCGATCTCCGAGGTGCCGCTGAAGCACTCGCCGGTGGTGCACGAGGTCCGGGCGATCATCGCCGAGCGCGGCCCCGTGACCGCCCGGCAGGTGCAGGAGGACTTCGAGGCCGAGCACCCCACCACCCGGGAGGAGTGGGGGTGGAACTGGACGGTGGCCAAGCGCGTCCTGGAGTTCCTGTTCTTCACCGGTGAGGTGACGTCTGCAGGGCGCAACGCGGCTTTCGAGCGTCGGTACGACCTCACGTCGCGGGTGCTGCCACCCGAGACTCTCGCCGCACCCGAGCCGTCCGACGAGGACGCGATCCGCGCCCTGGTGGAGATCTCGGCCCGGGCGCACGGGATCGGCACGCTGCGCTGCCTCGCGGACTACTTCCGCATAAAGCAGGACCGGGTCGCGCCGGCGGTCGCGGAGCTCGTCGAGCACGGTGTCCTGCACGAGGTCACGGTCGACGGCTGGAACCAGGGCCCCGTCTGGCGGCACCGCGACGCCGACCTGCCTCGGCGGGCCTCGGGCGCGGCGCTCCTGAACCCGTTCGACCCGCTCGTGTTCGAGCGCCGCCGCGTCGAGGCCCTGTTCGGCCTGCGGTACAGGATCGAGATCTACGTCCCCGAGCCGCAGCGGGTCTGGGGCTACTACGTGCTGCCGTTCCTGCTCGGTGAGTCGCTGTCGGCCCTCGTCGACCTCAAGGCCGACCGGCAGGCGGGCGTGCTGCGCGTGCACGCGGCGCACCGCAGCGCCGGACCGGGCACACCCGTGGCGTCGCACACCGCCGACCTGGTCGAGCCGCTCGCCGCGGAGCTGCACCAGCTGGCGGGCTGGCTCGGGCTGGGCGAGATCGTGGTGGGCGACCGCGGCGGGCTCCTGCGCGGCGACCTCGCGGCGGACCTGGCGCACGCCGTGCGCGCCCCATGACGCACGAGACCCGACCTCGCGACTTCGCCCTGGTCGCCCTCGGCGGGGTGCTCTGGGGAACCGGCGGGCTCGCCGGTGCCGCGCTCGCCGACGCCGCCGGTCTGCCCCCGTTGACCGTCGCCGCCTACCGCCTGCTCGGCGGCGGGGGAGTGCTGATGCTCGCGCTCGCGGCCACGGGGGCGCTGCGCGGTCTGGCCCGGACGAGACCTGTCGTCGTCCTCGTCGTCGAGACCGCCCTGCTCGCCGCCGTCTACCAGGCGGCCTACTTCGCCGCCGTCGAGCGTGCCGGCGTCGCGGTCGCCACGCTGGTCGCGCTCGGCGCCGCGCCGCTGCTCGTCGCGGTGGGGACCGCGGTGTCGTCGCGCCGGCTTCCGTCCCCGCGCACGCTCGTCGCGCTCGCCCTCGCCCTGGTGGGTCTGGTGCTCCTGGTGGGCCCGTCCGACGCGGCCGGTCCGGGCACCGCAGCCGGCGCGCTGCTCGCCCTGGTCGCCGCGGCGGCGTTCGCCACGATGACCGGGCTGAACCGCCGCAGCGTGCCCGGACTGGGCCCGCTGCCCCTCACGGCGACCGCGTTCACGCTCGGCGGAATCGTGCTCCTCCCGTTCGCGGCGGTGGCCGGTCCGGGCCTCTCGACCCCCACCGACCCATGGGGCTGGGCGCTGCTCGTCTACCTGGCCGTCGTGCCCACCGCAGCCGCCTACAGCGCCTACTTCACGGGGTTGCGGCACGTCCCGGCCACGACGGCCGCATTGCTGGCGCTGCTCGAACCGCTCACGGCCACCGTGGGCGCGGTGGTGCTGCGCGACGAGCGGCTCGGGGTCACCGGTGTGGTGGGTGCCGTGCTGCTGGCGGTTGCGGTGGTCGTTCTTCGCCCACGCCGCGCAGGCTCGCCTACGATGGACGCGCCCGGCCGTGCGGCCGGCACCTCAGCCGCTCCGACGCCGCGCGCGCCCGGAGCGCGAAACACGTCGGGAGTAGTGCGTGCCAGCGATCCTCGAGAAGGTCCTGCGCCTCGGTGAAGGCCGGATCGTCAAGAAGCTGTCGGGCATCGCCCAGCAGGTCAACGCCCTGGAGGACAGCTTCGTCGCGCTGTCCGACGCCGAGCTGCGCGAGGAGACGGACCGCTTCCGCGCCCGGCTCGCGGAGGGCGAGACGCTCGACGACCTGCTCGCGGAGGCGTTCGCGACGGTCCGCGAGGCCGCCCGGCGCACCCTGGGTCAGCGGCACTTCGACGTGCAGCTCATGGGTGGCGCCGCACTGCACCTGGGCAACATCGCGGAGATGAAGACCGGTGAGGGCAAGACCCTCGTCGCCACCGCACCCGCGTACCTGAACGCCCTGTCCGGCGACGGCGTCCACGTCGTCACGGTCAACGACTACCTGGCCAGCTACCAGTCCGACCTCATGGGTCGCGTCTTCCGCTTCCTCGGGCTGACCAGCGGGGTCATCCTGTCCAGCCAGGACCCGGCCGAGCGGCGCAAGCAGTACGCGTGCGACATCACCTACGGCACCAACAACGAGTTCGGCTTCGACTACCTGCGCGACAACATGGCGTGGAGCACGGACGAGCTCGTCCAGCGCGGCCACAACTTCGCGATCGTCGACGAGGTCGACTCGATCCTCATCGACGAGGCGCGGACCCCGCTGATCATCTCCGGTCCCGCGTCCGGCGACGCCAACCGCTGGTACGCCGAGTTCGCCAAGGTGGTCCGGCGCCTGCAGGCCGAGCGCGACTACGAGGTCGACGAGAAGAAGCGCACGGTTGGCGTGCTGGAGCCCGGCATCGAGCGGGTCGAGGACTACCTCGGCATCGAGAACCTGTACGAGTCGCTGAACACCCCGCTGATCGGCTTCCTCAACAACGCGATCAAGGCGCAGGAGCTGTTCAAGCGGGACAAGGACTACATCGTGACGAACGGCGAGGTGCTCATCGTCGACGAGCACACCGGCCGCGTCCTGCCGGGCCGCCGCTACAACGAGGGCATGCACCAGGCGATCGAGGCGAAGGAGGGCGTGGCCATCAAGGCCGAGAACCAGACCCTCGCCACGATCACGCTCCAGAACTACTTCCGCCTGTACGGCAAGCTCGCGGGGATGACCGGCACGGCCGAGACCGAGGCCGCCGAGTTCCAGGGCACGTACAAGCTCGGTGTCGTCCCGATCCCGACCAACCGCGACATGCAGCGCCTCGACCAGCGCGACTACGTCTACAAGAGCGAGGACGGCAAGTACGACGCCGTGGTCGCGGACATCGTCGAGCGGCACGCGCAGGGCCAGCCGGTGCTCGTGGGCACCACCAGCGTGGAGAAGAGCGAGCTGCTCTCCGCCAAGCTGAAGAAGCAGGGCGTCCCGCACGAGGTCCTCAACGCGAAGCAGCACGCGCGCGAGGCCTCGATCGTCGCGCAGGCCGGCCGCAAGGGCGCTGTCACGGTCGCCACCAACATGGCCGGCCGTGGCACCGACATCATGCTCGGCGGCAACGCCGAGTTCATGGCGGTCGAGGACCTCGCGGCGCGTGGCCTGGACCCGGCGGAGAACGCCGAGGAGTACGAGGCTGCATGGCCTCTGGCCCTCGAGAAGGCCAAGGAGTCGGTGGCGGCCGAGCACGACGAGGTCGTCGAGCTGGGCGGCCTGTACGTCCTGGGCACGGAGCGGCACGAGTCGCGCCGCATCGACAACCAGCTGCGCGGTCGTTCCGGTCGCCAGGGTGACCCGGGCGAGTCGCGCTTCTACCTGTCCATGCAGGACGACCTGATGCGCCTGTTCAACTCCTCGCTCGCGGAGTCGATGATGACGCGCGCCGGGTTCCCCGAGGACATGCCGCTCGAGTCGAAGATCGTCACGCGCGGCATCCAGTCGGCGCAGTCGCAGGTCGAGGCGCGCAACTTCGAGATCCGCAAGAACGTCCTGAAGTACGACGACGTCATGTCCCGCCAGCGCGTCGTCATCTACGAGCAGCGCCGCCGCGTGCTGGAGGGCGAGGACCTGCACGAGCAGGTCCGGCACTTCCGCTCCGACGTGCTCACCGCCTACATCACCGGCGCCACGACCGAGGGCCGCCCGGAGGCGTGGGACCTCGACGCGCTGTGGACCGCGCTCAAGGCCGTGTACCCGGTCTCGATCACGCCGGACGAGGTCGTCGAGCAGGCCGGCGGTGCCACCCGGCTGTCCGCCGAGCTGATCGAGCGCGAGATCCTCTCGGACGCCGAGCACGCGTACGCGGAGCGCGAGGAGCAGATCGGCTCCGAGAACATGCGGCAGCTGGAGCGACGGGTCACCCTGTCCGTCCTCGACCGCAAGTGGCGTGAGCACCTCTACGAGATGGACTACCTCAAGGAGGGCATCGGGCTGCGGGCGATGGCCCAGCGCGACCCGTTGGTCGAGTACCAGCGCGAGGGCTTCCAGCTGTTCAACGCGATGACCGACGCCATCAAGGAGGAGACGGTCGGGTACCTGTACAACCTGGAGGTCCAGGTGGCGGCTCCCGACGCTCCGGCCGTGACGGCCGACTCCGCAGTCGCCGCCGCTGCCAGTGCGGGGGCGCAGGCGGCTGCGGCTCGCTCGGTGTCCGACGGTCCGACACCCGGCAAGCTCGTGGCGAAGGGGATCGACGGACCGGAGCAGCGGACACCGCTGCAGTACACGGCTCCGTCGGTCGACGGTGACGGAGGCGTGATCACCCGCGGGGACGCCGGCGGCAAGAACTCCGGCGCCCGCCCCGTGGCCGCCTCGGCGGAGGACGGCGCGTCGAACCGCGAGGCACGTCGCAAGGCCGCCAAGCAGCAGCGCAAGCGCTGACACGACGGAAGCCCGCCCCGTGCGTCGGGGCGGGCTTCTGCGCGTCCCGCGTCACCCGATCTCGAGCGCGGTCACCCGCCACGAGCCCCGATGGCCCTCGAGCCGGAGGGCGACGGCCCGCACGCGCGCGCCGTGGTCGGCCACCACCGTCGCCTCCATCGCGTGAGGCCCGACCCGGCACGACCGGGCGCGGCGGATCGTCGGCGGGCGGACCACCCGGTCGGTGCCGAGCACCCGCTGCGTCAGACCGGCCCGGACCTGGAGCGTCTCGTAGACACCCGGCGTGAGCCAGCGCGCGAGCTGAGCCACCGACCGCCTGCCGGTCAGGACCTCCAGGGAGGCGAGCGCGATCGCGCGGGCGACGACCGCCGGGTCGCCCTCGGGGGCGGGCCCGGGGTCGTCGTCGGCCTCGGCGACGAAGGAGCGGTCGCTCGCCCGCAGGACTGCGATGCGGGCGGTCGCCGTCAGGGGCACGGTATGTGCCCGGCCCGGCGCCTCCTCGACGAGCGGAGCGGCCGGGGCGGGGACGAGTCGTGCCCGGGGATGCCAGGTGCGCGGGTCGGCGGGACCGGGGAGGGGTTCCAGGGTGGCGTCGCGCACCCGGGCGAACGCGTCCTCAGCGGCGGTCCCGTCGCGCGTCAGGACGAGCGCGCTCATCGGGCCACCTCGTCGACCGACGCGGGAGCGGTGAGCACCTGGCCCGGTTGGATCAGGTCGGGATCCGCGCCGATCACCGCCGCGTTGGCGTCGTACCACCGTGGCCACGACGCGGCGATCTCCGCGTCGGTCGCGCCGGGCGGCAGGTGACGTGCGGCGATCGCCCAGAGGCTGTCCCCGGCGACGACCACGACCGCCTCGGGCGTGGGAGCTGCGACGGTCGTGGTGACCGCCACGGCGACCTCCCTCACGGGAGCCGGCGCGGGTTCCTCTGGCGCCGCGGCGGGCTCGGTCGGGACGCCTGACGGAACCGTCACCACCCACCCGAGGTCAGGGGGCACGGTGGGATCCGTCGTCACCGAGATCGTCGGGCTCGTCGGCACAGGCGCCGGAGCCGCGGCCGTGGCCCCGGATGCCATCCCGAGGCCGATCCCTGCCCCGACAGCCAGCACGAGAGCCTTGCGGACCACCTGCGGCGCGAACCGGTGCACGAGGCGCTCACCCGTCCGCCAGGTCGCCCCGGCCGCCCGGGCCAGCAGGCACAGCGTCGCTACCAGCGCGGAGCACGCGAGCCACGTGGCGACGAGCAGCCCGAGGGCGGTCACCCCGACCTCCACGGCGGCATCCACACGCCACGGACCGGTCTGGCCGGCGAGCAGCGCGCGCATCCGCAGAGCGAGCGACAGGCAGAGCGCACCCGCTGCCAGCGCTCCGACGAGCAGAGCGCCGATGGTCATGGCGGCCCCGCCGCGGCCAGCCCGGCCGTCGTCCCGTGCTGTGACGTCGATCGCCATGTTCGCCCCTGATCTAGTCGTTTGATGTTGTTTGATGTCGCTTGAGTGCCATAGATGTACCTGAATGTCCGATCTGATGTCCAGCGGCTTCCGCGATGCGGGATCAGCTCCGTGGCGGCCGAGTCGGGGCGCCGGCCGGGACGGCGGCGGAGCACCGACCCCCTACGGTGCTCAGATGCGGTGGGAAGCGCTCTTCGCGGACATGGAGGCCCAGCTGGCGGCCGGCCGGCTGGCGGACGTGTGCGCGGACGTCGCGGAGCTGGCGCGCGCCGAGCGGGCCTCGGTGACGCTGGCTGCCCGGGCACGCGCGTCGGTCGGTCTCCCGGTGCGGGTGCTGGTCTCGGGCGGTGACACGGTCACGGGGGAGCTGGTCGATGCGGCGCCCGAGTGGCTGCTGCTGGCCATGCCGGCTTCCGGCCGAGCGCTGGTGCCGACGGCGGCGGTGGCGGGCGTCGGCGGGCTCGTGGGGCACGCGGCCCCGCCGCCGGGCGCGGTCGAGTCACGGCTCGGGCTCGCTCACGCCCTGCGGGCGTTGGCGCGCGACCGTGCGGTGGTCCGGGTCGACGTCGGTGCGACCGAGCTGGTCGGCCGTGTGGATCGCGTCGGTGCCGACCACCTGGATCTCAGCGACGTCGGTGACGCGACCGGGCGTGCGTCGTGGGCCGTGGCGTTCGCAGGGGTGCGGGTCGTGCGGTCGCGCTGACGGCCTCAGTCGGACGAGGGGCCTTCGACCGTGCTCCCGTCGCTGGAGATCCGGGCGCGGGTCTGCTCGTACATGCGCTGGATGTATTTCTCCAGCTCGGTGGACTCCACGCGCCACTGCAGCCGGCCGCCGATCTGGATGGCGGGCAGCTCCCCGGAGCGGACGAGTGCGTAGGCCTGCGGCGCCGAGATGTTCAGCACCTCGGTGACGTCCGCGAGGGTCAGGAACCGCGAAGGCATGACCGCAGTGTGGCACGCGCTGGCGCCCGGACCGGTTTGTCCACAATGCTCCGTTCGCACCGCCCGCAAGACGGCAGGATGGCCGTCCGAGGCGGCGCGACGAACCAGGAGAGCCGATGGACACCAGCGTGATCGACCTGCCCGCGCCCGTCGCGGCGCGGCTGCGACGCCCCGGCTGGCGGGACCCTCGGTTGCTGGCGGGGGTCGCCATGGTGGCGGCGTCGGTGCTGCTGGGGTCGTGGGCGGTCCGCACGGCGCAGGCGACGGTGTCGGTCTACATGACGCGTGCCGCCCTGGTGCCGGGCGACCGGGTGTCCGCGGACGACCTCGCGGTCGTCGACGTGCGGTTGGGCACCGTGAACCTCGACCACTACCTGCGTGCCGACCAGGCGATCGAACGTGACGTCGTCGCCATGCGGGCGGTCGGACGGGGCGAGCTGGTCCCCGCGTCGGCCGTCGGCTCGGCCGCGGACCTCGATCTGCGGCCGGTCTCGGTGACTCTCGAACGCGCCCCGTCGCAGGACGTGGTGCCGGGCGCGTTGGTCGACCTCTGGTTCACACCTCCCGCCCCGGACGACGACACCGCGCCGGACCAGCCCCGCGAGCTGGCCGGCGGCCTCACGGTCGCCGAGGTCACCACGCCGTCGGGCGCGTTCCGCGCGTCCGGGGGGAGCGCGGTCCAGGTGCTGGTCCCGAGCGCGCTGCTCCCCGTGGTGCTCACCGCGCTCGCGGCCGAGGGCACCGTCGACGTCGTGCCGGTCCTCGGCTCGGGGGGCTGACGTGGGCGTCGGGGTGCTGTGCGCCGTGCGGGGCGCGGCGGAGGCGATCATCGTCCAGGCGGTCGAGCAGACCGGCGGGCGCCTGAGCGTGACGCGCCGGTGCGCGGACCTGACGGAGCTGCTCGCGGCGGCGGAGGCGGGTCTCGGTCGGCTGGCTGTGGTGTCGGGCGACCTCGACCTGCTCGACCGGGAGGCCATCGAGCTGCTGCACCGGGCGGGTGTGCGCGTGGTGGGCATCGGTGACGCGACGCGCCCGTGGCTGGGGGAGCGGCTCGTGGCCCTGGGCGCGGACCTCGTCGCGACCGCGCCGCACGACGAGGCCTCGGCGAGCGAGGTGGTCCGTGACGCCCTGGTCGTCCTCGGTGCCGCGCCCGACAACGCGCACGATCCGTCGTGGCCCGACGAGGAGACGATCCGAAGGCCGGCGCGCGGGCTCGTCGCTGCGGTGTGGGGGCCGACGGGGGCGCCGGGACGGACCACGGTCGCCGTGAACGTGGCCGCCGAGCTGGCCGCCGCCGGACGCCGCACGCTGCTGGTGGACGGCGACACCTACGGCGGCTGCGTCGCGCAGGTGGTCGGCATGCTGGACGAGGCGCCAGGTCTCGCCGCGGCCGCACGCGCAGCGGGGCAGGGGGCCCTCGACCTGATGACGCTGGCCCGGATCACCCCGACGATCGCCCCGGAGCTGCGGGTGCTGTCGGGGATCTCCCGGGCGGACCGCTGGCCGGAGCTGCCGTCGTCGTCGCTCGATGCGGTCTGGACGGTCGCCCGGGGGCTCGCGGAGTGGACGGTGATCGACTGCGGGTTCTGCCTCGAGCAGGACGAGGTGCTCAGCTATGACACCCGCGCCCCGCGGCGGAACGCCGCCACGATCAGCGCGCTCGAGGCGGCGGACGTGGTGCTCGTGGTCGGCGCGGGGGACCCGGTGGGGATCCAGCGTCTGGTCCGTGGCCTGGGGGAGCTCACGGACCTGGGCCTGGGCAGCACGCGGCTGGTGCTGGTGAACCGCGTGCGCGTGTCGGTGGCCGGCCCGCAGCCCGGCGACGCCGTCGGACAGGCCCTCGCGCGGTACGCGGGAGTCCCGGACGCGTTCCTGGTGCCGGACGACGGACCGGCGCTGGACACCGCGCTCCTCGAGGCGCAGACGCTCCGCGAGGCCGCGCCCGGATCCCCGGCCCGGCGCGCGCTCGCCGGCGTCGCCGCCCATCTGGACTCGCTCCTGGTCGGCGCCTCGTCGGCGGAGCCTGCGGTCGCCGTGCGCGCCTGACGCTCGCGGGGCGCCCGTGGGCGGCACACTGGCCGGGTGCGCATCTACCTCCCGGCCTCGCTCGACCAGCTCGATCCCACGGCGGGACCGCTCGCGGCCCGTCGTGCCCACGCGGTGACGCCGGCCCTGCGGTCGATGTTCCCCGACGAGGACGACGAAGGGCTCGAGTACGCGGCGCAGCTGGCGGCCGCGGACGACTCGCTCGAGCTCCTGGGCGGGACACCGGGCGCGCCGCAGCTGCGGCTGGTGGTCTCGGTCGACGTGCCCGACGGCGCGGTCCTCGCGGTGGCCGACGGCGACGACGTGCCGAGCGCGGTCGATCTCACACGCGAGGTGCCGCAGTCCGACGTGATCTGCGTGCACGTCGACGAACCGGGTGCCGCGCCCGACGTCGTGCTGGCCGCGGCTGGTGACGAGGCCGCCGTCGACCGCCTCGACGAGCGCGACCTCCTCTGGTACGACGCGACGGAGCTGGCGTCGATCCCGCGCTGAGGCCGGCATCGGTGGGCTTCGTCACGTCGGGGGGTGCCAGTTGGACCCGGCCCCGGCGCTCGGGTAGTGTTCACCGCCGGTACGACGTCCGGAAGCGCGTTGGTCTGCCCCGCCAGGCAACCCTCGAGCTCCGGGCGTTATACCCCCATGGGGTATGGTGTAATTGGCAGCACGACTGATTCTGGTTCAGTTAGTCTAGGTTCGAGTCCTGGTACCCCAGCGCGAGCACCGCTGGTCCGAACCTCTTCGGAGGATCGGGTAGAGTGTTCACTCGCAAGCGAGGCCCTCGGGTTTCGCAGCGTATAGGCCCCCGTTGTGTAGCGGCCTAGCACGCCGCCCTCTCACGGCGGTAGCGCCGGTTCGAATCCGGTCGGGGGTACATCGAGAAGGGCCCGGTCACCACGGTGACCGGGCCCTTCTTCGTGTGGGTCAGTGCTGGCCGGGTGGGCCGTGCGACGACGTGGGCAGGATGGCGACGACGGCCCAGCCGATGACGGCCGCGATCGCGCCCACGAGCACGCCCGTGACCACGGCGTCGCCGGCCCCACCGCCGCCCAGGAGGGCGAGGGCTGCCCCGAGGACCAGGCCGACGGCGAACGCGACGAGAGCGACCCGGCGGCGCAGGCGACGCCGGGACGCCGCCGCACCGCGGACAGCCATCAGTCCGCCGTTCGGCGCAGGACCTCGGTCAGCCGGTTGGCCGCCGAGACGACCGCGGCGGCGTGCAGCCGGCCCGGCTGCCGGGAGAGGCGCTCGAGCGGTCCGGAGACCGACACGGCGGCGACGATCCGACCCGACGGGCCGCGCACGGGGGCGGACACCGACGCGACGCCCACCTCGCGCTCGGACACCGACTGCGCCCAGCCGCGGCGGCGGACTCCGGACAGGATCGTGGCGGTGAACTTGGCGCCCTGGAGCCCGCGGTGCAGCCGGTCCGGCTCCTCCCAGGCGAGCAGGATCTGCGCGGCGGACCCGGCGTGCATCGTGAGGGTGGCGCCGACCGGGATCGAGTCGCGCAGCCCGATCGGACGCTCGGCCGCGGCGACGCAGATGCGCTGGTCACCCTGACGGCGGTAGAGCTGCGCGCTCTCGCCGGTGTGGTCGCGCAGCGCGGCCAGCACGGGTCCGGCCGCGGCGAGCAGCCGGTCCTCGCCGGCCGCCGTCGCCAGCTCCGAGAGGCGGGGTCCGAGCACGAACCGGCCCTGCATGTCTCGTGCCACCAGACGGTGGTGCTCGAGCGCCACCGCCAGCCGGTGGGCCGTCGGGCGAGCAAGATGGGTGGCGGTGACGAGCTGTGCGAGGGTGGCCGGGCCGGCCTCGAGCGCGCTGAGAACGGACGCGGCCTTGTCCAGCACGCCGACTCCGCTAGAGTTGTCCATAGGTCGATATTGGCGTCTCGAAGGCTGAGATGCAAGTACGACGGCAGACGAGCCGGGAAAACCACACTCCCGGACGAGAGAACGAACGAGAGAACGGACCGAGAAGATGGCCGGCACGTTGGCGGAGAAGGTCTGGGACGCGCACGTCGTGCGACGGGGCACCGACGGGGCGCCCGACCTCCTCTACATCGACCTCCACCTCGTGCACGAGGTGACGAGCCCCCAGGCCTTCGAGGGCCTGCGGCTCGCCGGTCGCCCGGTCCGCCGCCCGGACCTCACGCTCGCGACCGAGGACCACAACACTCCCACGCTCGACATCGACCGGCCGATCGCCGACGAGACGAGCCGCACGCAGATCCAGACGCTGCGCAACAACGCCGCGGAGTTCGGTGTCCGGATCCACTCGCTCGGCGACGCCGACCAGGGCATCGTCCACCAGGTGGGTCCGCAGCTCGGCCTCACGCAGCCGGGCCTGACGGTGGTGTGCGGCGACTCGCACACCTCCACGCACGGCGCGTTCGGCGCCCTCGCGTTCGGCATCGGCACCAGCGAGGTCGAGCACGTGCTCGCCACGCAGACGCTGCCGCTGGCGCCCTTCAAGACCATGGCGATCACGGTCGACGGCGAGCTCCCCGTGGGGGCGACGAGCAAGGACATCATCCTGGCGATCATCGCCAAGATCGGGACCGGCGGCGGTCAGGGCTACGTGCTCGAGTACCGCGGCGAGGCCATCCGCGCACTGTCGATGGAAGCCCGCATGACGATCTGCAACATGTCGATCGAGGCCGGCGCCCGCGCGGGGATGATCGCGCCGGACGAGACCACGTTCGAGTACCTCAAGGGCCGCCCGCACGCGCCGGAGGGCGCCGACTGGGACGCCGCCGTGGAGTACTGGCGCACCCTGCGCACCGACGACGACGCGCAGTTCGACGTCGAGGTCGTGCTGCGGGCGCAGGACCTCGAGCCGTTCGTCACGTGGGGCACCAACCCCGGCCAGGGCCTCCCGCTGTCCGGCTCGGTCCCGGTGCCGGAGGAGATCGCCGACGCCGACGAGCGCGGAGCCGCCGAGCGCGCCATCGCGTACATGGGCCTGACGCCCGGTCAGCCGCTGCGCGAGATCAAGGTCGACACGGTCTTCATCGGCTCGTGCACCAACGGCCGCATCGAGGACCTGCGGTCGGTGGCCAAGGTGGTCCGTGGCAAGCACAAGGCCGACGACGTCCGCGTCCTCGTGGTGCCGGCGTCGGCCCGGGTGCGCCTGCAGGCGGAGGCCGAGGGGCTGGACAAGATCTTCCTCGACTTCGGTGCGGAGTGGCGCAACGCCGGCTGCTCGATGTGTCTGGGCATGAACCCGGACCAGCTGGCACCGGGGGAGCGCTCGGCCTCGACGTCGAACCGCAACTTCGAGGGCCGCCAGGGCAAGGGCGGGCGCACGCACCTGGTGTCGCCGCTCGTGGCCGCGGCGACCGCGATCCGCGGGACCCTCTCGTCCTTCGCCGATCTCGACGCCGGCGTACCTGCGCCCGACGGCAGCCCCCTCACCGACCTCCAGACGGTCTGACCCAGGAAGCGAGAGACAGTCATGGAGAAGTTCAACCAGCACACCGGTGTCGGCGTCCCGCTGCGACGCAGCAACGTGGACACCGACCAGATCATCCCGGCCGTCTACCTCAAGCGCGTGACGCGCACCGGGTTCGAGGACGCGCTGTTCGCCGCCTGGCGCGGTGACCCGGCGTTCATCCTCAACCAGGACGCCTACAAGGCCGGCTCGGTGCTCGTCGCCRGTCCCGACTTCGGCACCGGCTCGTCGCGCGAGCACGCGGTGTGGGCGCTCAAGGACTACGGGTTCAAGGTCGTCATCTCGAACCGCTTCGCGGACATCTTCCGCGGCAACTCCGGCAAGCAGGGGCTGCTCGCGGCCCAGGCGGCGCAGGAGGACATCGAGCTGATCTGGAAGATCCTCGAGACGCGGCCGGGCACCGAGGTGACCGTCGACCTCGGGTCGAAGACCATCACGTGCGACGACGTCGTGGTGCCCTTCCAGGTGGACGACTACACGCGCTGGCGCCTCATGGAGGGTCTCGACGACATCGGGCTCACCCTGGAGCACGCCGACGAGATCGCGGACTTCGAGGCGCGTCGCGAGTCGTGGCGGCCCGCCACCCTCCCGGCCAAGCACCTGCCGTCCGTCGAGATCGTCGCGGCCCGGCCGGCTGGCGTGCCGGTCGAGATCGGTCGCCGTCCCTGACACGAGCACCGGCGGTTCGCCACTCGGCGAGCCGCCGGTCCTCTGCAGTGACTAGCGTGGGGCCGGGTGCCCGGCGCGGTGTGCGCCGACCGAGAAGGGACGACCGATGACAGGGAAGTCGCAGATCGCCGACCGGATCGCCGCGCGCGGTGCCACCAGGTCCGCCGCCGCAGCCGCCGTCGACGCGGTGCTGGGCGAGATCACCTCGGCGCTCGCCGCGGGGGAGCGTGTGACGCTCACCGGGTTCGGCACGTTCGAGGCCACCGACCGCGCCGCTCGCACCGCTCGCAACCCGCGCACGGGAGAGGCGCTCGAGGTGGCGGCGACCACGGTCGCGCGGTTCCACCCCGGCGCCACGCTGCGTGCACGGGTCGCCGGTGGGTCCGGTGAGCCGCTCGGCGCCGTCCCCGACCTCGGCTCGCTGCAGGGGCTGACCGCGTCCGAGCCGACGCCGGTCGAGACTCCGGTTCCCGCGGCCGCGTCGTCCGTCAAGGTGAAGTCGCCGGGTGGCGCGACGGGCAAGGCTGCTGCGGCCGCGAAGGCCAAGGCGAAGGCGAAGAAGGCCGACGTCAAGAAGCGGGCCGACGCCGCGAAGAAGGCCGACGCGAAGAAGCGGGCCGCCGCCAAGAAGGCGGACAAGAAGGCCGATGCGAAGAAGTCCTCCGGCAAGAGCAAGGGCAAGGGCAAGAAGAAGTAACGCCCGGCCCGTCGATGTGAAGGTTTCGCGCCCGCCCCGGCGTGCCGGTGCGGGCGCGGTCGGGAGCACCCCCGCAGCTGGGAGACGATGGTTCGATGACCGATCTGCTGTACGTCAACGGTGGCACCCCGCTCTCGGGGGAGATCACCGTCCGCGGTGCCAAGAACTTCGTCTCCAAGGCGATGGTCGCGGCGCTGCTCGGTGAGACGCCGAGCGTCCTGCGCAACGTCCCGCAGATCCGCGACGTGGCAGTGGTCACCGGCCTCCTCGAGCTCCACGGGGTGAAGGTCGACGCCGACGCCGAGGCCGGCGTCCTGCACCTCGACCCCACCGACGTCGAGTCGGCGCACGTCGCGGACATCGACACGCACGCGGGGTCGAGCCGCATCCCGATCCTGTTCTGCGGGCCGCTGCTGCACCGGCTGGGCGAGGCGTTCATCCCGGACCTGGGCGGCTGCCGGATCGGCGACCGGCCGATCAACTACCACCTCGACATCCTGCGGCAGTTCGGCGCGGTCGTTGACAAGACCGACAACGGCATCCACATCCGCGCGCCGCGGCGCCTGCAGGGCACCAAGATCGCGCTGCCGTACCCGAGCGTGGGCGCCACCGAGCAGCTGCTGCTCACGGCCGTGCGCGCCGAGGGCATCACGGAGCTGTCCAACGCCGCGATCGAGCCCGAGATCATGGACCTGATCAACGTGCTGCAGAAGATGGGTGCGATCATCTCCGTCGACACGGACCGCGTGATCCGGATCGAGGGCGTCGACCGTCTCATCGGGTTCCGGCACACGGCCCTCGCGGACCGCATCGAGGCGGCCTCCTGGGCGTCGGCCGCGCTGGCCACCGGCGGGGACATCACCGTCCGCGGCGCCACCCAGCCCGAGATGACCACGTTCCTCAACACGTTCCGCAAGGTCGGGGGCGAGTTCGCCATCGACGACGACGGGATCCGCTTCTTCCACCCTGGCGGGGACCTGCGCTCGATCACGCTCGAGACCGACGTGCACCCCGGGTTCATGACGGACTGGCAGCAGCCGCTCGTCGTGGCGCTCACGCAGGCCAAGGGGCTGTCGATCGTGCACGAGACCGTCTACGAGAACCGCTTCGGGTTCACCGACGCCCTCGTCGGCATGGGCGCGACGATCCAGGTCTACAAGGAGTGCCTCGGCGGCCGGCCGTGCCGGTTCGGGCAGCGCAACTTCTTCCACTCCGCGGTGATCTCCGGCCCGACGCCGCTGTCCGCCGCGGACATCGAGGTTCCGGACCTGCGCGGCGGGTTCAGCCACCTGATCGCGGCGCTGGCGGCCAAGGGCACCTCGTCGGTGCGCGGGATCAGCCTGATCGACCGCGGGTACGAGCGGTTCACCGAGAAGCTCGAGGCGCTCGGCGCCGAGTTCAGTCGCGACTGACAGGTAGCATCGGCTCCCGTGCAACCGCCGGCCAGATCCAACCGCGCCTACCGCAACGTCGCCCATGTGGTGCGGCCCCTCCTGCGCGCGATGACCCGCCACGACTGGCGCGGGACCGAGAACTTCCCGCGCGAGCGTGGCTTCATCGTCGCGTCGAACCACATGACGAACATCGACCCGCTGACGTTCGCGCACTTCCTGTGGGACAACGGCGTGGCCCCGAAAATCCTGGCCAAGGCGCCCCTGTTCAAGATCCCGGTGCTCGCGGGCATCCTGCGGGCGACCGGGCAGATCCCGGTCTACCGCAACTCCTCGTCGGCGGGAGAGTCGCTCACGGCGGCCATCACGGCGATCCGGGACGGTGACGTGGTCGCGGTCTTCCCCGAGGGGACCCTGACGCGCGACCCCGACCTGTGGCCGATGGTCGGCAAGACGGGGATCGCCCGGCTGGCCCTGAGCACGCAGGCGCCGGTCATCCCGGTCGCCCAGTGGGGACCGCAGCTGCTGCTCGGCCGCTACAAGAAGCTGCTCAAGCCGTTCCCGCGCAAGCTGGTCACGGTGGTCGCCGGCCCGCCGGTCGACCTCTCCGACCTGTACGGACGCCCGCACGACACCGCGACGCTGCGCGAGGCGACGGAGCGCGTGATGACCGCGATCACCGCGCTGCTCGCCGACATCCGTGGCGAGGAGCCCCCCGCGATCCGCTACGACATGCGCAAGCCCATGGCTCAGGGCGAGAAGAGGGTCGGCGGCGACCACGCGACCCACCCCGAGCTGCCGTGACGGCCGACCAGGTGACGCAGGACCGTCCCGACGTCCCCGGTTCGCCGCGCCTGCGCGCAGCGGTGCTGGGCGCCGGGGCGTGGGGCACGACCTTCGCGGCCGTCATGGCCGACGCCGGCTGCGAGGTGACCGTCTGGGGCCGCGACGAGAAGGTCTGCCGGCAGATCGCCGACGAGCACCGCAACGAGGCCTACCTGCCCGGGGTCGAGCTCCCTGCGCGCGTCACGGCCTCGCACGACGCGCGGGCGGTCCTCGCGGGCGCCGACGTCGTCGCGGTCGCGATCCCGTCGCAGAGCGCGCGCGCGACGCTCACGCCGCTGGCCGACGCCGTGGCCGGGCACGCCGTGGCGGTCTCGCTCATGAAGGGCGTCGAGCTCTCCACCGACCGGCGCATGAGCGAGGTCGTCGCCGAGTCGCTGGGGATACCCGCGGACCGCGTCGCGGTCGTCTCCGGACCCAACCTCGCGCTCGAGATCGCCCACCGCCAGCCGACCGCGACCGTCGTGGCGTCGACCAGCGAGGCGACCGCGCAGCTGGTCGCCCGGGCGTGCGCCTCGGCCTACTTCCGCCCCTACACCAACGACGACGTCGTCGGCGTGGAGCTGTGCGGGGCGGTCAAGAACGTCATCGCGCTCGCGGTCGGGATCTCGCAGGGCCGCGGCCTCGGCTACAACACCATGGCCACGGTCATCACGCGGGGACTCGTCGAGATCACCCGGCTCGGGCTCGCCCTCGGCGCCGACGCCGACACGTTCCCGGGCCTGGCAGGCCTCGGCGACCTCATGGCCACGTGCGCCTCGCCCGACTCTCGCAACCACACCCTCGGCGGTCACATCGGCCGCGGCATGACGCTCGAGGAGGCGATCTCCGCCACGGGCGGCACCGCGGAGGGCGTGAAGTCGAGCCGCTCGGTCCTCGAGCTCGCGACGACGCTCGGGGTCGAGATGCCGATCACGTCCGCCGTCGTGCGGGTGCTGCACGAGGGTCTGCCGGTCGACCAGCTGGCCGCGCTCCTGCTGGCGCGGCCGCACAAGGCCGAAGGGGCCTAGAGAGAGTCGAGGGCCTGCGCGAGGTCCCGCCAGAGGTCCTCGACGTCCTCGATGCCGACCGACATCCGCAGCAGGTCCTCGGGGACGGTGCGCGACTCGGTGGCGAACCGCCGGCGGCGTTCGAGCGTCGACTCCACACCGCCCAGGCTCGTGGCGGGCACCCAGAGCCGCAGCGCCGCGACGAGCGCGTCCGCCGCGTCAGGCCCACCGTGCGGGCGGAGGCCGATGATCGCCCCGAAGCCGTCCATCAGCCGCGCGGCGCGCTCGTGACCGGGGTCGGCGGGCAGGCTCGGGTGCCGCACCTCCGCGACGCCGGGGTGGAAGCTGAGCCGTCGGGCCAGCTCCGCGGCGTTGGCCTGGGCGCGCTCCACCCGCAGCGCCAGGGTCCGCACCCCGCGCAGTGCGAGCCAGACCTCGAACGGACCGGCGATCGAGCCGTGCAGCGTCCGGTACGCGTGCAGCCGGGCGTGCAGGCCGTCGTCGTCCGCGAGGGCCGCCCCGAGCACGACGTCCGTGTGCCCGGCGAGGTACTTGGTCACGGAGTGCACGACGACGTCTGCGCCGTGCTCGAACGGCCGCTGCACCAGGGGAGTGGCGAACGTGTTGTCGACCCCGACGAGCGCGCCGACCGCGTGCGCGGCCTCGACCAGAGCCGGCAGGTCCGCGACCTCGAGCATCGGGTTGGTCGGCGTCTCGACCCAGAGCATCGAGGCCGTCCGGGGCTCGCTCAGTGCGGACACGACGGCATCGGTGTCGGCGACGTCGACCAGGGTCACGTCGATGCCGAGCCGCTCGCGCAGGTCCTGCGCGTAGCCGAGCGTCACCTGGTACGCGTGCCGTGGGAGGACGAGCCGGCCGCCGGGGGGAACGAGGGAGAGCGCCGCGGCGATGGCGGCCATGCCCGACCCGAAGACCAGGGCGGGGTGCGCTGAGCCCTCGAGCGTGCCGAGCGTCTCCTCGAACGGGTGCCACGTCGCGGCGTCCATGCGGCCGTACAGCGGCTCCCCGGCGCCGGGGACACCCTGCGAGACGAAGGTGGACGAGAGGATCATGGGTGGGTTCACGGGGGCGCCCTGCGTGCGCTCCGGCCGGCCGGCCGCGACGACGAGCGTCGCGGGGGAGAGAGCGTCGGCGGCGTGCGGGTGGTTCGGCGAGGTCACCGCCGCAGGTTACCCGCCGACCGTGTCCGGGGGTTGTCCCACGGATGCTGCCGCGCACGCGGAAGGAGCCCGGTCCGGGGCGGTCCGGCAGGTAGGGTCGGGCGCGATGGACGCCACCTCCCAGCCCTCGGGCCACGACGACACCCCTGCGCCGACCCCCGGGGCCGGCCGCCGCCCACGCGTGATGGTGCTGTTCGGCGGGCGCTCCGGCGAGCATGCGATCAGCTGCGCGACCGCCGGCGGCGTGCTGCACGCCATCGACCGCGACCGGTACGACGTGCTCGCCGTCGGGATCACCCCGGCCGGGCGCTGGGTGCTCGCGGACGACGACCCCGACCGCTGGGCGATCGTCGACGGACGCCTGCCGCAGGTCGAGGACACCGCCGCGCACGTGCTGCTCCCGCAGGCTGTCGACGACCGCGACGTGCAGGTGCTCGAGGCCGGGCGGCTGCCGCGCGTGCTCGGCGAGGTCGACGTGGTGTTCCCGTTGCTGCACGGTCCCTTCGGCGAGGACGGCACCCTGCAGGGCATGCTCGAGCTGGCGGACGTCCGGTACGTCGGCGCCGGCGTGCTCGCGTCCGCGGTCGGCATGGACAAGCACATGATGAAGCTGGTGCTCGCCGGTCACGGGTTACCGGTCGGCCCGTTCCGCGTGGTGCTCCCCGGTGAGCTGGACCGTGATCCCGAGGGTGTGACGGCGCGGGTCGCCGAGCTCGGCCTGCCGCTGTTCGTCAAGCCTGCCCGCGCGGGGTCGAGCCTGGGCATCTCCCGCGTCACGGACCTGGCAGACCTGCCCGCCGCCATCGTGGCGGCGCAGGAGCACGACCCCAAGGTCATCGTCGAGGCGGCGATCGTCGGCCGCGAGATCGAGTGCGGGGTCCTGGGCGGTCACGACGGCGAGCGGGCTCGGGCGTCGTTGCCGGGCGAGATCGTCGTCACCGACCCGAGGCACGACTTCTACGACTTCGAGGCCAAGTACCTCGACGAGGCCGGCGTCACGCTCGCCTGCCCCGCCGACCTGCCCCCGGGGATCGTCGAGGCCGTCCGGGACGTCGCGGTGCGGACGTTCGAGGCCGTGGGCTGCGAGGGACTCGCGCGGGTGGACGTGTTCGTCACGCCCGACGGCGACGTCGTCGTCAACGAGATCAACACGATGCCCGGGTTCACGCCCTTCTCGATGTACCCCCGCATGTGGGAGGCGTCGGGCGTGGGCTACGCCGAGCTCGTCGACGAGCTCCTGCGGCTCGCCCTGGCGCGTCCGACCGGCCTCCGTTGAGCCACCAGGCCGTCCGCGCCGCCGCAGGTTACGCTTCGGGCCATCGTGACGGAGCGGACGGCGGCATCGCCGGTCGTGCAGTCACGGTCGGGACGTCTCACCGCCGCCCCACCGCACCCCCGATCGGGAGTGCTCCGCCTGGCCGACACGATGTGACGGCTCCCTGCAGAATGGTTGTGACCGTCATGGGTGCTCCCCACGTCGCCTCACCGCGACTCCTGCTCGTCGAGTCCGTCCGCGGCCACCGCGCATGAGCGCCACCGCGTCGCCGGCGCCCGCCGCGCCGCCCCGAGCGGCAAGGAACGCCCAGGACTACACCGCGCTGGCCGCCTACGTGCGAGAGTCCGGCCTCCTCAAGCGCCGTTACGGGTACTACTGGACGCGGATGACCGCGACCGCCGCCGCCTTCGCGGGCATCTGGGTGGCCGTCGTGCTCGTCGGCAACTCGTGGTGGCAGCTCGCGGTGGCCGCGGCGTTCGCGGTCGTGCTCACCCAGGGCGCCTTCCTCGGCCACGACAGCGCGCACCGGCAGGTCTTCACGTCAGGGGCGTGGAACGACTGGACGGCGCGGATCTGGGCCTGCGCCTTCGGCGGGCTCAGCGCCGCGTGGTGGCGCAACAAGCACAACCGGCACCACGCCTCACCCAACCAGCAGGGCACGGACCCGGACATCGCCCCCGGCGTCGTCGTCTGGACGTCGGACGTGCTCGACACCCGCACCGGCTTTCGCGGCTGGTTCGGGCGCAACCAGGGGTGGTTCTTCTTCCCGCTGCTCACCCTCGAGGGGCTGAGCCTGCACGTGTCGAGCCTGCGCCTGCTGCTGGGCAGGGGTCCCGTGCCGCACCGCTGGGTCGAGCTGTCGATGATCCTCACCCGACTGGTGGCGTACCCGGTCGCCCTGTTCGTCCTGCTCCCGCCCGGCAAGGCCGTCGCGTTCATCGGGGTGCAGATGGCCCTGTTCGGCGTGATGCTCGGCGGCTCGTTCGCGCCGAACCACAAGGGCATGCCCATCATCCCGGCCGGTCTCAAGGTGGACTTCCTGCGCCGTCAGGTCCTCACGTCGCGGAACATCAAGGGCGGGGCGGCGGTCGACTTCGTGATGGGCGGCCTGAACTACCAGGTCGAGCACCACCTGTTCCCGAGCATGCCGCGCCCCAACCTCAAGCACGTGCAGCCCGTGGTCCGCGACTACTGCGAGCAGCTGGGCGTGAAGTACACCGAGGTCGGCTTCTTCCGGTCCTACCGGATCATCGTCGAGTACCTCAACCGCGTCGGGCTCGCGGACCGCGCGGCGTTCGACTGCCCGGTCGCCGCGCAGTACGGGCGCTGACCGGCTAGACGCAGGAGCGGACCTGCTCCGTCAGCGCGACGGCCGGACCGAGCTGGTCGACGAAGGCCGTCGAGCGCTCCTCGGCGACCTGGGACGGCACGTGCAGCTCGACCGCGGGCACGCGGCCGTAGGTGGTGAACGTCCAGCCGCCGTCGTCGTCCTCGACGATGACCCAGTCGATGCTGGGGCCGCCGGGCGTCTCCACGGTTTGGCAGTGCTCGGTGGTCGGGGCCAGCGGCTCCACGCCGCAGCGCAGGACGACCGGAGCGGCCGTGTCGCCCCAGGCGGTCGTCGCCTGGGCGTTGGTGTCGCGCTGCGGCAGCCCGTCGCCGAGCGAGTCGGGCATCGCCAGCACGACGCTCGCGCACACGGGGTCGGTCGCGTCGGGGGCCACCTCAGCGGGCACCACGCTCGCGCAGCCCGCCAGCGCGGCGACACCGGCCACCGGGGCGATCAGGAGCAGTCGTCGGCGGATCCGGGGCACCGGCCCACCGTAACCCGTGCGCCGCGCCGACCCTCTACCGTGTCCGGGTGACCGGCGACACCCCTGCACCCTCCGACGGCCCCCTCGTGTCGGACCTGTCCGAGGACGGGCTCCTGGCACGCATCTTCCCCCTGCTTCCCGTCGGCGCCGACACCGAGCTGGCCCCGGGGGACGACGCCGCCGTGGTGGCCGCGCCGGACGGCCGGTTCGTGGTCACCACCGACGTGCTGGTCGAGGACCGGCACTTCCGCCGGGCGTGGTCGTCGGGCGAGGACGTCGGCCGCCGCGCGGCGGTGCAGAACCTGGCGGACGTGGCCGCGATGGGCGCGCGACCGACCAGCCTGGTGGTCGCGCTCGTGATCCCGGGCGACCTGCCGGCGTCGTGGGTCGAGGGCCTCGCGCGCGGGCTGGCGGCCGAGTGCGGTCCGCTCGGCGTGGGGGTCGTCGGCGGCGACCTGTCCGGCGGACCCGTCGTCGTGGTCGCGGTCACCGCGCACGGCGACCTCGGTGGCCGCGCACCCGTGCTGCGCTCGGGCGCGCGACCGGGTGACGTGGTGGCGCACGCCGGGGTGGCCGGCTGGTCGGCGGCCGGTCTCGCCCTGCTCCACGCGGGTCGGAGCGATCTGGACCTCGACCTCGTCGGTGCGCACCTGCGGCCCGTGGCGCCCCTGGGAGCCGGCCCTGCCGCCGCGGTCGGGGGCGCGACGGCCATGCTCGACGTGTCCGACGGAATGCTGCGGGACGCGGGGCGCCTCGCGCGGGCGAGCGGCGTCGGGATCGAGCTGGACACGGCGGCGTTCGCGGGAGACCTGGAGCGTCTGCGGGCGGTGGCCGACGCGGTCGGGGTGCCTGCCGAGCGCTGGGTGCTCGACGGCGGCGAGGATCACGGCCTGCTGGCCACGTTCCCCGCCGGCGCCACGCTGCCTGAGCCGTTCCGCGTCGTCGGCCGGGTGGTCCCGGCGGGAGCGGGAACCGTCACCGTCGACGGGGTCGCGGCCCCCGCACGGTCCGGGTGGGACCACTTCGCCGGCTGATCGGCCGGTCAGCCGCGGCGGTAGCGGACCTCGAGGAGGCTCTCGCCGCCGATGTCGTCGTAGCGGTCGATGCCGTCCGCCTGGAAGCCGTGCCGGCGGTAGAAGTGCCGGGCGCGCTCGTTGTCCGCGAGGACCCAGAGCGTGATCGTCGTGGCGCTGCCGACCTCCGCGATCACCGTGCGCATCAGGTCGCGGGCGACGCCGTGACCCCAGGTGCCCGGGTCGAGGTAGATGGAGAAGATCTCCTGGTCGCCGCGCCCCGCGTCCTCGTCGCGGCTGGGCCCGACGGTGACGAAGCCGACGATGCGCTCACCCGAGAGCGCGACCCACGTGCGGATCTCCTCCCGCGGGCCTTCGCGCAGGTACGTGCGCCACTGCGCGATGCGGGCGTCCGCGTCCAGGGAGGCGAGGTACGCGTCCGGCACGATGCCCGCGTACGCCTCCTGCCACGACCGCACGTGCACCCGAGCGATGTCTGCGGCGTCCCCCTCGGTGGCGACCCGGATCGTCACCTCGTCCAGCTGCTCGACCATGGAGGTCACCTTGCCACAGGTGTCGGGCATGACGAAGGCCCATGAGGTGACAACCTCATGGGCCTTCGAGAACGTCTGGTGACGTCAGATGGCGCGCTGCACCTTGCCGGCCTTGAGGCACGACGTGCACACGTTGAGACGCTTGGGCGTCCCCGCGACGACGGCACGCACGCGCTGGATGTTCGGGTTCCAGCGCCGCTTCGTGCGCACGTGCGAGTGCGAGATGCTGTGCCCGAAGCTCGGGCCCTTGGCGCAGACGTCGCAGTTGGCAGCCACGGTCTTCTCCTGTTGCTCTTTGCGGATCATGTGCCGCGTGTGCGGCGAAGTCATGGGTCGGGGCGCACGAGCGACACCGTCTCCGTACCGTTTCCGGAAGTGGATGCGGGGGCCGCGATCGGGCACCACCAGCGCCCAGCAAGGCCGGGCAACCGGTCAAGACTAGCCCATCGGGCACGTCGGCCCAAATGTGGGCGGGATGAGGCAGGGTGGTGCCCCGTCGAGGCAGCCGTGGGCGTCGACGGCGTGGTGAGGTGATCCAGGACGACGGAGGTGCGGTGGACCAGCTCGAGGCAGCGGCGGTGCGCGAGTGGGCGCACGCGGCACGCTCCGCGCTGGACGCCGCACGGGACCGGATCGACGCCGTGAACGTGTTCCCGGTGGCGGACTCCGACACCGGTACCAACGTGCTGCTGACCGTCGCGGGCGGCGCGGACGCGGTCGGGCTCGTCCCGGTCGGCGCGTCGGCGCAGGACCTCGCTCGCGCCTTCGGCCGGGGTGCCCTGCTCTCCGCACGCGGGAACTCCGGCGTCATCGTCAGCCAGTACCTCACCGGGTTCGCGCGTGCCCTGCCCGCGCGGGCAGGTGCCCCCGAGGTCGCCCGCTGCCTGGCCGTGGCCGGACGCGCCGCCCGGGAGGCGACCGTCGAGCCGCAGGAGGGCACGGTCCTCACGCTGGCCGACGTCGTGTCGAGCGCGGCTGCCACGGCCGCGGACGCCGGTGCCGATCTGCCCACGACGCTGGCCGAGGCGGTGGCCGAGGCCCTGCGCGCGCTCGGTCGGATCAGCGCGGTGCACCCCGTCCTGCGGGCGGCGCGGGTGCTGGATGCCGGTGCCTGCGCGCTGATCGTCGTGCTCGACGCGCTCGCCCGGGCGGTCTCCGACGAGCGGCCCCTGCAGGTCCCGCTCGACTGGCTCCCGACCACCGCCGCGCACCTCGCGTCCGTCGAGCCGTCCGGTGGTGCGTTCGAGGTCATGCTCCTGGTGAGCGACGAGCACCCCGTGATCGACACCGGGGCGGAGCTGCGCCGGCGGATGGGGTCCGTGGGGGACTCGGTGGCGGTCGTCGGCGGAGACGGGTGGTGGCACGTCCACGTGCACACCGACGACCCGGCCGCGGCGATCGCCGGTGCCGCGCTGGGGCGTCGGGAGCAGGTCCTCGTCCGGCTCCTCGCGGGCGCGCACGCGGGTGGCTCGGCCCTGACCGGCCGGGCCGACGGGCTCGAGCGTTGGGGCGTCGTGGCGTGCACGGCCGCCCCCGGCCTGGCCGCCTGGTACGCGTCGTCCGGTGCGGTGGTCCTGGTCCGGTGCCCCGAGGCGCCGGTCCGGGTGCAGCACCTCGCGCGGGCGGTCACCGACACCGGGGCGACGCACGTGGCGCTGCTGCCGGGGACGGGCGTCGACCAGGACGAGGTCGCCGCGCTGGCTGCGCCCGACGTCGTGATCGAGGCTCTCGACGCGACCGACGAGGTCCGCGCGGTGGTCGGCTCGTTGGCGCTCGCGGGTGCGGGTCCGACCGCGCAGGGCTGCGCCGCGGCCCGGGCGGCGCTGGCACGCCTGGACGTGCACGCGATCGACGTGGCCTCCGCGCGCACCGTGACCGACGCCGTCGACGCCCTCGTGCGCGCCCCGCGACCGGTGCCCGCGGAGAGCCTGACCGTGCTGCTGCACGCGGCGCACGAGGACGGTCTGGTGGACGGACTCGTCGACCACCTGGCCGCGCACCACCCGGGCGTCGAGGCGACCGTGGTCGGTCCGACGGGGCACGGTCCCGCGCTCGTGCTGGGGCTGGACTGACCGTGGCCGGCCGCGACGGGCTCATCTACCCGGACAGCGTCCACACCCACGTGGACGTGCTCCACAGGCGGGTGGAGGGCAAGCCCGCCGAGCAGAAGAAGTACGCCGCGCTCGGCATCGAGACGGTCGGCGACCTGCTCTCCCACTACCCCTGGCGCTACGCGGACTCGCGCGAGGTCACCGACATCGCGAGCCTCGCGGTGGGGCACAACGTGTCGCTCGTCGCCCAGGTGCGGGGCGCCGAGATCAAGCTCGCGCAGAAGACGGGCAAGCCGCGCGTCGAGGCCAAGGTCACCGACGGCACCCGCACGCTCGACCTGGTGATCTTCATGCCGCACCGCTCGATGGCGGAGTTCCACCTCAAGCGCCTCGTGCCCGGATCGCTCGGGCTGTTCTCCGGCCAGATCAACGTGTTCAACGGCCGGCTCCAGCTGGCCAACCCGACCTATGCGATCTTCGGCCACGAGGTCGACGAGGCGGTCGCCCTCGAGGAGGCCGAGTGGCCGATCCCGATCTACCCGGCGACCGCGGGGCTGGAGTCGGACAAGATCCGCGCCGCGGTGCGCAAGGAGCTCGACCGGCTCACGGAGGCGGACGTCCCCGACCCGGTGCCGGACCAGGTGCGCACCGAACGGCATCTCGCGTCGCGCTGGAGCGCCCTGCGCGCCGTCCACGTCCCGCAGACCGAGGAGGACTGGCGCAAGGGGCAGGCGCGGCTGCGCTACGAGGAGGCCTTCGTGCTGCAGGCCGAGCTGGCCCGTCGGCGGGCGCACGCGCAGCGTGAGGAGTCGACGGCACGCCTGGCGCGCTCCGGCGGGCTGCTGGACGCCTTCGACGCCCGTCTGCCGTTCACCCTCACCGAGGGCCAGGTCGCGGCGGGCGAGCAGATCACCGAGGACCTCGCCCGCCCGCACCCGATGCAGCGGCTGCTGCAGGGCGAGGTCGGCTCGGGCAAGACGGTCGTGGCGCTGCGCGCGATGCTCCAGGTGGTCGACGCGGGCGGTCAGGCCGCACTGCTCGCCCCCACGTCGGTGCTCGCGGCGCAGCACGTCCGGACGCTGCGCGCGCTGCTGGGCGACCTGGCGGAGGGCGGGCTGCTGGGCGGCTCGGAGATCGGTACGCGCGTGGCTCTGCTGACCGGCGCCCAGAACGCCGCCGAGCGGCGCAGCAACCTGCTCGAGGCGGCGAGCGGACAGGCGGGGATCGTCGTCGGCACGCACGCCCTGCTGTCGGACCCCGTGCAGTTCGCCGACCTGGGGCTCGTCGTCATCGACGAGCAGCACAAGTTCGGCGTCGAGCAGCGGGGGCGGCTGACGGCCAAGGCCGCGAACGCCCCGCACCTGCTGGTGACCACCGCCACGCCGATCCCGCGCACGGTGGCCATGACCGTGTTCGGCGAGCTGGAGATCTCGGAGCTGCGGCACGTCCCCGCCGGGCGCAGCGGGGTGACCACGCACGTCGTGCCCGCGGACAACCGAGCGTGGATGGACCGGACGTGGAGCCGGGTGCGCGAGGAGGTGGAGCGCGGGGGACGCGCCTTCGTCGTGTGCGCGCGGATCGACGCGGACGACGACGGCGCCGCCGCCGGGCCGCGGGAGACCGACGGTGCGGACCTGATCCTCGACGAGCCGACGACCGTCCGCGAGGCCCAGGCCGCCGAAGGACGTGCCCCGAAGCGGCCACTGCGCGCCGTGCTGGAGGTCGTCGACACCCTGCGCAACGACCCGCGGCTGGGCGGTGTCGAGGTCGGCCTCCTGCACGGGCGCATGACCAGCGACGAGAAGGACCGGGCGATCGCCGACTTCTCCTCCGGCCGCACGCCGGTGCTGGTGTCCACGACGGTCATCGAGGTCGGCGTGGACGTGCCCGCCGCCACGGTGATGGTGATCCTCGACGCACACGTCTTCGGGCTCTCCCAGCTGCACCAGCTGCGCGGCCGCGTGGGCCGGGGGAGCGCGCCCGGGCTCTGCCTCCTCGTCGCCGACGCCCCCGAGGGCACCGTCGCCGCGCAACGCCTGGGCGCGCTGGCCGCGACGACCGACGGGTTCGAGCTCGCGCGCGTGGACCTCGAGCTGCGCAAGGAGGGGGACGTCCTCGGCTCGGCGCAGTCCGGGCGCCGGGGCACGCTCCGGTTCCTGCGGATCGTGAGCGACGGAGCGGTGATCGACCGGGCGCGCGACGACGCCCGCGCGCTGGTCGAGGCCGATCCCGAGCTCGGGGCCTGGCCCGCGCTGCGTGCGGCGATCGACCTGCAGCTGGCCGACGGGCGCAAGGAGTTCCTGGGTCAGAGCTGAGCGTCGGGAGCCGGGGCGTCCGGCGGATACCCTGGCGCACGTGTCGAAGCCCGTCATCCGCGCCCAGGACCTGCTCGTCGGCTACGGCGGGGCGCCCGTGTGCGCACCCGTGACGTTCACGCTGGCGCCCGGCAAGGTCGTCGCCCTCGTCGGCGCCAACGGTTCGGGGAAGTCCACCGTGCTGCGCGCCGTGATCGGTCTGCTCGAGCCGTCGGGCGGGTCGCTGCAGGTGTTCGGCGGACCGGTCGACGAGCGGGACGTCGGGTTCCGCACCAAGGTAGCCAGCGTCCTCGACGACGACGCGTACTTCCCGGCGCTCACGGTCTCGGAGCACCTGTACCTGACCGCCCGCGGGCACGGGGTGCACGGTGCGCAGGACGTCGTCGCGGGGCTGCTCGCCGAGTTCGGCCTGACCGACCACGCCAAGTCGCTGCCCGTGGCCCTGTCCTCTGGGCAGCGGCGCCGGCTGCTGCTCGCCGCGGGGTTCGTCCGCCCGCGGTCGCTCCTGGTCCTCGACGAGCCCGAGCAGCGGCTCGACCGGGCGATGCGCGACCGGCTCGCCGCACGGATCGTCGCGGAGAAGCAGTCGGGCGGCGCCGTCCTGCTGGCCACGCACGACCCGGACCTGCTCCGCGCGGTCGCCGACCGCGCCGTGCACGTGGCCGACGACGTGACCCGCGTCCTGCCCACGGACCAGGCTGCCGACCTCATCGCGCGGGAGAACCCGTGACCGAGGCCGTCGGCACCCACGACGACGAGCCCGCGGTCCAGCCGTTCGAGCTCGGCGACGTCCCGTCCGCGAAGAGCATCCGGCGGTTCACCGCCCAGGCGGCGAACGCCCGCGGCGGCGCGAACATCGGCGACCTGCTGTCCAGCGTCTACTACGCCGTGATCAGCATCGCCATCAGCGTCGGCATCGCCCTCGGCTTCGCGCAGGCGATGCGCGCGTCGCTGCCGCCGTCGCCGGAGGTGGAGGCGCCGCTCTCGCTGAGCCTGGCCACGCTCGTCGTCGTCATCATCGTGGCCCTCGCGGGGGCGCTCCTGTCGCTCGCCGGCCGGCTGGGCCCAGTCGGTGCCGGGGGAGCGGAGGCGGCCTGGTGGCTCGGTCTCCCCGTCGACCGCCGTGGGCTGCTGCGCCCCGCGGCGCGCCGGCTGCCGCTGCTCGCGGGATTCGTCGGTGCGGTGCTCGTCGCACTCCTGGACGCCGGCCTGCTCGCGGACCCCGGACTGCGCGTCGTGCGGGTCGCGGCGACCGCGGCCCTGGTCGCAGCCGGGATCGTGCTGGTCGCGGCCGTGGGACAGTCCGCGAGCGTCTCCCGACGGTCGATCGCGCTGGCCGGTGACGTGCTGCTCTTCCTCGCCCCCGTCGCGGCGGTCGTCCTCGCGCGCGTCGGCTGGTCGGTGGACGAGGTGCCGGGGGCTCCGTGGTGGTTGGTCGCCGCGCTCGTCCCGGTCGTCACGGCGCTCGCGGTGGTGGTCGACAGGCGGCTCGGGCGGATGCCCGCGCGGAGCCTGCGCGAGAGCGGCTCGGTGGCCACCCAGGCGGTGGGCGCGGTCGTGTCGATGGACTCGCGCGAGCTCGGTCGCGCGCTGACGGACGGTGCCGCCGCGCCGGTGCGGCGGTGGGTCTCCCGGCTCCGTACCGCACGAGGGCCGGTGTCCGCGCTGATCACCGCCGATGTCGTAGTTCTGCGTCGGTCGGCCCGGCACCTGGTGCAGCTCGTCGTTGCGGCGCTCGTCCCCGTGCTCGTGAGCACCGTCCCGCAGCTCGCCAGCTCGATCGGGGTCCTGCTGGCCCTGCTCGTCGCGGGTTCGGTGGCGATGAGTGCGACCGGCGAGGGCGCCCGGCGTGCCGAGATGGCGCCCATCCTCGACCGGCTGCTGCCCATCGACGCCAAGACGGTCCGTCGGCTGCGCATGGTCGTGCCCGCCGCCGCGATGGCCCTGTGGTCCGTCGTCGCGTTCGCCGCGGTGGGCCGGTGGGCCTCCGACGTCCCCGGCTGGATCGCGCTCGGGCTGGCGTCGACCCCGGTGTGGGCGGCGGCGGCCGTCCGTGCCTCGTACCGGCCCGCACCCGACTGGGGAGGTGCCCTCGTGTCGACCCCGATGGGTGCGCTGCCGACGGGCGTCGCCACCGTCCTCGCGCGCGGCCCGGACCTCGTCGTGCTCTGCCTGCTCCCGGTCTGGATCGGGGTGCTGCTCCGCACCGTGAACCCGATCCTGCTCTACGCGCAGATCATCCTGTCGCTCATCGCCGTGGCGGTCGCCTCGTCGATCCGCACGCGGTCGCTCATGGAGACCCTGATGGACGCCCAGGAGCAGGAGCGGGCGGGAGCGCGTCGGTGACCCGGATCGTCGCGGGGTCGGTCGGCGGCCGCGTGCTCCAGGTCCCGCGCACGGGGACTCGACCCACGAGCGAGCGCGTGCGGGAGGCCCTCTTCTCGCGGCTCGAGCACCTCGACGTCGTCGACGGAGCGCGCGTGCTCGACCTGTACGCGGGCTCCGGCGCGCTCGGGATCGAGGCCGCCAGCCGCGGCGCCGCGCACGTGACCCTGGTCGAGGCCGCCCGGGACGCCGCCGAGGTGTGCCGCCGCAACGTGACGACCCTCGGGCTCGCGGGAACGGTGCAGGTGCTCACGGAGAAGGCCGAGCGGTTCGCGCTGCGGGCACCGACGGCGCCGTGGGACCTGGTGCTCCTCGACCCGCCGTACGACCTGGCAGAGGCCGACCTGGGGGGCGTGCTGGCCGGGGTGGGGGCGGCGCTGTCCGGCAACGGGGTCGTCGTCGTCGAGCGGGCGTCGCGCACCCCGGAGCCCGCGTGGCCCCCGACTCTGCTCCGGTTCGACCGCCGCGCGTACGGCGACACGGTCATGTGGTTCGCCGAGCTCGCGGAGAGCGTTCAGCCCTGACCCCGTGCGCCCCGGCCGCGTTCCCGTGGCCGGACGCGGTCGCTGGCCTACCCTGACGAGGTGACCACTGCCGTCTGCCCCGGGTCGTTCGACCCCCTCACGCTCGGTCACGTCGACGTGATCCGACGAGCCCGGTCGATGTTCGACGAGGTCGTCGTCGGCGTCGCCCGCAACTCCACGAAGTCCTCGTTGCTGCCCGTCGAGCAGCGCGTCGCCCTCGCGCGCGACGTGTTCTCGGACGTGGACGGCGTGCGGGTCGAGGCTGTCGACGGGCTGCTGGCCGACTTCGTCCGTACGGTGGGTGCGGTCGCGGTGGTCAAGGGCCTGCGCGGTGGCGCCGACTTCGACGCCGAGCTGCCGATGGCACTCATGAACCGGCACCTGTCGGGTGTGGAGACGGTGTTCGTCGTCGGTGACCAGGCCCTGGCCCACATCGCGTCGTCGCTGGTCAAGGACGTGGCACGGTACGGCGGGCCGATCGACGACCTCGTGCCCGGGCCGGTCGCCCACGCGGTACGTGCAGCACTTCGAGGAGGGGACGCAGGATGACCGACGAGGATCCGACGACTCGGCCCGAGGGCCTGACCGGGGTGCTGGACGCGATCGCCTCGGCGGTCACTAACGCGCGGGCGATGCCGATGTCGTCCTCGGTGCTGGTGAACCGCGCCGAGCTGCTCGACCTCGTGGACCAGGCGCGCGACGTGCTGCCCAGCCAGCTCTCGCGCGCCGACGAGGTGCTCGCCGACGCCGACGCCGCCCGGTCGGTCGCGCAGGCGGACACGGACGCCCTGCTGGCGCAGGCACGCGCGCAGGCGGAGGCACTCGTCGACCAGGAGGCCGTCGTCGTCGCGGCGCGGGAGCGCGCGGCGCAGGTGGTCGCCGACGCGGAGGAGACCGCGGAGCGCCTGCAGCGGGAGGCCGACGACTACTGCGACCGCCGGCTGGCGGACTTCGAGATCGACCTGGGCAAGGTGCTGAGCCAGGTGCAGGCCGGCCGGGCCAAGCTGGCGGGACGACTCGGCGTCGACGAGGGCTGAGCCGGTCGAGATGTGAGACCTGCGCCACTCGCGGAGGATTTGGGCGGCCCCTGACCTGTGCCGTAGAGTGATCCGTTGGTTCTGCCGCTCATGGCCGTACCGAGATCAACGAGGGGACCCTGGCCGTGCCGCGCCCTGTTCACCTCGATCCCCGTTCGCCCTTCGTGCTCGATTCGCACGAGCTCGGTCGACGTCCGGGATCGACGAGGACCGTGCAGCGCACCGTGGGTGCCCCGGAAGATCTCGGGACGGATGTGATCGGCATCCCCACCGGGGCTGACGTCGAGCTGGATCTGCGGCTCGAGGCAGTCATGGAGGGGGTCCTGGTCACCGGATCCGTCCGTGGTCGGGCGATCGGGGAGTGCGTGCGCTGCCTGGGTGAGGTCGTCGAGGATGTCGACGTCTCGCTCACGGAGCTGTACGTGTACCCCGAGCGCGCGGCGGTCGCGGTCGAGGACGGCGACGACGAGGAGGACGTGCGCGAGCTGGAGGGCGACCTGGTCGACCTCGAGCCTGCGCTGCGGGACACGGTCGTGCCGGCTCTGCCGTTCCAGCCGCTGTGCCGTCCCGACTGCCCCGGCCTGTGCTCCGAGTGTGGAGCGCGACTGGCGGACGACCCTGACCACTCGCATGAGACGCTTGATCCTCGCTGGGCCGCTCTGGGCGGCCTCGTGGGCTCGAACGACGAGACGAAAGAGAGCTAGCCGTGGCTGTTCCGAAGCGCAAGATGTCGCGCAGCAACACCCGTGCGCGTCGGTCGCAGTGGAAGACCACTGCCACGACGCTCCACACCTGCCCGCAGTGCAAGGCCAACAAGATGCCGCACACGGCCTGCCCGTCGTGCGGTATCTACAAGGACCGTGCCTACGCCGAGGCAGTGCGGACCGAGTTCGAGGTCCGCTGAGGCTGAGCTTGCGGCTCCTTGAGCCCAGCTCGTCCGCCGTGGAGCATTCGATGACCGGAGGACCGGCGTGAGTGCCGCGGCAGAACTTCTCGAGAAGCTCGGGGTCCACCTGGACCCCGAGCTTCTCGTGCTTGCCCTGACCCATCGCTCCTTCGCGCACGAGGCCGGGGGGATCCCCACCAACGAGCGCCTCGAGTTCCTCGGGGACGCGGTGCTCGGGCTCGTGGTCACCGAGCGGCTCTACCGTGCCCACCCCGACCTCCCGGAGGGCGCCCTCGCGAAGATGCGGGCCGCCACGGTGTCCCAGCGGGCCCTCGCGGTCGTCGCGCGGGACCTCGACCTGGGCAGCTACGTGCTCCTGGGCAAGGGCGAGCTGTCCACGGGCGGGCCGGACAAGGACTCGATCCTGTCGGACACGCTCGAGGCGGTGTTCGGTGCGGTCTACCTCAGCCACGGCGTGGAGACGGCGCGCACCCTCGTCGAGCGGCTGGTCGGCCCGTCTCTCGAGGCTGCTGCGGGGCTCGGTGCCGGCCTCGACTGGAAGACCTCGCTGCAGGAGCTGTCCGCCGCCCTGGGGCTCGGTGCGCCCAGCTACGAGGTGACCGGCGAGGGTCCGGACCACTCCCGGACGTTCACCGCACGCGCGGTCGTGGCGGGCCAGCCGCGGGGGGTCGGGGTGGGACCGGCCAAGAAGCTCGCCGAGCAGGACGCAGCCGCGGACGCCTACCGGGTGCTCGCCGCGCTGCCGCTGCCCTGACGTGCCGGAGCTGCCCGAGGTCGAGACCGTCCGGGACGGGCTCGCGCGGCACGTGCTCGGTCGCACGGTCACGGCTGTCGAGGTGCGCCGCGACTACAGCGTCCGGCGGCACGTCGACGGCCCCCTCGACTTCGCCGGCCGGCTGCGGGGGCGCCGGCTCGATGCGGCCGTCCGGCGCGGCAAGTTCCTCTGGCTCCTGCTGGACGACGGGGACGACGCCCTCCTGGCGCACCTGGGCATGAGCGGGCAGCTGCTGGTGCGCGAGCCGGGCGTCGGCCGCGTCGAGCACCCTCACCTTCGGGTGCGGCTGGACCTCGACGACGGGTCCGCCCTGGACTTCGTCGACCAGCGCACGTTCGGCCACCTGAGCGTCCCCGACCTGGTGCCGACGCCCGACGGCTCGCCCGGCGGGCTCGGCTCGCCACTGCCGGTCCTGCCGGAACCGGTCGCGCACATCGCCCGCGACCTGCTGGATCCCGCACTCGACCACGACGCACTGGTCGCGGCGGTCCGTCGGCGCAAGACCGGCCTCAAGCGGGCGCTGCTGGACCAGACCCTCGTCTCGGGCATCGGGAACATCTACGCCGACGAGGGGCTATGGCGCGCGCAGCTGCACTACGCGCGCCCGACCGAGACCCTGCGCCGCGTCGAGGTGGTCCGGGCGCTGGAGGGTGCGGCTGCGGTGATGACCGAGGCGCTCGCCCAGGGCGGGACCAGCTTCGACGCGCTCTACGTGAACGTGAACGGTGCCTCGGGCTACTTCGACCGCTCGCTCGCCGTGTACGGGCAGGAGGGTCGCCCGTGCCCCCGCTGCGGCACCCCGGTGCGCCGCGACGAGTTCATGAACCGGTCGTCCTACAGCTGCCCGCACTGCCAGCCGCGCCCGCGACGGGGTCGCTTCTAGCGCTGCACCACGTTGCGGAGCCTGCCGCCGGACAGGTACGCGGAGAGGTTCTCCGCGATCAGCTCGCCTGCACCGACGGGCCGCCCGCCCGCGGCGTGCGGGCTGATCAGCACGCGGGGCTCGTCCCAGAGCGGGGAGTCGGCGGGCAGCGGCTCGGTCTCGAACACGTCCAGCGCCGCGCCAGCCAGCCGGCCGGCCTGCACCGCGTCCAGCAGCGCCGTCTCATCCAGGGTCGCGCCCCGGCCGACGTTGACCACCCATGCGTGCGACGGCAGCAGCGACAGCACGTCGGCGTTCACCGCATGCTGCGTCTGCGGGGTGGCGGGCAGGAGCGAGACCAGCACGTCGGTCAGGGGCAGCTCGTCCGGCAGGTCGAAGGCCGAGATCACCCGGAAGCCGTGGCGGTCGCCGGCTGCCGTGGCCACGCCGGTGACCGTGGCGCCCAGCGCGGCCAGCAGGGGCGCCAGCCGGGCGGCGATCGACCCGAAGCCCCAGATCAGCACGCGGGCGCCGTCGAGCGTCCGGAACGCCTGCCCCGGCCGGGAGTCCTGCATGCCGCCGAGCTCGCCGGCCCAGCGGTGCTCGTCCTGCGCGCGGACCAGCTCGGGGAGGCGGCGGGCCGCGGCCAGCAGCAGGGCGAGCGTGTGCTCGGCCACCGGACCGTCGTGCAGGCCGCGCCCGGAGGTGATGACGACGTCGTCCGCGAACCCCGCGGCGAGCGTGGCGTCAGGGCCGGCGGCGAGCGTCTGCACCCAGCGCAGCCGGGTCAGGCGGCGGGCGGCGTCGGACATCTGCTCGTGCCCGTTGCCCCAGAGCACGAGAGAGTCGGCATCGAGGGCCCCGTCGGGCACAGGTTCACCCACGTCGTACCGGACAATTCGGACATCGGACGGCACGGTCGGCTCGTCGGACAGCGTGGTCGGCAGCAGCAAGGTGGTCACCCTCGTTACGATGCCACCGTGCCCCACATCAGCGCCTCCGCAGGTCCCATCACGGTGATGATCGTCGACGACCACGAGGTGGTCCGGCGAGGGATCGCCGAGGTCGTCGACCGGGCCGACGGGATGTCCGTCGTCGCCGAGGCCGGATCGGTGGCCGACGGCGTGCGGCGGGCCGCTCTGGTGCGTCCGCAGGTCCTCCTCGTGGACCTCCAGCTGCCGGACGGCACGGGCATCGAGCTGCTGAGCGCGCTGCGCGAGCAGCTCCCGTCCGCGCGCGCGATCGTGCTGACGTCGTTCGACGACGACGACGCCCTCGCGGCCGCGCTGGACGCCGGTGCGGCCGCCTATCTGCTCAAGTCCGTGCGCGGTGCGGAGATCACCGACGTCATCCGCGCGGTCGCGGCCGGCCGGATCCTGCTCGACGAGCGGACGGTCACCCGTCGCAAGGCCGGGCACGACGACCCGACCGAGAGCCTGACCCCCAGCGAGCTGCGCGTGATCGACCTCATCGGCGAGGGCCTGTCCAACCGGGAGATCGCCGAGCGCCTCGGCGTCGTGGAGAAGACCGTCAAGAACCACATCACGTCGCTGCTGGCCAAGATGGGGCTGCAGCGCCGGACGCAGGTGGCGGCATGGGTCGCGTCGCGCAAGCACGCCGGCTGGCGGGCCGAGCCCGGTCACTGACGCGCGGGCAGCCGCTCAGCCGAGCGGGGCCTCCCACGTCAGCAGCGTGCCGCGTCCGTCCGGCGGGGTGCCGAGGCTGAACGTCCCGCGATGCTGCCGCGCGCGCGAGACGAGGTTGCCGGTGCCGGAGCTCCGGTCGCGGCGCGCCGGCAGACCGACACCGTCGTCCTGCACCTCCACCAGCACGAACCCGAGCGGCCCGGCCCCGTGCACGGTCACGCGCACGATGACCGACGACGCGTGCGCGTGCCGCGCGGCGTTCGCCAGCCCCTCGCGGACGACCGCCACCACGTCCGACGCCAGCGCCTGACCCACCCGCTCGTCGAACTGGTCCTCCTCGACGCCACCGTCGACGAGCGCCTCGCCGTCCAGGCTGACGACGAACGAGGGCGCGAAGCCGAGCCCGGTGCGCGCGAGGGACGCCTCCCGGCGCAGCCGCTCAACGAGCCCGGAGGCGGCGTCGGGGTCGTGGAGCTCGTGCACGATCTGCCGGATCTGGCGCACCGAGGCGTCCACGTTGTCGAGGGCGTCGTCGACGATGCCGGTGAGCTCGGTCGCGTCCACGCCGCGCGCGGCTCGTCGCCGCACGGTCTCCAGCTGCATGCCGGTGGCGAACAGCTGCTGGATGGCGAGGTCGTGCAGGTCGCGGGCGATCCGCTCGCGCTCGTCGAGCAGCGAGGCCAGGTCCTGGGCGTGACGCGCACCCGCCAGCACGTAGGCCAGGGCGGCCTGCGCGGCGAACGACTCGGCGGTCGCCAGGTCGCTCACGTCGAACGGGGTGGCGCCGATCTTGCGCAGGAGGATGAGCACACCCATGTCCTGCCCCGAGGACCGCAGCGGTGCGTACAGCGCGGGTCCGAACGAGCGCATCACGGGCACCGCGACAGTGCGGGCCGCCGACAGTGAGGGGGTGAGCAGGCCCTTGCCCTCGGTCATCACCGTCCAGGCGCGTCCGCCCATCGGCATCCGGGCGCCGAGGATGCGCTCGCTCTCGTACCCCACGGCCAGCTCGATGAGCAGCTCCCCGCCGACGCCGGGCAGGGCCAGCGCGGCGGTGTCTGCGCCGGCGAGCTCGAGGGCGGTGGCCGCGATGTGGTCGAGCGCCTCCTCCTCGTCGATGCCCTCCAGGAGCATGGTCGTGATGTCCTGCCCGGCGCGCAGCCAGTGCTCGCGCCGCTCGGCCTCGGCGTACAGCTGCGCGTTCGCGACGGCCACCCCTGCGGCGGCGGCGAGGGCGACCACGACGTCCTCGTCGGCCTGGGTGAAGCCGCCGGCCTTCTCGGACAGGTAGAGCTGGCCGAACACGCGGGGGCCGACGCGCACGGAGGCGCCGAGGAAGGAGCCCATCGGCGGGTGCTCGCGCGGGAACCCGCGGAATGCCGGGTGCTCGCGCAGGTCGTCCAGACGCAGCACGCCCGTCTCCGGGATCTGGCCGAGGACGCCCTGGGCGTGGGGTGCCGTCCGCAGAGCACCCGCGACGGCGGTCGGGACGCCCGTGAACACGAAGGTGGTCGAGGTGCCGTGCCCGTCGAGCACGTTGAGGGCGCCGTACCGCGCGCCGGTGAGCTCGGCACTGACCTGTACGAACCGCTCCAGCACGGTGGCCAGCTCCAGCTCGCTGGCGACCGCGAGGATGGCGCCGAGCAGGTCGGTCAGTCCGTCGCCGGTCAGCGGGAGGGCCGAGTCCGGCACCTCGGTGAGCCGGTGGCCGGCTGTCTCATCGCGCACGCTCGGCCCCCGTCTCGTCGTCCGCGCGTTCGCGGTCCAGCAGCTCACGGTAGCCGCGCGCCGACGCGACCAGGTCGTCGTGCGTCCCGCGCGCCCGGACCCGTCCGCCCTCGAGCCAGAGGACCTCGTCCGCGGCGCCGAGCGGGGTGAGTCGGTGCGTGACGACGACGACCCCGCGAGGGTCGCCCAGCAGGTCGGTGACCAGGGCGTCCGCGCGGTCCGGGTCGAGGTGCTCGGCGGGCTCGTCAACGAGCAGCAGCTCGGCCGGCGAGAGCAGTGCGCGGGCGACGAGCAGCCGGCGGCGCTCGCCACCGGACACCGTGCGCGCGTCCGGGCCGAGCAGCGTGTCCAGCCCGTCCGGCAGCCCGGCGAGCCAGTCGCCGAGCCCTACGCGCGCCAGGACGGCGACCGCCTCCGCCTCGGTGACGTCGCCGCGGGCGACCCGCAGGTTCTCGAGCACGGTGGTGCCGAACACGTGCGCGTCCTCCGTGCCGACCACCACGGCGCCGACGACGGTGTCGCGGGCGAGGTGGTCGACGTCGTGCCCGCCGAGCGCGAGCGATCCGCCGCGCCGGGGGAGCAGCCCGGCGAGGGTGAGCAGGGTGGTCGTCTTTCCGGTGCCGGACGGTCCCACGATCGCCACCGACCGGCCCGCGCGCAGGTCCAGGTCGAGACCCTCGAGCACGGTGGGCGCGCCCGGCCAGCCCGCGGCGACGCCGGCGGCGACCAGCGGAGGACCGGCGGTGCCACGGTCGGTCGGGACGGGGTCCGTCGGCGCGTCGAGCAGGGCGAGGATCCGGGCGGCAGCCGCGCGCGACCGCTGGACCTGGATCGCTGCGGCGGGCAGCAGCGACGTCGCCTCGAACGCCGCGAGGGGCGTCAGGACGACGACGGCGAGCTCCACAGGGGTCAGGAGCCCGGCGCCGACCGCCGGCACGCCGGTGACCAGCGCCACGAGCACGGCGATGCCGACGGCGAGCTGGCCGAGCCCCGCGGCGACCGCGGCCGCACCGGCACCCGCATCGGTCGCCGCGGCGAGCCGGCGGTCGGCCTCCCGCATGGCGGCGAGCTCGTCGGCCGCGCGCCCGGCGACCCGCAGCGGACCCGTGTCGTCGAGCAGGCCCAGCGCGGTGGCGGTCATGTCCGCGCGGCTCTGCAGCGCGAGGTCCTCGGTGGTGCGTGCGGCGCGTGCCGCGATCAGGGGCGCCGCGACCCCGGCGAGCAGGAGACAGCCGGCGAGCGCCAGCCCGGCGGGCGGCCAGAACGCGCACATCGCGAGGACGGTGCCCGCACCGAGCAGCGTGGCCACCCCGGCCGGGAGCAGGCCGCGGACGACGACGTCGCCGACCGTGTCGACGTCCGCACCGACGCGAGCCAGCAGGTCACCGCGCCGCAGCCGCAGCAGGGTGTCGGGCCGGGCCACCGCGAGGCGCTGGTACAGCGTGGTGCGCAGCTCGGTCATGCCGCGCAGGGCGAGGTCGTGGGACACCAGGCGCTCGAGGTACCGCAGCACCCCGCGCCCGATGCCGAACGCCCGGACCGCCACGGTGGCCACCGACAGCTGGAGGACGGGCGGCATCTGCGAGGCGCGCGCGATCAACCAGGCGGACACGGCGGCCAGCGCGACCCCGCACCCGAGCGCGAGCGTCCCCAGCAGCAGTGCGAGAGCGAGGCGCCGGGGATCGATGTCCAGGAGCCGGATCGCCCGTCGGAGCGTCCCGCGCGTCATGCGAGGACCTCCGCGCTCGAGCGCACCGGGACGACGTCGTCGGCGGCCGCGACCAGCGAGAGCCGGTGCGCCACCAGCAGCACGGTCCGGCCCGCGTCCCGCAGCGCCCGCACGGTGTCGAGCACCACCTGCTCGCCGGCCGCGTCCAGGTGGGCGGTGGGCTCGTCGAGGACGACGAGCGGGGTCGGCGACAGCAGGGTGCGGGTGAGGGCGACGCGCTGCCGCTGGCCGAGGCTGAGGCCCTCGCCACCGCGGCCGAGCGGCGTCGCCCAGCCGAGAGGCAGATCCGCGAGCACGGCGTCGAGGCCGGTGAGCGCAGCCGCGCTCGTACGCGAGGCCTCGTCGCCTCCCACCAGCTGCGCGATCGTCCCGGGTTCGAGCACGGGCCGCTGGGGGAGCCACGTGACCTGCGCCCACAGCGTGGCCGGGTCGACGTCCGCCAGGTCCACGCCGTCGATCGTGGCGCGGCCGGCGTCGGGTCGCAGCAGCCCGAGGGCGACCTCCAGCGCGGTCGTCTTGCCGACCCCGCTCGGTCCCGTCAGCGCCACGACGGTGCCGGGCCGCACCACCAGGTCGAGGTCGTGCGGCGTGCCGGCGACGCCGACCCCGTCGAGCCGCAGCGTCGCGCTGCGCAGGTCGGGGGCGGTCTGCGTCCCGGCCGGCGGGACCGGGGTCTCCAGCACCTCGAACGCCCGCCCCGCGGCCGCGACCCCGTCGGCCGCCGCGTGGAACTGGACGCCCACCTGGCGCAGCGGCAGGAAGACCTCGGGCGCGAGGACCAGCACCGCGATGCCGGTGACCAGGTCGAGGTCGCCCTCCACCAGTCGCAGCCCGATGCCGACCGCGACCAGTGCCACGGACAGCGTGGTGAGCAGCTCGAGGACCATGCCGGACAGGAACGCGATGCGCAGGGTCCCCATCGTGGCCTGGCGGTGCGCGTCGCCGAGGCTCCGCACGCGGGCGCCGGGACCGTGCTCGCGCCCGTGCGCGCGCAGCGTCGGCAGGCCCGCGAGCAGGTCGAGCACCTGGGCGCCGAGCCGCTGCATGCTGGCCAGGCCCTGCTCCGAGCGTCCCTGGGTGAGCCGGCCGACGAGCACCATGAAGAGCGGGACCAGGGGAAGCACGACGACGAGGATCGCCGCGGAGACCCAGTCCAGCCCGAGCACGACGAGCAGGACCCCGGGCGTCACGGTCGCGGCCAGGACCAGCTGAGGCAGGTACCGCACGAAGTAGGGCTCGAGCGCGTCGAGCCCCCGGGTGGCCAGCGTGACCACCGACGGACCCTCGCCGGTCGCGAGCCAGCGCGGACCGAGGGCGACGGCGTGCGCCACGACCTGCTCGCGCAGCTCGCCGACGGTGCGGGCGGCCGCCCGGTGCGCGAAGCGCTCCTGCAGCGCGGTGACCAGGGCGCGGACCACCACCACGGCCGCCAGCCAGGCGATCGTCGGGGCCAGCACCGCGAGCGTCGCGCCGTCCGTCACCGCGTTCCCGAGCGTGTGCGCCAGGAGCAGCGCCTGAGCGACCACCAGCGCCGCCGTGACCACGCCGAGGGCGGCGGTCAGTGCGACGTACCCGCGGGCCGCGCGGGCGTGCCGCAGCAGGCGCGGGTCGAGCGGTCTCACTGGTCGGAGGACGGCTTGTTCAGCACGGGGACCTTCTCGAACGTGAGGCCGGTGTGGGCGGGGATCTGGTGCGAGGAGATGCGCTTGCGGAACACCCAGTACGTCCAGCCCTGGTAGAGCAGGACGAGCGGGGTGAGGATCGCGGCCACCCACGTCATGACGGTGAGCGTGTAGCTCGTCGAGGACGCGTTGGTGACCGTCAGCGAGTTCGCGGGGTCGAACGCGGGCATCACGTCGGGGTACATCGAGCCGAAGATCAGGACCACCGCGGCCACGATCGCGACGGCCGAGGCGGTGAACGCCAGACCCTCCTTGCGGCGCTGCGTGGCGACGACCAGGACGGCCAGCGCACCGGCAGCGACGACGACCGCGGCCCACGTCCACGGCACCGAGTACGCCAGCTGCGCCCACACGGCCCAGGCTCCGGCGACGACGAGCGTCAGCACCGACGACCGCGCGGCGAACGCCCCGGCCCGCGCCCGGACGTCACCGTCCGACTTGAGCGCGAGGAACACCGCACCGTGCGTGAGGAAGATCAGGGCCGTCGTCGCGCCGCCGAGCAGGGCGAACGGGTTGAGCAGCGCCCAGAACCCGCCCACGTACTGGTGGTCGACGTCGAGCTCCACGCCGCGGACCAGGTTGGCGAACGCGACGCCCCAGAGGACGGCCGGCACCCACGAGCCGACGATCAGGCTCCGGTCCGCGAGCGACCGCCAGCGGTCGTCGTCGATCTTTCCGCGCCACTCGAACGACACCACACGCACGATCAGCGCGAGCAGGATGAGCAGGAGGGGCAGGTAGAAGCCGGAGAACATCGTGGCGTACCACTCCGGGAACGCCGCGAACGTGGCGCCGCCCGCGGTCAGCAGCCACACCTCGTTGCCGTCCCAGACGGGGCCGATGGTGTTGATCATGACCCGGCGGTCACGGTCCTTGGCGGCGCGGTCACCGCGGGACAGCAGGCCGAGCAGCATGCCGACGCCGAAGTCGAACCCCTCGAGCACGAGGTAGCCGGTCCACAGGACGGCGATGAGGATGAACCAGACGGTCGTGAGCTCCATGGTCGTCGGCTCCGCTCAGTACGCGAACGACAGCGGACGGTCGGCTGCGTCCGGGTCGTTGTCGGGGTTGTCGGGGCTGGGGTCGTGCTCGGTGTCGGCGACGCCCTCGACCGTGTAGCGGTGCATCAGGCGGTACCAGAACACGGCGAGCACCCCGTAGAGCAGGGTGAACGCGATCAGGCTGGTGAGGATCGTCCCCGTGCTGGTCACGGTCGACACCCCGCGCGCCGTGAGCAGCCACACGCCGTCCACGCCGCTCGGGTTCGGGTTGGGCGCGACGACCCACGGCTGGCGACCCATCTCGGTGAAGATCCAGCCGAACGACGACGCCAGGAACGGGGTGACCAGCGCGACGATGCCGAGCCGGCCGAACCACGCGTTCCCGTTGACGCGGCCCCTGCGCGTCACCCACAGGGCGACCAGGGCGAGCGCGGCGGACCCGAGGCCGAAGCCGATCATCAGCCGGAACGACCAGTACGTGATCAGCAGGTTCGGCTGGTAGGAGATCGGGTTGCCCTCGTCGTCCGTGAACCCGTACTTCTCCTCGTACTGCGCCTGCAGGTTCTCGACGCCCGGCAGGGGAGCGTTGAAGTCGCCGGTGGCCATGAACGACGTGAGGCCGGGGATCTCGATGACGTGGTTGACGCCCTCGCAGGAGTTGCTCAGGTCGCCGATGGCCAGGATGGAGAACGGTGCGCCGCCCTCGGTCGTCTGGCACAGCGCCTCCGCCGACGACATCTTCATGGGCTGCTGGTCGAACATGAGCTTGGCCTGCCAGTCGCCCGACAGCGCCACGCCGACGCCCGACACGAGCATGACGATCACTCCGAGGACGACCGCGGGCCGGTAGACGTCGCGGGCCTTGTCGGCCTGTCCCGCGCGAACCAGCCGGACCATCCACCACGCGGCGATCCCGGCGACGAACGTGCCGGCGGTGAGGAACGCCGCGGCGATGGTGTGCGGGAACGCGGCGAGCACCGTGGGGTTGGACAGGACGGCGCCGATGTCGACCATCTCGGCGCGGCCCGTGGTCTCGTTGTAGATCGAGCCGACGGGGTGCTGCATCCAGGAGTTGGCCGCGAGGATGAAGAAGGCGGAGAGGTTGGTGGCGATCGCCACGGCCCAGATGCACGCAAGGTGGATCTTCTTGGGCAGCTTGTCCCAGCCGAAGATCCACAGGCCGAGGAACGTCGACTCGACGAAGAACGCGGCGAGCGCCTCCATGGCCAGCGGAGCGCCGAAGACGTCGCCGACGAACCGGGAGTACTCGCTCCACGCCATCCCGAACTGGAACTCCTGCACGATGCCGGTGGCCACACCGATCGCGAAGTTGATGAGCAGGAGCTTGCCGAAGAACTTGGTCAGCCGCAGCCAGCGCTCGTTGCCGGTCCGCACCCACGCGGTCTGCATGATCGCGACCAGCGGCGCGAGGCCGATGGTGAGCGGGACGAAGATGAAGTGGTAGACGGTCGTGATGCCGAACTGCCATCGAGCGACGTCGAGCGTGTCCACGGGCCCCTCCGGGGGTGCGAGGCGGTACGGCGGGTCGGGTCCGAGGGTGCCCACCGGGCCCGGGGTGTGACCGGGCCTGACGTGCGGACCTGGGGAAACGCTAGGACCACGACCAGTCTGCCCCTGGGACCAAGGTCCCGGAAGACGGCAGGCCGTCAGAAAGACCGGAGGGCGCGCCGGGCACCATCGGGACGCCGTGCGAGATGCCCTGTGCGATACTGACCACGGCTCCTTGGACGACCACACCGCCCCGGGACCCTTGAGCTCGCAGCACCAGCATGTCGTGCGTGCCAGCCGCCGCTCTGCCGCCCGCTGGTCCCCGATCGGGACCGACGGCTCCGGCGTCGCAGGCGATGGCGCCGACCGGGTGCAGCAGCCACGACCGCCGACTTTCCGTCGCCGCGCAGCACGCGTGCGACGACCGACCGACCGAGTGCCGCCGCGAGTGTGGGTGGCGTTGCTCGGTATCCAGGAGCACTTCGCGTGACCGACGAGAACACCCCCACCGCAGACGCGACGACGACCGCCGGGGGTGAGGCACCGCCCGCAGCCCCGCGCCGACGCCGCGCCACCCGCGTGACCGCCGCCCCGAGCACCGACGTCCCGGCCGACGCAGTCGTCACGGTCCCGGCCGTCGCCGAGCAGCCTGCCCCGGCAGCACCTGCCGAGGAGCCGGCACCCCCCGCTGAGCCGGTTGCCGCCGCGGCCCCCGCGAAGAAGTCCCGCCGGGTCACGCGCACCGTCGTCGCGACGCCCGTCGAGGACGCCCCGGCTCCCGTCGTCGAGACGCCCGAGCCCGTCGCCGAGCCGGAGACCGCCCCGGAGACCGCTCCAGAGAGCGCCCCGGTGGCCGAGGAGCCTGCCCCCAAGGCGGCCCCGCGTCGCCGCCGGTCCGGCACCCGCGCCGCAGCCGCGCCCGAGCCCGCCCCGGAGCCCGTGCCCGCCGAGATCGAGCCGGCCGAGACCGAGGAGGAGGACGCCGAGCAGGCGCCGACCCTCGACGTGCTCGCCGAGCTGGCTGCGACCGCCCCGTCGAGCGAGCCGGCCAACGCCACGACCAGCTCCACCTCCACCGGCCGTCGCTTCGCCACCACCGCCCTGCTGTTCCAGGCGCCGGACCCGGCCGCTGCGCGCCCGCGCCGTCGTCGCGCGCAGGCCGGCACCGGCTCGCCGGAGGAGATCTCCGAGGCCGCCCGCCGCGCCGAGGCCGAGGCCGCCGAGGCGACCCCCGAGCCCGTCGACGCGACCGAGACCGAGACCGAGACCGTCGAGCAGGGCACGGCGTCGTCGCGCGGCTCGCGCCGCCGTGGGCGTCGTGGACGTGGCGCGGACGCCGCACGCACCGAGGACGAGGTCGTCGACGACGTCGTCGAGGCCGTGCCGGACGAGATCGTGGCCGACGACGAGGCCGCCGAGGACGTGAGCGACGACCAGGCCGAGCTCGAGGAGGACGACGAGGCGGAGGCCGCCGAGTCCGGCGCCCCGCGCCGCCGTCGTCGTCGCGGTGGCCGTGGACGGCGCAGCCGACCTGACTCCGCCGGGTCCACCGACGACTCCGAGGACTCGGACGAGGACGCCGACGAGGCTGCCACGACCGACTCCGAGGCCGACTCGGACGACGCCACGGACGAGGACGGCGGCTCGAGCCGTCGCCGCCGTCGCCGTCGTCGTGGGTCGTCCCGCGGCGAGTCCGGCGAGCAGAACGAGCCCCGCGCCGCCCGCACCCGCGTGCCCAGCGACGAGGTCACCGCCCTGCGCGGCTCGACGAGGCTCGAGGCCAAGCGCCAGCGCCGCCGGGACGGTCGCGATGCCGGCCGCCGCCGCCAGATCATCACGGAGTCGGAGTTCCTGGCCCGCCGCGAGTCCGTCGACCGCTCGATGATCGTGCGCGAGAAGAACGCCCGCACCCAGATCGCTGTGCTCGAGGACGGCGTGCTCGTGGAGCACTACGTGTCCAACCAGGCGCAGGCCTCGATGGTCGGCAACGTCTACCTCGGCCGCGTGCAGAACGTGCTGCCGAGCATGGAGGCCGCCTTCGTCGACGTCGGCAAGGGCCGCAACGCCGTGCTCTACGCCGGCGAGGTCAACTGGGACGCGGCGGGGCTCGAGGGAGGCTCGGCGCGACGCATCGAGCAGGCCCTCAAGTCCGGTGACCCGGTGCTGGTGCAGGTCACCAAGGACCCGATCGGCCACAAGGGCGCGCGTCTGACCTCGCAGGTCACGCTCGCCGGCCGCTACCTCGTGTACGTGCCCGGTGGTGGCATGACCGGCATCAGCCGCAAGCTGCCCGACACCGAGCGCAACCGCCTCAAGAAGATCCTGCGCGAGATTGTCCCGGACTCCGCGGGCGTCATCGTGCGCACCGCGGCCGAGGGGGCCAGCGAGGACGAGCTGCGCGCCGACATCGCCCGACTGCAGAGCCAGTGGGAGGCCATCGAGAAGAAGTCGAAGACCGCCTCGGCACCGGCACTGCTCCAGGGTGAGCCGGACATGGCCATCCGTGTGGTCCGCGACATCTTCAACGACGACTTCTCCTCCCTCGTGGTCGAGGGCGCCGACGCCTGGTCGACGATCTCGTCGTACATCGACGAGCTCGCCCCGGACCTGGCGCAGAAGGTCTCCCGCTGGGAGTCCGAGACCGACGTGTTCGCGGTGCACCGCATCGACGAGCAGCTGGCCAAGGGCATGGACCGCAAGGTCTGGCTGCCCTCGGGCGGCTCGCTGGTGATCGACCGCACCGAGGCCATGACGGTGGTCGACGTCAACACCGGCAAGTTCACCGGCTCGGGCGGCACGCTCGAGGAGACGGTGACGCGCAACAACCTCGAGGCCGCCGAGGAGATCGTCCGCCAGCTCCGGCTGCGCGACATCGGCGGCATCATCGTCATCGACTTCATCGACATGGTGCTCGAGTCCAACCGTGACCTCGTGCTCCGCCGCCTGGTGGAATGCCTCGGCCGCGACCGGACCAAGCACCAGGTCGCCGAGGTCACCTCGCTCGGCCTGGTCCAGATGACGCGCAAGCGCGTCGGTCAGGGTCTGGTGGAGGCGTTCAGCGAGACGTGCGAGCACTGCCACGGGCGCGGCTTCATCGTGCACGAGGAGCCGATCGAGAAGAGCAACCAGCGTCCCGACGCCGGTGCGCAGCAGCAGCCCGCGGCCGCGGCCGACGCCGAGGCCAAGCGGTCGCGTCGCAAGCGAGGTGGCACCAGCAAGGAGCCGGTCGCGCACGTGCCGCACGCGGGTGTGCCCGTGCTGCCCGAGGCCCGTGAGGCGGTCAAGGCGACGCTCGCGACGATCGCCGCAGCGGCCGCGCACGCGCACGAGCACGACCACGACCACGACGAGGCGCCTGTCGTCGCGCAGCCCGAGGCGCCCAGCGCACCCGGCCTCGACGTGTTCGCCGAGTTCGCGGGCGTGCAGGCCGAGGAGTCGACCGAGCCGGTCGACGGCGCGGACCTCGAGCTGACGGCGGTTCCGGCCGACGTGTTCGAGTCCGACGACGAGTCCGAGGGCGATGACGCCGAGGCGTCCGAGCCCGGGGACGGCGACGGCCTCGAGGAGCACTGACGGCGGTGCTCGTGCCGGTCTCGCCGGCACGAGCGCCCCGCAACGACGTGCGTTCGGTCACGTCGCACGCGGGGAGAGCCGTCAGGTTTGACCCTGCGCCGTGCGGTCCGTACCCTAGAACGTCGGCGCGTCGTGTACGCGCTGGTCATKTGTGCCGCCGTCGCGGCGCCGACGCGAACCCCCACGGGAACCGGTGAACACCGGTGGCAGCGGGATGTGCGCGGGCGCAGGCAGGGCACCAAGTATTTCGACTGAGCATGTGACAAGCAGTTCGACGAGCAGAGATGAGCAGCAACGTGGTGTACGCGATCGTGAAGGCTGGCGGCCGCCAGGAGAAGGTCGCTGTGGGCGACGTCGTCGTCGTCGACCGCCTCGGCGCGCAGGCCGGGTCGACCATCGAGCTGACCGCCCTGCTGCTCGTCGACGGCGAGAAGGTCACCACCGACGCCAAGGCCCTGGCCAAGGTGAAGGTGACGGCGGAGGTCGTGCGGGACGAGAAGGGTCCCAAGATCGACATCCTCAAGTACAAGAACAAGACCGGCTACCGCAAGCGCCAGGGTCACCGCCAGAAGCTGACCCGCCTCAAGGTCACCGGCATCTCCTGATCTCGCGCCGTCGGCCGGTCGGCCGCAGGCACGCGCAGCCCCCCACACTCTGAGCACGAAAGCAGGCACGTCATGGCACACAAGAAGGGCGCGAGCTCCTCGCGCAACGGTCGCGACTCGAACGCCCAGCGTCTGGGCGTCAAGCGCTTCGGTGGCCAGGTCGTCAAGGCCGGCGAGATCATCGTCCGCCAGCGCGGCACGCACTTCCACCCCGGCGTGAACGTGGGCCGTGGCGGCGACGACACGCTGTTCGCCCTCGCCCCGGGCGCCGTGACCTTCGGGACGCGCCGTGGCCGCAAGGTCATCGACATCGTGGTGGCGGCCGAGGTCTGAGCAGGTCATGACGACGCGGCATCGGTCCGCGTCGGGTCATTCGTGGAAGGGGCGCACCGGTGCGGTGCGCCCCTTCTGCGTGTGAGTATCGAGAAGTAGCAATGGCAAGGGAGGTTCAGCCGTGGTGACATTCGTCGACCGGGTCGTGCTGCATGCGACCGGCGGTGACGGTGGGCACGGGTGTGCGTCCATCCACCGGGAGAAGTTCAAGCCGCTCGCCGGCCCCGACGGGGGCAACGGTGGCAACGGCGGCTCGGTGATCATCGAGGTGGACCCGCAGGTCACCACGCTGCTCGACTACCACCACTCGCCGCACCGGCACGCGCCGTCCGGCACGCAGGGCATGGGCGACCACCGCTCCGGCTCGACGGGCGTCGACCTGGTGCTCGGTGTCCCCGACGGCACCGTGGTCAAGTCGCCCGACGGCACGGTCCTCGCGGACCTGGTCGGCGTCGGCGCGCAGTACGTCGCCGCGTCCGGCGGCCGCGGAGGTCTGGGCAACGCCGCCCTCGCCTCGCAGCGCCGCAAGGCTCCTGGCTTCGCGCTGCTGGGCGAGCCGGGTACCGAGCAGGACATCGTGCTCGAGCTCAAGACCATCGCGGACGTCGCCCTGGTGGGGTACCCGAGCGCCGGGAAGTCCAGCCTTGTGGCCGCCATCTCCGCGGCCCGGCCCAAGATCGCCGACTACCCCTTCACGACGCTCGTCCCGAACTTGGGCGTGGTGCAGGCGGGGGGCGCGCGGTACACGGTCGCCGACGTCCCCGGGCTCATCCCGGGCGCGTCCGAGGGACGCGGGCTGGGCCTGGAGTTCCTCCGCCACATCGAGCGCTGCGCCGTCATCGTGCACGTGCTCGACTGCGCGACCCTCGAGCCCGACCGGGACCCGATGTCGGACCTGGAGGACATCGAGGCCGAGCTGCGCACGTACGCGGGCGACCTGTCCATCGAGGGCGGTCGTGTGCCCCTGCTGGAGCGCCCGCAGATCGTCGTGCTCAACAAGATCGACGTCCCCGAGGCGCGCGAGCTCGCCGAGCTGGTCAAGCCCGACCTGGAGGCCCGCGGGTTCCGCGTCTTCGAAGTCTCGACCGCCAGCCACGAGGGTCTGCGTCTGCTGACGTACGCCCTCGGGGAGATCGTCGACAAGGCCCGTCGTGACGCGCCGGCGCCGGAGAACACCCGCGTCGTCCTGCGCCCGAAGGCGGTGGACGACGCCGGCTTCACGGTGACGCGCCGCGAGGTCGAGGGCCAGGGCGTCTACTACTGGGTGCGGGGCGAGAAGCCCGAGCGCTGGGTGCGTCAGACCGACTTCACCAACGACGAGGCCGTCGGGTACCTGGCGGACCGGCTTGCGCGGCTTGGTGTCGAGGAGAAGCTGTTCGCCGCGGGCGCCGTCGCCGGCGACGAGGTGCGGATCGGCCCCGAGCACAACGCGGTCGTCTTCGACTGGGAGCCCACGCTCATGACCGGGTCCGAGTTTCTCGGCGGTCCGCGCGGGGTCGACCTGCGCATCGAGGACCGGTCGCGGCCGACGCGTGGCGAGAAGCGCCAGGAGTACAAGGAGCGCATGGACGCCAAGACCGAGGCGCGCGAGGAGCTGTGGACCGAGCGCGAGGCCGGTGTCTGGACCGACGCGGCCAAGGAGTGATGTCCGGGACCCGGATATTCGCGTGACCGGCACCTGCCACGCGGCAGAATGCCGAACGTGACCGTCGACGCCCTGCAGGACCGCCAGCAGCTGGTCTCGGCGTCCCGCGTGGTCGTCAAGATCGGCTCGTCGTCGCTGACCACTCCCGACGGCCGGCTCGCGCCCGAGCGGCTGACCGCGCTGGTCGACGTGCTCGCCGCACGGCGCGCGGCCGGCGGCCAGGTGGTGCTGGTGTCCTCCGGCGCGATCGCCGCCGGGCTCGGCCCGCTCGGGTTGGCAGCCCGCCCGCGTGACCTGGCGACGCAGCAGGCGGCGGCCTCCGTCGGGCAGGGGCTCCTGGTCGCCCACTACACGGCCGCGTTCGCCCGCCACGGGCTGCAGGTCGGCCAGGTGCTGCTGACCGCCGACGACACCGTGCGGCGCGTCCACTACCGCAACGCGCACCGCGCGCTCACCCGGCTGCTCGACCTCGGCATCGTCCCCGTCATCAACGAGAACGACGCGGTCGCCACCGACGAGATCCGGTTCGGGGACAACGACCGGCTCGCAGCCCTCGTCTCGCACCTGGTGCACGCGGACGCGCTCGTCCTGCTCAGCGACGTCGACTCGCTCTACACCGGCCCGCCGTCGCGCGACGGGTCCCGGCGCATCGCGTCCGTCGTGCACGCGGAGGACCTCGAAGGCATCGACGTCGCCTCGCGGGGGAGCGCGGTCGGCACGGGGGGCATGGTGACCAAGCTGGAGTCGGTGGCGATCGCCACCCAGTCCGGCGTGCCGGTGGTCCTCACGTCGGCCGCCCAGGCGGCCCAGGCGCTGGCCGGTGAGGACGTCGGCACCTGGTTCACCGCCACCGGTCGCCGCACCTCGATCCGTCGGCTCTGGCTCGCCCACGCGGCCAGCACCCGCGGACGCCTGGTCCTCGACGCCGGTGCGGTCCGGGCGGTGCTCGAGCGGGGGACGTCTCTGCTGCCCGCCGGCGTGACCGGCGTCGAGGGGACGTTCGAGGCGGGCGACCCCGTCGAGCTCGTCGGCCCGGACGGTCACCTCGTGGCGCGCGGGCTGGTCTCGTACGACGCCGAGGAGGTCCCGCCGCTGCTGGGCCGCTCGACCTCCGAGCTGCGCGAGGCGCTGGGCCCGGGGTACGACCGCGAGCTGGTGCACCGCGACGACCTGGTCCTGGTCCGCAAGCGTCGCTGACCCTCAGGCAGGACGTCCGAGCATCTGGTCGCCATGACGACCACTAGCTCGGACGTCCCGGTCGCTTCACCACAGCTCTGGCGCTCACGTGCTCGGACGTGGTGCGTCACCCCGTGTCGCAGGGCACCGGTCCCGGACTGCGCGAAGAGGCGGAGCACACCCGCGACCTGCTGCGAGCGATCCCGGTGGAGCGGGTGGCCGGCTAGCGGTCGACGCGCGCGCCGCCGCCGCCGGCGAGCTTGAGCACGTCGGCCGTGGTGACCATCGTGGTGTCGCCGGGCGTGGTCATGGCGAGCGCCCCGTGCGCGGCCCCGTACTCGACGGCGGTCTGCAGCGGCTGCCCGTCGAGCAGGCCGTAGATGAGGCCGGACGCGAAGGAGTCGCCGCCGCCCACGCGGTCGAGGATCTCGAGCCGCTCGCGGTGCGTGGCCTGCACGACACCGGTGGACGGGGACCAGGCGAGGGCGCCCCAGTCGTTGACGGAGGCCGACCGGACGGTGCGCATCGTCGTGCCGATGACCGCGAAGTTCGGGTAGGCGGCCGCGGCGGTGGTGATCATGGCGGCGAACTTGTCCACCTCGAGCTCGGAGAGGGTCGCGTCCCCGCCCTCGACCTCGAAGCCGAGCGACGCGGTGAAGTCCTCCTCGTTGCCGATCATCACGTCGATGTACGGCGCGATCTTCCGGTTGACCTCCTGGGCCTTGGCCAGCCCGCCGATCGCCTTCCACAGGCTCGGTCGGTAGTTGAGGTCGTAGGACACGACGGTCCCGTGCCTCTTCGCGGCGGTGACCGCCTCGATCACGGTCTGCGCGGCGGAGTCGCTGAGCGCGGCGAAGATGCCGCCGGTGTGCAGCCAGCGGACGCCGAGCTCGCCGAACAGGTGGTCCCAGTCCACGTCGCCGGGCTTCATCTGCGAGACCGCGGTGTGGCCGCGGTCGGAGACGCCGACGGCGCCGCGCACCCCGAAGCCGCGCTCGGTGAAGTTGAGGCCGTTGCGGACCTCGCGCCCGATGCCGTCGTAGGGCACCCACTGGATGAACGAGGTGTCCAGGCCGCCGGTGAGGACGAGGTCCTCCACCAGGTGCCCGACCTCGTTGTCCGCGAGCGCGGTGACGATCGCGGTGCGCAGCCCGAACGCCCGTCGCAGGCCGCGCGCGACGTTGTACTCCCCGCCGCCCTCCCACACCTGGAACGACCGCGACGTGCGGATGCGGCCCTCACCGGGATCGAGGCGGAGCATGACCTCGCCGAGCGACACCGCGTCGTAGCGGCACTCGGAGGCGGGGCGGAGGGTCAGGTCAGACATTCTGGAGCTCCCTGGTCTGCATCGTCACGAGCGCGATGGCGTCGACGGTGAGTGCGGTGATGGTGTCGAACCTCCCGCCGGCGACGAGCGTGCGCGGGCACATCCACGACCCACCCACCGCGACGACGTTCGGGAGCGCGAGGTACTCGACGAGGTTCTTCGGGCCGATGCCGCCCGTCGGCACGAAGCCGACGTGGCCGAACGGTGCCGCGAGCGCCGCGATCGCCGGAGCGCCGCCGGAGGTGCCGGCCGGGAAGAACTTGACCGTGGTCAGCCCAAGCTCCAGCGCGGCCTGCACCTCGGTCGCGGTGACCGCGCCGGGGAGGGCGAGCACTCCGAGCTCCTGGCAGCGCTCGACGACCGCGCGGCTCAGACCGGGCGAGACGACGTAGCGGGCGCCGGCCGCGACGGCCAGGTCGACCTGGGCGACGGTCAGGACGGTGCCGGCACCGACGAGGATGTCGCCGCGGCCGGCCATCACCCGGATGGACTCCTCGGCAGCAGCGGTGCGGAAGGTGACCTCGGCGACGGGCAGGCCGCCGGCGACCAGGGCTCCGGCGAGCGCGTCCGCGTCGGCCGCGTCGTCGAGCACGACCACCGGCACCAGGCGCGCGGTTCGTAGGGCAGTCAGGACGTCCATGGCGAGACTCGATTCATCGGTGGTGTGCAGCGGGGGAGTGCGGGAGCTCAGCGGGCCATCCAGCCGCCGTCGACGGCGAGGACCTGGCCGTGCACGTAGGCGGAGGCCGCGGAGGCCAGGAAGACGACGACGTTGCCGATGTCCTCCGGCTGACCCCAGCGGCCGGCGGGGATGCGGGCCGAGAGCTGCTCCAGGCGTGCCGGGTCGGCGAGCAGCGCGGCGTTCATCTCGGTGGCCATGTACCCGGGCGCGATCGCGTTGACGTTGACGCCCTTGCTCGACCACTCGTTGCACAGAGCCTTGGTGAGCTGGGCTACGCCGCCCTTGCTCGCGGCGTAGGCGGCCACGGTCAGGCCGCCCTGGAAGCTCAGCAGGGACGCGAGGTTGACGATCTTCCCCTCACCGCGCTCGAGCATCGGCCGGCCGAACAGCTGGCACAGCTGGAACACCGCCCGCAGGTTCACGTCGAGGACGCGGTCCCAGGCGTCGAGGGGGAAGTCGACCGCGGGGTGGCGGTCCTGCGTGCCGGCGTTGTTGACCAGGATGTCCACCCGGTGCTCGGCGAGCACCTGCGCCGCGGTCGTGGCAAGCGCGTCCGCATCGGCCAGGTCGAGGGCGACGAACTCCACCCGTCGGCCGAGCGTCGTGGCGCGCTCGGTGAGGGCACCGGGCAGCCCGCTGCGACCGAAGACGATGACGTCGGCGCCGGCCTCCAGGAGAGCGGTCGAGATGCCGAGGCCGAGGCCGCGCCCGCCCCCGGTGACGGCGGCGGTCCGGCCGTGCAGATCGAACGGCGTGCTCATGAGTCGGCCTTTCCTGGCAGGGGGGTGACCAGGACCTTGAGGCAGTCCTGGCCGGACGCCGCGGCGTCGAGCGCGGCGGCGACGTCGTCGAGCGCGAACGCCCGGGTGGGGAAGCCCTCGAGCAGCCCGTCGGCGATCAGCTCGATCGCACGCGTGACGTCCGCCGAGGTGTAGACGCGCACCCCGACGACCGACTGCTCCTTGAAGCAGACGGCTTGCAGGTCGATCGGGGTCGGCTGCTTGTAGACGCCGACGATGACGATGCGACCCCGCACGCGAGTGGTGGAGGCGAGCTCGGCGGCCACCGTGGGATGAGCGGCGGAGTCGAACGTGGTGTCCGCGCCCTCGCCCCCGGTGAGGGGGATGAGCGTCCTGGCCATGGTCGAGTCCGGTGCGACGACGGTGAACCCGAGCCCGGCGGCGACCTCGCGGCGCCAGGCGCTCGGCTCGGTGACGACCACGTGGGCTGCTCCGGCGTGGCGTGCGACGAGCGCGGTGAGCACGCCGATCGGGCCGGCGCCGTAGACGGCGACGGTGTCGCCGGCCTGCATGCCGGACAGGTCGACGGCGTGCACCGCGACCGCGAGCGGCTCGGCGAGCGTCGCCGTGCGGGGATCGACGCCGTCAGGTACCGCGTGCAGCACCTCGGGCGGGAGCGCGACGAGCTGCGCCATCGCGCCGGGTGCGTCGATGCCGTACAGGCCGAGCCGGCTGCACACGTGCGTCAGCCCGTCCCGGCACGCCTTGCACTCGCCGCAGCTGATCAGCGGCTCGACGACGACCAGCGTGCCCGCCGGGGGGCCGGTGGCTCCCGCCGTCTCGACCCAGCCTGACATCTCGTGGCCCAGGATCAGCGGGGCGGCCGCCCGCGGGTGCATGCCGTGCAGGATGGACAGGTCCGTCCCGCAGATCCCGTCGTAGGCGATCCTCACCAGCGCCCAACCCTCGGGCACCTCGGGGACCGGCACCTGCGTGACCTCGACCGAGTCGGCCGCGAGCCAGCGGGCCGCGGTCATCGTCGCCGGGATCATGCCGCCACCCCGCACGCGCTGTTGCGGCCGGGGGCTCCGAGGACCTCGGGGTTGACGATGTCGCGGGGTGCGCGGCCGGCGCAGACGTCGAGCGCGTTGGCGATCGTGCGGCGCTTGAGCTCGTCGTACGACTCCTCCGTGTACCAGGCCAGGTGCGGGGTGAGCACCACCGAGTCGAACGTGGTGAGCGGGTGCCCCGGCGGGAGCGGCTCGGTCTCGTGCACGTCGATCGCCGCACCGAGGATCGATCCCGTGCGCAGGGCCTCGACCAGCGCGTCGACGTCGACGACGCCCCCGCGGCTGGTGTTCACCAGGATCGCGTCCGACCGCATCCGCGCCAGCTGCGCGGCGCCGATCAGGTGGCGGGTGAGGTCCGTGAGCGGGGTGTGCAACGAGATGACCTGTGCACGTGCGAGGAGCTCGTCCAGGCCGACGGAGGCGAAGCCGTGGAACGACTCGGCGCCCGGTGCGGCGGCGATGTCGTAGCCGATCACCTCGTAGCCGAGACCGGCCGCCTTGCGCGCCGTGGCCGTGCCGATCAGGCCCATCCCGATGACCCCGAACACCCGCCCGCGGGTCTGGAAGAGCGGACGGACCGCCGGCAGGTCGAACGAGCCGGCACGCAGCCCGCGGTCCAGCCGCGGGATGCCACGGGCGGCCGCGAGTGCCAGGCCGATCGCGTGGTCGGAGACCGACTCGGTGCCGTAGTCGGGCACGTTGCACACGGCGATCCCGCGCGCGGTGGCGGCGGCGACGTCGACGGAGTCGACCCCCACGCCGTAGCGGCCGACGACGCGCAGCCGGGGCAGCGCGTCCATGACCTCGGCGGTGATCTGCGCGTACTGCACGAGGATGGCGTCGGCCTCTGCCGCGTGAGCGACCAGCTCGGCGGACGTCCGCGACTGCGTGAGGACCAGCTCGGCACCCGCCGCGTCGGCGATCTCGTGCTCGGCCGCGAACGAGTCGTGGTCGCACTCGGTGATGACGACGCGGGCGTCGGTGACCGTCATCGGGCGAGCCATCCACCGTCGACGGGCAGCGTGATGCCGTGGACGTAGTCCGCGGCGCGGGAGCACAGGAACAGGACCGCACCGGCGATGTCGGCCGCCTCCGCCCAGCGTCCGGCCGGGATGCGGTCGAGGATCGCCTTGCTGCGCTCGGCGTCCGCGCGCAGGTCCGTGGTGTTGGCGGTGGCGACGTACCCGGGGGCGACCGCGTTGACGTTGACGCCCAGGGGCGCCCACTCGTTGGCCAGGGCCTTGGTCAGGCCGGCGACCGCCGACTTGGAGGACGTGTAGCCGGGCACGTTCACGCCGCCCTGGAAGCTCAGCAGCGACGCGGTGTTGACGATCTTGCCGCCGCCGCGCGCGATCATCGATCGACCGACCTCGCGGGACAGGATGAACGTCGAGCGCAGGTTCACGTCGACCACGTAGTCGAAGTCCTCGTCCGTGTGCTCCGCTGCCGGAGCCCGGCGGATGGTCCCGCCGTTGTTGACCAGGACGTCGACGTCCCGACCGGCCAGGTCCGCGGCGAGCGCGGTGACCTGTTCGCGCACCGAGAAGTCGGCCTTCAGCGGGGTGAACGTGCGGCCGAGTCCCTCGACCACGGTCCGGGCCGCGCTCGCGCCCTCGGGCAGGTCGTAGCTGACCGCGACGATGTCGGCGCCCGCTCGCGCCAGCGTCTCGACGATCGCGAGCCCGATGCCCTGGCTGCCGCCGGTCACGACGGCGACCTTCCCCTCGAGGCTGAACAGGCTCTCCGTGTAGCTGGCGATCGTCATAGGGGTCGGGCTCCTTGGGGTGTGGGAGAGTGCGAGACGGGCTGGTGGCCGAGTGCCGCGGAGATCTTCGTGGCCGTGTCGGTGGCCATCGCCGCCATGTCCTCGATCTGCTCGAGCGTGTGCTCGAGCAGCAAGGTCGAGATGCTCACGCCGTACCCGACCCGTCCGGTGTGGTCGCGGACGGGTGCCGCGACGCAGCCGAGGCCCGGGACGTTCTCCTCGCGGTCGAGGGCGTAGCCGGCGCGGCGGACCGCGTCGATCTCGACCTGCAGGGCCGCGAGCGTGGTGATCGTGTGCGGCGTGCGGGCAGGCAGGCCGGCTCGGGCGGAGAACCGGGCGAGCTCCTCGTCGGACCGGTCGGCGAGCACGACCTTGCCGACGCCCGTCGAGTGCATCGGGACGGCGAGGCCCACCCGCGAGGGCATCACGTACGGCTTGTCGGGGTCGGCGCGGATCAGGTAGACGATCTCGTCGCCGTTGACCGCACCGAGGTGCACGGTGCACTGCGTCGCCGCCACCAGGTCGTCGACGAACGGGCGGGCGATCGCCGAGATGTCGATGCGGGAGAGCGCCCGGCCGGCGAGGGACAGGATCTTCGGGCCGGGCAGGTAGCTGCCGTCCGCCGCGACGGCGATGAACTGCCGGTCCGCGAGCGTGCTGAGGATCCGGTGCGTCGTCGCCTTCGCCAGCCCGGTGGCCTGCACCACCTCGGTGAACCGCGAGTGCGTGAGTGCCGCCTCCAGCACGAGCAGCGTCTTCTCGCTCGCGCTCGCCCCTGCACTCGTCCTGGTCCCGGTCGTCGTCGTCACGTTCCGTCTCTCCTTCGTCGTCGGTCGTCGTGCGTGGGGTCAGCGCAGGTCGGTGATGGGGAAGCCGTCCATGTCGTCGAACGACTGGTTCTCCCCGGCCATGGCCCAGACGAACGAGTAGCTCGCGGAGCCGACGCCCGAGTGCACGGACCAGCTCGGGGAGATCACGGCCTCGCGGTCGCCGACCACGACGTGCCGGCTCTCGGTCGGTTCGCCCATGAGGTGGATGACGCGCGCGTCGGACGGGAGGTCGAAGTACAGGTAGCACTCGGTCCGGCGGTCGTGCGTGTGCGCCGGCAGCGTGTTCCACATGCTGCCGGGGTGCAGCCGGGTGACGCCCATGACCACCTGGCAGCTGCGGACGCCCTGCTCGTGGATGTACTGGTTCAGTGTGCGGCGGTTCGAGGTGAGGGGGTCGCCGAGCTCGCGCTGGGTGCCCTGGCCGGCCTCGACGAGCGTCGTGGGGTAGGCGGTGTGGGCCGGCGCCGAGATCAGGTAGAAGCCCGCCGGACCCTCGTCCCCGTCCACGTCCGTCGACTCGAACGACACGACCTGCGCACCGCGGCCGATGTACAGGCAGGAGCCCTTGGTCAGCTCGTGCTTCGTTCCGTCCACCGAGATGGTCCCGGTGCCGCCGACGTTGACGACGCCCGCCTCGCGGTGGTCGAAGAAGTGGTCGGAGCGGATCTCCGGGAAGGAGCCCAGCTCGAGCGCGGTGCCGACGGGGCTGATGCCCGCGAGCACGATCCGGTCGTGGTGGGTGTAGACGGCCTTCACCTCACCCGGGACGAACAGGTCCTGGACCAGGTATCGGCGGCGGAGCTCGGCGGTGTCCATTCCGGGCACGTGCTCCGGGCTCGTGGCGTAGCGCTGGTCCATGGAAGGCCTCTCAAGGTTGATCGGGGGTCGAGGGCCGTGCCGGGTGCGGATCGTCGACCTGCACCCGGCACGGGCCGTGCTGCTAGGCGTCCTCTTCGAGCAGCAGGTCGCGGTCGACCGTCTCGGGGGCGAACAGGGTGGTGACGAACGTGATGCCCATGATCACGACCATGTAGACCGCGACGGGCCACCAGGAGCCCGTGGCCCAGGTGATGAGCGCGGCGCAGATGAACGGTGCGAGACCGCCGCCGAAGACGGAGGAGAACTCGCGCCCGAGGGCGACACCGGCGTAGCGGTACCGGGAGCCGAAGAGCTCGGGGAAGTACGCGGCCTGGACGCCGACGGTGGCCTGCGAGGCGATCATGAAGCCGACGACGATGACCAGGCAGATCAGGACGAGGTTGCCGGTGTTGAGGATGAGGAACGCCGGGACCGCGAAGAGCATGAGGAACCCGGTGACGATCAGGTACATCCGCTTGCGCCCGAACCGGTCGGACAGGATGCCGAACACGACGGCGGAGACGCAGGCGCACAGGGCACCGAGGAGCAGGAACTTCGGGATGAGCTTGGAGTCGACGTCGAGGTAGTTGATCAGGTAGGCGCCGATGAAGACCTGGAAGACGTACGAGTGCGAGTTCGCGCCGATGTTCATGAAGAACACGCGGGCGAGGTGCTTCTTGCCGTGCTTCCACACGTCGACGACGGGCGAGTCCTTCTTGGCGGCCTCGATCGCGCCCTCGGCCTTGAGCTCCTCGAAGACCGGGGACTCCTTGACCTTGCGACGGATCACGTAGGCGGCGATCGTCACGAAGATCGAGCTGAAGAAGACGAGACGCCAGCCGTAGGACAGCAGGGCCTCCTCCGGCATCATCTGCACGAGGATCCACACGACGGCGCCCATGGCCGCACCGGCGGCCGCGCCCACGAACACCAGCGACGAGAACCGGCCGCGCTTGCCCTTGGGGGCGGTCTCCGTCAGCAGCACGATGCCGCTCGCCTGTTCGGCGCCCGCGCCGAAGCCCTGCAGGAACCGGGCCATGAGCAGCAGGATCGGGGACCAGATCCCCACGACCGCGTAGGTGGGCAGCAGGCCGATCGCGAACGTCGCGGTGCCCATGAGGAACAGCGTGGCGACCATGACGAACTTGCGGCCGAGGCGGTCGCCGTACTTGGAGAAGAACAGTCCACCGAGCGGGCGTGCGCCGAAGCCGACGAACAGCACGCCGAACGACGCGAGCATCCCGGAGATCGGGTCCATGTCGGAGAAGAAGATCTTGCTGAAGATGATCGCCGACGCGGTGCCGAAGATCGTGAAGTCGAAGTTCTCGAGCGCGGTCCCGATGCCACCGGCCCAGGCTGCTCGGCGCAGGTTCTTCTGATCGACGGGGGGAAGGACGCCGTCCGCGGTCGCGGGCGGTGGCAGGACGATGTTTCCGGTCACAGGACACCTGTCTCATGGGAGCTCGCACGCCCTGCCGTCATCGGCCGGGCTGGAGACTCGGGGCGCGAGCAAGGTGCCCGCGGTCGCGCAGATCGAGACAGCCTTGTCTCGCGTCTAGCTGGCACTCCTTGTTCGGCTCACGACGTGAGCGCGTTCCCGGGGGGATCCTCGATGGAGGCTCGGGGCACTGGTGCTGCGCGATTCCGGAGTGCTGGTCTGTATGGAACTCAGTTCCGGTACGTGGAACAACGTAGAGCGGGCTTTCCACGGAACCAGGGGTCGAAGGTCCTGTTCGTCCGATCCGATCCGGTCCAGCGCCGACCCTGCTGATCCCGGAGGTGGGTCGCATCGGTTCGCCATTGACCGACCACTCCGACGGCCACCCCGCACATCCCGCGATGTGAGAAGCCGTCCCGATCGTTGACATCGTCGCGCTCGGAGCCGACCCTCCTGCGCGGGTCAGGAGCTCCGCCGTCTGGCTCGGCAGGCGGAGCAGCAACCCTCCGACGTGTGGGGTGCTCCCGAGCAAGACCCGGCCAGCCTGGACGGCGGGCGAACGTCGACCCCCAGGGATCAGCCATGTCCGTCGATCTCCTCCCGTCCACCGTCTCCGCGAGGTACGGCGGCGCGGCGCCCACCGACGTCGCCACCTCGGCCCCGTCCTGCCGTACGAGCAGCAGCAGGACGTCCTGCGCCGGTTCGCCGGGGAGGTCGTGCCGCTGGTCCGTGCCGAGGTGTCGACCACGCTGTGGGGCCCCGACGACCCCGGGCGCGCACGCGGGCTCGCGGCGGCGGACGCGTCTCTCGTCGGCGTCGGCGGCGGGACTACCCTGACCAGATGACCACCTCGCTCGAGCAGCCCGTGCACGACGCCGTCGAGACGCCCGACGTCGTCGCACAGGTTCGGGCGGTCGCGGAACGGGCCAAGGTCGCGTCCCGCGCGCTCGCCACGGCTACCCGGGCCACCAAGGACGCGGCCCTGCGCGGCATGGCGGACGCCCTCGTGGCGGCCACCCCCGAGATCGTCGCGGCCAACGCGGTCGACCTCGAGCGCGGCCGGAGCAACGGCACCTCCGCGGGCCTGCTGGACCGCCTCGCGCTGACACCGGAGCGCATCGTGGGCATCGCCGACGCCCTGCGTGAGCTCGCCGCCCTGCCCGACCCGGTGGGTGAGGTGGTCCGCGGCTCCACGTTGCCCAACGGCCTGCGCATGAGGCAGGTGCGCGTCCCGATGGGCGTGGTCGGCATGATCTACGAGGCGCGTCCGAACGTGACCGTCGACGCCGCGGGGCTGGCGCTCAAGAGCGGCAACGCCGTCATCCTGCGGGGCGGCTCGGCCGCGGCCGCGAGCAACGAGGTCATCGTCGAGGTGCTGTCGAGGGCGCTCGTCGCACAGCGGCTCCCCGGTGCGCTCGTGCAGTCGATCGACGCCTGGGGTCGCGAGGGCGCGGTCGCCCTCATGCACGCCCGCGGGCTGGTCGACCTGCTGGTGCCCCGCGGGGGAGCGGACCTGATCCAGACCGTCGTGCGCGAGTCCACCGTGCCCGTCGTCGAGACCGGCGTGGGCAACGTGCACGTCTACGTCGACGAGACCGCGGACCTCGCTGTCGCCATCCCGATCCTGCTCAACTCCAAGACCCAGCGCGTCGGCGTCTGCAACGCCGCCGAGACGCTGCTGGTGCACCAGGCCGTCGCCGACGAGTTCCTCCCGGTCGCCATCGCCATGCTGGCCGACGCGGGCGTCACCATCCACGGCGACGAGACCACCCTCGCGCTCGCCCCCGACGAGGCCGACTGCGTGCCGGCCACGGACGAGGACTGGGCCACCGAGTACCTGTCGCTCGACCTCGCCGTCCGGGTGGTCGACTCGCTCGACGAGGCCCTCGAGCACATCCGCGAGTGGAGCTCGGGCCACACCGAGGCGATCATCACGCAGGACCTGGCGTCCTCGGAGCGGTTCGTGGCCGAGGTGGACTCCGCGGCGGTCATGGTGAACGCCTCCACGCGGTTCACCGACGGCGGCCAGCTGGGCCTCGGCGMGGAGATCGGCATCTCCACCCAGAAGCTCCACGCCCGCGGGCCGATGGGCCTCGGCGAGCTCACGACGACCAAGTGGATCGTGCACGGCGACGGGCACGTCCGACCCTGATGCCACAGTCCCGCGTGCGACACTGTTCGCTCCCGCCCACCCCTGGAGGAATGTCGTGCATGCTGCCCTGATCGCCGCGGCTGAGGCCGCCGAGCACACCAACGAGCTGCCGTTCCCGCCCGTGGTGTTCGGTATCGGAGCGTTCGTCGGTCTCGTCGCCATGCTGCTCATCACGTTCGCCTTCCGCAGCGTCGGGACGCGCCACTGACCGACGTACCGAGAGGGACCGGACCGATGACGGAGCCGCCGCACAGGACACGCCTGGGCGTGATGGGCGGCACGTTCGACCCCATCCATCACGGTCACCTGGTGGCCGCGAGCGAGGTGGCCGCACGGTTCGATCTCGACGAGGTCGTCTTCGTCCCGACGGGGCGGCCGACGTTCAAGCTCCACCAGGACGTCACCGTGCCCGAGCACCGGTACCTCATGACCGTGATCGCGACGGCGTCGAACCCGAGATTCACCGTGAGCCGGGTCGATGTGGACAGGTCAGGTGTGACGTACACCGTGGATACGCTGCGCGACCTCAAGACGGCACGCCCGGACGCCGAACTCTTCTTCATCACAGGTGCGGACGCCATCGCGCAGATCGTGACGTGGAAGGATGCCGAGGAGCTCTTCTCGATGGCGCAGTTCGTGGCGGTCACCCGTCCCGGGCACGCGTTGTCGGTCGACGGGCTTCCCGCCGATCGAGTCCACGTCTTGGAGGTCCCCGCCCTGGCGATCTCCTCGACCGACGTCCGCGCACGTGAGCGCGCCGGGCAGCCGGTCTGGTACCTCGTCCCTGACGGGGTCGTCCAGTACATCGCCAAGCACAGGTTGTATCGAGGTCAGTCATGAGTGAACCGGGAGAGCGGCGGCGCCGCCGCGAGCTCCATCGCAACCCCGAGACGGGCGACGTCGCGGGTGCCGCACCCGACGCCGGGTCCGCGGCCGGTCCGGCGTCCCCGGGTGGTGCGAGCGCCGGTCAGGTCTCCCGCCGCGCGATGCGTGGTCAGGGCGGCGACGACACGCCTCCCCGCGGGACCGCGCCCGCACCGACGACCGACGCCAGCCGCTCCCGCCGCTCCATCCGCGACACCGCGCTCGACCCCACGAGCGCCCGGCCGGGCACGGCAGGCACCGGAACCCCAGCATGGTCGGCGGCCGCACCGAACCCGGCACCCAGCCGCCCTGCCGCACCGGCCGCAGCACCGCCGCGGCAGTCTCCGCCGGCCGGCGCCCCCGCACGGCCCGCCGCCGCTCCACGGCCCGCCGCCGCTC
>NZ_JBFUBX010000009.1:0-98591 GCF_056405535.1 Cellulomonas sp. P1_G12_2 | reverse complement strand
GAAGGGGCCCGACCACCTGGTGGTCGGGCCCCTTCTGCGTCCCGTGCTACGCCGAGCCGGACTTGCGCTGGAAGCGTCGCTGCGACGGTCCGGCGGTCTCCGAGCCGTGCACCTGTCCGGTGTTGGCCGAGCCGTCCGCGGTGCGGTGCTGGTTCGTCTTCTTACGCTCCAGCGCCTCGCGGAACTTCGCCTTCGTGTCGTCGGTCACCGCCGCCTCCGTGGTCGCCTTGTCGTCGTCCTTGGCCATGGGCGTCTCCTTACGATGCTCCGTGTCGGCGGACGTCTGCGCCCGCGACCTGCACAGCCTTGCCGACTCGGGCGCGCGGCGCCACCTCTTCTCACGCCCGGTAGCGTCGCCCTCGTGAGCGCACCAGGTTCCGGCCCGCCCCACCGCCGCGCCGGCGGCCTGTCGTGGCCGACCGTGTCGCTCGGTCTCTGGCAGAACTTCGGCGCGACGACGCCCTTCGAGGACCAGCGCCGCCTCGTCCTGCACGCCGTCGACCGTGGCGTCGTGCACCTGGACCTCGCGAACAACTACGGCCCGCCGCCTTTCGCCGCCGAGGAGTCCGTCGGCCGACTCCTGGCCCGTGACCTGCGAGGGCGTCGCGACGAGTTGCTCGTCACGACGAAGGCCGGATACCGCGCGTGGCCCGGGCCGTACGGCGAGCACGGATCGGCGAAGTACCTGCGCGCCTCCCTGGACGAGTCGCTGCGCCGGCTCGGGCTCGAGAGCGTCGACGTGTTCTACAGCCACCGGTTCGACCCCGCGACGCCGCTCGAGGAGACGCTCGGCGCCCTCGACCGAGCCGTCCGAGCGGGCAAGGCGCGCCACGCCGGGATCTCGTCGTACTCGGCGGACCGCACGGTCGAGGCCCTCGAGGTCGCGCGCACGCTCGGCCTGCGCCTCGCCGTGCACCAGCCCGCCTACTCGCTGCTCAACCGGTGGGTGGAGCAGCCCGGCCAGGACGGCCGGTCCCTGCTCGACGTCGCCGGGGACGCGGGCATGGCCGTCGTCGCGTTCTCCCCGCTCGCGCAGGGGATGCTCAGCTCGCGCTACCTGCACGGCGTCCCGGCCGACTCGCGGGCCGCGCGCGGAGGGCCGCTGCGCACCGAGTGGCTGACCGACGAGGCGCTCGACCACGTGCGGGCGCTCGACGCGATCGCCCGCGCCGGCGGCCGGACGCTGCCCCAGCTGGCGCTCGCGTGGGTGCTGCGTGACCCACGCGTCTCGTCCGTGCTGGTCGGCGCCCGCACCACCGCGCAGCTGGACGAGAACCTCGCGGCCGTGGCGCTGCCGCCACTCACCGCCGACGAGCTCGCCGCGGTCGAGCCGCACGCCGTCGACGCCGGGATCAACCTCTGGGGCGTGCGCTCGAGCGACCGCTGACTCAGCCGCCCACGGGCAGGTGCGCGGCCCACCAGCGCAGCACGTGCTCGAACCGCACCTGCCGGTGGCGGGGGTTCCCCGAGCGTGTGAGCTCGTGCCCCTCGCCCGGGAAGAGCAGCAGCTCCGCCTCGACTCCCCGCCGCTTCAGCTCGACGAACCAGCGCTGGCCCTGCTCGACCGGGCACCGCCAGTCCTGCTCCGAGTGGATGACCAGCGTCGGCGTGCGCACCCGTCCCACGTGCGCCATCGGCGACTGGGCCGCCAGCGCCGTCGCGCCCTCCCCGTCGGCGTCGTCCCCGAGGTACTCCAGACCGAAGAACCAGCCGATGTCGCTCGACCCGACGAAGCTCACCGGGTCGAGGAACCCGCGCTCGACGATCGCCGCCACGAACCGGTCCGTGCGCGTGGTCAGCCAGGCGGTGAGGTATCCCCCGTACGAGCCACCCATGACACCCACGCGCTCCCCGTCCAGCGCAGGGTCCACCATGGCGGCACCCAGCAGGGCGAGCACGTCGTCCGTGTCCACCGTCCCGAACCCGTGCCGGATGGCGAGCCCGTGCTCCCGTCCGTAGCCCGACGACCCGCGCGGGTTCCCGAGCACGACCGCGTAGCCGGCCTCCGCCAGCACCTGCACCTCGTCGAAGAGCGCGTGCGTGTACTGCGCGAACGGGCCGCCGTGGATCATCAGGATCGTCGGGTGCGGTCCGGCGCCGTAGCGACCCTCGTCCGGAGTCACCACCCAGCCGTGCACCGCGTAGCCGTCGGGGGCCGTCGCCTCCAGCTCGGTCGGCACCCGGACTCGGCCGGTCGAGCGCAGCGAGGCACCGAGGTCCGTGCGCGACCGGGTCGCACCCGAGGCTGTGTCGACGAGAAGCACCTCGCCCGACGACTCCGGGGTCGCTGCGGTGACGGCGACGCGTCCGGTGCCCGCCGCCACGGCAGCACCGCCGACCACCTTCGTCCCGCCGACCACCGTCGCCTGCGTGCCGTCGGGCGCCACCCGGACCAGGTGCGCGGCACCGCGGCGCTCGACCACCACCAGCGGATCGCCGTCGAGCTCCACGACGACGCCGGCGAGCTGGTCCCGGTCCGGATCCGTGAGCCGCACGACCCCACCACCGGCGACGTCGCCGTCCAGCGGCAGGCGGAACAGGCCGACCTGCGCGGCGACGAAGTCGCGGCCCGCAGGGCCGAGGTCGCTGGCCAGCAGCCAGAGGCAGGAACCGTCCGAGGAGGGCAGGACGGCGTCGACGCCGAGGACGCTCCCCGCGTCCGCGTCCGTGAGCGGCACCGGTGCCACCGGATCCCCGTCCGGGGAGGCGTCGATGCGCACCACGTCGCTGCGCAGGTCCGCCTCGCGCGACGCGTGCCGGGACGAGACGCCCACGAGAGCCTCACCCGAGGGCAGCCACCGCACGCCGGCGACACCGATGTCGCCGGAGGTCAGAGGCACCGGGTCGGGCACGGTCGCCGGTCGCTCGCCGTCGGCGGGCACGTCGACCACGAACGCGTGCTGGGGGCGGTCGCGGAAGAACCCGATCCCGTCGGAGCGGTACTTCAGCTCCGTGATGTGCCGCGGGTCCTCGGAGCCCGGCTTGCCGTCAGGCTCGTACCGCCCCTCCTCGGGCACGCGTGCCAGGTAGGCGATCCGCGTGCCGTCGGGCGAGAAGCGCGGCTCGGAGGCGCCCAGAGGCGCGTCGGTCAGCCGGATCGGTTCTCCCCCGGCGGCCTCGACCACATGCACCTGCGGCTTGCCCTCAGGCTCGGCACGGACGAAGGCGACCCACCGACCGTCCGGGCTGACGTCCGGCGACGTGTCGCGGTGCCCGCGGGTGAGCGGACGGGGCGGGCTGTCGCCGTCGAGGTCGACGGACCAGAGGTGCCCGACGTACTCGTCGGCGGTCAGGTCCGGTCGGACGACCGAGACGACGGCGCGGGAACCGTCCGGAAGGATGGCGGGGGCACCGGGGACGTGGAGGAGCTCGAGATCGGTAGGAAGCACCCGACGAACCTACGTGGTGTCACCGACAGACGAGGATGCAGCGGGCGGCGTGCCGCTCAGCTGGTCCGGACGTCCTCGCCCGAGGGCTCGACCGGCTCGTCGGCGTCGCCGTCGGTCTCGGACTCGTGCTCCGCGCGCAGGACCGTGATCGCCGCCTCGAAGTCCTCCAGGGAGTCGAACGCCTGGTAGACGCTGGCGAAGCGCAGGTAGGCCACCTCGTCCAGCTCACGGAGCGGGCCGAGGATGGCGAGCCCGATCTCGTACGCGTCGATCTCGGCCGAGCCGGCGCTGCGCAGCGTCTCCTCGACCTTCTGCGCGAGCAGGGCGAGGTCGTCCTCGCTCACCGGGCGGCCCTGGCAGGCCTTGCGGACCCCGCCGGCGATCTTCTCGCGGCTGAAGGGCTCGGTGGCCCCGGAGCGCTTCACGACCGAGAGGCTGGCGGTCTCGACCGTGGTGAACCTGCGGTTGCAGTGGGGGCACTGGCGGCGCCGCCGGATGGTCGACCCGTCGTCCGACGTCCGCGAGTCGACGACCCGCGAGTCCGGGTGGCGGCAGAACGGACAGTGCACCGTGATCCCCTTCGAGCCTGACGCGTGGCGGCCGGGCGACTGCCGGCGGCGATCGCGTCGTGAACGCCTGCGTGACGCTAGGCCACGCGTCCCGGCGTCGCAAGATCGGTGCCGGGCACGCCGCGAGCGTAGTGCCGATGCGGCTGAGCGCGGGGATGCGCGAGGGGGGTCATCCACGGATGACCCCCCTCGTGGGGACGCGCCGTGCCGAGCGTGGCACCAGCGCGTCCGGCCTGCGAGCGTCTGCGCCTGACGGTGAACTTCCCCTCCGCCGCCGGGCGCCGAGCGCGCTCGCCGTCGCTCAGTCGGCCGGGAGCACGATGACCTGACCGGCCATCAGTCCGGCGTCCGGGAGCTCGTTGAGGCGGACGAGATCGAACACCACGTCGCGCACGTCCTGCGTGGGCGCCGCGATGGACTCCGCGATCTGCCAGAGCGTCTCCCCGGGCGCCACGACGTGGCGCACGACCTCCTGCGCCCCCGTGGGACCGTCGGCCGCCGCCTGCGTGCCGAGCAGGGTGATCGCCGCGATGACCACGGCGGCGAGCGCCCACAGGACGGCCCGTCCCCGCGTGGTCAACCGGAGGTGGGACGCCGACGGCACCGCGGCACGCGCGACGCGGGCAGTCGCCACGCGGCGGCTCGCCCCGTGTCCGGGCACCCGAGCCGGCACCAGGTTCGGCATCGCCGGTCCCATCACCATCGCGCTCATCACGTCTCTCGTTCCTGCTCGGCCCGGTCTCCCGGGGTACTGCCTCGGTCGATCTCGCCCGTCGAACGCCTGTTCGTCGAACGCTTGTACGATGTCTACCAGCATCCGGCGACACTGTCGAGACACGATCGAACAGATGTTTGATCTTCGGTCCCGACATCCCTAGGCTGGCGGTGCAGCACAAGCGGACCACGAGGCACTGACACGCACGCCGGGACCACCCGTCGTCGCAGGTCAGGACACCGCGACCGTGAGCTGGACGAGGCGGAGAAGGCTGAGCGTGCTGCGAGGCGGCCGCCGGACGGAGGAGGAGCGCAGTGACGGACTCACGGGACACGTCCCAGCCCGAGAAGGACCTGGCGACGATCCACACGCTCCCGGACGGGGCGCCCGGACCGGACGGTCTCACCGCGCGCCAGCGGCTCGTGCTCGACACCATCCGGTCGTCGGTCGAGTCCCGCGGCTACCCCCCGAGCATGCGCGAGATCGGGGAGGCCGTCGGCCTCACCAGCCCGTCCAGCGTGAAGCACCAGCTCATGGCCCTCGAGCGCAAGGGCTACCTGCGACGGGACCCCAACCGCCCGCGGGCCATCGAGGTCGTGCACGCGGACGACTCGCGGGGCGTCGGCACCTGGACGGCACCGGACGGCAGCCGCTCGAGCTTCCCCGACCAGGGCGACGGCGAGCGCCTGCCCGCCCCGTCCTACGTACCGGTGGTCGGCCGGATCGCGGCCGGCGGGCCGATCCTCGCCGAGCAGGTGGTGGAGGACGTGTTCCCGCTCCCCCGCCAGCTCGTCGGCGACGGCGACCTCTTCCTGCTCAAGGTCGTCGGCGACTCCATGATCGACGCCGCCATCTGCGACGGCGACTGGGTCGTGGTGCGCCGTCAGCCCGTGGCGGAGAACGGCGAGATCGTGGCCGCCATGATCGACGGCGAGGCCACGGTCAAGACCCTCAAGCGCATCGACGGCCACGTCTGGCTCATGCCGCACAACCCCGCCTACTCCCCGATCCCGGGCGACGAGTCGACGATCCTCGGCCGCGTCGTGAGCGTGCTGCGCAGCCTCTGACACGCAGATCGGGCCGCACCTCGTGGGAGGTGCGGCCCGACGCGCGTGCGGGTATCGGGTGGCGCCGGTCAGAAGCCGAACTGGCGGGCGACGGAGCGCACCGCGTCCGCCGAGCTGCGCAGCCCCGCGAGCTCCTCGTCGGAGAGCGGGACCGGGAGTCGCTCGCCGACACCGTTCGCACCGACGATCGCCGGCACCGACAGGCACACGTCGCTGATCCCGTAGTAGTCGTCGAGCAGCGACGAGACGGGCAGCACCCGGCCCTCGTCCTTCACGATCGCCTCGATGATCCGCGAGCCCGCCAGGGCGACCGCGTAGTTCGTCGCACCCTTGCCCTCGATGATCCGGTACGCGGACTCGACGACCTCCCGGGCGATCCCGTCGCGGACCTCGGCGGTGAGCGGTCCGCTGCCCCCCGTGCCCGTCCACTCGAGCAACGGGACGGACCCGATGCTCGCGGACCCCCAGAGCGGCAGCTCGGTGTCCCCGTGCTCCCCGGCGATGTACGCGTGCACGTTCTGCACCGCGACACCGGTGTGCTGGGCGATGAGGTACCGCAGCCGCGACGAGTCCAGGACGGTGCCGGACCCGAACAGCTGCGACGGTGGCAGGCCCGAGATCTGCAGCGCGGCGTACGTGACCACGTCGACGGGGTTCGTGACCATGACGTAGACCGCGTCGGGCGCCACCTCGACGACCGCCGGCAGGACCTTGCGGACGAGCCCGATGGTCGCCTCCGCGAGGTCCAGCCGCGTCTGGCCGGGCTTCTGCTTGGCGCCCGCCGTGAACATCACCACGTCCGCGTCCGCGCACACCGCGAGGTCGTCGGACCCGACCACCTGCGCCATGGGCATGAACTGGATCCCGTGGCCGAGGTCGAGGGCCTCCGCCTCGGCCTTCGCGGCGTTGATGTCGTACAGCGCGACGGAGCGAGCGGCCCCCCGCATCAACGCGGCGTAGGCCATCGTCGACCCGACGGCACCGGCTCCCACGATCGCGAGCTTCGACGTACGGCGGCCGCTCCGGGACGGGGCCATGCCGACGTCTTCCATGTCCAGGCTCTCGGTCATCTCACACACCTCTGGGTCGGGGACGGGTCGAGGCTAGCCGGACGTGGCGAGCCGCCGCAGCGCCGAGATGGCCACCGAACGGTCCGTCGTCCGCCAGAAGTCGGGCAGCGAGCGCGTCAGGAAGCTGCCGTAGCCCGCGGTCGCCAGCCGGGGGTCGAGCACGGCGACCACCCCCCGGTCCTCGCTGGTGCGGATCAGGCGGCCGGCGCCCTGGGCCAGGAGCAGCGCGGCGTGCGTGGCGGAGACGGCCAGGAAGCCGTTCCCGCCGGCCTTCTCGATCGCGTCGGACCGTGCGGAGCTGACGGGGTCGTCCGGGCGCGGGAACGGGATGCGGTCGATGATCACCAGCCGGCACGTCGCTCCGGGGACGTCGACGCCCTGCCAGAGCGACAGGGTGCCGAACAGGCAGGTCGCCTCGTCGGCGATGAACTGGGACACCAGCGTGGGCAGCTGGTCGTCGCCCTGGACGAGGATCGGGACGTCCAGGCGCTCGCGCATCGCGGCCGCAGCCGCGTTCGCCGCGCGACGCGAGGAGAAGAGCCCGAGCGTGCGCCCCCCGGCGGCCGTGACCAGGTCGGCGATCTCGTCGAGCTGGGCGTCGGTGGCGGGCTCGCGGCCGGGCTTGGGCAGGTGCCGTGCGAGGTAGAGGATCCCCTGCCTCGGGTAGTCGAACGGGCTGCCGACGTCGAGCCCGCGCCACGGCGCGCTGGACGGCGCGGGCGTCGGCTCCCYGGCCAGCGACGTGGGACCGACGGGCTCGGCGTCCGGTCGGACCTCGAGCCCCACGGCACGGGCGATGGGGTCGAACGAGCCGCCCAGCTCCAGGGTCGCGGACGTGAGCACGCCCGACCGGCCCGCCAGGAGGTGCGTCCGGATCAGCCCGTTGACGGCCAGCGGCGCCGCGTAGAGCCGGGTGAGCATGCCGCCACGGCGGTCCTCCGTCCGGGCGCACCACAGGACCGTGTGGCGGTTGTCCTCGGGGTCGGCGGCCATGCGGTCGGCCACCTCGTGCAGGGCGAGCATGGTCGCCTGGGCCATCTTGCGGCCGCCCTCCGGCGGCGCGTTCGGCCCGGTCTCGGGCTTGAGCACGCTGAGCAGGGCGCGTGTGGAGTCGCGGACGCTGGCCACCGCGTCACGGGCGGCAGGCGGCAGGCCGTCGCGGAACCGGGCCTCGGGCAGGCCGACGAGCACCGTGGCGAGCGCCTGGCTGGCGGAGTCGAGGTCGGTCGTCGGGACGCCCCCGTGCCGGCGGGCCAGGCGCGCCGCGTGCTCGATGGTCGCGACGGACAGCTCGGAGGTCGACTGGGCGGTCACCCGGTCGGTGAGCTCGTGGGCCTCGTCGACGATCAGCACCTGGTGCTCGGGCAGGACACCGGGCGATCCCGAGGCCGCGATCCCGAGCATCGCGTGGTTGGTGACGACGACGTCGGCCTCCCGTGAGGCGGCCTTCGCCTTCTCGGGGAAGCACTCGGCGAGCATCGGGCACTTGCCGCCGAGGCACTCCAGCGAGGTCACCGAGACCTGCCGCCACGCCTGTGCCGTCACACCCGGCACGAGGTCGTCACGGTCGCCCGTGCCGGTCTCGTCGGCCCACTCCCGCAGCCGGAGCACCTGCTCGCCGAGGCTCTCGGTCGGCCCGGTGACACCCTTGCGAGCGGGGGCCGGGTGCTCGGCCGCGCCCGCGTGCTCACCGAGGTCGAACAGCGTGCCGGTGTCGTCGTCGGGATACCCGCCCGCGACCTTGTGCACGCAGAGGTAGTTGTGCCAGCCCTTGAGCAGCGCGATCGACGCGGGGCGCGGCAGGTGGGGCTCGAGCGCCGTGGCGACGAGCGGCAGGTCGCGCGTGATGATCTGCCGCTGCAGCGCCAGCGTGGCGGTCGAGACCACCACGTGCTCGTTCTCCAGGACCGCGTGCCGCAGTGCCGGGACCAGGTAACCGAGGGACTTTCCCGTGCCGGTGCCGGCCTGCACCAGCAGGTGCTCGCCCTTCTCGATGGTCTCCGCCACGGCGACCGCCATCTGGTGCTGGCCGTCGCGTCGGACGCCGCCGAGCGCCTCGACCGCGAGGTCGAGGAGCTTCTCGACGGAGGGGTCGGCGTCTGGCACCGCGTCAGCCTAGTGGCGACCGCCGACGTTCAGAGACGGCTCATCGCCGTGGCTGTGCCGCAGCCTCCAGCTCCGCAGCGAGGCCGGCGTCGACCCGTGCGCGGATGGCCGTGCCCTCGCCGGTGTGATCCTCGGCCTGGATGTCGCCGTGCTCGTGCACCCGGCTGATCAGGTCGCCACGGTGGTACGGGACGACCAGGTCGACCGAGACGCCGGGGCGCGGGAGCTGGTCGGCGATCAGCGCCTGGAGCTCGTCGATGCCCTCGCCGCTGTGGGCGGAGACCACGATCGAGTGCACCTCGCGCGAGCGCAGGCGGGCGATCGCCTCGGGGGTGGCCACGTCCGCCTTGTTCAGCACGATGATCTCGGGCACGTCCATGGCACCGGGGATGTCCGCGAAGACGTGGCGCACGGCGGCGATCTGGCCCTCGGGGTCCGGGTGGGACGCGTCCACGACGTGCAGGATCAGGTCGGCGTCGGCGACCTCCTCCAGCGTGGAGCGGAAGGCCTCGACCAGCTGGTGCGGCAGCGCGCGGACGAAGCCCACGGTGTCCGCCAGCGTGTAGATCCGGCCGTCGACGGTCTCGGCCCGGCGGACCGTCGGGTCCAGCGTCGCGAACAGGGCGTTCTCCACGAGTACGCCCGCGTGCGTCAGCCGGTTGAGCAGCGAGGACTTGCCCGCGTTGGTGTAGCCGGCGATGGCGACCGACGGGATCGCGTGCTTCTTGCGCGACGCCCGCTTGGTGACCCGGCCGGGCTCCATGGCAGCGATCTCGCGGCGCAGCTTGGCCATCCGGTTGCGGATGCGCCGCCGGTCCAGCTCGATCTTCGTCTCACCGGGACCGCGGGAGCCCATGCCGGCTGCGGCGCCGCCGACCTGCCCTCCGGCCTGCCGGGACATCGAGTCGCCCCAGCCGCGCAGGCGCGGGAGCAGGTACTCCAGCTGCGCCAGCTCGACCTGTGCCTTGCCCTCCCGGGACTTGGCGTGCTGGGCGAAGATGTCGAGGATCAGCGCGGTGCGGTCGACGACCTTGACGCGGACGATGTCCTCCAGCGCGCGGCGCTGCGAGGGGGCCAGCTCGCCGTCCACGACGACGGTGTCGGCGCCGACGGCCGCGACGAGGGTGGCCAGCTCGGCGGCCTTGCCCGAGCCGAGGTAGGTACCGGGGTCCGGCTTCTGCCGGCGCTGGAGCAGCCCGTCGAGCACCTGGGAGCCGGCCGTCTCGGCCAGCTGGGCCAGCTCGCGCAGGGAGATCTCGGCGTCGGTCACGGTGCCGGAGCCCCAGACGCCGACCAGGACGACCCGCTCCAGGCGCAGCTGGCGGTACTCGACCTCGGTGACGTCCTCGAGCTCGGTGGACAGGCCGGCGACGCGGCGCAGCGACGTGCGCTCCTCGAGGTCGAGCTGGTCGCCGTCGTACGACGAGTGGACCGTGGCGCCGGCGTGCAGCGTGGACCCTGCCCGGGCGAGCACGCGGGCCACGACGTCGTCGGCCACCTCCTGCGCGGAGCGCGCCGTCGGGGTGTCCTCGGTCTGGCTGGTGGTGTGCTGCGCGTCGGTCAAGGTGCTCCTCTTCTCGTGCCGTCCTCCCAGGGTCGCACGCGGCACCGACGGCGGCCGAAGGATTTCGCTGCGGGCCGAGCCCCGCACGCTCGGTATCGTCGGCGCGTGAGCGAGCAGGACCACTACTTCACCGCGCAGCCGGCGTCCCCCGACGAGCGCAGGCTGCTGCGCGTCCACCTGGCGGGCCGGGAGGTCGAGGTGGAGACCGCGGGCGGCATCTTCTCCCCCGACCACGTCGACCTCGGGACGCGCGTGCTGCTGGACCACGTCCCCGCGCCACCGGCCACGGGCGACCTGCTGGACCTCGGCTGCGGGTGGGGGCCGGTCGCGCTCACGCTGGCGCTGGAGGCCCCCGCCGCGACGGTCTGGGCGGTGGACGTCAACGAGCGCGCGCTCGACCTCACGCGACGCAACGCCGAGCGGCTCGGTGCGACGAACGTGCGGGCCGTGCGGCCGGAGGAGTTGCCCGACGACGTGGTGTTCGCCGCCGTCTGGTCGAACCCGCCGATCCGCGTCGGCAAGGAGGCGCTGCACGCGATGCTGCGGCAGTGGCTCGGTCGCCGTGCGCAGGGTGGCGAGGCGCACCTCGTCGTCAGCAAGAACCTCGGTGCGGACTCGCTCCAGCGGTGGATCGCGGCCGAGCTCGGCGTGGACGTCGAGCGGACCGCGAGCGCCAAGGGCTTCCGCGTGCTCACCGTGCGCGACCGATGAGCGACTGGCGGTCCCTGCGCACCACCACCTGGAGCATGGTCGCGCTGATCTTCATGGTGGCGTTCGAGTCGCTCGCCGTGACCACGGTGATGCCGACCGTCTCGGACGCGCTGGACGGTGCGACCCTGTACGCGTTCGCGTTCGCCGGTCCTCTCGCCACCGGCGTCGTCGGCATGGTCGTGGCCGGTCCGTGGAGCGACCGCAGCGGACCCCGGACTCCCCTGCTGGTCGCCGTGGGGACGTTCACCGCGGGCATCCTCGTCGCGGGCGCGGCCCCCTCGATGGAGGTCCTCGTCGCGGGCCGGCTGTTCCAAGGCCTCGGTGGCGGGGCGATGACCGTCGCCGTCTACGTGGTGGTGGCTCGGCTGTACCCCGCCATGCTGCACCCGCGCGTCTTCGCCTGGTTCGCCGCGGCCTGGATCATCCCGTCGCTGGTCGGCCCCGCGGGTGCCGGTGCGGTGGCGCAGCACCTCGGGTGGCGGTGGGTGTTCCTGGGGGTCGCGCTGCTCGTGGTGCCGACCACGCTGGCTCTCGTCCCGGCGCTGCTCAAGATCGGGCCGCCCGAGACCGCCGCCGAGGTGGCGGCACGGGGTCGCTTCGCGTGGGCGGCACTCGCCGCGGCGGCCGTGCTCGGGCTCAACCTCGCGGCCCAGGTGCCCCGCCCGTGGTCGGTGGTTGTGGTGGTGGGCACCGGGGTGCTCGCCCTCGTCGCGCTCCGCGCCGTGGTGCCGGCGGGCACGATGCGCGCGGCCCGCGGGCTGCCCAGCGTCATCGCGACCCGAGGGCTCGTGTCGGGGGCGTTCCTCGGTGCGGAGGTCTACCTCCCGTACCTGCTCACCGAGCGGTACGCGTTCTCCCCGACGACCGCAGGGATCGCGTTGACGTTCGCCGGGGTGGCGTGGGCGGCGACGTCGTGGCTGCAGGGACGGCTCGGCGACCGGCTCCCGCACCGCAGGGCGGTCGTCGTCGGCTCCGCCCTGGTGGTCGTGGCCGTCGTCGGTGTCCTCTGCACCGCGGCCCTGCACCTGCCGGCGGCGGTCGCCATCTCGTTCTGGACGCTCGCCGGCGCCGGGATGGGCCTGGTGTACTCCCGGCTGACCGTGCTGGTGCTCGCGTACTCCGCCCCGGGCAGCCAGGGGGTCAACAGCTCGGCGCTCTCGATCGCGGACTCGATCGGCGCCGCCCTCGCCCTGTCGCTCACGGCGCTGGCGTTCGCCGCCGCGGACCGCAGCCCCGACGCACCGTTCACCGCCGCGCTGGCGGTCGCCGCCGTGTTCGCCGTCGGAGCTGCGCTGGTCGGCCCCCGCGTCGGTGCCGGGCGACCTCAGGCGGAGGACTCGACCGACGACGCGGCCGCCAACGCGCTGCGCAGCTGAGCGAGCGTCGGCACCCCGGAGGCGCGGCGCACCACGTCGCCACGGGCGTCCAGCACCAGGACGGTCGGCGTGACGTCGATGCCGAGCCGCTCGCCGAGCGCCAGGTGATCCGCGACGTCGAGGTCGGCGTAGGCCACCCCGTCGGTGGTCGCGACGGCGCGCTCGACGACGTACCGCGTCGAGCGGCAGGGCGCGCAGAACGTGCTCGAGAACTGGACCACGGTGGCGCGGTCGCCCAGCGGCGCACCCAGGTCGTCGGGCGTCAGGCGCACGGCGGTCAGCGTCCCGCGGTCAGCGCCGCGAGGTCCACGTCGGCCGCGGCGACGAGCACCGCCGGTCCGGCGAGCTCGACGTGCCCGTCCGGCAGGACGCTCACGCGGACCGTGCCGCCGGGCACGTCGACCAGCCACACGTCCGGGGCACCCACGCCCGCCCAGGTGCGGACGGCCAGCGCCGCGGCGCACGCACCGGTGCCGCAGGACCGGGTCTCGCCGACCCCCCGCTCGTGCACCCGCATGCGGAGCCGGCCGACGAGCGAACCGTCCACCGCCTCGTCCTCACCCAGCGGCACGACGAGCTCGACGTTGGTGCCGTGCGGAGGCACCGGGGTGACCTGAGGCGCACGCGTGAGGTCGGCGGCCGTCAGCTCGTCCTCGCCACCCAGCGCGAGGACGACGTGCGGGTTGCCGACGTCGACGCTCAGCCCGGCGCGCGCGACCTCCAGCCCGGCGACCTCGACCTCCGCGTCCGCCCCGGCGCGCACGGCCTCGGCGCCGCCGGGAAGGTGCCAGCGACCCATGTCGACGGCGTACCAGACGTCGTCGCCGATGCCGGCGGGGACCTGCACCCGCCGCACGCGCCGCACGCCCGCCCGGGTCCCCAGGGCCAGCTCGCCGTCGGCCGCGTCCCACAGGCCGAGCCGCTCGAGGTAGGCGGCGAACACGCGCACGCCGTTGCCGCACATCTCCGCGACCGACCCGTCGCCGTTGCGGTAGTCCATGAACCAGCGGGCCGACGGGTCCTCGGCCAGCGCGGCCACGCCCTCGGGCAGGAGCTCGCTGGCGACCACCCGGATGACACCGTCTCCGCCGACCCCGGCCCGCCGGTCCGCCAGCTCACGGACGAGCGTCGCGGACAGGTCGATCCGGGCCTCGCGGTCGTCGAGCAGGACGAAGTCGTTCTGCGTCCCGTGACCCTTGGTCACGTGCAGGGTCGGGGCGGCCACCACGGTCATGAGCCCAGGCTACGTCGTGGCGCCGGGTCGTCCGTGGCGAGCCCCAGCTCGCCGGCGTCGGCCGCGGCGACGAGCGCCAGCGCGTGGGCCACGAGGTCGGGATCGCGCGCGTCGAGCCAGTGCACCCGCGGGTCGCGACCGAACCAGCCCATCTGCTTGCGGGCCAGCCGGCGCGTCCCAGCAGCGATCGCGGCCTGTGCGTCGTCCGGGGTGAGCTCGCCGCGGAGCATCGCGAGCACCTCGGCATACCCCACGGCGCGCGACGCCGTCCGGCCCAGACCGTGCTCGAGCAGGTGCTCCACCTCCACCACCAGGCCGCGCCCCCACATCCGGGCGACCCGCTCGGTGATCCGCTCGTCGAGGACCGCGCGGTCGCAGTCCAGCCCGATCTGCACGGCCGGCACCTCGTAGACGTGCTGCGGCAGGCTCGCGGAGTAGGGACGGCCGGTGAGCGCGATGACCTCCAGGGCGCGCACGATCCGGCGCGCGTTGCGGGGGCCGATGCCCTCGGCGGCGACGGGGTCGGCGGCGGCGAGCTCCGCGTGCAGCGCGCGGGCGCCCTCGGCCTCCACCCGCGCCTCGAGCCGGGCACGCAGGGCCTCGTCCGTGCCGGGGAACTCCATGTGGTCGAGCAGGGCGCGGACGTAGAGGCCGGAACCGCCGACGGCGATGGCGCGATGACCGGCGCGCTCGATCGCGTCGAGCGCTGACCGCGCGCGCGCCTGGTAGTCGGCGACCGACGCGTCCTCGTGGACGTCGAGCACGTCGAGGAGGTGGTGCGGCACTCCCTGGCGCTCGTCGACGGTCAGCTTGGCCGTGCCGATGTCCATGCCGCGGTACAGCTGCATGGCGTCCGCGTTGACGATCTCGCCGCCGAGCGCGTGGGCGAGCGCGAGCCCGAGGTCGGACTTGCCCGTCGCCGTCGGGCCGACGAGCGCGACCACGAGGGTCATGCCCTCACTCCACGGTGGGTCGCGCGGGGTCGTGGTAGGCGACCGGGGTCTGCGGCTGACGGGCCACGGGCGCGGTCGGGGCGGCGTCGGGGTAGCGCTCGTCGAGCTCGGCGAAGAAGCGCAGGGCGCTGGCGATCCCGCCGGTCAGGTGCAGGTCCAGCTGCTCGTCGCTGACGCCGCTCTGGTAGTCGACGGTGTGCTCCGTGTACACGGCCACGTGCTCGTCCTCGATCCGCACGTAGATCTTGGGCCAGACCATGGTCTCGGACCACTTGTTGGCACCGAGCAGGATGGTGCCGAGCTCCGTGCCCGGCACCTGCCGCGCCCAGCGGCCACGGACCTGGAGGTACTCCTTGGTGCGGCCCATCGCGATGAACCAGAACGGGTGGCTGTCCCAGCGGCCCACCAGGTCGCCGTCGGTGTCCCGGCCGTAGACCGAGCCCCGGGCGTCGAGCCGCTGCGCGACGCGCTCGATGGTCAGCGGCGGGAGGGTGGGCTCGTGCTCGGGGGATGACATCGGGACCTCGGTGTGTCGGGGACGGACAGCGAGACCTTACCGGGCGTCCCAGAGCAGGACCGCGTGCTGCGCGCCCAGGTCCGTCGACGCCGCGAGCGTGCGCGCCCGGACGCATCCGTCGCCGGCTGCACCGACCAGGACCTGCCACGGCGCCCAGCCACGGACGGCGAGCTCGTCGGCCAGCGCKGGGTCGTCGCCGACGAGCCGGGCTCGCGCGGCCCGCCCGGCGTCGGCGAGGTCGGCCAGCACCCGCGCGTCGTGGTCGGGGGCCCGGGCGTCGTCGGCCAGCGGGGCATCCGGCCCGTGGCGTCCGCTCCCGGACCCGACGACGACCAGGCCGGTGGGCTCTGTCCCGACGAGCTCTGCGCCGAGCGCGGCGAGCCCGTCGGCGGTCGCCGTCGACGTGACCTCGACGACGCGCAGGCGGCCCGACCACCCCGTTCGCGCGAGCAGGTGGAGCGCGACGATGCCGGGGGCGCCCGGATCGTAGGACCCGACACCGTCGACCTGGACCTCGACCACCGGCCAGCGGAGCAGCCCGTCCGGGATCCCTGCGGCACCGAGCGTGGTGCGCACGGTCCCGGCGACCACCCGGTCGGTCGGACCGGGGGCCACGACGACGATCGAGCCGACCCCCGAGGCCACGACCTCGCCGACCGCACGGAGCGCCGCCTCGCGCAGCCCGGCGGCGGGGTCCGCCGAGCCGCCGGCCCCCGGTACCAGGAGCACGGTGTCCGGGACGAGCGCGGCGACGACGAGCATGCCCCGAACCTACGGGAGGTTGCACGGCACCCGAACGACGGCACCCCGGTGTGGGCCACCGCCGGTACTGTCCTGCGTATGGGGTCGCTCGGGGATCGTGCACGGCGCTGGTGGCGGGGGCGTTCCCTGCCCGCGACCGGCTCGGACACCGCGCCCGCGCTCGAGGCCGACGACGACGAGCTGCACGACCGCGTGGCGCAGCTGCTCGCCCGCGAGCTCGGTGTGGCCGAGCCTGCCGCCGACCTGCCGACGGACGTGACGCCCGCCCGCATCGCCGCCTGGATGACCAACAACCAGTTCAGCTACTTCGTGGACAACGACGGGGACCTCGGCGGCCTGTGGCGCGGTCGGCTCTTCTACTTCTTCCTGTTCGGGGAGAAGTCGGAGATCCTCCAGGTGCGCGGCCAGTGGCACCGGGAGGTCGCGATCGAGCGTCTGGAGGAGGTGCTCGACGTCTGCAACGAGTGGAACGCCGACCGCATCTGGCCCAAGGCGTACATCCGCGTCCGGGACAACGGCCGCGTGCACGTCGTCTCGGAGGTGGCCACCGACCTGGAGCACGGGGCGACCGACGCCCAGCTGAGCCAGATGCTCTTCTGCGGCCTGTCGACGGGGAGCATGTTCTTCGACGCGCTGGACGAGCGGTACCCCGACCCGGCAGGAGTCGCGCCGTGAGCGGGCCCGGGTGGCTGCTGCGGGTGCTCGGTGGCCTGCCCAAGCCCACCAAGCGACCGACGCCCGACGACGAGCCCCCGGCACCGCTGACGCGTGAGCGGATCGCGGACTACCTGGTCGGACGCGGCTACCGGTTCGTGGTCGACGACGACGGCGACCTGACCGGCACCTGGGACGGCAGCCGCTTCTGGTTCCTCCTGCTCGGCGAGCAGCAGGAGATCCTGCAGGTGCGCGGCCGGTGGCACCGCGGGCTGCAGCTCGACCAGCGTGAGGCCGCGGCCATGGCGATCAACGACTGGAACCGCGAGCGGATCTGGCCCAAGGCGTACCTGCGCGAGGAGGAAGGCGTCCTCGCCCTCTACAGCGAGGTGTCCGCCGACTTCGAGCCGGGGGTCACCGACCCGCAGCTCGCGCAGCTGCTGGCCTGCGGGCTGGGCACCGGGGTGCAGATGTTCTCGGCCATGGAGGCCGTGCTCCCGCGCGACGACGCTCCCCCGCCGGACGTGCCCGACAACTAGGCGGTCAGCGCCGCACCAGGGTCGGCAGCCCGAGCGAGACCGGACCGGTGGGACCGGGCGTGCCGCACGCGTCGGCGGCGCCGCCGTGGCTGTGCTCGTCGCCGCCGTCCTGCCGACGCTCCCACGCGTCGCCCGCGGCGGTCCGGCGGACCTCGAACGTCCCGCCGGTCACCGCGGAGTCGGCGACCAGGTGGTACGGCGCCGCGTGCGTCACCGTGACAGTCACGAGGTCGCCCGGCCGGGGTGCGTCCGCGGCCTGGACCGGCACCGCGAGGTGGACGAGCAGGTTGTCGGCGGCGCGCCCGGTGACCCGGTGCGTGGCCTCGTCCTTACGACCCTCGGCCTCGGCGACCAGCACCTGCACCGTGCGACCGACCTGCGCCTGGTTCTCCTCCTGCGAGATCCGGTCCTGCAGGGCGGTGAGGCGCAGGTAGCGCTCCTGCACCACGCTCTTCGGCAGCTGGTCCGGCAGGTCGAACGCGGCCGTGCCGGGGCGCGGCGAGTACTGGAACGTGAACGCGGACGCGAACCGCGAGGCCTCGACCACCCGGAGGGTCTCCGCGAAGTCCTCCTCGGTCTCCCCGGGGAAGCCCACGATGATGTCGGTCGTGATCGCCGCGTCGGGCATCGCGGCCCGGACGCGGTCGAGGATGCCGAGGAACTTGTCCGACCGGTACGAGCGGCGCATCGCCCGCAGGATGCGGTCGGAGCCCGACTGCAGCGGCATGTGCAGCTGCGGCATCACGGTCGGCGTCTCGGCCATCGCCGCGATGACGTCGTCCGTGAACGCCGCCGGGTGCGGGGACGTGAACCGCAGCCGTTCGAGGCCCTCGATCGCACCCGCCGCGCGCAGCAGCGAGGCGAACGCGCCTCGGTCGCCGAACTCGACGCCGTAGGAGTTCACATTCTGGCCGAGCAACGTCACCTCGATCGCGCCCTGCGAGACCAGCGCCTGGACCTCCGCCAGGATCTCGCCCGGCCGGCGGTCGCGCTCCTTGCCGCGCAGGTGCGGGACGATGCAGAAGGTGCACGTGTTGTTGCAGCCCACGCTGATGGACACCCAGCCGGCGAACACCGACTCGCGGCGGGTCGGCAGCGTGCTGGGGAAGACCTGCAGGGACTCCTCGATCTCGACCTGCGCCTCCGCGTTGTGGCGGGCGCGCTCCAGCAGGACCGGCAGCACGTCGAGGTTGTGCGTGCCGAACACCACGTCCACCCACGGCGCGCGCTCGACGATCCCGGCGCGGTCCTTCTGCGCGAGACAGCCGCCGACCGCGATCTGCATCCCCGGTCGCGCCCGCTTGGTGCCCGCGAGCCGGCCCAGGTTCCCGTACAGCTTGTCGGCGGCGTTCTCGCGGACCGCGCAGGTGTTGATCACGATGACGTCGGCATCCTCGGCGGCAGCCTCCACCGGGCTCGCGGCGACGTAGCCGGCCTGCTCGAGCATCCCCGCCATGTGCTCGGAGTCGTGCACGTTCATCTGGCAGCCGAGGGTCTTGACCAGATAGGTGCGCGGGTGCGCCGTCGGGGTCGCCGTCGACAGGTCCGGCAGGGCGGCAGGCAGGGTCGTGGACATCACCGACAAGGGTACGGCCGGTCGCGCCGAGCCCCTCACCTGGGGTTGTGCTTGACGGGTGCGTTGCCGAACCGTGACCGTCGTGGCTCGCCAGATCGGGCAAACCCCCCGTAAGTTCGTCCAATGGTGGACACCTCAGCCGCACCGCCCGCCCCGACCGACCAGACGTCCGACGCCCTCGTGGAGCTCCGGGGCGTCGACAAGCACTTCGGCCCCCTGCACGTGCTCCAGCACATCGACCTGACCGTGCGCCGCGGCGAGGTGGTCGTGATCATCGGCCCGTCCGGAAGCGGGAAGTCGACGCTCTGCCGGACGATCAACCGGCTGGAGACCATCGACTCCGGCACCATCACGCTCGACGGTCAGGCCCTGCCCGCCGAGGGTCGCGCGCTCGCCCGGCTGCGGGCCGACGTCGGGATGGTGTTCCAGTCGTTCAACCTGTTCGCGCACAAGACCGTCCTCGAGAACGTCACGCTCGGCCAGATCAAGGCCAAGGGCGTCAAGCCCGCGAAGGCCCGCGAGATCGCCTACGACCTGCTCGACCGCGTCGGGGTGCGCAACCAGGCCGACAAGCTCCCCGCGCAGCTCTCGGGCGGCCAGCAGCAGCGGGTGGCGATCGCCCGGGCGCTCGCCATGCAGCCCAAGGTCATGCTCTTCGACGAGCCGACCTCGGCACTCGACCCCGAGATGATCAACGAGGTGCTCGACGTCATGGTCGGCCTCGCCCGCGACGGCATGACGATGATCGTCGTCACCCACGAGATGGGCTTCGCCCGCAAGGCCGCCAACCGCGTGGTGTTCATGGACGGCGGCCAGATCGTCGAGGAGGCCGACCCGGAGACGTTCTTCACGGCGCCGACGAGCGATCGCGCGCGCGACTTCCTCTCGAAGATCCTCACCCACTGACCCACCCCCACCACAACCGAACCGACACCGCACACCACACGAAGGGGACACACCATGCGCAGGGGACGACTGGTACTGGCACTCGCCGCAGCGGCCACGCTCACGCTCGCAGGCTGTTCGAGCGACGGCGGCGACGACACGGACACCGACGCGGGCGCGACGAGCGAGGAGACCGAAGCCTCCGGTGGCGCCGAGGGCACCATCAAGATCGGCATCAAGTTCGACCAGCCCGGACTGGGCTTCCAGGACGGCAGCGAGTACACGGGCTTCGACGTCGACGTGGCGAAGTTCGTCGCGGGCGAGCTCGGCTACGGGGAGGACCAGATCGAGTGGGTCCAGTCCCCCTCGGCCCAGCGCGAGACGCTGCTGCAGAACGGGCAGGTGGACATGATCTTTGCCACCTACTCGATCACCGACAAGCGCAAGGAGGTCGTCTCCTTCGCAGGTCCGTACTTCGTCGCCGGCCAGGACCTGCTGGTCGCCGCGGACGACGACTCGATCACCGGCCCGCAGGACCTCGAGGGCAAGAACCTCTGCTCCGTCACCGGCTCCACGTCGGCCCAGCGCATCAAGGACGAGTACGCCGCGGGGACGAACCTGCTCGAGCAGCCGGGGTACGCCGAGTGCGTGACCGCCCTGACCGCCGGCACGGTCGACGCCGTCACCACGGACGACATCATCCTGGCCGGTCTCGCGGCCGTGCCCGCCAACGAGGGCAAGGTCAAGGTCGTCGGCAACCCGTTCTCCGAGGAGAACTACGGCGTCGGCATCCCCAAGGGGTCCGACCAGTGCGAGGCCATCAACGACGCCATCACCAAGATGATCGACGACGGCACGTGGCAGGAGCTGCTCGACAAGAACGTCGGCGCCTCCGGCTACAAGGCGAACGACGAGCTCAACCCGCCGGAGCCCGCCGCCTGCGCCTGACCCGCTGACGTTCCGGGGGCCTGCGCGGTGACCGCGCGGGCCCCCGGTCCCTCCAAGAGCTAGGAGCGTCGGTGGACGACGGTTTCCTCCAGCAGTTCCTGTCACTGTTCGATGAGTTCGACGTGCTCGCGGCGTTCTGGGTCAACATCCAGCTGACCTTCTACGCCGCGATCCTCGCGCTGATCCTGGGCACGATCCTGGCGATCATGCGGATCTCGCCCGTGCCCAGCCTGCGCTGGGCGGGCTCGACGTACGTGACGCTGCTGCGCAACACGCCCCTGACGATCATCATGGTCTTCTGCGTGCTCGGGCTCTGGGGGCAGCTGGGCCTGACGCTCTCGCCCGACTTCCAGACGAACTTCTTCCGCCTCGCCGTGCTGGGGCTGAGCGTCTACCACGCCGCCTTCGTCTGCGAGGCGCTGCGGTCCGGTGTGAACACCGTGCCCGTCGGTCAGGCGGAAGCCGCCCGGGCCATCGGGCTCTCGTTCTGGCCCGCCGCGCGGCTGATCATCCTCCCGCAGGCGTTCCGCGGGTCCGTCGCTCCCCTGGGCAACGTGCTCATCGCCCTGACCAAGAACTCCACCGTCGCGGCCGCTGCGTCGGTGGCGGAGGCGTCCGGCCTGATGAAGACCATGATCGAGTTCCGACCGGACGTGATCCTCGCGATCTTCCTGACCTTCGCGCTCGGCTTCGTCCTCATCGTCGTGCCGATCGGCCTGGCCACGACCTCGCTCTCCCGACGACTGGCGGTGTCCCGATGAGCACCCTGTTCGACGTCCCCGGTCCCGTCGCCCGGCGGCGCATGGTCTGGGTGAACATCGCCGCGACCGTCGTCGTGGCCGGCATCGGCGTCTGGGTGCTCGCGCGCCTGGGCGCGAAGGGGCAGCTCGATGCCGCCCTGTGGAAGCCGTTCCTGACCGCCAACCCGTGGGTCAACTACCTGCTGCCCGGCCTCGTCGAGACCTTGAAGGCCGCCGGCATCTCGATCGTGACCAGCGCGGTCTACGGGTTCGTGTTCGGCCTCGGGCGGTTGTCGTCCTCGAAGATCGTGCGCACCCTGAGCGGGGGCGTCGTCGAGTTCTTCCGGGCAGTGCCTGTGCTGCTCATGATGATCTTCTTCTACCTCGGTCTCGGGCAGCTGCGGATCATCGAGCCGTCCGACGTCCCCCTGGTCGCCGTCGTCCTGGGCCTCACGTTCTACAACGGCTCGGTCTTCGCGGAGCTGATCCGGTCCGGCGTGCACGGCCTGCCCAAGGGTCAGCGAGAGGCCGCGCTCGCCGTCGGGCTCYGGGACGTGCAGTCGCTGCGACTCATCGAGGTGCCTCAGGCGGTCATCGCGATGCTGCCCGCTATCGCCAGCCAGCTGGTGGTGATCCTCAAGGACACCGCGCTCGGCGTGATCATCACGTACCCGGAGCTGCTGGACGCCGCGCGCCGGTACGGGTCCGGCAACGGCAACATCCTGCAGTCGCTGGTCGTGGCGGCACTCATCTTCATCGTCATCAACTACGGGCTCACCAAGGTGGCCGAGATTCTCGCCGGACGCGTCGGCCGTCGAACCGCCGGAAAGCCGCAGGCGGAGGCACCCACCCTGGTGACCGCCCTCGGGAAGGACTAACCGGCGGTCGCGCTCGCCCGGATCTCGCGGACGACCGTCACGGTGATCTCGCCGGGGTAGGCCAGGTCGGCCTCGATGTGGCGCGCGATGGCCACGGCCAGCTGCGGCAGGGCGTAGTCGTCGACCTCGGACGGCTCGACCACGACCCGCACCTCCCGGCCTGCGGACATGGCCAGAGCGCGGCGCACCCCCGCGTGCGCGGCGACGAGCTGCTCGAGCTTGTCGATGCGCTCCACGTACTGGTCCAGCTCTTCGCGGCGGGCGCCCGGGCGGGCGGCGGAGATCGCGTCCGCCACCTGGACGAGCACGGCCTCGACCGTCTCGGTGGGGACCTCGTCGTGGTGCGCGGCGATCGCGTTGACCACGGTCGCCGACTCGCCGTGACGACGGGCGAGGTCTGCCCCGACCGCGGCGTGCGTGCCGGGCACCTCCGCGGTGAGCGCCTTGCCGAGGTCGTGCAGGAACGCGCCCCGGCGGGTCACCTCGACGTCCGCGCCGATCTCGGCGGCGAGGGCGGCGGCCAGCTGGGCGGTCTCCACGAGGTGCTCGAGGACGTTCTGCCCGTAGGACGTGCGCAGGCGCAGACGACCGAGCGTGCGGATGAGGGTCGGCGGCAGCGCGCCCACACCGGCGCGCTCGGCGGCATCGTGGCCGGCTGCGTCGGTCCGCTCGTCCGCACCGGCCAGCGCCTCGGCGTAGGCCTGCTCGATGCGCTGCGGGTGGATGCGGCCGTCCGCCATGAGCGCCTCGAGAGCCACCTGGGCGACCTCGCGGCGTTCGGTGTCGAAGCACGAGAGGACGACGGCGTCGGGCTGGTCGTCGACCAGGACGTTCACCCCGGTCAGCGCCTCGAAGGACCGGATGTTGCGGCCCTCTTTGCCGATGATCCGGCCCTTCATCTCGTCCGACGGGAGCGGCAGCACCGTGAGCGGGGACTGCGTGCTGGTCGGGACGGCGAGGCGCTGCACGGCCGTGGTGACGATCCGGCGCGCGCGCGCCTCCGCGGTCCGTCGCGCCTGGGCCTCCGCGCGGCGGACCTGGGCCGCGGCGTCGTTCTGGGCCTGCTCGACCACCCGCCGGGTCAGCTCGGCGCGGGCGTCCTCGGCCGTCAGGCCGGTGACCGACTCGAGCTCGGCGAGCGCCGCGCGCTCGGCGTCCGTCGCGCGCTGTGCGGCGGCGCGCTCGGCCTCCTCGAGAGTGCGCGTGCCGGCCCGCTTGGCCTCGGCCGCGTTCTCGGCGTCCGCACGGGCGCGCCGCTCGAGCTCGTCGACCTCGGTGCGATCGGCCGCGACGCTCTGCTCCCGCTCGGTCAGCCGCCGCTCACGGCGCTCGACGTCGGCGAGCATCGCCCGCGCGTCGTCCTTGATCGAGGCGACGTCCTCCTCGGCCCGGGCGCGCTGGACGCCGGCTTCACGCCGGGCGACCAGGACGAGCACCAGCGCGACGAGACATGCGCCGAGCAGCCCCACGATCGTGGCGATGGCGCCTGCGTCCACGTCATCCTCCTGGTCGGGCCGCGCACGACGCGCACCGGTGCCGGTGCGCGGGTCTGGGCCATTGTCGCTCACACCCGGCCGCGTCCGGGCCGTTCGCCACCCCGACGGGCGGCAGAGTGTGCGGAGTTGTGCCGGACGTCACGGACCGGGATCGAACCCGTCGAGCTCGTCCGTGCCCTCGGCGCCCTGCTGGGCGAGCTCCTCGCGCAGGAGCCGAGCCACCAGGCCCGGCGGGTACCCCTTGCGTCCCAGCGCCGCGAGCGTGCGCCGCGACCGCGTCTGCGCGTCCAGCCCGGACGTCGAGGCAAGCTTGCGCCGCACGAGCCGCCGCGCGGCCTCGTCCTCGTCGTCCGAGTCGACCTGCTCGAGCGCGTCGCCGGCGGTCTCGTCGTCGATCCCGCGGCGGCGCAGCTCCACCGCGATCGCCCGCCGGGAGAGCCCGCGCTCCGAGTGCCGCGTCCGGACGAGCATGCGCGCGTACTCGGCATCGTCGATCAGCCCGACCTCCGTGAACCGGTCGAGCACCCGGTCCGCGACCTCGTCGGGGACACCCTTGCGGGCCATCGCCTCGGCGAGCTGCCCCCGGCTGCGCGCCGAGGAGGTCAGGAGCCGCAGCGCGATCGCTCGCGCCACGGACTCCTGGTCCGGCTCGACATCTTGCGCAGCCGCACCCGTCGAGGGCGGCTCGGTCCCGAACCGCCCTCGACGTCGGTTGCTGCTGGTCATGCGACTGCTCAGAAGTCGACGACCGGCACGGCGTCGGCCGGCGCGTCGACCCGTGCGCCGATGCCGAGCTTCTCCTTGATCTTCTTGTCCAGCTCGACGGCCAGGTCCGGGTTGTCCCGCAGGAAGGCGCGGGCGTTCTCCTTGCCCTGACCCAGCTGGTCGCCCTCGTACGTGTACCAGGCGCCGGACTTGCGCACGAAGCCGTGCTCCACACCCATGTCGATCAGGCTGCCCTCGCGGGAGATGCCGACCCCGTAGAGGATGTCGAACTCCGCCTGCTTGAAGGGCGGCGCCATCTTGTTCTTGACCACCTTCACGCGGGTCCGGTTGCCGACCGCCTCGGTGCCCTCCTTGAGGGTCTCGATGCGCCGGATGTCCAGGCGCACCGACGCGTAGAACTTCAGCGCCTTGCCACCCGTGGTCGTCTCGGGCGACCCGAACATCACGCCGATCTTCTCGCGGAGCTGGTTGATGAAGATGGCCGTGGTGCCGGACGAGTTGAGCGCGCCGGTGATCTTGCGCAGCGCCTGGGACATGAGCCGAGCCTGCAGGCCGACGTGGCTGTCACCCATCTCGCCCTCGATCTCGGCCTTCGGCACGAGCGCGGCGACCGAGTCGACCACGACGATGTCGATGGCGCCGGAGCGGATCAGCATGTCCATGATCTCCAGCGCCTGCTCGCCGGTGTCCGGCTGGGAGACGAGGAGCGCGTCGGTGTCCACGCCGAGCTTCTTGGCGTACTCGGGGTCCAGCGCGTGCTCGGCGTCGATGAAGGCGGCGATGCCGCCGGCCTTCTGCGCGTTGGCGACCGCGTGCAGCGCGAGCGTGGTCTTGCCCGAGGACTCCGGACCGTAGATCTCCACGACGCGGCCCCGCGGCAGCCCTCCGATGCCGAGTGCGACGTCCAGGGCGATGGAGCCCGTGGGGATGACCTCGACGGGGGCGCGGCCGTCGTCGCCGAGCCGCATGATCGACCCCTTGCCGAACTGGCGGTCGATCTGGCTGAGCGCGGCCTCGAGGGCCTTCTCGCGATCCTTCGGTGCGGGCATGTCGACCTCGTCTGTCTCGAGCAGCTGCTGCTGCGGTACGGGGGCTGGTCTTGTTGCGAGCGACGCTATGTCCGACCACCGACATACCGACCGCGCCACCCGTGCCCCGGGGATCCGGCGTGTGCCGGAGGGGGCTGTGGGAGGCTCGGTCGCTCACCCGCAGGACCACCCTAGCCGAACAGGTGTTCGATGTGCGCGACACGCCGTCAGCGTGTCGGGGTCACCGCGAGCTGCTCCCCCGGCGCCAGGACGTGCACGCGCACCCCCGGCGCGAGACGTGCCGCCGCGTGCGCGAACGCCGGCCCGGCGCGGTCCATCCAGCCCGGCGGCAGTCGACGCGAGACGGGGGCGTGCAGCGTGCCCCAGTGGATCGGCACGGCCTCGCGGGCGCCGACGGCCCTGCACGCCCGCGCGGCCTGGGCCGGGTCCATGTGCCCGCCGGACAGGCGAGGCCCCCACCCGCCGACCGGCACGAGCGCCAGGTCGACGGGGCCGCCCGCGAGCACCGGGAGGATCGACATGCTCGCGTACGGCGCTGTGTCTCCCGCGAACCAGATCCGGACGTCGTCGGTCGCCACCACGAAGCCGTGCGTCGAGTTCGGGCGGTGCGGCATCTGCCGGTGCTCGTGCACCGCCGGGACGAGCCGCAGCCGGACGTCCGAGCCCGGCACCGTCCACCACTCGAGGTCGGTGAGCCCGTGCCCCGACGGCACCCCGTGGCCACGCAGCCAGCGGGCGTTCGCGGGCGCGGAGAGCACCGGGACGTCCCCGACCAGGCGCAACGAGCCCAGCTCGGCGTGGTCGTGGTGCAGGTGCGAGAGCAGGACCGCGTCGGCGCCCTGCCAGTACTCGGGGCGCGGGGCGGCCCCCCGGCGGCGCAGCAGCCCGGCGTGCCGGAGCAGCAGCGGGTCCGTGAGCAGCCGGACGCCGCCGACGTCGAGCACGGTGCTCGCATGGCCCAGCCACCGGACGTGCACGGTCATGGCCGCAGCCCCGCGGCGTCGGCCCAGCGGACCAGCTGCTCGTGCACCGCCTCGGCGCCCACCAGGATCTCGTGGTCACCGACGGCCTCCCGGAGCTCGTCGGCGACCGTCCAGCGCGTGGGGTGCAGCAGGAAGGCGTGGTTCTGCGCACCGCCGATCCCACCGTGCGAGCCCACCTGTCCCTCGAAGGCGTGGATGTGCCCGCGGTCCGTGACCGTGGAGACCAGCAGCAGGTCGCCGGTGTGCGGCAGCCGGGCCGCGCGCAGCAGGTCGGCACGCCCGCGCGGTCCGTACGGGGCGAGCGGGTCCTCCCCCTCCGGCTCCGCGTCGGGCTGTTCCAGCAGGACGAGGCCGCGCGGGCCGATCGCGACGAGGCCACGTGCCTGCGTGTCGACGACGACGACCCCGACGCCGGGCCGGGCGGCGAGCCCGGTCACCATGCCCGGCCAGCGCTCCTGCAGCTCCTCGAGCGACAGCCGGTGCGGCACCTGCGGGAACCAGACGAGGCCGAGGTTCCCCGAGCCCACGGTGACCACGTCGGGCACGTCGGCTCCGGTCGCGGGGTGCTTGGGACGTCCCTGGTCGGGACCCAGGACGGCCGAGCCCCGCGACAGGTTCAGCGCGCTGTTGACCAGCGCGTTCAGCTGGCCCCAGTCCTCGCCCGTGCTGCTCTCGACGCCGTCGGCGGCGGGCTCCGCCATGTGCGCGCGCACCGAGTCCAGCAGGGTCTCGCCGCCGAGCTGCTCGTAGGTGGCACCGAGGGCCTGCCCGTGGTCGGAGAGCACCACGATCTCGTAGTCGCGCGGCGCCACCGCCGCCACGCGCTCGAGGGTGCCGAGCACGCGGTCGAGACCCTCCAGCGAGCGCAGCGACTCGGGCCGGGTGGGACCGGCGTGGTGCGCGATCTCGTCGTAGTCCACGAGGTCGACGTAGATCGAGGGGTCGCCGCGGAGGAGGGCCTCGGCGACCAACGACGTGTTCAGGTCGCGCAGGAGCACGTTGGTGATCCCCCGCAGGACGACGTACCAGCCGCCGCGCGAGATCCGCGGCTCGACGTCGCGCACCCGCTGACGGTGCGCCTGGTAGAGCTCCTTGATCATCTCCCCCGCGGACACGCTCACGGCGCGGGCCAGCACGAACGGGCTGGCGAAGAAGCGCACGTACGCGGGACCCGGTCCGAGCCCGCCGTCCGGACCCTTGGTGCGGGACTTGCTCATCACCACGAAGCTGGTCGCGGCGTCGCCGGAGAACATCGTCGAGATCGCCGTCCCCCCGCCCGCGAGCAGCCCCTTGCCCGTGGTGAGCCGCTGCTCGACCAGTGCGGCGTCCTCGGGGTGGTTGGTGACGACCAGCCGACCGAGGTCCCGGTCCCACCAGCGGAACGCGGGGATCTGGGAGGAGTCGCCGTGCAGCAGGCCCGCCTGGCTCGCCGGCGTCGTCGACGGGATCCGGGCCCACCAGGACTCCAGACTGTGGCTGCCTGTGGTCATCCACCGCTGCACGGTCGGCGCCAGCCCCGCCTCGATGGCCTCGCGGAGCACGGGGGCCGCGACACCGTCCAGCTGCACCACGAGCAGCCCGGCCTCGCGCGCCTCGCCGGCCACCCGCGGACGGATCCCCTCGCGGCGCGCCTGCCGCCGCGCGCGACGCACGAGGTCGGACACGACGTAGTCGCTGTTGCTCGCGCCGATCAGCCACCGCCCGACGGCCATGACGATCGCGGTGAGCACGAGGACCGCGAGCACGGACCAGACCGTGTCCACCGTGAAGCCCGGCACCACGGTGAGCGCCAACCACAGCACGGCGACCTGCGCGAGCAGGCCGAGCCCGAGCGCGAGCACAGCGCTGCCGCGGCGGGCGAGGAACCGCAGGGGTGCCCGAAGAACGAGGTCGCCGACCGCCACGACGAGGGCCGCGAGTGCGATGGCCCCCACGTCGTCGGCGCGGACGCCGCGGCTGAGCGCGACGGCGACGGCGAGCCCGACGCCGGTGGCGACGAGGGTCAGGGCCGCCTCACCGACGTCGCGCACGCTCGGCGCCCAGGTGGTGGTGGGCGTGCCGGTCCGGGACGTCATGAGGCAGTCTCCTAGGCGCGTGGGGGCGCCGGGCGGCGCGCGTCCGCTCCCCAGCGGTCGTTCTCCGAGATCTCGAGCTCGTCGCAGAGCGCGTGCCACACGGTGCGCGGCTCGACGTCGTCGTCGAGCGCCTGCATCGCTGTGCGCTGGTCGAGCCCGCGGAGCACGAGCTCACGCGTCAGCTCGCGGCCGTGCGCGCTGCCGAGGACCTCGTCCACCAGCAGCCAGAACTCTCGAAGCCTCACGGGTGACAGCCTGCCATCCCCCGGGGTGCGCGCGTGTCGGTGCGGGCCGACACAATGGCCAGGTGGTGCTCGACCGCTTCTCCGACCCGACCAGGACCTGGTTCACGGGCGCCTTCGCCGAGCCCACCACCGCGCAGCTCGGGGCATGGACCGCAGTCGCCGGCGGGGACCACGCGCTCGTCGTCGCACCGACGGGATCCGGCAAGACGCTCGCCGCGTTCCTGTGGGCGCTCGACGGGCTCCTGACGGGCGAGCGGTCCGACGATCCCGTCGAGCGGTGCCGCGTTCTCTACGTCTCCCCGCTCAAGGCGCTCGCCACGGACGTCGAGCGCAACCTGCGCTCCCCCCTCGTCGGCATCCGGCAGGCCGCGACCCGGCTGGGCCTCGAGCTGCCGGACGTCACGGTCGGCATCCGGACCGGCGACACGCCCCCGAACGAGCGCCGGGCCTTCGCGACGAAGCCGCCGGACATCCTCATCACCACGCCCGAGTCGCTCTACCTGGTGCTCACGTCGGGCGCGCGGGCCGGGCTCGCCGGGGTGCGCACGGTGATCGTCGACGAGATCCACGCGGTCGCCGGCACCAAGCGCGGCGCGCACCTGGCCCTCTCGCTCGAACGGCTCGACGCGCTGCTGGACCACCCCGGCGGTCCTGGTCCGGTGCAGCGCATCGGCTTGTCCGCCACTGTGCGGCCGGTCGACGCGGTCGCGGAGTTCCTCGGCGGGGCGCGCTCGACCGCGGACGGGGGTCGGCCGGTCGTCGTGGTGCAGCCGCCGTCGACCAAGAAGATCGTGGTCGACGTCGTCGTGCCCGTGCCTGACCTGTCCGACCTGCGCGGCACCGAGGTGACGCCGGACGACCTCGACCTGTCCGGCGCCGCGGCCGGACCGCTGCCCCGCCCGTCGATCTGGCCGCACGTCGAGGAGCGCGTCGTCGACCTCGTGGCCCAGCACCGGTCCACCCTCGTGTTCACCAACTCGCGCCGCGGCGCCGAGCGGCTGACGGCCAGGATGAACGAGGTCTGGGCCGAGCGCTCGGGCGAGGACGTGCCGGATCCCGCGACGCTGCGGGCGGCCGCGGTGCCCGCGCAGTCCGGGACGGCGGTCGGCGTCGACACCCGGGACGCCACCACGATCCTCGCGCGAGCGCACCACGGCTCGATGAGCCGCGCCGAGCGGACCCGGACCGAGTCCGAGCTCAAGGCCGGGCTGCTGCCCGCGGTGGTCGCGACGAGCTCGCTGGAGCTCGGGATCGACATGGGCGCCATCGACCTGGTGGTGCAGGTAGGCTCGCCGCCCTCGGTGGCCAGCGGGCTGCAGCGCGTCGGCCGGGCCGGGCACCAGGTGGGTGCGGTGTCCCGGGGCATCGTCTTCCCGACGTTCCGGGGGGAGCTGGTCCCGGCGGCGGTCACCGCGCAGCGGATGCGGGACGGGTCGCTCGAGGCGATTCGGATCCCGCGCAACCCGCTCGACGTGCTCGCGCAGCAGATCGTGGCGATGGTCGCGGTCGAGGACTGGTCGCTCGAGGAGCTGGCGGTCGTGGTGCGGCGCGCGTCGCCGTTCTCCGGGCTGGGCGACGCGACGCTGCGCGCGGTGCTCGACATGCTGGCCGGGCGGTACCCGAGCGAGGAGTTCGCAGAGCTGCGCCCTCGGCTCGTGTGGGACCGGGTGCGCGACGTCCTCAGCGGCCGCCCGGGCGCGCTGCGGCTCGCGGTCACCAGCGGCGGCACCATCCCGGACCGCGGCCTGTTCGGCGTGTTCCTGGCCGGCAGCGCGACCACGAGCGACGTCCCGGTCGACGCGGAGCGTTCCGGCGGCACGGTCCGCGGCGGCAAGCGCGTCGGCGAGCTCGACGAGGAGATGGTCTACGAGTCGCGGGTCGGCGACATGTTCACCCTCGGCTCCAGCACGTGGCGGATCGACGACATCACCCCCGACCGCGTGCTGGTCACGCCGGCGCCGGGCGTCCCCGGCAGGCTCCCGTTCTGGAAGGGCGACTCCCAGGGCCGGCCCGCCGAGCTGGGGCAGGCGATGGGGGGCTGGGTCCGCGAGCTCGGCGCGCTCTCCGACGACGATGCCCGCGCGCGCGTCGAGGCGGCCGGCCTGGACCCGTGGGCCGCCGACAACCTGCTCACCTACCTGCGCGAGCAGCGCGAGGCGACGGGCGAGGTCCCCACCGACGTCGTGCTCGTGGTCGAGCGGTTCCGCGACGAGCTGGGCGACTGGCGCGTGGTGCTGCACTCCCCGTACGGCGCGCGCGTGCATGCCCCGTGGGCGATCGTCATCGGCGCGCGGCTGCGGGAGCGGTACGGCGTGGACGCGGCCGCGATGCACTCGGACGACGGGATCGTCCTGCGCCTGCCCGACATGCTGGACGGGGGCCTGGACGCGGGGTTCGGCGTCGACGACCCGTGGGCGGAGCAGACCGGCCCCGCGATCGACCTGGCGTCGCTCTTCCTCGACCCCGACGAGGTGCTCGGCTCGGTGCAGGCCGAGCTCGGCTCCTCGGCCATGTTCGGTGCGCGCTTCCGCGAGGCCGCGAGCCGAGCCCTGCTGCTCCCCCGGCGGCGCCCCGACCGCCGCCAGCCGCTCTGGCAGCAGCGGCAGCGCTCGGCGCAGCTGCTCTCGGTCGCCTCCGCGTACCCCGACTTCCCGATCCTCCTGGAGGCGGTCCGGGAGTGCCTCCAGGACGACTTCGACACCGAGGCGCTGACCACGCTCATGCGGGACGTCGCCTCCCGGAAGATCCGGGTCGTCGAGGTGACCACCACCCAGCCGTCGCCCTTCGCGCAGTCTCTGCTGTTCGGATACACCGCCCAGTTCCTGTACGACGGCGACGCGCCGCTGGCCGAGCGCCGCGCCGCCGCCCTCACGCTCGACCCCACGCTGCTGGCCGAGCTCCTGGGCCAGGGCGGGGAGTCTCAGCTGGCCGACCTGCTCGACCCGGACGCCGTCCTGCGGACCGAGGCCGAGCTCAGCGGTCGCGCGCCGGAGCGCCAGGCGGGCACGCTCGAACAGCTGGCCGACGCCGTCCGGCGGCACGGACCGCTCACCGCCGGCGAGCTGGCCGAGCGCACGAGGCCGGAGGTCCGCGAGCAGGTACCGGCCTGGTTGACCGACCTGGAGGGCGCCCGGCGGCTCATCCGGGTGCGTCTTGGTGGCGTGGCCCCCGAGCGGGCGGAGCAGTGGGCAGCCGTCGAGGATGCCGGGCGCCTGCGCGACGCCCTCGGGGTCGCCCTGCCGGTCGGGGTGCCCGAGGTGTTCACCGAGGTGGTGCCGGACCCCGTGGGCGACCTGCTGCGCCGGCACGCCCGGACGCACGGGCCCTTCACGGCGGCCCAGGCGGCCACCCGGTTCGGGTGGGGTGTCGCGGTCGTCGCCGAGACGCTGCGACGGCTCGAGGGCCTCGGCGTGCTGGTCCAGGGGCGTCTCCGACCGGACGTGCTCGGGGGCACCGGCGACGAGTTCTGCGACGCGGACGTGCTGCGGACGTTGCGGCGCCGGTCGCTCGCTGCTCTCCGGGCAGAGGTCGAGCCGGTCGACCCGCAGGCGCTCGGGGTGTTCCTGCCGCGCTGGCAGGGCGTCCAGCCGGTCGGTCGGTCCGGCCGCGGCTCGGCCACCGGCACGCTGCGGGGCGTCGACGGCGTCGCGCGCGTGGTCGAACAGCTCGCCGGCGCGGTCATGCCCGCATCCGCGCTCGAGACCCACGTCCTGCCGGCGCGCGTGATCGACTACACCCCGGCGATGCTCGACGAGCTGACCGCCGCGGGCGAGGTCGTCTGGGCGGGCCACGGGTCGCTCGCCGGGCACGACGGGCTGGTCTCGCTGCATCCCGCCGCGGTCGCGGACCTCACGCTCCCGGCGGCCGAGGCAGCGCCCGACTCCCCCCTGCACGCGGCGATCCTCGAGGCGCTGGGCGGCGGCGGAGCCTGGTTCCTCGGCGCGCTGGCCGAGCGCGTCCGCCAGCTGCGCCCCGACGAGGCGTCGCCGTCGCAGGCCGACGTGGCGACCGCGGTGTGGGACCTCGTCTGGACCGGCCACGTGACCAACGACGGACTCGCCCCCCTGCGCGCCTGGCTGGGCACGGGGAGCACCGCCCACCGCACGAGGTCGGCCGCGCCGCGCGGCCGGCCGCTGCGCCCTCGCCTGGGCCTGCGCGCAGCCGTTCAGCTGGCCGGCGACCCCGGCACCCGGTCGAGCGCGCTCGGGCTCAACGGAGCCGCGAGCGGCGGCCGTTGGTCGCTCCTGCCCGCGCGCGAGCCCGACCCGACCTTGCGCGCGCACGCCCTGGCCGCGCAGCTGCTCGACCGGCACGGCATCCTCACCCGCGCGGTCGCCCCGGCCGAGGGGATCGGCGCCCGGTTCGCCGACGTCTACCGCGTGCTCTCGGCGCTGGAGCAGGGCGGGCAGGTGCGCCGTGGCTACTTCGTCGAGCGACTCGGGGGCTCCCAGTTCGCGCTGCCGGGCGCGGTCGACCGTCTACGCGTCGACGCCCAGGTGGTCGAGCGGTCCGCCGACCAGGACGGTCCCACCGATCTGCAGGTCGTCGTGCTCGCGGCGACCGACCCCGCCAACCCGTACGGCGCGTCGCTGCCGTGGCCGGTCGCCGGACCGGACACCACCGACAACGGCGCAGGCCGGCACCGTCCCGGTCGCAAGGGAGGCGCGCTCGTCGTGCTCGTCGACGGCGCACTCGTGCTCTACCTGGAGCGTGGCGGCCGGACCGTGCTGTCGTTCACGTCCGACACGGGGGTGCTGGAGGCCGCCGCCGAGGGGCTCGCGACGACGGCCCGGACGCGGCACACCGGGCGGCTCACGATCGTGCGGGTCGACGGGGTCGACGTCCTCGAGGGTGCCCTGCACAGCCCGCTCGGCAAGGCGCTCGCCGCCGCCGGGTTCGCCACGACCCCGCGCGGTCTGCGCCTGCGGCAGTCGTGAGGGCCTGTGCCTGAGGGCGACATCCTGCGCCGCACCGCGGACCGGTTCCAGCTCGCGATCGGCGGACAGGTGCTGGTGCGGTCCGACCTGCGCTGGCCGACCGCCGCGACGGTGGACCTCGTCGGGCGGACCGTGCTGGAGACCCGGTCGTACGGGAAGCACCTGCTCACCCGGTTCGACGACGGCCGCACCCTGCGCACGCACCTGCGCATGGAGGGGTACTGGCGCATCGCCCGCACCGGCTCGCCCGAGGCGGGCGCCCGGTCCCCGCAGGTCCGCGCGGTGCTGGCCACGGCGGACTGGACCACGGTCGGGTACCACCTGGGCATGCTCGACGTGGTGCGCACCCGCGACGAGCACACCCTGATCGGGCACCTCGGGCCGGACATGCTGGCGGAGGCGTTCGACCTCGACGAGGCGCTGCGGCGGTGGGCGGCCCGTGGCTCGACGCCGGCGGCGGAGGTGCTGCTGGACCAGACGGTCACCGCGGGCATCGGCACGATCTTCGCGGCCGAGTCGCTGTTCGCCGAGCGGCTGTGGCCGTGGACGCCTGCCGACGCGGTCGCGGAGCCCGGTCGGCTGCTCTCGGTCGCTCGTCACCAGCTGCAACGGGCGGTCGCCGACGGGAGGCCACCCGGGCACGTGCACGGCAGGGCGCGACAGCCGTGCCACCGCTGCGGGAGACCGATCGCCGTGGGGCAGGCGCGCAAACCGCCGATGGAGCGCCCGATCTTCTACTGCCCGCGATGCCAGGCGAACCCGGGCTGACCCCGGAACGCGCAACGGTCCGCGGGCGGGTGCCCACGGACCGTGCAGGAGGACGAGCAGACATCGCTGTCCGTCGTCGCGGGCGCCCGGAGACGACCCGTCGACCGGACGGATCTCCCGCCCGATCATTCACGAACTACCTCAGCTGATGGCGGCGAGCTCCGACCGCGACCGCGCCCACCCGAAGTCGGTGGCACTGGCCACCGACGCCGCGAGGTCCGCAGGCACCGTGTCGGGGATCAGCAGACCCTCGGCGACGGCCACACGGTCACTGACCTCGCGCAGGACGAGCGACATCGGGACGTCGAGCGCCTCGCAGATGCTGTTGAGCAGCTCCGAGGACGCCTCCTTCTGGCCCCGCTCCACCTCGCTCAGGTACCCGAGCGACACGCGGGCTGCCGACGACACCTCGCGCAGGGTGCGCCCCTGGCGCTGTCGCGCATCCCGCAGCACATCGCCGATCTCTCGACGGAGTACAACCATCCGGGCTCCCCCTCTCGCGTCACGTGCCACATCTCCACCGGGAACCGAGGTCCGCTGGGGACCCGGAACCACTGAACCTGGAACCCCAGAGATCTTCGCCGGGAGGATTCCACCGTACCTTGCACCGCCGACACGCGACGGCATGCGCCGTGCCGGGGGTCGAGTGCTCATCACGGTCGTTCCAACGATGCGACACGTCGGAGTGTTCCCGCTCGATCGACCCATAGCCCGTCGCCGCGCCCAGGTTCACCCCGAACGGCCCACGAATTCCACCCCCAGCGCCAGCACGGCGTCCACCGTCTGCGCCCTGACGGCTGCCCGGGACCCGACGAGCTGGAGCGATCGCACGCGGGTGCCCTCCGGCGTCGCGACCGCGACGTGGACCGTCCCGGGCGGGTTCCCGTCCTGCGGGTCGGGGCCGGCGACGCCGGTGGTCGCCAGGCCGACGTCGGCGCCGAGCCGTTCCCGCACCCCGACCGCCATGGCGCGGGCGACGTCCGGGTCGACCGCACCCCTGGCCTCGAGCAGTCCGCGGTCCACGTCGAGCAGAGCACCCTTGAGGTCGGTGGCGTAGGCAACGACGGCCCCGCGCAGGACCGCCGAGGCCCCGGGCACGTCGACGAGCGCGGCCGACACGAGCCCACCGGTCAGCGACTCGGCGACGCCCAGCGACCAGCCGCGAGCGCCGAGGGCCGCGAGGAGGTCGGCCGCGAGCGACACGTCACAGCCCTGGGGCGGGCGGGTGGCTGGCGGTCCGGCGGATCTGCAGGCCCGTCCGCGCGTAGTCCAGGCCGGTCACCACGGTCACCACCAGTGCCGCGCCCATGACGATCGCCGCGACGACCTCGACGAACCCGGGCAGCACGTCGAGCGGCAGGAGGTAGAGGCCGATCGCCACGGACTGCAGCACGGTCTTCAGCTTGCCGCCGCGGGAGGCGGGCAGCACCACGTACCGCAGGAGGAAGAACCGCATCGCCGTGATGCCGAGCTCCCGCACGAGGATGACCACCGTGACCCACCACGGCAGGTCGCCGAGCCATGACAGCAGGACGAGCGCGGTGCCGATGAGCACCTTGTCCGCGATGGGATCCAGGAGCTTGCCCAGATCCGTGACCTGGCCGGAGCGGCGGGCGAGCCAGCCGTCGACCCGGTCGGTCGCGGCCGCCACCACGAAGAGAGCGGTCGCGATCAGCCGGCCGGTGGTGGTGTGCCCGCCGTCGACGAGGAGAGCCCAGGCGAAGAACGGCACCAGCGCGATGCGCAGCACCGTGACTACGTTCGCCAGGTTCCAGGCGGAGGGTACGGCGTCGACCACCCGGACAGCCTAGAGGGGCGCAGGACATGCCCCGTTCACCGATTAGAGTCCGCGTGTGACTCGCCACGCCCGCGCCGGACGTCGTTCTCCCGTCGTGGCGGGCCTCGCGCTCCTCCTGCTGCTCGTCGTGGCTCTCGGTGCGGTGGCGGCCGCGCTGCGCCCCTCGCGCCCGCCGGTCACCGCAGCGCCGTCCGCCACGTCGTCACAGAGCCCCGACGGCTCGCCGACGCCCACCCCGACGCCCACCGCCGACCCCGACGCGGAGTTCTCGATCGTCGCCGCCGGAGACGTGCTCCCCCACCTGCCGGTGCTCTCGAGCGCCCGCACCGCCGACGGCTACGACTTCGGCCCGGTGCTCGGCCCGATGAACCCGTGGATCCAGGGCGCCGACCTCGCTCTGTGCCACCTCGAGGTCGCCGTCACGCCGCCCGGCACCGCGCCCAGCGGCTACCCGCTGTTCGGCACTCCCCCCCAGATCGCGAGCTCCTTGCAGGCCCAGGGGTGGGACGGCTGCTCGACGGCGTCGAACCACTCGGTCGACCGCGGGTTCGCCGGGGTGACCGCGACCCTGGACGCGCTCGACGCGGCGGGTCTGGGCCACGTCGGTACCGCCAGGAACGCGGTCGAGCAGGCGCAGCCGCAGCTGTACCGGCTCGAGCGCGGCGGGCGCACGATCACGGTGGCCCACGTCGCCGCGACCTACGGCACCAACGGCATGCCCGTCGACGCGGACAAGCCGTGGTCGGTGAACGTCGTCGACGTCCCGGCGATGGTGGCGCAGGCGACGGCAGCGCGCGCCGCCGGCGCCGACCTGGTGATCGCCAGCGTCCACTGTTGCGTCGAGTACCAGACGGAGCCGACGCCCGAGCAGGTGGCGATCGACCAGCAGCTGGCCGACTCGGGCGTGTTCGACCTGGTCATCGGCCACCACGCGCACGTTCCGCAGCCGGTCGCGCAGCTGAGCGGCGGGCCACGCGGCGAGGGCATGTGGGTGGCGTACGGCCTCGGCAACTACGTCTCGAACCAGGACGGTGAGTGCTGCTCGCCGAAGACCTCCTCCGGCCTCCTGCTCACCGCGCACGTCGAGGCAACCGGTGCGTTCCCGGCCGAGGGACGGCCTGCCGGCCCGGCGCGGGTCACCGGTGTGGAGTGGACCCCCATCACCGTCGACCGGCTGGGCGGCCACCAGGTGCACGCCCTCGTCGACATCCCGGGTGGCACCAGCACCCTGACCGCCGCGCAGGTGGCGGACCGGACCGCGGACGTGCTCGAGGCTGCGGGCACCGAGGCGCCGGAGCGCAGGGCGCCGACCACGCCGACCGGCCGCGCGCCGGTGGTGGTCCCGCGCGTCAGCGGCTGATGTCCCCCGGCTGCGCGCTGCCGTACAGCCAGCCCTGCCCGTAGCGCCAGCCGTTGCGGTGCAGGTACTCGGCCTGCTCCTCGTGCTCGATGCCCTCGGCGATGGTCACCATCGCCAGCTCGCGCGCCAGCGCACCGAGCGCCCGGGCGACCTTGCCGGCGGTGGGGTCCTCGGGGATCCCGGAGGTGAACGACATGTCGAGCTTCACCCCGGCCACCGGCAGGTCCCGCAGGTAGGACAGCGGCGAGACGCCGGTGCCGAAGTCGTCGAGCAGGATGGGCACGCCCGCCGCGGACAGCTGCGTGAGCTCGTGCCGGATGCGGGTGCCGGACGCCACCAGCGACGACTCGGTGAGCTCGACGACGATCCGGCCCGCGGTGAGCCGGTGCCGGGAGATCTCCGCCAGCAGGGTCGTCGCGAACTCCCCGTCCCCCAGCTGGTCGGCCGAGACGTTCACCGACACCCAGCGCGTCCGGTCGTGGATGGAGGCGACGAACTCGACGACGCGCGTGGCCACCAGCTGCCCGAGCGCGACCGACATCCCCGCTTCCTGGATGAGCGACAGGAAGGAGGCCGGCAGCAGGAGACCGCGCTGCGGGTGCTCCCACCGCACGAGCGCCTCGTAGCCGACGACCCGCGCGTCGGACAGGTCGACGATCGGTTGGTAGTGGACCACCAGCTGGTCCTCGGCGATCGCCGCCGCGAGCTCGCGGTGCAGCTCGGAGGCCGACCCCATCGTCATCGAGGACTCGTAGACCTCCGTGCGACCGCGACCTGAGCCCTTGGCCCGGTAGAGCGCGGCGTCGGCGGCGGCGAGCAGACCCGGGGCGCCCCCCTCGATCGACTCGGGGTCGGCGATCGCGATGCCGATGCTCGCCGCGACGTTCAGCCGGCGCCGGCCCACCCGGACCGCCTCCTGGAGCCCGGCGTGGATGGCGGTGGCCACCTCGAACACGGCACGCGGGCCGTCGAGGTCCTGCACGACGACCACGAACTCGTCGCCCCCGAGCCGCGCGACCGTGCCGCGGCGGGCGGTCGCGGCGCGCAGCACGCCGGCCACGTGCACCAGCACCTCGTCGCCCGCCGCGTGCCCAAACCGGTCGTTGATCTCCTTGAACCCGTCCAGGTCGCAGGCCAGCACGGCCACGCGGTCGACCACCCCGGGCTGCTCCAGCACGGCCTGCAGCACCTCCTGGAGCAGCGTGCGGTTGGCCAGCCCGGTCAAGGGGTCGTGCATGGCGCGGTGCGTGAGCATCTCGGCCTGCAGCCGGGACTCGGTGGAGTCGCGCACCTGGACGACGAAGTGGTCGGGGGCACCGGTCGGTGTCCGCACCAGTGCGGCGTCGAGCGCGACCCAGACCTCATGGCCGTCGGCCCGCTGGTACCGCTTCTCGAGGGAGAACCGGTGCTGCCCGCCGCCGAGCAGCCGATCGACCTCGAGGCGCTCCGCAGGGCGACCCTCGGGGGTGCTGAGGTCCTCCATCCGGTACCCGCGCAGGGCTCCGACGCTCGTGCCCAGCAGCTCGGCGAACGCGGCGTTCGCCTCGACGATCCGCCACTCGACGTCCACGAGCGCCATGCCGATCGGCGCGTTCTCCATCGCGACCCGGAACTGCATCTCGCTGCGCGACAGGGCCGCCTCGACCTCGCGCCTGCCGGTGACGTCGACCAGCGTGGTCAGCACCGCCGCCGCGTCCCCGTCGCCGGCCGGTACCAGCTGGCTGGCCACCTGCACCATGCGCGCCTGGGTGGTGTCGGTCCCGGGCAGCGCGACGCCGACGAGCTCGGAGTCCACGGTCCACCCCGCGCGCGCGACGCCGGAGCGGTGCCCCAGGACCGCCGCGGGGTTCATGGCCAGACCCATCTCGTTGACGAGGACGACGGGCAGGTCGCCCACCGACCGGCCCACGGACGAGGCGGCATCGATGCCGAGGATCGCCGCCGCGCGCTCGGAGATGTCCAGCACGCGGCCGGACAACGACTGGACGAGGACGCCCTCCTTGGTCACGGCCTGCAGGGCGTCGTACCGGTGCCGCAGCTCCCGGGACAGCTCCAGCAGCTCGTTCGCGCGGCGGACCTGGGCGCGCTGCCGGGCCAGCAGGATGAGGACGGCGACGAGCGCCACGATCGCGACGATCGCGATCACCGTGCTGACGACCCCCCAGGGGCCGGAGAAGGGGCTGGTCACCGACCCCCGCCGGACCACTGCCCGGCGTCGTCCTCCTCCGCGCCGTCGAAGTAGTCGGTCGCCACCGGCGGCTCGCCCGGCAGGGATCCGTCCGCGCCCATCGCGTACCGGTCGTCCTCCTCCTCGCCGGGCGCGCCCCGCAGCATGGCGAGCGTCCCCGGCAGGTCGTCCGCCTGGACCAGCACCTCGCGCGCCTTGGAGCCCTCCGACGGCCCGACGATCTCGCGCGACTCGAGCAGGTCCATCAGGCGGCCCGCCTTGGCGAAGCCGACCCGCAGCTTGCGCTGGAGCATCGACGTCGACCCGAACTGCGTCGTGACCACCAGCTCGGCGGCCTGGAGCAGCAGGTCGAGGTCGTCGCCGATGTCCTCGTCGACCGTCTTCTTCACCGCCGCCACCGTCACGTCCTGGCGGTACGACGGCTTGAGCTGCTTCTTCACGTGCTCGACGACCGCGTGGATCTCCGACTCGGACACCCAGGCGCCCTGCGTACGCATCGGCTTGGCCGCACCCATCGGCAGGAACAGCGCGTCACCCTGCCCGATGAGCTTCTCGGCGCCGGGCTGGTCCAGCACCACGCGCGAGTCGGTCAGGGAGCTGGTCGCGAAGGCCAGTCGGGACGGCACGTTCGCCTTGATCAGGCCGGTCACCACGTCGACGCTCGGGCGCTGCGTGGCGAGCACCAGGTGGATGCCGGCCGCACGGGCCAGCTGCGTGATGCGCTGGATCGACGCCTCGACGTCGCGCGGGGCCACCATCATCAGGTCGGCGAGCTCGTCGACGACCACCAGCAGGTACGGGTACGTGGCGATCTTGCGCTCGGACCCCGGCAGCGGCTTGACCTTGCCCGCGCGGACGGCGGTGTTGAAGTCGTCGATGTGCTTGAACCCGAAGTTCGCGAGGTCGTCGTAGCGCGCCTCCATCTCGCGCACCACCCACTCGAGCGCCTCCGCGGCCTTCTTGGGGTTGGTGATGATCGGGGTGATCAGGTGCGGGATGCCCTCGTAGACCGTCAGCTCGACGCGCTTCGGGTCGACGAGCACCATGCGCACCTCGTCGGGCGTGGCGCGCATGAGGATCGAGACGATCATCGAGTTGACGAAGCTGGACTTGCCCGCGCCGGTGGCGCCGGCGACCAGCAGGTGGGGCATCTTGGCCAGGTTGGCCGTGACGTACCCGCCCTCGACGTCCTTGCCGACGCCGATCACCATCGGGTGCTCGGTGCGCTTGGCCGCGCTGGAGCGCAGCACGTCGCCGAGCGACACGGTCTCGCGGTCGGTGTTGGGGATCTCGATGCCGATGGCCGACTTGCCGGGGATCGGCGACAGGATGCGGACGTCCGCGCTGGCGACCGCGTAGGCGATGTTCTTGCTCAGCGCGGTGACCCGCTCGACCTTGACGGACCGGCCCAGCTCGACCTCGTACCGCGTGACGGTCGGACCGCGCGTGAAGCCCGTGACCTGGGCGTCGATCTCGAACGCCTCGAGCACGGATGTGAGCGATTCGACGACGCGGTCGTTGGCGGCCGAGCGCACCTTGTGCGGCGCGCCCTTGGCCAGGGCGTCCTCCGCGGGGAGCGTGTAGAGCACGTCGCCGCCGAGCATCGGCTGCTCGCCGCGCGGGACGGGCGTGGTCTGGGGTGCGACGAGCGGGGACTTGGCGACGACCGTCGTCGGCACCGTGTCCGGCGCGGCGTCGCGTGCGAGCTGCGCCTCGGCCTCTGCCTCGGCGGCCGCGACGATGGCCGCGCGGGCGAACGCCTCGTCGCCGTCGTAGCCGTCCAGCCGCGTGTCCTCGGGCTCGTCCACCTGGTCGGCCCGCGCGCGCTTGCGCCCGAGCAGCCCGCGCTTCTTCGCGGGCGCCTCGATCTCGGGGACGGCGGTGTGCAGGGCGTTGATGACCAGGGGTGCGTCGTCCTCGGCCTCGGTCTCCGCGGCGGGGTCGCGGTGGTTGCCGGTGAGCTTGTCGTACACGCCGCGCAGCCGCGGGATCACCTGGTGCACCGGCGTCGCGGTGACGACGAGGACCCCGAAGAACGCCAGGAGGATCAGCAGCGCGACCGCCACACCGGGGGTGATCAGGCTGGCCAGCGGTGTGCCGACCAGGAACCCGACCATGCCGCCCGCCAGGCGCAGCGCGGGGAAGTCGTCCGTGTTCGGCAGGCCGGAGGCGATCTGCACGAGCCCGCACACCGCGAGCGTGATCGCGCCGAGGCCGATCACGATGCGCCCGTTGGCCTCGACCCGCTCCGGGTGCCGCATCAGCCGGATGGCCAGCCCGAGCAGGACGAGCGGGACGACGACGCCGACCTTGCCGAAGGTCCCGGCCACGACGTTGTGCACGACCGTGCCGGCGGTGCCGGACAGGTCCCACCACTCGCGCGCGGCGATGACGATGGCCAGCCCGAGGAGCGTGAACGCGAGGCCGTCGCGGCGGTGCGAGGGGTCGAGGTCGCGAGCACCCTTGCCGACGCGGCGCGCGGTGCCGCCGACGAGGTGCGCGGTGCCCATGAACACGCCCTTGACGATGCGCACCGGCAGGGCCGGCCGGGACGGCGGCGGAGCCGGCCTGCGCCCCTGCGGGCGGGACGATCCGGCCGCCTTGCCGGTGGGCTTGCCGGTGGCGCGCGACGTCGCCGGCGCACCGGAGCGGGCGCGAGGGGTGGACGTACGAGTCGCCATGGTCCTCAAACTAGCCGGGCGACCGGCGAGACGGGCGCGCCCGGGCGCGTGTCGGCCGGACGATCACCCGAGCAGCAGCCCGACGCCCAGCGTCACGACCCCCGCGGCAAGCAGGACGGCCCCGACCCCGAGGAGCACCACGGCCCTGTTCGGCGTCTCACGTCCCCGTCCCATGGCGGAGAAGAAGAACCCGGCGGACATCACGATCGCCGCGAGCAGCACCCCCGTCTGAGCCAGCCAGCGCCAGAACCCGTCCAGGGACGTGGCCTCCCCCAGCAGCAGGCAGACCAGCCCGAGGGTGACCAGTACCCCGGCGTGCGCGTGGCCGGCCCGGTAGAAGCTCTTCTGGAACGCGGTCGCCTGCTCCTTCCCCGTGGCGACGCGCAGCAGGAAGGCGCCTCCGGACTCGATCGCGACCACCGAGAGCGCCACGGCCCCGGCGGTGATCCTCGCGGCGTCGGTGAGCTCGATCATCAGGGTCTCCTCGTTTGTGAACACTGTTATAGAACAGCGTTCTCAGACGAGCGTCAACCCCCTAGACTCGCCGGATGGCCCGCCCACGCGTGCACGACGACGCCCTGCGCACCCGCCTCCTGGAGGAGGCGTCGGCGGTCGTCGCGACCGCAGGAGCGGGTGCGCTCACCGTCCGTGAGCTCGCCGCCCGTGCCGGCACGTCGGCGTCCGCGGTCTACTCGCTGTTCGGCAGCCGGCAGGAGCTGGTGCGTGCGGTCGGCGACGAGGCGTTCGCGCGGTTCGCCGAGCGTCTCGAGGCCGTCCCCCGCACGGACGACCCGGCGGCCGACCTGCTCGGGCTCGGGCTCGCGTACCGCGCGAACGCGCTCGACGGCCCGCACTTCTACCGCGTGATGTTCGGCGCCACGGGCGCCGGGCTCCAGGACGGGACCCGGGGTCCGGCCACGGCGAGTGCGACGTTCACCGTGCTGCGCGACGCCGTCGCCCGCGTGCTGGGGGTGGAGCCCACCGCCGCGCAGGAGCCGGCGCTCGGGCTGTGGGCGCTGGTGCACGGGCTGGTCGAGCTCGAGCTGGACGGGATGCTGCCCGACGGCGCCGCCGAGCGGTACACCCGCGTGCTCCGCGCCGCCGGACCGGGGATCCTCGGCGGCTGACCTGCTCCTGTCAGTGCCTCGTGCCACGGTGGAGCCATGTCCGTGACCCGCGAGAAGGTCCTCCGGTACCGCGTGCACGCGCAGCAGCTGGACCGGCCGGTCAGCAGCCGACGCCGCCCCGACGACGCCGCGATCCTGGACCACGGCGTGCAGCACACCGGTCCGGACGGCGCGCTGTGGGCCCTGGCCGTGCGTGGTGTCCCCGTCTCGGCGCGCGACTGGCCGCACGAGCTCGCTCTGGCGTGGACGCTGCGGGGCGCACCGCACGCCTACCGTCGGTCGGACCTGAAGGCGGTCGAGAAGGCGTTGCGCCCGTACTCCGAGGCCGACGCCGCGAAGCGCGTGATCAACGCCTCGGCCCCCCTCGCGGCCGCGGACATCCCGGTGCTCGACGCGCTCGCCACCGTCTCTCGGACCATGCGCGAGGTCGTGGACGAGCCGATGGCCAAGGGAGCGCTGTCCACCCTGATGACCGCGGAGCTGCCCGACCCCTACCTGCGCTGGTGCGAGGGCTGCGGCGCCACGCACATGTACGAGATGACGTTCCGGCTCGCCGCCCTGCACGCCGGTCTCGAGCTCGAGCCCGGTACGTCTCCCCCGGTCGTGAGGCGCATCCCCCGGTGGCCGGCCGGTCAGGTGGGCGTGCTCGACAGGCCGGCCGACGGTGACGACGGTCCGCTCGACGTGCTGCGCAGCCTCCTGCACCTGCTGGGTCCACTGACCCGCAAGCAGGCCGCGGTCTACCTCGACTCGACGCTCCGGGACGTGTCCGCACGATGGCCCGACGACGCGGTCGAGGTGGACGTCGAGGGGACGCCCGCCGAGCTCCTCGAAGGAGACCTCCCGGCCCTCCAGGACCCGCCCGACGACCCGCTCGTGCGCCTGCTCGGCCCGTACGACCTCTTCCTGCAGGGCCGCGACCGCGAGCTCCTGGTCCCGGACACGGCCCGCCACAAGGCGCTCTGGCCCACCATCGGCCGGCCCGGAGCGGTCCTGGCGGACGGTGAGGTGGTCGGCACCTGGCGGCCACGCGCGAAGGGCGCGACGCTCGCGCTCCAGCTCGACGAGTGGGTGCCGTGGTCGTCGCGCACGAAGGAGGCCGTCCAGGTCGAGCACGAGCGTCTCGCGACGTTCCGTGGCGCCGCCCCGGGATGATCGGGTCCTCCTCGAGCACGCGCTCCACCTCGCCCCGGGTCGCGCTGGCGGGCCGACCTCGGGCAGGCGTGTCAGGGGTCGGTCCTACGGTGGCACCATGCGTTCCCGTTCCTGCGCGGTGCCCACGTGAGCCGCCGCGGCTGGCTCCTCCTGGTCGCCGTCGGCGTCATCTGGGGCATCCCGTACCTGCTCATCAAGATCGCCGTCACCGACGTCACGCCGGTCATGGTGGTGTTCGTGCGCACGGCTCTGGGCGCCCTGCTGCTCCTGCCCTTCGCGGTGCGCGGCGGTGGCCTGCGGGTGCTGCGCGGACACTGGCCCGCGGTCCTCGGCTTCGCGGTGCTGGAGATCGTCCTGCCGTGGATCCTGCTCTCGAACGCCGAGCGCACCCTGTCGAGCTCGACCACCGGGCTGCTCGTCGCGACCGTGCCGATCGCTGCGGTGGTGCTGGGAAGGCTGGTCGGCGACCGGCGTCCCGTGGCGCTGATCCGCTGGATCGGTCTGCTCGTGGGCCTCGGCGGCGTCGCCCTGCTGCTCGGACCCGGTGCCGCCGGGGGTGATCCGTGGGCCGTCACCCAGGTGCTGCTCGCGGCGCTCGGGTACGCCACCGCGCCGATCATCGCCGACCGGGCGCTGCGGGACGTCCCCGCGATCCCCCTGACGGCCACGTGCCTCGGCCTCACCGCGCTGGCGTACGCACCCGTGGTGCTCGTGACCGGGCCGCACCCGTGGCCGCCCGTCGACGCCGTGCTCGCCCTCGTCGGTCTCGGCGCCCTGTGCACCGCCCTCGCGTTCGTCCTGTTCTTCCGGCTGATCGTCGAGGTGGGTGCGGCCCGCTCCACGCTCGTCGCCTACCTGAACCCCGTCGTCGCCGTCGCGCTGGGCGCCCTCGTGCTCGACGAGGCGATCACGGCCGGCGTGCTCGGCGCGACCGCGCTGATCCTGCTCGGCTCGGCGGCAGCCTCGCGGCGACCGCGCGAGCCGGACGTCCTGTCGCCGCCCGACGAGAACGTCACCGCCGACGAGGTCACCCGGGTCACGCCGACCTGAGACGGGGTTGACGACGACGGCCCCGCCCTGGCGAGCAGGGCGGGGCCGTCGTGGATCGAGCAGGTCAGGCCTCGACGACCACCGGGATGATCATCGGGCGGCGGCGCAGGCGGTTGGACACCCAGCGGCCGACCACCCGACGCATCACCTGCTGCAGCACGTGCGCGTCGGAGTTCCCGTTGCGCGCCGACTCCTCGAGGGCCGCGGTCAGCTCCGGGAGGATGTCGTCGAACACGGCGTCCTGCTCGGCGAACCCGCGGGCGTGGATCTGCGGGCCGGCCAGCACCTTGCCGTCGGCCGAGCTGACCACCGCGAAGATCGAGATGAACCCCTCGTCCCCGAGGATCCGGCGGTCCTTGAGCTCGACCTCGGTGATCTCCCCGACGCTCGACCCGTCGACGTACACGTACCCGCAGGGCACGGCACCGACGATCCTGGCGCGCCCGTCGACCAGGTCGACCACCACGCCGTCCTCGGCGAGCACCACGCGGTCGGCGGGGATGCCGGTCTGCACCGCGAGCGCCGCGTTGGCCACGAGGTGCCGGATCTCGCCGTGCACGGGCATGACGTTGCGCGGCTTGAGGATGTTGTAGCAGTAGAGGAGCTCGCCGGCGCTGGCGTGCCCGGACACGTGCACCTTCGCGTTGCCGGAGTGCACGACGCGCGCGCCGAGGCGGGTCAGGCCGTTGATCACGCGGAAGACGGCGTTCTCGTTCCCCGGGATCAGCGACGACGCCATGATCACGGTGTCGCCGGGGCCGACCGAGACCTTGTGGTCGTTGTTGGCGATCCGGGACAGCGCGGCCATCGGCTCACCCTGCGACCCGGTGCACATGAGGACGATCTCGTCGTCGCGCAGGGTGTCGACCTGCTTCTGGTCGATGAGCACGCCCTCGGGCACCTTGAGGTAGCCCAGGTCCGCGGCGATGCCCATGTTGCGCACCATCGAGCGACCGACGAGCGCGACCCGGCGGTTGTGCGTGTAGGCGGCGTCGAGCACCTGCTGGACGCGGTGCACGTGCGACGCGAACGACGCGACGATGATCCGCTTGGTCGAGTCGGCGAACACCTGGTCGAGCACGGGCCCGATCCCGCGCTCCTGCGCGACGAACCCAGGCACCTCGGCGTTGGTGGAGTCGACCATGAACAGGTCGACACCCTTCTCGCCGAGCCGCGCGAACGCCCGCAGGTCGGTGATGCGGCCGTCGAGCGGCAGCTGGTCCATCTTGAAGTCGCCGGTGTGCAGCACGGTGCCGGCGGCGGTGTGCACCGCGACCGCGAGCGCGTCCGGGATCGAGTGGTTCACCGCGATGAACTCGCACTCGAACCCGCCGAACGTCGCGGTCTGGCCCTCGCGCACCTCGCGCAGGACAGGCTGGATGCGGTGCTCCTTGAGCTTGGCGTCGATGAACGCCAGCGTGAGCTTGGAGCCGACCAGCGGGATGTTCTTGCGCAGCCGCAGCAGGTACGGGACGGCGCCGATGTGGTCCTCGTGGCCGTGCGTGAGGATGATCGCCTCGATGTCGTCCAGGCGGTCCTTGATGTACTCGAAGTCCGGCAGGATCAGGTCGACGCCGGGCTGGTGGTCCTCGGGGAACAGGACGCCGCAGTCGATGACGAGCAGGCGGCCGTCGTGCTCGAGGACGGCCATGTTGCGGCCGACCTCTCCGAGCCCGCCCAGTGCGACGACGCGCAGGGCGCCGGCGGCGAGAGCCGGGGGCAGGGTGAGCTCGGGATGCGGGTGACTCATGGGGCTCCTGGTGGGATCAGATGCGGTCAGCCGACGTCAAACCGAGCAGCCCGGCGGCCCGCAGGCCGTCGCGGATCAGCGCGAGCTCGTCGTCGGACGCGGGGACGAGCGGGAGGCGCACCGAGCGCTCGGGCAGGACGCCCAGCACCTGGAGCGCGGCCTTAGCGGCGACGGCCTGGAAGCCGGCGCCGTTGAGTGCGTCGATCGCGGGGATGATCGATCGGAAGATGCGGAGGGCCTCGGCGTGGTCGCCGGCGTCGAAGGCGGCGACGATGCCGGCCAGCTGCGGGCCGACGACGTGCCCGGCGACGCTGACGATGCCCGCGGCGCCGTGCGCCAGCAGGGACAGCAGCGCGCTGTCGTCCCCGGAGTACCACCCCAGCCCCGTGGCGGCGATGGCCTTGGCGGCGGCGTAGGTGTCGCCGCCCGCGTCCTTCATGGCCACCACGCGGTCGTGTCCGGCGAGCGCCTCGATCGTGGCGGGCGCGAACCGCACACCGGTGCGGCCAGGGACGTCGTAGAGCATGACGGGCAGGTCGGTGGCGTCCGCGATGGACTCGACGTGCCGGCGCACACCCTCCTGCGAGGGGCGCGAGTAGTAGGGGCTCACGACGAGCAGCCCGTGGGCGCCCGCCTCCGCCGCCTGCTCGGCCATCCGCACGGCGTGCGCGGTGTCGTTGGACCCTGCGCCGGCGAGGATCCACGCGTCCTGGCCGACGGCCTCGACGACGGCCTGGACCAGCTCCGCCTTCTCGGGCGCGTGCGTCGTGGAGGCCTCGCCCGTGGTGCCGTTGAGCACGAGCCCGTCGTTGCCGTGCTCCACCAGGCGCGTGGCCAGCTGCACGGCCCGGGCGAGGTCGACCGCGCCGTCCGCCGTCATCGGCGTGACCATCGCGGTGAGCACGGACCCGAACGGGCGCGTGGGCGTGGAGGTGCGCGGCATGGGGCCACGGTACCGCCCCACGCCTGCCCGCCGTCGTGGGGTCCGCGCGTCAGGCGCGCAGGTACGTCTCGAAGCGGTACCGCGTGCCGCCGGCCGTCGACACGTGCCAGCCGTGGTCGGGGTCCGTGCCGGCGCGCCGCCACGTCGACGGGTCGAGCGCCGGTGCACGGGTGTCGCCGCCGACGTCGAGGGACACGACCGTGACCTCGACGCGCTGGGCCTGCGGCAGGAGCGCGGCGTACACCTCTCCCCCACCGATGACCCAGGCCTCGCGGTCGCCGACCAGCCGCAGCGCCTCGTCGATCCCGCGCACGACCAGCGCACCCGCAGGCTCGAACCCCGGGGTCCGGGACAGGACGATGTTGTCCCGGCCGGGCAGCGGGCGGAAGCGCGGCGGCAGCGAGGCCCAGGTCGCGCGGCCCATGAGCACCGGGTGGCCGCGCGTGAGCTCGCGGAAGTGGGCCATGTCCTCGGGCACGTGCCAGGGCAGGGTGCCGTCGCGGCCGATGACTCCGGTGGGTGTCTGGGCCCAGATGAGCGACAGGCTCACACGGCTACCGGGGCCTTGATCGCCGGGTGGTACTGGTAGTCGACCACCTGCACGTCGTCGAACGTGTAGTCGAACAGGGAGGCGGCCTTGCGCAGCTCGAGCCGCGGTGCGGGGTACGGGGTCCGGCTCAGCTGCTCGCGCACCTGGTCGACGTGGTTGTCGTAGATGTGGCAGTCGCCGCCGGTCCAGACGAAGTCGCCGACGTCGAGCCCGACCTGCTGGGCGACCATGTGGGTGAGCAGTGCGTACGACGCGATGTTGAAGGGCACGCCGAGGAACAGGTCGGCGGAGCGCTGGTACAGCTGGCAGCTCAGCCGGCCGTCCGCGACGTAGAACTGGAAGAACGCGTGGCACGGGGCCAGCGCCATCGAGGGGATGTCCGCGACGTTCCAGGCGGACACGATGTGCCGGCGCGAGTCGGGGTCGCGGCGCAGGTTCTCCAGCAGCTGGGAGATCTGGTCGATGTGGCCGCCGTCGGGCGTCGGCCAGCTGCGCCACTGCACGCCGTACACGGGTCCGAGCTCGCCGTCGGGGCCGGCCCACTCGTCCCAGATGGTGACGTTGTTGTCGCGCAGGTACGCGACGTTGGACTCCCCGCGCAGGAACCAGAGGAGCTCGTGGACGATCGAGCGCAGGTGCACGCGCTTCGTCGTGACCAGCGGGAACCCGGCCGACAGGTCGAACCGCATCTGGTGACCGAACACGCTGCGGGTACCGGTGCCGGTGCGGTCCGCCTTCGGGGTGCCGGTCTCGAGCACGAGCCGCAGGAGGTCCTCGTAGGGGGAAGGCACAGGCGCGTCCGTCATGGCGTCATCGTAGGTCGCGGGCGGACCGAGATCCGTGCGCCAGCGCGGCGTGGACGCGATACTCCTCGGTATGACGCCGCCGTCGCTGCCCCCCACCGTCGCCGCCCACGTCCCCACCGGGGTCCTGATCGACGGGGCCTGGCGCCCCGCGAGCACCGGTCGGACGTTCGAGGTCGCCGACCCCGCCACCACCGAGACGTTGTTCGACGTGGCCGACGGTGGCGAGCAGGACGCGCTCGACGCCCTGACCGCGGCGGACGGTGCGTTCCCCGAGTGGCGAGCGACGGCACCACGGGTGCGGGCCGAGCTGCTGCGGGCGGTCTTCGAGACCCTCACCGCGCGCACCGAGGACATCGCCGCCCTGGTGACGGCCGAGGGCGGGAAGCCGCTCGCCGAGTCCCGCGCCGAGGTGGCCTACGGCGCCGACTACGTCCGGTGGTACTCCGAGCAGGCCGTCCGCTTCGAGGGTCTCGCCCGACGCGCCCCCTCCGGCGCCAACCACCAGCTCGTCCTGCGCCGCCCGGTCGGCCCCGCCCTGCTGATCACGCCGTGGAACTTCCCGATCGCGATGATCGCGCGCAAGGTCGCCCCGGCACTGGCGGCGGGGTGCACGGTCGTCATCAAGCCCGCCCAGCTGACCCCGCTGACCACGGCGTACGTCGCCGAGATCATCCGCGAGGAGCTGGACGGCCGCGGACTGCCGACGGGCGTGATCAACGTGGTGCCGTCGGCGTCGGCCCGGACGATCTCCGGCCCTCTGCTGGCGGACCCGCGGCTGCGCAAGCTCTCGTTCACCGGGTCGACCGAGGTCGGCGCCGCGCTGCTCAAGGCGTCGGCGGACACCATCCTGCGCACCTCGATGGAGCTCGGCGGCAACGCGCCGTTCCTGGTCTTCGAGGACGCCGACATCCCGGCCGCCGTGCAGGGCGCCGTGCAGGCCAAGATGCGCAACGCCGGGCAGACCTGCGTCGCCGCCAACCGGTTCCTCGTGCACGCGTCGGTCGCCGAGGAGTTCACCGCCGGGCTCACGGAGGCGTTCGACAAGCTCGTCGTCGGGCACGGTGCCGACGAGGGCACGACGGTCGGTCCGCTGATCGAGGCCTCCGCCGTCGACCGGGTCGAGGAGGTCGTCGCCGAGGCGGTCGACGCCGGCGCGCGCGTCCGCATCGGTGGTGACCGACCGAACCGGCGGGGCTACTTCTACGCGCCGACCGTCCTCGACCGCGTGTCCGCCGACCTGCGCGTGATCACCGAGGAGACCTTCGGCCCCGTCGCCCCCGTGGTGACGTTCGGCTCGGAGGAGGAGGGCGTCGCGCTCGCCAACTCCACGCCGTTCGGACTGGTGGCGTACGCCTACACGCGGGACATCTCCCGGGTCATGCGGCTGGCGGAGTCCGTGGAGACCGGGATGCTCGGCGTCAACCGCGGCCTCGTGTCGGACGCGAGCGCGCCCTTCGGCGGCGTGAAGTCCTCCGGGCTGGGACGCGAGGGCGGCGAGGCAGGGCTCGAGGAGTATCTCGACAGCGTGTACGTGGCGATCTAGACGGCGGTCCCTGTGTCACAGTGGCCCGCGTGACACGGGACGACGAGGGACGGGCAGCCGTCCGGCAGGCCGTCTCGGTGTCGCTGGCCACCGGCCTGTACGGCGTCTCGTTCGGCGCCCTGGCCGTCGCTGCCGGGCTCTCCGTGCCGCAGGCGATGGCCCTCAGCCTGCTCATGTTCTCGGGCGGCTCGCAGTTCGCGTTCATCGGCGTCGTCGGTGCCGGCGGGCTCGCGGGCGCGGCCATCGCGACCGCCGGGCTGCTCGGCGTGCGCAACGGGCTGTACGGGCCGCAGGTCGCGCCCCTGATCGACTCCCGCGGCTGGCGCCGGCCGCTGGCCGCGCAGCTGACCATCGACGAGTCCACCGCCGTCGCGACCGCGCACAAGGCGCCGCACGCGGCTCAGTTCGGCTTCTGGTGGACCGGCGTGGGCGTGTTCGTGCTCTGGAACATCTTCACCTTCGTCGGCGCGGTGGCGGGCGACCGCATGGGCGACCCGGCGAAGTACGGCCTCGACGCGGCCGCCGCCGCCGCGTTCCTCGGCCTGGTGTGGCCACGGGTCACGGGTGCCGGGTCCGGGCTGGCGCAGACGGTGGCCGTCGGAGCCGTCGTCGTCGCGCTCGCGCTCACCCCCCTCGTGCCGGCGGGCATCCCCGTGCTGCTCGCCGCGGTGGTCGCCATCGTCGCGGGCCTCCTCGCGCGCGAGCCGGAGCCGGTCGCATGAGCTCCGTCGGGACATGGATCGCGCTCCTGGCGGCCAGCGCCGTCGTGTTCGCCCTCAAGCTGGCCGGCCACCTGGCGCCCAAGCACTGGCTCGCCGAGCCGCGCGTCGCGCGCACCGCCGCCCTGGTCACCGTGGCGTTGCTGTCCGCGCTGGTCGCCGTCCAGACCGCCACCCGCGGGAACGAGCTCGTGCTCGACGCCCGCCTGCCCGCGCTCGTCGTCGCCGCGATCGCGCTCGCCCTGAAGGCGCCGTTCATCGTCGTCGTCCTGCTCGCCGCGGTCACCGCGGCGGTGCTCCGCGCCCTGGGCATGCCGTGAGACTCGCGGGCACGATCGGCGACACTTGACCGTGGGGTGTCCGACCACCCCCGCCGGCGCAGCGGTCCGCGCGCCCGGCACGCACACGTCTCGGAGGACCCGTGGCCACTCCCGCCCAGCGCAGCTCGCTCGGCTCGCCCATGCTGATTCCCGCCCTCCCGGCCGCCGCGACCCGTGAGATGGTCACCGTCTGATGCCCCTGTTCAGTGAGAACGCCGACGTCTCCGTCCGGCCCGCGGTCCGGGGCGACGAGCACGCGATCGCCCACCTCCAGGTCGAGGCGTGGCGGGTGTCGCACGCCGAGGTCCTGGGGCTGGGCGCGCTCGACCAGCTCGACACGTCGGCGATCGAGGCGCAGTGGGCGGCCGCGGTCACCGCCCCGCCCGGCGCGGGCTACCGCGTGCTGGTCGCCTGCGACGGTCCGACGGTCGTCGGCGTCGTCTCGGTCGCGCCGGTCCCGACGACGGAGGACCGACCGTTCGACGCTCCGGGCGGCGCGATCCTCGCGCTGGAGGTCGAGCCCGCGCACCAGCGGGTGGGTCACGGGTCGAGGCTGCTCGCCGCCGCGGTCGACACGCTCCGCGAGGACGGCGCCGACCAGGTGCACACGTGGGTGCTGGACGGCGACGAGGCTCGCGCCCGGTTCTTGTCGTCGGCCGGCCTCGGACCCGACGACGTCGCGCGTGAGCTCGTCTCCGGGCGCATGCCCGACGGCTCCACGCGCACGGTGACCGAGCACCGCTGGTCGGCCTCGATCTAGCCCCGGTGCAGGCGGCTGGCCGTGCGCAACGACTCGCGCGCGCGTCGCCGGTCCCCCGCCGCGTCGTACGCGAACGCCAGGTGGTACCAGGAGCGCCAGTCGTCCGGCTCGGCCTCGGCGAGCTCGCGGGCCGGCTCGAACGCCTCGCGCGCGGCCGCGCGGTCGATGCGCCCGCCGGGTGAGCGCGGCAGGTCGTCGATCGGCAGCTCGTCGGCCGCGGCGAGCTCGTCGGCCATCCGCTGCACGTCGATAGCCAGCCGCCACTCCCGAGCCACCAGCCAGATCACCAGCGGCGGCAGGATCCAGAACGCGATCCCCAGACCGACGCCCACGGGCTCCCCGGTGCGGACCAGGGCCGTCGCCCGGGTGGCGACCAGCCACACGTACAGGCCCAGCAGGCCGGTGAGGGCCACGGCGCCGGCGAGGGACGCCCAGCGGAGCCGGCTCGAGCGCGCTGCCACGATCAGGCCAGGTCGAGCAGGTGGTCGAGCCCGACGGTGAGCCCCGGCCGCGAGCCCACCTGGCGGACGGCCAGCAGGACACCGGGCATGAAGCTCACGCGGTCGAACGAGTCGTGCCGGATGGTCAGCTGCTCGCCCGCGTTGCCCAGCAGGATCTCCTCGTGCGCGACCAGCCCCCGGAGGCGCACGGCGTGCACCCGGACACCGTCGACGTCCGCGCCCCGCGCCCCCTCGAGCGTCTGCGTGGTGGCGTCCGGCACGGGCCCGAGACCCGCGGCCGCGCGGGCCGCCGCGATCGCCGTCGCGGTGTGCCGCGCGGTGCCCGAGGGCGCGTCGACCTTGTCCGGGTGGTGCAGCTCGATCACCTCGACGGACTCGAACCAGCGCGCCGCCTTCGCCGCGAACGCCATGGCCAGGACGGCGCCGAGCGCGAAGTTCGGGGCGACCAGCACACCGACGCCGGGGCGGTCGGCCAGATGGTCCCGCACGCGCGAGAGCGACTCATCGTCCCACCCGGTGGTGCCGACGACCAGGTGCACCCCGGCATCGACGAGCGCGTGCACGTTGCCCTCGGTGACGGCGGGGACCGTGAAGTCGACGGCGACCTGCGCGCCCGCGTCGACGACTGCGGACAGGTCCCCGTCGGCGTCGACGGTGGCGACGAGGTCGAGGTCAGGGGCGTCCTCGACGGCCCGGACGACGGTCGCTCCCATGCGTCCCGCCGCGCCCAGCACGGCCACCCTGATGCGCTCGCTCACGAGGAGAAACCCTAACGTCAGGCGGCGACCCCGAGCGCCGCGGCGATGCCCTCCTCCAGGCGTCGCAGCTCCACGTGCGTCAGCCCCGTGAACCGCTCCACCTCCCGCGGCGGGTAGCCGGCGCGCAGATACCACCGCAGGACGGCCAGCGCGTCGCCCGGTCGCACCGGACCAGGACCGACCGCATCCCGCACGAACGCCGAGAACCGGACCGCGGCCAGGAACGCCTCCGGGGTGATGCCGAGCGTCTGCTCCACCTCCCGGTAGAGGACCCCGACCGCGAGGTCGGCCTCGCGCGCGAGGTCCGACGCCCGGACGAGGCCGCGCTGGGCGATCACGCTGCGCAGCACCGGCGCGATCGCGTCGAGCGGCGAGCCGAGGAGGGGAACCACCGCGTGGGCCGCCACCGCAGCGCCCAGCAGAGCAGCTGCGTCGGCGTCGCGCCCCTGCTCGAGGGCGGCGACGCACTCGTCCTGCACGTGGGCGCCCAGCACGGAGGACACCGAGACGGGATCGTGGGCCGGTGCGCGCACGCCCATCCGTGCGAGCGCGACCGGGTCCAGCTGCGCACCGAGCCGGACGGCGGGGCCGACCTGCTCGCGGACGAACGCCCGGTCGGCGAGCCCGCGGATGCCGCTGCTGTCGGGCGTGCGCGCGAGCGTGTGGGGGTCGATGTGCTCACCGGGCGTGCCGACTGCCACCGTGACGAGCCCGTGCCCGTCGGGCAGCAGCACCTCCCGCTCGACGGCGCCCTCGGCGAGGCGCACCACCCAGAGGTGCTCGACGATCCCGTGCGCGCTCGGCGGAGGCGGGTACCGGTGGTAGACGACCTGGTCGGGGGCCATGCCTCATCATCGCGCGTCAGGGCTCGCGCCACGCGGGTCGGGCGCACTCAAGTGCGGCGACGCGGATCCCGATGACCTTGCACGTGCCTCTCATGCCCTTCCCTGGTCCTGGGCGTCACGTCGCCGTCCGGACGCTGGGGATGGTCGGTGCGGGAGTCCTCGCCACCGCCCTCGCCCTGCTCCGGTGGTACGACGCGCTGGATCAGGCGGCCTACGACGGGACGTGGCCTCCGCTGACGCTGGCGGAGCTCCTCGGCAGCTCGGCGCGGTGGGCGCTGTCGGTGACGATCTGGTGCGCGGTCTGCTGGGTCGCGGTCGTCGCCACCCGGCCACCCCGACGCGGGCTCACCACCACGGTCGCGGTCTCGGTCGTCGTCGCCTGGACCGCGCTCGGTGCCCGCTCCGCGTTCGGCGACGGTTCCGGCTGGTGGTTGCCGTGGTGGCCGGGACCGGTCAGTCCGACGCGCACGATCCCCGATCTCGCACGACCCGCAATCGACGCGGTCGTCGTCGCCCCCGGCGTCCTCATGCCGGTCGTCCTGCTCGCGGCCGTCGCGGCGACGTGCATGGTCGCCGCCCGGCAGCCCGGCCCGGCGGTGGTGCGCCCACGGCGGCCCGCCCGGGCGTGGGGCCTCGCCGCCTTCGCCCTGGGACTGCCCGCGACGAGCATCGTCGCTCTGAGCCTGTATCCCACGATCGCGACGGACGACGGCCTGCCGCTGTCGCAGCGGGTCGGCTCCGCGGTCATCGACCCTGGCGCCGCACTGCTCGTGGCGGCGGTCGCGGCCGCTCTGCTCGTCGGGCGGGGGCCTGGCGGGACCCTGGTCGCGGTCGCCGTCGGGCTGTCGGTGACGGCACCACGCGCGGTCGACTGGTACAGAGGCGGCGACGACTATCTGCTGGCGACCGCGGCGCTCGGGGCGTTGGCGATCGCCGTGGCCGGGCTCGTCGGCCCGACGGCCGCGGCGCTCACCCGGCTCGACGCCGGGCGACGACCGACCGTCCCGGCGTACGGCGGGTCAGTCGCCGAAGGGGCCGACGCGGACGATCGAGCGCGGACGTGACGCCAGCTCGGCGGCCAGCTCCTGCACGTCCTGGACGGTGACCGAGCGGATCAGGTCGAGCGACTCGTCGATGCTCAGCAGCGACCCGTGCACCAGCTCGGACTTGCCGAGCCGGCTCATGCGCGAGCCCGAGTCCTCCATGCCGAGCACCAGCCCGCCGGAGAGCTGGCCCATGGACCGCTCCAGCTCGGCCTGCGTGATCGGCGCGTCGGCCATCCGCTCCCACTCCGCGACCATGAGGGCGACGACCTCGTCGACCTTGCCGGGCGTGCACCCGGCGTAGAGGCCGAAGACACCAGTGTCGGCGTGCCCGGAGGCGAAGGAGTACGTGGAGTAGGCCAGCCCGCGGCGCTCGCGGATCTCCTGGAACAGCCGCGACGACATGCCGCCGCCGAGCACCGCGTTGAGCACCGACAGGGTGAACCGCTTCGGGTCCGTGGCCGTGAGCGACGTCCCGCCGATGATGACGTTGGCCTGCTCGGTCTGCCGGCGGATCGTCAGCTCGACGCCCTCCGCCGGGATGCCGTCGTGCCCGGCCTGCACGGCGACGTCGGTGAGGACGCGCCGGCTGCGCGGCTCGGCACCGGCGTCGAGCGGCCAGCCACCGGTGGTCAGCGCCTCCTCGACCTGCGCGCACAGCACGTCGTGGTCGACTCCCCCGGCGGCCGTGACGACCAGCGTCGAGGGGCGGTAGTGCTCGCGGTAGTGCTCCCACACCGCGTCGCGCGGGACGGCGCGGATGGTCTCGGGGGTGCCGCCGATGGGCCGGCCGAGCGCGTGGGCGCCCAGCACCGCGGCGGCGAACTGCTCGTGCACGACGTCGCTGGGGTCGTCGTCGTTCATGGCGAGCTCTTCGAGGATCACGCCGCGCTCGGTCTCGAGCTCGTCGGTGTCCAGGCGCGCGGAGGTGACCATGTCCGCGATGACGTCGACCGCCATCGGGAGGTCCGTGTCGAGCACCCGTGCGTAGTAGCAGGTGTGCTCCTTGCCGGTGGCGGCGTTGGCCTCACCACCGACGGCGTCGAACGCCTCCGCGATGTCCATCGCGGTGCGGCGCGCGGTGCCCTTGAACAGCAGGTGCTCGAGGAAGTGCGTCGAGCCGTGGTGACCGTCGGACTCGTCGCGCGAGCCGACCCCCACCCACGCGCCCACGGTCGCCGAGCGCAGGCCCGGCATGTGCTCCGTGAGCACGCGGACCCCGCCGGGCAGGACGGAACGACGCACGATGGCGTCGCCGTCCTGCCCGACGGACTGCTCGGCCCCGGGCTGACCCGGGCGGACGAGCGGGAGGTCCAGGGGCATCGTCAGGCGTCGACCGGCTCGGAGGCGTCCTCGGCCGGAGCGTCGGCCTGCTCACCCTCGATGACCGCGTGCAGCGACAGCTTGCCGCGCGGGTCGATCTCGCCGATCTCGACCTGGACCTTCTGGCCCACGGCCAGGACGTCCTCGACGTTCTCGACGCGACGACCACCGACGAGCTTGCGGATCTGCGAGATGTGCAGCAGACCGTCCTTGCCCGGCGAGAGCGAGATGAACGCGCCGAACGTCGTGGTCTTGACGACCGTGCCGACGAAGCGCTCCCCGATCTCGGGCATGTGCGGGTTGGCGATCGCGTTGATCGCCGCACGCGCGGCCTCCGCCGACGGACCGTCGGTGGCGCCGATGTAGACCGTGCCGTCGTCCTCGATGGAGATGTCGGCGCCGGTCTCCTCCTGGATCTGGTTGATCATCTTGCCCTTCGGCCCGATGACCTCGCCGATCTTGTCGACCGGGACCTTCACCGTGATGACGCGAGGAGCGAACGGGCTCATCTCGTCGGGCACGTCGATCGCCTCGGCGATGACGTCGAGGATCGCCAGGCGAGCCTCCTTCGCCTGCGTCAGCGCGCCGGCCAGCACCGAGGCGGGGATGCCCTCGAGCTTGGTGTCGAGCTGGATGGCCGTGACGAACTCGCGGGTACCGGCGACCTTGAAGTCCATGTCACCGAACGCGTCCTCCGCACCGAGGATGTCCGTGAGGGCGGCATAGCGCGTCTCACCGTTCACCGTGTCGGAGACGAGGCCCATCGCGATGCCGGCGACCGGGGCGCGCAGCGGCACACCGGCGTTGAGCAGCGACAGGGTCGACGCGCAGACCGAGCCCATCGACGTCGACCCGTTGGAGCTCAGCGCCTCGGAGACCTGGCGGATGGCGTAGGGGAACTCCTCGCGGCTGGGCAGGACCGGCATGAGCGCGCGCTCGGCGAGCGCCCCGTGGCCGATCTCGCGACGCTTCGGCGAACCGACGCGACCCGTCTCGCCCGTGGAGTAGGGCGGGAAGTTGTAGTTGTGCATGTAGCGCTTGCGCGTCTCCGGGGAGAGCGTGTCGAGCTGCTGCTCCATCCGGAGCATGTTCAGCGTGGTGACGCCCAGGATCTGGGTCTCGCCGCGCTCGAAGATCGCCGAGCCGTGCACGCGAGGCAGGACCTCGACCTCGGCCGAGAGCGTGCGGATGTCCCGCAGGCCACGGCCGTCGATGCGGAAGCCGTCCGTGAGGATGCGCTGGCGGATGAGCTTCTTCTGCACCGAGCGGTACGCGGCGGAGAGCTCCTTCTCGCGACCCTCGAACTGCTCGGAGAGCTGCGCGACGACCTCGGCCTTGATCTCGTCGAGGCGGTTCTCGCGGTTCTGCTTGTCCGCGATGCCCAGCGCGTCGCTCAGCGACTGCGTCGAGGCAGCCTCGACGGCTGCGTAGGCGTCGTCCTGGTAGTCCGGGAACGTCGGGAACGCCTGGGTCTCCTTGGCGGCCTTCGACGCCAGCTCCTGCTGGGCCTGGACGAGCACCTTGATGAAGGGCTTCGCCGCCTCGATGCCCTGCGACACGATCTCCTCCGTGGGGGCGGTGCCACCCTCGAACTTGATGATGTTCCAGGACTTCTCGGGCGCCTCGGCCTCGATCATGGCGATCGCGACGTCGTCACCCACGACGCGGCCGGCGACGACCATGTCGAACGTCGCGCGCTCGCGCTCGGAGTACCGCGGGAACGCGACCCACTGGCCCTCGACGAGCGCGACGCGCACACCGGCGACCGGGCCGGAGAACGGCAGGCCCGACAGCTGCGTCGAGATGGACGCGGCGTTGATGGCGAGCGTGTCGTACGAGTCGTCCGGGTGGATCGACAGGACGGTGATGACGACCTGGACCTCGTTGCGCAGGCCCTTGACGAACAGGGGACGCAGCGGGCGGTCGATCAGACGGCACGCGAGGATGGCCTCGGTGCTCGGGCGACCCTCACGGCGGAAGAACGAGCCGGGGATCTTGCCGGCGGCGTACGACCGCTCCTCGACGTCGATCGTCAGCGGGAAGAAGTCGAACTGCTCCTTCGGGTGCTTGCCGGCCGTGGTGGCGGCGAGCAGCGTCGTCTCGCCGTCCAGGTAGGCGACGGCGGCACCGGCGGCCTGCTTGGCGATGCGGCCGGTCTCGAAGCGGACGGTGCGGGTGCCGAAGCGACCGTTGTCGATCAGTGCCTCAGCGAACTGGATCTCGGGACCCTCCATGGGTGCCCTCCTCTTTCTAGAAGGCGCCGGCCGTCCGCGAGCGATCTTCGATCGAGGCCACCGGACGCGCCGTGCGGAGCTTCCGGAAGCCACTACCGAGGACCGGACCGAGCGGACCGACGCGGTGTGTACTGCTGGTCGTGCGGGTCGTGCCGTGGGGCAGCGTGCCGTGACGACACACCAGCCCGGACCCATCAGCGGGTCCGGGCTGGTGCGAGGCGTTATCGGCGCAGGCCGAGCTTCTCGATGAGGCTGCGGTAGCGGTTGATGTCGACCTTCTGGAGGTAACCCAGCAGGCGACGACGCTTGCCGACGAGAAGCAGCAGGCCGCGGCGGCTGTGGTGGTCGTGCTTGTGGGTCTTGAGGTGCTCCGTGAGGTCCTTGATGCGCTGCGTGAGCATCGCGATCTGGACCTCGGGGGAACCGGTGTCACCCTCGTGGGTGGCGTGTTCGGTCATGATGGACTGCTTGACGGCACTTTCGAGCGGCACGGTTCTCCAGGTTGTCTCGTTGCGCGGTGCGCCGGGGCATGTCCACCCGGGCTCTCTCGTTCCGCGGCCGTTCGTACGGCGCACACAGACTATCAGGCTGCGGGCGCGCTCCCTGCATCGGGCGGCGTGACGCCGGCCCCGTCGAGGATCCGCCGCACCTGCGTGACGTCGTCCCCCATCTGCACGAGCAGCTCGTCGATCGACTCGAAGCGCAGCGTCGGCCGGAGCCGCTCGACCAGCTCGAGCACCACCACCTCGTCGTAGAGCTCGAGGTCGGTGCGGTCCAGCACGTATGCCTCGACGCGACGCTGCACGCCGTCGAACGTGGGGTTGGTGCCGATGGACACGGCCGCCGGGAGCACGCGGTCCGGGTCCGCGGCGTCCACGACGGCGCCGTCGGCGCGGAGCACGCGGCGCAGCCAGCCCGCGTAGACGCCGTCGGCGGGCACCATGCCCTCGGCGTCCTGGCTGAGGTTCGCCGTCGGGAAGCCGAGGTCGCGGCCGCGGGCGTCGCCGTGCACGACGACGCCGCGCACGCGGTGCGGCCGCCCCAGCACGCGGGCGGCCTGGACCACGTCTCCTGCGTCGAGCAGCTCGCGCACCCAGGTCGACGACCAGCGACGCCGCAGCGGGTCCGCCGCGCGGTCCTCGGCGCTCCCCGGGTCCGCCGACTGGGCGGGCGTCACGTCCTCGATCACCTCGACGTCGAACCCGTGCTGGCGCCCGAGACCGACCATCGTGGACAGGTCGCCGGAGTTGTCGCGGCCGAACCGCACGTCCCGCCCGACCACCACCGTCTGCGCGTGCAGGATGTCCACCAGATAGCGCCGCACGAACTCCTCGGGCGTCTGCCGGGCGAACTCGAGCGTGTACTCGAGCAGCAGGACGGCGTCGAGCCCGGTCTGCTCCAGCAGCTCGAGGCGGTCCGCGTCACCGGTGAGCAGCGGCGGAGCGGTATCGGGCCGGTGCACCTGCTGCGGGTGCGGGCTGAACGTCACCGCGACCGCCTGGGCGCCCGCGGCGCGCGCGTCGGCGCACATCCGGCGCAGCACGCTCACGTGCCCCCGGTGGACACCGTCGAAGTTGCCGATCGTGACCACCGACGGACCGAAGTCCGCGGGCACCTCGGACAGCTCCCTCCAGACCTGCACACCTGCTCCTCGTCGTCCGTCCCCGTCCCGAGATCGGGGCCCGACGGACAAGCCTGCCATCCCCGCCACCCCACGCCCGCCACCGGGCGGTCAGGCGGGCGCGAACACCAGCGCCGGACGCACCTTGCCGCCGCGCTCCTCGAGCAGTGCGACCAGCTCTCCGTCCGGTGCGATGCCCGCCACCGTCGCCGCGGGCTGGGGCCCGGCGACGTCGATCGACTGGCCGTACGACAGAGCCCTGGCCTCGTCGGCCGTCAGCTCGCGGACCGGGAACGTGGCCCGCGCGGAGTCCGCGAGGGACACGACGTCGATGGGTGCGTCCATCGGCAGGGCCCCGAGGTCGTCCAGCGACCGGGCGACGTCGAGGCCGTAGCCGCCGACGCGGGTCCGGCGCAGCGCCGTGAGGTGTCCCCCTACCCCGAGCGTGGTGCCGAGGTCGCGGGCGAGCGCGCGGACGTAGGTGCCGGACGACACCACCACCGTGACGTCGACGTCCAGCACCGGGGAGCCGTCGTCGGTGCGTCCCGGCCGCACCTCGTGCACGTCGAACCGGCTCACGGTCACCGGGCGCGCGGCGAGCTCGACGTCCTCGCCCGCCCGGACCCGGGCGTAGGCCCGCTGACCGTCGACCTTGATCGCGGACACCGCGCTGGGCACCTGCTGGATCGCTCCCGTCAGGCCGGCGACGGCCGCCTCGACGTCCGCCGCGGTGACGTGGGAGGCGTCGACGACCGTGAGCGTCTCCCCCTCGACGTCGTCCGTCGTGGTCGACACCCCGAGCCGGACTGTCGCCGTGTACTCCTTGTCCGCGCCCACGATGTACGTGAGCAGCCGGGTCGCGCGGCCGATGCCGATGACCAGCACCCCCGTCGCCATGGGGTCCAGGGTCCCGGCATGGCCGACCTTGCGGGTGCTCGCCAGCCGGCGCATGCGGGCGACGACGTCGTGGCTGGTCCAGTCGGCGGGCTTGTCCACGACGACGACGCCGTCCGCCGCGGTGGGCCGTCTCTCGCGTGGCTGTCGGTCGGCCGCGCCCCGCGTCACGCGGTGCGCCGGTCGGCGATGTCGTCCTGGACGCACTGCACCAGGGCGTCCAGCCCGGCGTCCTCGCCGGCGTGCGCGGGCGCGTCGACGGCGAGCAGCACGTTGATGAGCATGCCCTGCGCGACGAACAGGCGGGCAGCCTGCTCGTCCTCACCCGAGCGCTCCTGGAACAGCCGGAACGCCTCACCGAGGGTGTGCCGCGCCACGCGCCCGACCTCCTCGTCCGCACCGGCGATGAAGCCGTGCATGACCATCCGCAGCAGGTCGCGGTCCGCGAGCAGACCGATGTAGGCGTCGCCCATCCGCATGGCCGCGTCCGGCCCCGCGGGGACGGCCGTCAGGGCCTCGACGATCTGCGCGCTGGCCACCTTGTAGGCCTCGAGGAACAACTCGCGCTTGGTGCCGAACAGCCGCACGACGTAGGGCTGCGACACCCCCGCCGCGCGTGCCACCTCGTCGGTGCTCGCGGCGTAGCCGCGCTCGGCGAACACCGTGCGCGCCGCGACGAGGATCTCCTCGCGCCGCTGGGCGCCGGACATGCGCTGGGAAGGCTTCTTCGCCGCCAGCTCCGCGATCTGGTCGAGAGACATGGTTGACATGTTATCAGCCGATGCCTACGGTCGTCGTTGTTAGTAATCAATCAATGCCAACAAGGAGCTCCCGTGACCGTCACGATGCCGGCACCCGCACAGGTACCCGTCGCGCCGCCCTCTTCCGGGCGCCGCCGGGGCACCGCGATCGCCCTGATCGCGGCCTCCGTCCCGATGTTCATGGCCACGCTCGACAACCTGGTCATGACGACCGCGCTCCCTGTCCTGCGCACCGAGCTCTCGGCCTCGCTCGAGCAGCTGCAGTGGATGGTGAACGCCTACACGCTCAGCTTCGCGACCCTGATGATCGCGGCCTCCACGCTCGGCGACCGCTGGGGCCGCCGCCGGGTGTTCGTGGCCGGGATCGCCGTCTTCGCGCTCGCGTCGATCGCGTCCGCCCTGTCCACCAGCGCGGAGATGCTCATCGCCGCGCGCGCCCTGCAGGGGGCCGGCGCCGCCGCGATCATGCCGCTGTCGCTCACCCTGCTCGCCGCCGCCGTGCCCGCCTCCCGCCGCGCCATGGCGATCGGGATCTGGGGAGCCACGTCCGGCCTCGGTGTCGCGCTCGGCCCGGTGATCGGCGGCGCGGTCGTGGACGGCATCTCGTGGGAGGCGATCTTCTGGATCAACGTCCCCGTCGCGGTGGTGGCCATCCCGCTCGTGCTCTGGGCGCTGCCCGAGTCGCGCGGCCGACGCCAGCCGCTCGACCTGGCCGGCCTCGTCCTGGCCGGGTCCGGCATCCTCGCGCTGGTCTGGTCGATCGTGCGCGGCAACGACGACGGCTGGGGCTCCGCCCGGGTGGTCGGCGGCCTGGTCCTCGGCGTCCTCCTGCTCGGTGGTTTCCTTGTGCGAGAGTCGCGCACCGACCACCCGCTCGTCCCGCTGCACCTGTTCCGCGTCCGGTCCTTCGCGGTGGCCAACGGCAGTGCGCTGGCCTTCTCGTTCGGGGTGTTCGGGCTGGTCTTCCTGCTCGCGCAGTACCTGCAGATCGGGATGGGCTTCACGCCGCTGGAGGCCGGCATCCGGACCCTGCCCTGGACGGCTGCGCCCATGATCTTCGCGCCGATCGCCGGCATGCTGGCTCCCCGGATCGGAGTCCGCCCGCTGCTCACCGCGGGGCTCGCGCTCCAGGCCGCCGGACTGGCCTGGCAGGGTCTGATCGTCAGCACCGACGGGCTCGTCTACGCCGACCTGGTGCCCGGGCTCGCCCTGGCGGGGATCGGCATGGGACTCACCTTCGCCCCGAGCGCCACGGCCGTCCTCTTCGACATGGCGCCGGACGACCACGGCACCGCCAGCTCGGTGAACGCCACGATCCGGGAGATCGGCGGGGCGCTGGGCGTGGCCGCGCTGGTCGCGGTGTTCACCGCGTCGGGCGGCACCCTCTCCCCTGACGGCTACGTCGCCGGACTCCAGCCGGCCGCTCTGGTGGCGGCCGCGGTCACCGCGGCCGGCGCCCTCATGGTGCTCCTGTGGATGCCGCGGGAGACCGGACGCGAGAGCACCTGAGCACACGACGACGCCCCCGAGGAGATCTCCTCGGGGGCGTCGTCGTGCCTGCGCCGGTCGTCAGTCGTCGACTGCGTCCTCGTCGGCCTTCTTGTACGGGTCCGCGTCACCGGCGAAGCTCGCCTGCGCGGCCAGCGCGGCCACCTCGCGATCGCGTCGAGCGGCCTCGAGCAGCGCCGCGTCCAGCTGCGCGGACGTGTCCGGCAGCGCGTCGAGGTGGAAGTCCAGCGACGGGGTCAGCCGGATCCCGGTCTGCTTGCCGACCTCGGACCGGATGATCCCCTTCGCGCTCTCGAGCGCGGCGGCGGTGTCGGTGCGCGCGGCGTCGTCGCCCAGCACCGTGTAGAAGACGTCGGCGTGCTGGAGGTCACCGGTGACGCGCACGTCGGTGACGGTGACGAAGCCCAGGCGCGGGTCCTTGATCCGGGTGTCGAGCATCTGCGCGACGACCTGCTGGATGCGCTCGCTGAGCTTGCGGGCGCGGGCTGTGTCCGCCATGAGGCATTCCTTTCTCGGGAGCAGGCCATGGCCTGGGAGAACAACAGGGCGGGCGAGGAGGATTCCTCGCCCGCCCCGCGGGCGTGATCACTGGGGTCAGGCGCGAGGCTTCTCGCGCATCTCCCAGGTCTCGATGGTGTCGCCGATCTCGACGTCGTTGAACGAGCCGAGGCCGATACCGCACTCGAAGCCCTCGCGGACCTCCGTGGCGTCGTCCTTGAACCGCTTGAGCGACTCGATCGTCAGGTTGTCGCCGACGACCTTGCCGCCACGCGTGACGCGCGCCTTCGTGTTCCGTCGGATGAGGCCCGACCGGACGATCGAGCCGGCGATGTTGCCGAACTTCGACGACCGGAAGACCTCGCGCACCTCGGCGGAACCGAGCTGCACCTCCTCGTACTCCGGCTTGAGCATGCCCTTGAGGGCCGCCTCGACGTCGTCGATCGCCTGGTAGATGACCGAGTAGAAGCGCACGTCGACGCCCTCGCGGTCCGCCAGCTCCTCGACGCGCTCCGCGTACTTGACGTTGAAGCCGATGATGATCGCCGAGTCGACGGTGGCCAGGTTGACGTCGTTCTGCGTGATGGCACCCACCCCACGGTGGATGACGCGCAGCTCGACCTCCTCGCCCACGTCGATCTTGAGCAGGGCGTCCTCGAGCGCCTCGACGGCACCGGAGACATCGCCCTTGAGGACCAGGTTGAGGGTCTCGACCTTGCCCTGCTGGAGCGCCTGCGTGAAGTCCTCGAGGCTGATGCGCTTGCGACGCTTGGCCAGGAGGGCGGCACGCTCGGCCGCCTCGCGCTTCTCGCCGATCTGACGCGCGGTGCGGTCGTCCGGAGCCACGATGAACGTGTCGCCGGCGCGGGGCACCGAGGTCAGGCCGAGCACCTGGACGGGGCGCGACGGACCGGCCACGAGGACCGGCTCACCGTGCTCGTCGAACATCGCGCGGACACGGCCGTACGCCGTACCGGCGACGATCGAGTCGCCGACGTTCAGCGTGCCGGACTGCACGAGCACCGTCGCGACGGCACCGCGGCCCTTGTCGAGGTTCGCCTCGATGGCGACGCCACGAGCGTCCTTGTCGGCGTTGGCCCGCAGGTCGAGGGCCGCGTCCGCCGTGAGGAGGACCGCCTCGAGCAGCTGGTCGATGCCGACGTTCTGCTTCGCGGAGACGTCGACGAACATCGTGTCGCCGCCGTACTCCTCGGCCACCAAGTTGTACTCGGTGAGCTGCTGGCGGATCTTGTCGGGGTTGGCCCCCTCCTTGTCCACCTTGTTGACCGCGACCACGATCGGGACGCCGGCCGCCTGGGCGTGGTTGAGCGCCTCGATGGTCTGGGGCATCACGCCGTCGTCGGCCGCGACCACGAGGATCGCGATGTCGGTCACCTGCGCACCACGGGCACGCATGGCGGTGAACGCCTCGTGGCCCGGGGTGTCGATGAACGTGACGGCACGGTCGGTGCCCTCGTGCACGGTGTGCACCTGGTAGGCACCGATGTGCTGGGTGATCCCGCCGGCCTCGCCCGCGACGACGTCCGTCTGACGGATGGCGTCGAGGAGCTTGGTCTTTCCGTGGTCGACGTGACCCATGACGGTGACGACCGGCGGACGCGCCGTCAGGTCGTCGTCGCCCTCGGCCTCGAGCTCGGCGTCCAGGTCGATGTCGAAGGCCCCGAGCAGCTCGCGGTCCTCCTCCTCGGCCGACACCATCTCGATGATGTAGCCGAGCTCCTCGGCCAGCGTGCCGAACGTGTCCTCGTCCAGCGACTGCGTCGCCGTGGCCATCTCACCGAGGTGGAACAGCACGGTGACCAGCGCGGCCGGGTTGGCGTCGATCTTGTCGGCGAAGTCGTTCAGCGACGAGCCGTGGCGCAGGCGGACGACGGTCTTGCCGTTGCCGCGAGGAACCTGCACGCCACCCAGAGAGGGGGCCTGCATCTGCTCGAACTCTTGACGCTTCGCACGCTTCGACTTGCGGCCACGGACGGGACGACCGCCCGCACGACCGAAGGCACCCTGCGTGCTGCCGCGACCGGCACCGCCGGGACGACCGCCACCGCCACCGGGACGACCGGCGAAACCGCCGCCGCCACCGGGGGCGCCACCGGGCGCACCGCCACCGCCACCGGGACGACCGGCGTAGCCGCCGCGCGCACCGCCACCGGCACCGCCGGGTCCGCCGCGGCCACCGGGGCCGGCCGGACGCTCGCCGGGACGACCGACGCCGCTCGACGTGCGGCCCGGCATCATGCCGGGGTTGGGGCGCGGACCGCCCGGACGGGGACCACCGGGACGGGGACCGCCCGGACGCTCGCCGGCCGAGGCGGCCGGAGCACCCTCGGCGGCGGGACGACGGTCACGGTCGCCCGGACGCGGCATGCCCTGCGAGGGCGCGAACGGGTTGTTGCCCGGACGCGGCGGACGCGGGCCGCCACCACCGGGGCGCTCGCCCTGACGAGGCATGCCCTGGGACGGCGCGAAGGGGTTGTTGCCCGGGCGTGCGGCAGGCGGGGCCTGACGCGGTCCGGGACGCACCGCCGGGCTGGCCGGAGCCGACGCGGCGGGAGCCTGCGCGGCGGCCGGAGCCGGACGCGCGGGAGCCGGAGCAGCCGGTGCCGGGGTCGCCGGAGCCGGTGCGGGTGCCGCCGGGGCAGCGGGGGCCGCAGCCGCAGGCGCGGGGCGTGTGGCCTCGACCGGTGCGGCAGGTGCGGGTGCTGAGGGCGCAGCGGCGGCCGGAGCGGGCGCCGGGCGTGCCGGTGCCTTCGGGGCAGGCGCAGCTGCGGGGGTGGAACCTCCGCCACCGACCGGGTAGGTGTCCCGCAGCTTGCGGACGACCGGCGGTTCGATGGTCGAGGATGCCGAGCGGACGAATTCACCGAACTCGTTCAGCTTGGTCATGATGGTCTTGCTGTCGACCCCGAGCTCTTTGGCGAGCTCGTAGACGCGGACCTTGGCCACATCTCTCCTGTCTCGGTCCGCCCGGACAGGGTCGGACCGTCGTTAGTGCTGGGTACTCATCGCTGGGTACTCATCGGTGCGTGCTCATCGGGCAGCCATCGGCTTCCAACCCGCTTTCCGTATCGACGATCGGCCTCGCCGCCGGGAACTACCCGACGACGTCCTGCTCCTGCTGCTCGAGGTGGCGGTGGACCGCGCTCACGTCGGGCTGCCCTGCAACTCGCAGGGCGCGCCCGAACGCACGCCGGCGTTCGGCCTTCTCGAGACATCCAGGATCGGGGTGCAGCCATGCCCCCCTGCCCGGCATCCGGCGGTCCACGTCCACGAGAAGAACAGCGGAAACGGCCGCTGCACTCTCTTGACGAACAACCACCCTCAGCAGGGCTGACCTCGGGCCGGTGGCTCGGCACCCCACGCACGTGCGCACCGGACCCATGCCAGAGACATCTTTCGGTGTCAGTGGGGTCCGCCGGCTCGACGGGAGGAGCCGGACATCCGGCCCAGCCGCAGCAAGTCTACCGCGCCGTGGCTCCGGCGGCGTCACTCGTGAGGTCACTCACTGCCGTCCGCACCGTCATGAGCACCGTGGGCGCCCTGCGACACGCTCTCCCCCGGAACCTCCGCGTCGGACCTGATGTCGATCCGCCAGCCGGTCAGCTTCGCGGCGAGGCGGGCGTTCTGGCCCTCCTTGCCGATGGCGAGCGACAGCTGGTAGTCCGGCACGACGACGCGGGCCGCGCGGGCCACGGGGTCCACCACCGTGACGGACAGCACGCGGGCCGGCGAGAGGGCGTGGGCGATCATCTCGGCGGGGTCGTCCGCGTGGTCGACGATGTCGATCTTCTCGCCGTGCAGCTCCGCCATGACGGCACGCACGCGGCCACCCATCGGGCCGATGCACGCGCCCTTGGCGTTGACGCCCGGCACGGTCGCACGGACGGACATCTTGGTGCGGTGGCCCGCCTCGCGCGCCATGGCGGTGATCTCGACGGTGCCGTCGGCGACCTCGGGCACCTCGAGCTCGAACAGCTTGCGCACCAGGTTCGGGTGGGTGCGGGACAGGGTCACCTGGGGTCCGCGCTGGCCCCGGGCGACCTCGAGCACGTAGCCGCGGATGCGGTCCCCGTGCACGTACTCCTCACCGGGCACCTGCTCGTGCGCGGGCAGGACGGCCTCGGTGCCGCCGACGTCGATGAGCACCGTGCGGGGGTCGCGGCCCTGCTGGATGACGCCGCCGAGGACCTCGCCCTCCTTGCCGCGGAACGCCCCGAGCACCTGGTCGTCCTCGGCGTCACGCAGGCGCTGCACGATGACCTGGCGCGCCGTCGCCGTCGCGATGCGGCCGAAGCCGTCGGGGGTGTCGTCGTACTCGGGACCGTCGGGACCGGGCGGCGGCATGATGCCCTCGTCGTCGGGCTCCCCCAGAGGCGCGGCCTCGCGGGCCCAGACGGTCACGTGACCGGTCTTGCGGTCCACCTCGACCCGCGCCTTCGCCTGGGCGCCGGGCGTCCGGTGGTAGGCGGACAGCAGCGCCTGCTCGATCGCGGAGACCAGCACGTCGAGGCTGATCTCCCGTTCGCGCTCGAGCAGCCGCAACGCCTGCATGTCGATGTCCATCTCAGCTCTCCTCGCCGGCGTCGTCGCGCGCGGCCTCGTCGTCGTCCACAGGGCCCAGCCCCGACAGGTCCACCTCGACGTGCGCCTCGCGCACGTCGCTCAGCTGCACTCGGACCGGTTCGCCCACCACCGGCTTGCGGCCCTTGCGGCCGGGCGTCACGGGCACCACGACGACGGCGTCGTCGGGCTGCGACCGGTCCACCTCGGTCAGCCGGCCGGCCAGCTTGGTGCCGTCCGTCAGGGTCACCGTGAGCATGCGCCCGACGGCGCGCGTGAAGTGGCGGCGCTCGGTGAGCGGGCGGTAGACCCCGGGGCTCATCACGTCGAGCGTGTACTCGCCGACGATGACGTCTGCCGCGTCGAGGGCGTCGGAGACCGCGCGGGTCGCCTCGGCCACGCGCTCCAAGTCGAGACCACCCTCGTCGTCCTCCGTCACGTCGACGACGACCTCGACCACCGATCGCGCCCCGGACTTGCGCACCGTGACGTCCTCGAGCACGAGACCCCCGGCCACGACGGCGGGCTCCACGACGTGCCGGACCCGTTCTGCGTGTGCTGGCGCGACCATGTCAGCCTCCTGTCGGTCCAGCGGGTCGTCGGCGAGCGACGTTGCGACCCTGTGATGTTGTGGGACCACAGTAACGAGTCCGGGCGTGCCCGACGGCCGCGCCTGCGCGGCGTGGCAGGATCACCGGCGATGAGCACGGACCAGGACCTCCCGGCGCGGCACGATCGCGCGCGCCCTCTGACGCGGCTGGTCGCTGCGGCCGTGATGGTTCTCACGCTCGCTGCGTGCGGGCTGCGGGCCGAGACCCCGCCTCCGGTCGAGCCCAGCCCGGACGCGATCGAGCAGGTGCGTGCCCGGACCGTCGCCGACTCGCTCGCCCTCTCGGCCGCCGCGTCGGCGGCCGCTGCGCTCCCCGACGGCGCGGTCGATCCGGTCGCTCCTGTCCTCGCCGACGTCGCCCGGTACTCCGACCAGCACGCGGACCAGCTCGGCGGGGTGTATGTCTCCGGCCTGCCCGCCCCCACGGACTCCCCCACCACGAGCCCTCCGACCACGCAGTCCGTCGCCGAGGTGCTCGAGGAGCTGGCGGCATCGACCCGGACGGCCCTCGCCGACGCGGACGCGGTGGCCGACGGCCCCCTCGCGCGGCTGATCGCGTCGATCGCCACCTCCCGCGCCGAGCTCACCCAGCGTCTGGCCGCCGCCACCGGCGCCGAGGTGCCGTCGCTCGAGCCCGACGAGGCGCCCGCTCCGACCGACCCGTCACCGAGCCCGTCGGACACCGCGGCGACGTCGGGTGTCGACGGCCTCACCACCGGCGACGTGGCCGTGCTGGCGCTCGTGCACGACGAGGCCGGCTACGGGTTCGAGGTGATCGCCGCCAAGCTCGCGGGCGACCAGCGCTCCGCCGCTCGCGCCACCGCCGCCGCGCACCGGGCCAGGAGCGAGGACTGGGCGGCCGCGGCGGGGATCGACGGCTCCGCGCAGGACCCTCGCCGCGCGGCCTACGCGCTGCCCGCCGGGCTCGACGACCCGACGGTGTCCTCCGCGCTCGCGCGCACGCTCGAGACCGCCGTCGCCGACGCGTACGCCGACGCCGTGGCGCAGGCCGATCCCGGGAGCCGGTCGGCACTGATCGCGGGCCTGCGCCGCGCGACCGCCGACGCGGCCGCCTGGGACGCGACGCACGTCCCGTTCCCGGGCCTGCCGGAACGGGCGCAGGAGCCCACGGGCTGACCCGTCAGACGGCCAGCAGCGCGTCGACCAGGGCTTTGACGCGGTCGGCCGCCTCGGCGACCGGCACCTGCTCGGCGGTGCCGCCGACACGCGGACGCACCTCGACGACGCCCTCGGCCAGCCCGCGGCCGACGACGACCACCAGCGGGACGCCCAGGAGCTCCGCGTCGGCGAACTTCACGCCGGGCGAGACCTTGCCCGGGCGGTCGTCGTACAGCACCTCGACCCCGCGCGACGAGAGCTCGGTGGCGAGCGCGTCGGCGGCCTCGAACACCGCCGGGTCCTTGCCCGTGGCGACCACGTGCACGTGCGCGGGTGCGACGTTCGCCGGCCACGCCAGCCCGCGCTCGTCGTTGTTGGCCTCGGCGAGCGCGGCGAGCACACGGGTGACACCGACGCCGTAGGAGCCCATCGTCACCACCTGCGCCTTGCCGTTCTGGTCCAGCACGGTGAGGCCGAGCGCCTGCGCGTACTTGCGCCCGAGGGCGAAGATGTGGCCGATCTCGATGCCGCGCGCCAGCTCGAGCGGGCCGGAGCCGTCCGGTGCGGGGTCGCCGGCGCGGACCTCGGCCGCCTCGACCGTGCCGTCGGCGGTGAAGTCGCGGCCGGCCACCAGGTCGAACACGTGCTTGCCGTGCTCGTTGGCCCCGGTGATCCACCGGGTGCCCGCCACGACGCGCGGGTCGAGCAGGTACCGGACCGCGGTGCGCTCGGCGCCGTCCGCCACGGGGACGTTCGGACCCACGGCACCCGGGCCGAGGTAACCGCGGATCAGCTCCGGGTGCGCGGCGAAGTCGGCGTCGCCGGCAGCCTCGACCTCGGCTGGGGCGACTGCGGCCTCGAGGCGCTTGAGGTCGACCTCGCGGTCACCGGGCAGGCCGACGACGAGCAGCTCGCGCTCGCCGGTCGGGTGCACGAGCGCGAGGACCACGTTCTTGAGCGTGTCGGCGGCGGCCCAGGGGCGGTCGGGACGCGCGAACCGCTCGTTGGCGACCGCGACCAGCGTGTCGATGGTCGGCGTGTCCGGCGTGTCCTCGACATGCGCCGCGGGGGCGTCGTCGAACGGGATCGCGTCGGGGACGACCGTGGTGACCGCCTCGACGTTCGCCGCGTAGCCGCCCGGCGAGCGAACGAACGTGTCCTCGCCGATCGCGGTGGGCGTGAGGAACTCCTCGGAGCGCGAGCCACCCATGGCGCCCGACGTGGCGGCGACGATGACGTACTCGAGGCCGAGCCGGTCGAAGATCCGCTGGTAGGCGTCGCGCTGCGCCTGGTAGGAGGCAGCCAACCCCTCGTCGTCGACGTCGAACGAGTAGGCGTCCTTCATGATGAATTCGCGGCCGCGGATGAGCCCTGCCCGCGGACGCGCCTCGTCGCGGTACTTCGTCTGGATCTGGAAGAGCGCCAGCGGCAGGTCCTTGTACGACGAGTACAGGTCCTTGACCAGGAGCGTGAACATCTCCTCGTGCGTGGGCGCGAGCAGGTAGTCGCCGCCCTTGCGGTCCTTGAGCCGGAAGATGTTCGGGCCGTACTCCGTCCAGCGGCCGGTCGCCTCGTAGGGCTCCTTCGGCAGCAGCGCCGGGAAGTGCACCTCCTGCGCACCGGCGGCGGCCATCTCCTCGCGGACGACCTGCTCCACCTTGCCCAGCACCCGAAGGCCGAGCGGCAGCCAGGTGTAGATGCCGGGGGCGGCGCGACGGATGTAGCCCGCACGCACGAGCAGTCGGTGGCTGGCGACCTCGGCGTCGACCGGGTCCTCGCGCAGCGTGCGGAAGAAGAGCTGGGACAGGCGGATGAGCATGCAGGGAGCCTAGTTGCCCGAGATCCATGGGCCGTACGTGATTCCGTGGGGTTGGATGGTGCACGTGCCGGAGCTGCCCGAGGTCGAGGCGCTCGCGCAGTTCCTGCGCGGGCGGATGGTCGACCGCACCGTGACCGAGGTCTCGATCGGCGCCATCAGCGCGCTCAAGACGTTCCGACCGGCGCCCGACGCCCTCGTCGGCGGCACCGTGGTGGACGCACAGCGGCACGGGAAGTGGCTGGACGTCATGGTCGCCACGCCGACCGGCGAGCCGCTGCACCTCGTCTGGCACCTGTCCCGGGCCGGCTGGGTGCGGTGGTCGGAGCAGCTGTCCACGAACCCGGTCCGGCCCGGCAAGTCACCTCTCGCGCTGCGGGTGCGGCTCGACGACGGGTCCGGGTTCGACCTGACCGAGGCCGGCACGCGCAAGCGCCTCGCGGTGCACGTGGTCGAGGACCCGTCCGACGTCCCGCAGATCGCCACCCTCGGCGTCGAGCCGCTGTCCGACGAGTTCACGGAGGACCGCCTGGCGGAGCTGCTCGCGGCACGCAACCAGCAGGTCAAGGGCCTGCTGCGCGACCAGGGCACGATCGCGGGGATCGGCAACGCCTACTCCGACGAGATCCTGCTCGCGGCCCGGATGAGCCCGTTCGCGATGACGAGGTCGTTCGACGCCGACCGCACCCGCACCCTCTGGGAGGCGATCCGGGAGGTCCTCACCGGCGCCGTGGGGTCGGCCTCGGGCAAGCCTGCCGCCGAGCTCAAGGACGCCAAGCGCCGAGGCATGAAGGTGCACGGCCGCACGGGTCAGCCGTGCCCGGGCTGGAACGACGTGCCGTGCGGCGACACGGTGCACGAGGTGTCGTTCGCGGACTCGTCGCTGCAGTACTGCCCCACGTGCCAGACGGGCGGCAAGCCGCTGGCCGACCGGCGGATGTCGCGGCTGCTGCGCTAGAAGAGGACCGTCGCGTACGTGCCGACCTGCCGGAAGCCCACCGCGCGGTAGGCCGCGAGAGCCCGCTCGTTGTAGCTGTTCACGTAGAGCGACACGAGCGGCGCCACCTCGCCGCGGGCGATCTGCACCACCGCGGCCATCCCGGACTCCGACAGTCGCTCGCCGCGCCGGTCGGGGGTCACCCACACGCCCTGCACCTGCGCCACTCCCCCGGCGACGGCCCCGAGCTCGGCCTTGAACACCACGCCCCCGGAAGACCGGTGGGTCGGGCTGCCGTGGGCCGGGTCGATGCGCACGAACGACCGTCCCTGCGCGATCAGGCCGTGCACCCGCGTCTCGTACGGCCCGCCGGGACCGCTGACCGGCGAGTAGCCGACCTCCTCGGTGAACATCCGGACGCAGGCGGGGAGCACGACGTCGAACTCCTCCGGCCGTGAGCGTCGCACCCGCGGGTCGGCCGTGACCAGCGGCGCGTGCTCGATCACCATCGACGGCTGGTCGTCGCGGATCTCGCGGGCCGCCGGCCAGGAGGAGCGCAGCCGTCCCCACAGGCCGAGCACGGCGTCGGCCGGGCCGACGATCGACGAGCACCGCCTGCCCTGCCCGCGCGCGAGCCGGGCGAACGCGTCGAGCGCCCGGTTCAGCACCTGCGGGTCGTCCACCGGGACGACGGGGACCATGTTCGCGCCCGCGAAGCAGACCGCGAGGAGCTCACCGTCCTCCTCGTAGCCCCACAACGTCCCGCCGGCGGCACGCAAGGTCCGTCCGACGGCCTGCTCGAGCCGCGCTGTCGCGAGCACGGAACCGACCGCGTCCCGCGCGCACACGGTCAGCGCAGCGGCGAGGTCGACATCTCCGAGGACACGACCTCCGGCCCGACCGTCGAGCAGAGCCGCGCGGCGTTGCACCATGGGTAGATCCTGCACCACGGGCGTCCGGTTCACCCGATCTCCGACACGCCGATCGAGTGAACCGGGGTGCTGCGACCTCAGCCGACCGTGACGACCGGGGCGCCGTCCCCGGACTCGACCGGGTCCATGCTCTCGGCGAGGCGCATGGCCTCCTCGATGAGGGTCTCGACGATGAGCGCCTCGGGCACGGTCTTGATGACCTGGCCCTTGACGAAGATCTGACCCTTGCCGTTGCCGGACGCCACGCCGAGGTCTGCCTCGCGCGCCTCGCCGGGCCCGTTGACGACGCAGCCCATGACGGCGACGCGCAGCGGCACCTCCATGCCCTCGAGACCCGCGGTGACGCGCTCGGCCAACGAGTAGACGTCGACCTGCGCGCGGCCGCACGAGGGGCAGGACACGATCTCGAGCTTGCGCGGACGCAGGTTGAGCGACTGCAGGATCTGGATGCCGACCTTGACCTCCTCGACCGGCGGCGCGGACAGGGACACGCGGATGGTGTCGCCGATGCCCTTGCTCAGCAGCGCGCCGAACGCGGTGGCGGACTTGATCGTGCCCTGGAACGCCGGGCCGGCCTCGGTCACGCCGAGGTGCAGCGGCCAGTCGCCGCGCTCGGAGAGCAGCTCGTACGCCCGCACCATGACCACGGGGTCGTTGTGCTTGACGGAGATCTTGAAGTCGCGGAACCCGTGCTCCTCGAACAATGACGCCTCCCAGACGGCGGACTCGACGAGCGCCTCCGGGGTGGCCTTGCCGTACTTGGCGAGCAGCCGCGGGTCCAGCGACCCGGCGTTGACGCCGATCCGGATCGACGTGCCGGCCTCGGTCGCCGCGCGGGCGATCTCCTTGACCTGGTCGTCGAACTTGCGGATGTTGCCAGGATTCACGCGGACGGCGGCGCAGCCGGCGTCGATCGCCGCGAACACGTACTTCGGCTGGAAGTGGATGTCCGCGATCACGGGGATCTGCGACTTGTGCGCGATGGCGGGCAGCGCGTCGGCGTCGTCCTGCGTCGGCACGGCCACGCGCACGATGTCGCAGCCGGCCGCGGTCAGCTCGGCGATCTGCTGGAGCGTCGAGTTGATGTCCGTGGTCTGCGTCGTGCACATGGACTGGACGCTGACCGGGGCGTCGCCGCCGACCTCGATCTTGCCGACCTTGATCTTGCGGGTCTTGCGCCGGGGTGCCAGGACCAGGGGGGGCGCCTCCGGCATGCCGAGGCTGATCGGGATGCTCACGTGGCCATCATCGCACCCGGCGGCTGGCGCGCCCGCCCGCAGGGGCCGGTGTGCACGAGATCACTCCAGCGCGCTCACAGGTCAGATCTGCACCGGGTTGACGATGTCGGCGTAGATCAGCAGCAGGCCCACGGCACCGAGCACGATGAAGACCGAGTACGCCAGGGGCACTAGCTTGGCGGAGTCGAACGGGCCCGGCCTCGGCAGTCCGCGCACGCGCGCCACCTGCCGCCGGGCGCCCTCCCACAGGGCCGCCATGACGTGCCCGCCGTCGAGCGGCGGGAGCGGGATGAGGTTGAAGACGAACAGCGCGATGTTCAGGGCGGCGAGCATCTGGAGCAGCGAGGCCGCCTTGATCTGCCAGTCGAGGCCGTCCGTGGAGGCGATCTCCCCCGCGAACCGACCGATGCCGACCACGCCGACGATGCTGTTCACGTCGCGCGGCGTGTCGTTCACCTGAGACTGGACCAGGTCGACGACGCGGGCGGGCAGCGTGGCGACGACCGTGGCGGTCTGCCAGGTGGTGTCCGCCACCACGCCGGGAACCGAGAGCAGGGACTGCCGGACCATCTCGCGCGAGGGCGTGATGCCGAGGAACCCGACCGGCTCGGTGACCGGGTCACCGGCGGCGTCGAGGAGCAGCTCGTCGTTCGCGTCGTACACCGGCCGCTCGGCGACGATCGGGGTGATGGTCAGGTCCACCAGCTCGCCGTCGCGCTCGACGACGAGCGGGACGGCCTCCTCGCCGGTGCCGCGGATGAGACCGGAGAGCTGGTCCCAGGAGGTGATCTCGGTGCCGTCGTAGGAGACGACGGTGTCGCCCGGCTCGATGCCGGCGGCCGCTGCCGGGGCGGCGACGTCCGAGGGGAGGCAGTCGCGCGCCTGGTCGGCGTCGGCGGGGATGACGCACTGGGACACGCTGGTCAGGGTCGTCGTGGTCTGCGGCATGCCGAAACCGACCAGCACGATCGCCATGAGGAAGAACGCGATCACGAGGTTCATCACCGGGCCGCCGAGCATCACGATCAGCTTCTTGGGCGTCGACAGGTGATAGAAGGCGCGGGCGTCCTGGCCGGGCAGGATCTCCTCGGCGCTGGCCTGCCGGGCGTCGCGCGCGAGCCGGCCGAGCCAGGTGCGCGCGGGGGGGTTGCCGACCGCGGCGTCGGGCGGGTACATGCCGACCAGCCGCACGTAGCCGCCGAGCGGGATCGCCTTGAGGCCGTACTCGGTCTCGCCCTTGGTGCGGGACCAGAGCGTGGGTCCGAAGCCGACCATGTAGTGGCTCACGCGCACGCCGAAGCGCTTGGCGGGCACCATGTGCCCGACCTCGTGCAGCCCGATGGACAGCAGGAGCACCACCACCACGACCAGAACAGCGCCCAGGTACTCCATCGACCCCTCCGTCACGAACCTGCGCGCACGCGCCAGGGCGGTGTCGCAGCCGACACCCGCGGGTCCATCTTCCCCCGCGTCCCTGGGAAGCCGCTGACAGCGCGCCGAAAGCACCCGGTCGGTGGTACCTCGTCGTCGGCGGATTTCGTCGCGCCATGCTTTCCCGAGCACGAGATCGGCACTAGCGTCCCCTCATGGCCACCGTTTCCACCCCTGTTCCCTCGCTCGAGCAGCGCCGCGTCCTGCGCACGCCGATCCCCGGTCCGCACTCGGTCGCTCTTGGTGCGCGCCGTGCGGCCACCGTCGCAGCCGGCGTCTCGTCGACCCTGCCCGTCTACGTGGCACGTGCCTCCGGGGCGGTCATCGAGGACGTCGACGGCAACGTGCTGATCGACCTGGGGTCCGGCATCGCGGTGACGTCGGTGGGGGCCAGCGCGCCGGAGGTGACCGCGGCGGTCGCCGCGCAGGCGGCCGACTTCACGCACACCTGCTTCATGATCAGCCCGTACGAGGAGTACGTCGCCGTCTGCGAGGGGCTCGCGCGCGTGACGCCGGGCAGCCACGACAAGCGGTCCGTGCTGGTCAACTCCGGCGCGGAGGCGGTCGAGAACGCCGTGAAGATCGCCCGTCGCGCCACCGGTCGCCCCGCGGTCCTCGTGCTCGACCACGCGTACCACGGGCGCACGAACCTGACGATGGCGATGACCGCGCGTGCCATGCCCTACAAGACGGGGTTCGGGCCGTTCGCGGGCGAGGTGTACCGGATCCCCGCGTCCTACCCGCTGCGCGACCCCGAGGGCATGACCGGCGAGCAGGCGGCGCTCCGCGCCATCGACGTGGCCGAGCGGCAGGTGGGCGCCGACCAGGTGGCCGCGCTGGTGGTCGAGCCGATCCTCGGTGAGGGCGGGTTCGTCGTCCCCGCGCCGGGGTTCCTGCCGACGCTCGCCGCGTGGGCGGCCGACCGCGGGATCGTGCTGGTGGCCGACGAGGTGCAGACCGGCTTCGCCCGGACGGGCGCCATGTTCGCGATGGAGCACGAGGGAGTCGTCCCCGACCTCGTCGCCCTGGCCAAGGGCATCGCCGGCGGTCTGCCGCTCGGCGCCGTCACCGGCCGCGCGGAGCTGCTCGACGCGGTGCACGCGGGCGGGCTCGGCGGCACGTTCGGCGGCAACCCGCTCGCGTGCGCGGCCGCGTTGGCGTCGCTCGAGATCTACGAGCGCGACGACCTGGCGGCAGCGGCCCGCGCCATCGAGGCAGCGGTCCTCCCCCGGCTCACCGCGCTCCGCGACGACGTCCCCGCGGTCGCGGACGTGCGCGGCCGCGGCGCCATGCTCGCCCTCGAGCTGGTCCGGCCGGGCACGCTCGAGCCTGACAAGCCCGCCGCACAGCGGGTCGCGGCGGCGTGCGCCGCTCAGGGCGTGCTCGTGCTCACGTGCGGGACCTGGGGGAACGTCCTTCGTCTGCTCCCACCGCTGGTCATCGGGCACGACCTGCTGGACGAGGCCCTGACCGTCCTCGAGGACGAGGTCCGGGCCCTCTAGGCCGAGGGGACCCGCTCCTCGAGGCCCCACGGCGAGCCGTAGCCCTCGGGGGTCGGCGCGGCGAGCAGCTCGAGGAACGGCACCGCGTCGAACGCCTCGGGGCCGAGCACGCCCGTCCCGGTCCAGGTGCCGGCGGCCAGGAGCTCGAGCGCCACCACGGGGTTCACGGCGGTCTGCCACACGACGCACTGCGCGCCGTACTCGGCCATCGACGAGGCGTTGTCGACCAGGTGGTACAGGTACACCTCCCGCGGGTTGCCGTCCGTGCCGGTGCCCGTGACCAGCAGTCCCGCGCAGGTGGACCCGGTCATCCGCGGACCGATCGTCGCGGGGTCCGGGAGGCTGGCCGCGACGACGTCTCGCGGGCTGACCTGCACGCCACGGACGGTCACGGGCTCGGTCTTGTCCAGGCCGAGCCGGTGCAGGGTCTGCAGCACCCCGATGAACTCCTCGCCCAGCCCGTACTTGAACGTCACCTTCCGGGCACCCACCCAGCGGGGCATGAGGAGCACCTCCTCGTGCTCGACGTGCACGCACTCGACGTCGCCGATCGGGTCCGGGAACCGGAACACCTCCGGCTCGTGGAACGGCGCCACGGTGAACCAGCCGTCCTCGAGACCCGACCCGGCCTCGGCGCGGTCCGCCGACCAGATGACCGGCGGGTTGAGGCACTCCTCGATGGTGGTCCAGATGGAGAACGAGGGCGCGAAGATGGGCTCGCCGTCGTCGCCGAGCACCTCGAGGTTGGCGCCGTCGCGCACCCCGAGCTCGTCGATCGCGGAGAACAGGTGGTCCGCGGCGTACCGCGCGAAGACGTCCGAGAGCCCGGGCTCGACGCCGATGCCGACCAGCGCCAGCTGACCGTCGGACCGCCACTGGTCGGCCTGCGCGAACTGCTCGTCGCCGAGCTTGACCCCGGGGAGCTCGTACGGCCGCTCCGGGTGCGCGCGGGACAGGGACATCGCCATGTCCAGGTAGTGCGCACCGGCCGCGTGCACCCCCTCGAAGATCGGCAGCACGAACCGCGGGTCCACCGCGTTGAGCACGTGGGTCGCCCCGTGCTCGCGCACCAGCGCCTCCACGGCGGCAGCGCTCGAGGCGTCGACCACCGCCGCCGCGAACCGGCCGCCCACCACGTCGTGCGCGCTCGCGGCCTCGAGCGTCCGCTGCGCCCGCCCGAGGTCCACGTCCGCCACGACGAGGCGCTCGAAGAACCGCCGCCGGGCCGCGATCCGGGCCACCGCGTCGCCCACCCCACCACTTCCGACCACCAGGATCCGCACGAGCCCTGCCTCCGCCTTCACCGGGTCCGGAGCCGCTTGCTCCGGGCGTAGCCGAGCACCTGGACCAGCACGACGATGACCAGGGCCAGGACGAACATGAACGAGCTGATCACGTTGGCCTGCGGCGGGATGCCGCGGGTGGCCGAGACGTACACGAACTTGGGGAACGTCGTGTACGAGCCGGACGTGAAGTTGGTGACGATGAAGTCGTCGAAGCTCAGGCTGAACGCCAGCAGCGCCGCCGCGGCGATGCCCGGGATCAGGAGCGGGAACGTCACGCGCCAGAACGCCTGCCACGGCGACGCGTACAGGTCGGCGGCGGCCTCCTCGAGCGCGGGGTCCAGGCTCGACACGCGGGCCTTGACCGTCACGACGACGAAGCTGATGCAGAACAGGACGTGCGCGGCGACGACCGTGCCGAACCCGAGCGGGACCCGCAGCGTGAGGAACTGCGCGAGGAGCGCGGCGCCGAGCACGACCTCCGGCGTCGACATCGGCAGGAAGATCAGCAGGTTGGTCGCTGCGCGCCCCCGGAACCGGAACCGGACCAGGGCGATGGCCACGAGCGTGCCGAGCGCGGTCGCGATCAGGGTCGAGATGACACCGACCTGCAGCGAGTTGGCGAACGCCTCGCACACCTGCGGCGCGGCGCACGGGTTCTGCCAGTTCTCCAGCGTGAAGCCCTGCCACACGAGGTTCGTCTTGCCGGCGTCGTTGAACGAGAACATGACTGTGTAGGCGACCGGCACCATCAGGTACACGAACGCGAGGGCGGCGAACACCGGGACGATCATGTCCCCGAGTCGCCGGCGGCGGCGGCGGCGGGCCGGCGGTGCCGTGGTCGTCCGCTCGACGCGGTCGAGCACGGCGGTCACAGCAGGTCCTCCGTCCCGGCCCGCCGGATGTACGCCCCGACGAGCAGCAGGATCGCGACCATGAGCACCACGGACAGCGACGCGGCCGTCGGGTAGTCGAGCACCTTGAAGAACCGGGCGTCGATGACCTGTCCGATCATCGCGGTGTTCGTGTTGTTGCCCAGCAGGGACGCGTTCACGTAGTCGCCCGCCGCGGGGATGAACACCAGCAGCGTGCCCGCCACGACCCCGGGCATGGACAGCGGCCACGTGACCGTGCGGAACGTCGTGGTCGGCGACGCGTACAGGTCGGCGCCGGCCTCGAGGAGGCGCGAGTCCAGCCGCTCCAGCGCGGCGAAGATCGGGAGCACCATGAACGGCAGGAAGTTGTAGGTCAGGCCGCTGACCACGGCGAACGGCGTGGCGGTCAGGCGCTCGTCCGCGGGCAGCAGGTGCAGCCAGTGCAGCAGGGTCACCACGAGCGCGTCGTCGGCGAGGATCTGCTTCCAGGCGATCGTGCGCAGGATGAAGCTGGTGAAGAACGGAGCCACGACGAGCACCAGGAGCAGCCCCTGCAGCAGCTTGCGACCCTGGGCGCGCACGGCGATGGCGTAGGCCATCGGGTAGCCGATCACCAGCGCGGCGACGGTGGCCAGGAACGCGAACCAGAACGAGCGCAGGATCGCGGGCCAGAACTGGGCGATCGCGTCGGTGTAGTTCTGCCAGTGCAGCGCGGGCTGGTACTCCCCCACGTCGCCGCCGGGCACCGGCACGTACAGCGAGGTGGCCAGCAGCGCACCGACGGGCACGACGAAGAAGAGCACCAGGTAGACCAGGCCCGGCCCGAGCAGGAGGAGGTGGGCGCGCTGCGCGGTCCGTCGCGGCGGTGGCGCGGTGTCGCCCGACGCGCTCTCGCCGAGGACCGCGGTGATGCTCACGGCTCGTCGTCCAGGTCGACCGTGCCCTCGTCGCGAGCCTGCGCCCCGTCGAGCCCGAACGTGAAGTCGATCGCCCAGGCCAACCGCACCGCGGACCCGACCGTGACGGTCGCGCCGCCGAGCAGGTTCTGCGCGAAGACGCCGAACGTGCCCAGGCCGGGAACCTCCACCTGGTACTGCGTGCTCACGCCCATGAACGAGACGTCCGTGACGACCCCGGGTCCGAGGACGTTCTCGCCGCGCGCCGGAGCCTGGTCGCCGACCAGCAGCCGCATCTTCTCGGGCCGGGCCCCGACGAGCACAGCACCCTCCGTCCGCACCGCGCGCCCCAACGGGACCAGCACCCGCGTGCCGCGGACGTCCACCCCGAGCAGTCCTCGCTTGGTGAGCCGCTCGGTCACGGTGCCGGCGACGAGGTTGGACTGGCCGAGGAAGTTGGCGACGAACACGGTCTGCGGCAGCTCGTACAGGTCCGCGGGGGCGCCCAGCTGCTCGATCCGCCCGCGGTTCATCACGGCCACCGTGTCGGCCATGGTCATGGCCTCCTCCTGGTCGTGCGTGACGTGCACGAAGGTGAGCCCGACCTCGGTCTGGATGCGCTTGAGCTCCAGCTGCATCTGGCGCCGAAGCTTGAGGTCGAGCGCGCCCAGCGGCTCGTCCAGGAGCAGGAGCGCCGGGCGGTTCACCAGCGCACGGGCGAGCGCGACCCGCTGCTGCTGACCGCCGGAGAGCTGGGCGGGCTTGCGGTCGGCCAGGTGCCCGAGCTCCACCAGGTCGAGCCCGTCGGCCACGCGCCCCGGGATGTTGCTCGCACGCGAGCGCTTGAGCCCGAACGCCACGTTCTCCCGCACGGTCAGGTGCGGGAACAGGGCGTAGCTCTGGAACACGGTGTTCACCGGCCGCTGGTGCGCCCGCGTGCCGGTCACGTCCCTGCCGCCGATCGAGATCGTCCCCGCGCTCGGCTGCTCCAGGCCGGCCACCATCCGCAGGGTCGTCGTCTTGCCGCACCCCGACGGCCCGAGGAGCGCGAAGAACGACCCGGACGGGATGGTGAGCGTGAGGTCGTCGACCGCGACGAACGCTCCGAACGCCTTGGTCACGCCCTCGATCTCGAGCGCCGCACCCCCCGAGCCGGTCGCGTCCGCCGTGGGGGCGGAGGCGGTCGTCGTCATGCGCCGATCACGGTGAGGAACTCGCCGTTGTAGCGCTCCTCCTCGTCCGGGCTGAGCGTCCGGAACACGCTGACCTTCGACAGGATCTCGTCCGTCGGGAAGATCATGGGGTCCTCGGCCAGCTCCGGGTCGATGGCGACCATGGCCTCCTGGGCGCCCTGCACCGGGGTGATGTAGTTGACCCAGGCCGCCACCTGCGCCGCGACCTCGGGGTCGTAGTAGTAGTTCATGAGGTCCTCGGCGTTGCCCAGGTGCGGGGAGCCGATGGGCACCATCATGTTGTCGCTCCAGAGCGTGCCGCCGGACTCGGGGATCGCGAACTCGAACCTGCCGTCCGCCTCGTAGTTCAGCGACGTGATGTCGCCCGACCAGCCGATGACCGCGATCGCGTCGCCGGAGGCCAGGTCCTGCGTGTACGCGTTGCCGCGGACCTGCCGGATGTGGCCCGAGTCGATCTTCTCCCTGAGCACCTCGAGCGCGGAGTAGAAGTCGGTGTCGCTCCAGTCCCCCGCGGGGTCGACACCCTGGTCGAGCATGATCAGGCCCACCGTGTCGCGCATCTCGCTGAGCACCTCGACCCGGCCGGCCAGCTCCGGAGCCCACAGGTCCGCGAGGGTGTGCAGACCGCCCGGCACCTTCTCCTTGTCCCAGGCCAGCCCGGCGAACCCCGACTGCCACGTCAGGGACTGCGAACGGCCCGGGTCGAAGTCGACGTTCGCGAGGCTGGACAGGATGTTGTCCGCGTTGGGCATCCGCTCCTTGTCCAGCGTCTGGGTGTACCCGAGCCGGATCATCCGCGCGGCCATCCAGTCGGTCAGCGTGATGATGTCGTAGCCGATGTCCTGGCCGTTCTTCAGCTGGCCCGACACCTTGCCGTAGAACGCGTCGTTGTCGTCGATGTCCTCGGCGTACTCGACCGTGAGGCCCGACAGCTCCTCGAACGCGAGCAGCGACGGGTAGCTGGTCCCGTCGTCGTCCTGGTCGAGGTACTGCGTCCAGTTGGCCCAGCGGACCAGCTTGTCGCTGCCGGACAGGTCCTCGGCGCTCGAGCCGGCCGCCGACGGCGAGCCCGTCCCGCACGCGGCCAGCACGGCCGCCGCTCCGGCGGTGCCGAGCGCGGCGACCAGGAACGAGCGCCGCGACAGGTTCGCCGAGCGGCCTCGGTTCGACGCCTGTGCGACGAGCGCGCGGACGCGCGGGTCGGCGGGGGCAGGGCGGCGGTGGGGGCTCATGAGGCTCCTAGGGTGCCGGAGGGTGCCGCCGAGGACGACGGGTCGTCGGATCTTCGCAAACAGACGGCCGTCCAGCAAGGAATCCGTCGCGTAAGCACCCGCTCGCAACGAAAATGTTGCACGGATGGAACAATCGACCCCCGGATCCGTCGGCTCAGGCGTCGAAAGCGGACATCACGTGCTTGATGCGCGTGTAGTCCTCGAACCCGTACATCGACAGGTCCTTGCCGTACCCGGAGTGCTTGAACCCGCCGTGCGGCATCTCGGCGACGAACGGGATGTGGGTGTTGATCCACACGACCCCGAAGTCCAGCGCCCGGGACACCCGCAGCGCCCGGCCGTGGTTCTGCGTCCACACGGAGCTGGACAGGCCGTAGCGCACGCCGTTGGCCAGCGTGATGGCCTCGTCCTCGTCGGTGAACGTCTGGACCGTGATGACCGGGCCGAAGATCTCGTCCTGCACGGCCTCGTCGTCCTGCTTCAGGCCGGACACCACGGTGGCCTCGACGAAGTAGCCGACGTCGCCCACCCGGTGCCCGCCGGTCACGATCGACGCGTGGTCGGGCAGCCGGTCGAGGAAGCCGGTGACGCGGTCCAGCTGCAGCGCGTTGTTGACCGGGCCGAACGCCACGTCGGGGTCGCTCGGCACGCCGGTGCGCTGCCCCTTGGCCGCCTCGGCGAGGGCCGCCACGAAGTCGTCGTGCACCGACGCGTGCACGAGCACGCGGGTGGCGGCCGTGCAGTCCTGCCCGGCGTTGTAGTACCCGGCGCCGGCGATGCCCTCGGCCGCCCCCGCGAGGTCCGCGTCGGCGAACACGATCACCGGCGCCTTGCCGCCAAGCTCGAGGTGCACGCGCTTGACGTTGGCCGCGGCCGCCTCCGCCACCTGCGAGCCCGCGCGCACCGAGCCGGTGATCGCGACCATGTCGGGGCGCTGGTGGGAGACCAGGGCGCGGCCGGTGTCCCGGTCGCCGCACACGACGTTGAGCACTCCCGGGGGCAGCACCTCGTTGGCCACCTGGCCGAGCAGCAGCGTCGAGGCCGGCGTGGTGTCCGACGGCTTGAGGACGATCGTGTTCCCGGCCGCGAGCGCGGGCGCGATCTTCCAGATGGCCATCATCAGTGGGTAGTTCCACGGCGTGACCTGGCCGACCACCCCGACCGGCTCGCGTCGCACCCAGGAGGTGTGCCCCGCCATGTACTCCCCCGCGCTCAGCCCGTCGAGCACGCGGGCGGCACCGGCGAAGAACCGCAGCTGGTCCACGCACGGCGGCACCTCGTCCGTGGCGGTCAGGTGCAGGGGCTTGCCAGTGTTCCGGGACTCGACCGCGACGAACTCGTCGGCCCGCTGCTCGATCGCGTCGGCCAGGCGCAGGAGCGCGAGCTGGCGCTCGGCCGGCGTGGTGCGGCCCCACGTGGTGAACGCGTCCGAGGCCGCGCGGTAGGCCGCGTCGACGTCCTCGGCCCCCGACAGCGGCGCCCGGGCGTACTCGGTGCCGGTCGACGGGTCGATCACGGCCGTCGTGCGGCCGTCCGCGGCGGGCCGCTGGGCGCCCCCGATCACGTTGTGCAGCTCGAGGGTCTGGTCGGTGGCCTGGCTCACAGCAGTTCTCCTCACGGTCGGTGCGTGGCACGCTACGCCGGTCGAGGTCCTTTCGGGAGGCCGCACGGGGGCATTCGACCAGTCCGGGGGTCGCGAACGCCGAAATCAGAAGTTCACACGGCCTGTCGCGACGGATTCCTTGCATTGCGCCCCTCTGCCCACCACCATCGGCGGGTGGGCACACGCAGACCAGCACCCGGGCACCCGGCTCTCGACGACGTCTCCAAGGCCATCGTCGAGCAGCTCCAGGAGGACGGCCGGCGACCCTATGCGGCGATCGGCAAGGCGATCGGGCTGTCGGAGGCCGCGGTACGCCAGCGCGTGCAGCGCCTCACCGACTCCGGGGTGATGCAGATCGTCGCGGTGACCGACCCGCTGCAGGTCGGCTTCACGCGCCAGGCGATGATCGGCCTGAAGTGCGAGGGCGACCTGTCGCTGGTCGCGGACGCGCTCGCCGAGCTGCCCGAGGTCGACTACGTGGTGATCACCGCGGGCGGCTTCGACCTGCTGTGCGAGGTGGTGTGCGAGGACGACGACCACCTGCTCGAGGTGCTCAACCAGAAGATCCGCTCGCTGCCCGGGGTGCGGACCACCGAGACGTTCGTCTACCTGAAGCTGCGCAAGCAGCTCTACAACTGGGGGACCCGATGAGCACGACACCTCGTGGAACGGACCGTTCCCAGGCCGCCAAGGCCCACCTCTGGGGCCACTTCACGCGGCAGAGCGCCTGGGACCACGGCGTCCCGACGATCGTGCGCGGCCAGGGGCACCACATCTGGGACGACCAGGGCCGCAAGTACATCGACGGGCTCTCCGGACTGTTCGTCGTGCAGGCCGGCCATGGTCGCACCGAGCTGGCCGAGGCGGCACGGGTGCAGGCCGAGCAGCTGGCGTTCTTCCCGCTGTGGTCCTATGCGCACCCGCAGGCGATCGACCTCGCGGAGCGGCTGGCGGCCTACGCCCCGGGCGACCTCAACCACGTCTTCTTCACCACGGGCGGCGGCGAGGCCGTCGAGACCGCCTGGAAGCTGGCCAAGAACTACTTCAAGCTCACCGGCAAGCCGAACAAGTACAAGGTGATCTCCCGGTCCATCGCCTACCACGGCACCACCCACGGAGCCCTGTCCATCACGGGTCTGCCGACGCTGAAGCAGCAGTTCGAGCCGCTGGTGCCGGGCGCGCACAAGGTGCCGAACACCAACGAGTACCGCGCACCCGAGCACCTGCGCGACGACCCGAAGGCGTTCGGCCGGTGGGCCGCGGACCGCATCGGCGACGCCATCGAGATGGAAGGTCCGGACTCGGTCGCCGCGGTGTTCCTGGAGCCGGTGCAGAACGCCGGCGGGTGCTTCCCTCCGCCGCCGGGCTACTTCGAGCGGGTGCGCGAGATCTGCGACCAGTACGACGTGCTGCTGGTGTCCGACGAGGTCATCTGCGCGTTCGGGCGCATCGGGTCGATCTTCGCGTGCGACGACTTCGGCTACGTCCCGGACATGATCACCTGCGCCAAGGGCATGACCTCGGGCTACTCCCCCATCGGCGCCCTGATCGCCTCCGACAAGCTCTACGAGCCGTTCAAGACGGGCAACGCGTCGTTCGCGCACGGCTACACGTTCGGCGGCCACCCGGTGTCCGCGGCGGTGGCCAACGCGAACCTCGACCTGTTCGAGCGCGAGGGCATCACCGCGCACGTGAAGGAGTCGGCACCGGCGTTCCGGCGCACCCTCGAGGGTCTGCTGGACCTGCCGATCGTGGGCGACGTGCGCGGCGAGGGCTTCTTCTACGGGATCGAGCTGGTCAAGGACAAGTCGACCCGGGAGACGTTCGACGACGACGAGAGCGAGCGCCTGCTGCGCGGGTTCCTGTCGGGCGCCCTGTACGACGCCGGGCTGTACTGCCGCGCCGACGACCGCGGTGACCCGGTCATCCAGCTCGCCCCTCCGCTCACCTGCGGGCAGGCCGAGTTCGACGAGATCACCGGCATCCTGCGGGGCGTGCTGACCGAGGCCTGGGCGCGCCTGTGAGCGTGTCGCTCTGGTTCGACCAGCTGCCCGACCTCGCCCCGCTCGACCCTCTTGACGGGGACACCCAGGCGGACGTCGTCGTGGTCGGGGCCGGTCTGACCGGCTTGTGGACCGCGTACTACCTGCTCGAGGCGGACCCGTCGCTCGACGTGCTGGTGGTCGAGGCCGAGGTGGCGGGGTTCGGCGCGAGCGGGCGCAACGGCGGCTGGTGCTCGGCTCTCCTGCCGGTCTCCGGCGACGAGCTGGCGCGTCTGCACGGGCACGAGGCCGCCGCGGCGATGCGCGCCGCCATGCGGGACACCGTCGTCGAGGTCGGCGGGGTGGCGGCGGCCGAGCAGATCGAGTGCGGGTTCGCGTTCGGCGGCACCGTCACGCTCGCCCGCAACCGCCCGCAGCTGGAGCGCGTCGCCGAGGGAGTGGCCACCGACGCGCGCTGGGGAGACGAGTCGCACCTGCTCGGCGCCGACGGGGTCGAGGAGCACGTCCGCGCGACCAGCGTGGTGGGCGGCTCGTACACCCCGGACTGCGCCCGGATCCAGCCGCTGCGCCTGGTGCGTGGGCTGCTCGACGTGGTGCTCTCCCGCGGAGCCCGGGTGGCCGAGGGGACGCGCGCGCTGCGGCTGTCCCCGCGCGCGGTCGTGACCGACCACGGCATCGTGCGGGCACGCTGGGTGGTTCGCGCGACCGAGGCGTGGAGCTCGCAGCTGCCCGGGTCCGGCCGGGAGGTCGCCCCGGTGTACTCACACGTGATCGCGACCGAGCCGCTGCCGCCCGAGGTCTGGGCCGAGATCGGTCTCGACCGTGCCGAGACGTTCGCCGACGCGCGGAACCTCATCGTGTACGGCCAGCGCACCACGGACGACCGGATCGTGTTCGGCGGTCGCGGTGCGCCGTACCACGCCGGCTCCGCGATCCGTCCCGAGTACGACCAGGCGCGATCCACGGCCTCCCACCTCGCGCAGGCGCTGGTCGACCTGTTCCCGGTGCTCGACCGGGCCGAGATCACCCACCACTGGGGCGGGCCGCTGGGCGTGCACCGCGACTGGCACCCGTCGGTCGGGCTGGACGACGACGGGATCGGCTGGGCCGGCGGCTACGTGGGCGACGGCGTCGCGATGACCAACCTGGCGGGCCGCACGCTCGCGGACCTGATCACCGGGTCGGACAGCGCGCTCACGCGGCTGCCGTGGGTGGGCCACCGCTCCCCCGCGTGGGAGCCGGAACCCCTGCGCTGGGCGGGCATCACCGCCACGCGCAAGGCGACCACCTGGGCGGACCGGACCGAGGCCCGCACGGGTCACGCGAGCCGGTGGAGCGGACTGCTCGAGCACGTGCTCGGGCACTGACTCACGCGCGCGCCAGGAGCTCCTGCGCGCGGGCGCGGGCCCAGACCTCGGCAGCCAGCACCGCGTCCAGCGTGAGGGCGTCGGGCGTGGTGCCGTCGTGCTCGCCCAGGACGCGCTCGACCGTGGTGACGATGTCCAGGAACCCGATCCGCCCGGCCAGGAACGCCTCGACGCACTCCTCGTTGGCCGCGTTGTAGACCGCGGGGTGGGTGGCGGACGCCGCGACGGCCTCGCGCGCCAGGCGCACCGCGCCGAAGACGTCCTCGTCGAGCGGCTCGAACGTCCAGGCGGTGGCCTGCGTCCAGTCGCACGGCGGCGCCACCTCGGGGACCCGGTCCGGCCACGACAGCCCGAGCGCGATCGGCAGCCGCATGTCCGGCGGCGACGCCTGGGCCAGCGTCGAGCCGTCCACGAACTCGACCATGGAGTGCACCACCGACTGCGGGTGCACCACGACAGTGATGTCCGCGACGGGCACGTCGAACAGCAGGTGCGCCTCGATGAGCTCCAGGCCCTTGTTCATCAAGGTCGAGGAGTTGATCGTCACCACCGGACCCATCGACCAGGTCGGGTGGGCGAGCGCCTGCTGCGGCGTCACCGCCTTGACGTCGTCGTGCGACCACCCGCGGAACGGACCGCCCGAGGCCGTGAGGATCAGCCGCCGTACCTCGGGGTGCGTGCCACCGCGCAGTGCCTGGGCGATCGCCGAGTGCTCGGAGTCCACGGGCACGATCTGGTCGGGCCGTTGCCGCGCGGCGTGCACCAGCCGGCCGCCCACCACCAGCGACTCCTTGTTGGCCAGCGCCAGGGTGCTGCCCGCCTCCAGCGCGGCGAGGGTCGGCCCCAGCCCGACCGAGCCGGTGACGCCGTTGAGCACGACGTCGGCCCCGCGGCCGGCCAGCTCCGTGGACGCCTGCGGGCCGACGAGCACCTCGATGCCGTCGCCGAGGGCCTCGCGCAGGGGTGCCTCCGCGCGCGGGTCGGCGACCGCGACCGCAGACACGCCGAGCTCGCGCGCCTGCCGGGCCAGCAGGGAGACGTCACCACCACCGGCGGACAGGCCCACCACCGAGAACCGGTCGGGGTTACGGGTGACGACGTCGACGGCCTGGGTACCGATCGAGCCCGTGGACCCGAGGAGGACGACGCTGCGCTGTGTCACGCTGCCCATCTTCGTGCATCGCCCGTGGCAGGATCGCCGCATGCCCGCTCCCGCGACACCTCCGGGGTCCGCGACGCGCCTGCTCGTGCTCGGCTGCGTGCGGATCTTCCAGCCCGTGCACGGCTACTTCCTGCGCCGGGAGCTGGTCAGCTGGGAGATCGACCGGTGGGCGCACGTCCACCCGGGATCCATCTACAACGCCCTGAAGTCGCTGACCCGGTCGGGCCTGCTCGAGGAGGTCGGCGTCGCAGCCACCGGTCCCCGGCCACCGCGGACGACCTATCGCCTCACGGACGCGGGCGAGGGCGAGTTCCTGGGCCTGGTGCGCGCGGGCCTGCTCACTCTCGACGACCCCACCCTCCTGCTCACGGCCGTGAACATGGCCTTCGCGCTCCCCCGGGACGAGGTCGTCCGGACCATCGAGGCCCGGACCGAGCTCCTCAAGGGCGAGCTGACCGTGCTCGCGACGCAGATCGAGCAGATGCTCGCCGCCCGGGACACGCCCGACACCGCGACGGAGGTGGCGCGGCTGACCAGCGCACGCATCCGCGGGGAGCTCGAGTGGGCCCGCGAGTACCTCGAGCGCGTGAACGGCGGCGCCTACGCCTTCCACGGCGAGCCGCCCGCGTGGACGCCCACGGCCGAGCAGATCGAGATCGCGCGAGCAGCGGGGGTCGGCCCGGGCGTGGTCCTCGCGCTGGCGGAGGAGAACACGTAATAGTCAAGGTTGACGAGTAATAGTCCATCTTGAATACTGGGTCCTCCACCGAAGGAGGACCCCGCATGATCCATGCCCGCGGCCTGGCCCGCACCTACCGCACACGTCGAGGGGACGTCGATGCCGTGCGCGGCGTCGACCTCGACGTCGAGGCCGGCGAGATCGTCGGCTTCCTCGGCCCGAACGGGGCGGGCAAGACGACCACGCTCCGCATGCTCACCACTCTCCTGCGCCCCACCCGCGGCGACGCGACCGTCGCCGGCGCCGACCTGCGCAAGGACCCCGGCGCCGTCCGCCGCCGCATCGGGTACGTCGCGCAGTCCGGGTCGACCTCGGGCGAGGCCCGTGCCGGCGAGGAGGTGATCGACCACGCCCTGCTGTACGGCGTCGAGCGCGCGGTCGCCGCCGTCCGGGGCCGCGAGCTGTTCGACCAGCTCGAGCTCGACGGCCTGTGGGACCGCAAGTGCTCCTCGCTGTCCGGCGGCCAGCGCCGCCGGCTCGACATCGCCATGGGCCTGATCCACACCCCCCGGCTCGTGTTCCTCGACGAGCCGACCACGGGCCTCGACCCGCAGGCGCGCGCCAACCTCTGGACGCACGTGCGCGGGCTGCGCGACGAGCGCGGCAGCACGGTGTTCCTCACCACGCACTACCTGGACGAGGCCGACGCCCTGTGCGACCGCATCCTCGTCATCGACCACGGCGCGATCGTCGCGGAGGGCTCCCCCGAGGAGCTCAAGCAGCGGGTGAGCGGTGACGCGGTCCTGCTCAGTGCGTCGCAGGCCACCGACGTCACCCGCATCGCGGCCGTCGCCGCGCAGCTGCCCGGCGCGGACGTGCCGACGATCGACGGCTCGCTGGTCGAGGTCCGGGTGCCGCAGGGCCGCACGCTGCTCGCCGGTCTGCTCCGCTCGCTCGACGCGGAGGGCCTCGAGCTGGACGGCGTCGAGCTGCGCCGTCCGACGCTCGACGACGTCTTCCTCACCCTCACGGGTCGCTCCCTGCGCGACGGCGAGAGCGCGACCGAGTCCACCGACGGAGCCGCAGCATGAGCACCACCACCTCCTCCCCGCGCACGTTCACCGACGAGCAGTCCGGCCGCAGCACGTTCGTCCGCGACACCCTCACGGTGTTCCGCCGTGCCATGCGCATCTCGCTGCGCAACCCCGTGTGGTCCGTCATGGGCCTGCTCCAGCCGGTGCTCTACCTCTCGCTGTTCGGACCGCTGCTGGAGCCGCTGGCGCCCCAGCTGGGTGCGACCAACGCCTACCAGCTGTTCGTCCCCGGGCTGCTGGTGCAGCTCGGCATGTTCGGCGCGCTGTTCGTCGGCTTCGGGCTGATCGGCGAGTGGCGCGACGGCGTCATCGAGGCCGAGCGTGTGAGCCCCGCACCCCGGTCCGCGCTCGTGCTCGGCCGGGTGCTGCGGGACGTCATCGTCGTCGCGGTGCAGGGCGTCGTGCTCGTGTCCGTGGCGTTCCTGTTCGGGCTCGAGGCGCCGTTCTGGGGCATCGTGCTCGGCATCGTCACCGCCGCGCTGCTCGCGGCCGCGTTCGCGTCGGCGTCCTACGCGGTCGCGCTCACCCTCAAGAGCGAGGATGCGCTCGCGCCCCTGATGAACGGCGTCGCGCTGCCCCTGCTGCTGCTGTCGGGCATCCTGCTGCCCATCACGGCGGCGTCGGCGCCGGCGTGGCTCAACACGCTGTCCAACCTCAACCCGATCAAGCACGTGGTGTCCGGCATCCGCGCGCAGTTCGACGGCGACATCGGCAGCGCGACGGCCCTGTGGGGCTCGGTGCTGACGATCGTGCTCGCCGGCCTCGGGCTCTGGTTCGGCGCCCGGACCTTCAGGCGCGAGGACGGCTGAGACGACGACGGCCGCGCTCCTGGCAGGGAGCGCGGCCGTCCGATCGTCGTCCGGTCACTCGACGCCGAGCAGCACCTCGACCGCGCGCGCCAGGAAGGCGTCGACCGGTCCCTCGGCGTACGCGTTGCGGCCCTTGCGGCGTCGGAAGGTCGCGGACCGCACCTCGGCGGCCGACAGCGGCGTGCCCTTGTCGAAGTACGCGACCAGGCGCTGGCACAGCTCGTCCACGTCGGCGGGCTCGTAGCCCTGCTGCCGGCCGTCAGGCGCGGCGAACCGGTCGCCGTCGGGGCGCCCCAGCCGGCCGTACAGGGTGCGGGCCTGCTCGCTCAGGCGGTTCATCCACGCCTGCTGGCCCTGGGTGGCGATGTACTCCGCGCGGGACCGGGCGACGAACGCGGCCTCGAGCCGGTCGAGCGCCGCATCGACCGCGGCCGTGACGTACCCGCCCCGCACCATGTCGAACGCCACGCCACGCACGTCCTTGCTGGCCAGCGCGGCAGCCGGGCCCGTCTCATAGACCGCCCGGGCGTGCGCGAAGAAGTCGTCGACCTCGTCCGGGTCGTATCCCTGCCTCACGCCCGAGACGGTCCGGAACATCCCGTCGCTCACTCGTCCTCCTCCGCTGCGAGCTGCCCGCAGGCGCCGTCGATCTCACTGCCGCGGGTGTCCCGGATGGTGGTCGGGATCCCGTGCGCACGCAAGCGTGCCACGAACTCCTGCTCCACCCGGGGATCGCTCGCCGTCCACTTCGAGCCCGGCGTCGGGTTCAGCGGGATGGGGTTGCAGTGCACCCAGCCGCGACCGCGGGCGTTGAGCTTCTCGCCGAGCAGGTCCGCGCGCCAGGCGTGGTCGTTGATGTCCCGGATCAGCGCGTACTCGATGGAGACACGACGGCCGGTGACCTCGAAGTAGCGGTGCGCGGAGTCGATCGCCTCGTCGACGCTCCACCGCGTGTTCACGGGCACCAGCTCGCTGCGCAGCTCGTCGTCCGGTGCGTGCAGTGACAGCGCGAGCGTGACGGGGATCCCCTCCTTGGCCAGCCGGTCCATCGCCGGCACCATGCCCACGGTCGACACGGTGACGTTACGCGCGGACATGCCCAGCCCGTCGGGCGCCGGAGCCACGAGACGCCGGACCGTCTCCATGACCGACTTGTAGTTGGCCAGCGGCTCGCCCATGCCCATGAACACCACGTTGGACAGCCGCGTCGGACCGCCCGGGACCTCGCCGTCGGCCAGCGACCGCGCCGCGGCGCGCACCTGCTCGACGATCTCCGCCGTCGACAGGTTCCGCGTCAGGCCCAGCTGGCCGGTGGCGCAGAACGAGCACGCGAGGCCGCAGCCGGCCTGGCTCGAAACGCACAGGGTGGTGCGGTTGGCGTACCGCATGAGGACCGACTCGACCTTGGCACCGTCGAACAGGTGCCACAGCGTCTTGACGGTGGTGCCCTTGTCCGCGGTCTGGGTGCGGTGGGCGGTGAGCAGCTGCGGGAACAGCCCCTCGACGAGCTTGTCGCGCGTGGCCTTCGGCAGGTCGGTCATCTGCGCGGGGTCGTTGGTCAGGTGGGTGAAGTAGTGCGTCGCCAGCTGCTTGGCGCGGAACGGCTTCTCCCCGAGCTCGGTGACGGCATCGATCCGCTGCTCGGGCGTGAGGTCGACGAAGTGCTTGGGCGGCTTGCCACGAGGTCCCCGGCTGGGCGAGGACAGGTCGAGGCGCACGGGTGTACCGGTCATTGCTGGTACCCCCCTTCAGTGAGATCAGGCGGGCTGGAGGACCGTGAGGACCACGTACACGGCGGGGGCGGTGAGCAGGAGCGAGTCGAGCCGGTCCAGGAGCCCGCCGTGGCCAGGCACCAGCCGGCCCATGTCCTTGAGCTCGAGGTCGCGCTTGAGCATCGACTCGGCGAGGTCGCCGAGCGTCGCGGTCACGACGGTGGCCAGGCCGAGGAACACCCCGACCAGCGGCTCGCCGCCGAACGCCACCTGGACGCCGACCACACCCACGACACACGCGAGGATGACGGAGCCGGCAAGGCCTTCCCACGTCTTCTTCGGGCTCACCGACGGGGCGAGCGGGTGCCGGCCGAGCAGCACGCCGACGGTGTAGCCGCCCGTGTCGCTGGCCACGCAGAGCAGGATGAAGAGCATCACGCGGGATGCGCCGTCGGGCTCGGCGAGCAGGAGCATGACGAAGCCGCCGAGGAACGGCAGGTACGCGGCGGCGAACGCGCCGGCCGTGGCGTCGCGCAGCGCGGGCTGGCCGCTCCCGTCGAGCACGCGCCAGACGACGACGCCGCCGACCGTCAGCATGAACGCGACGAACAGCGCCTCCGGTCCGGCGGTGAACGCCGAGACGAGGATGCCGATGGCACCGACCAGCAGCGGGAGCAGCGGGAGGTGGATGTTCCGGCGGGTGAACGCCTGCGCGAGCTCCCAGAGACCGGCGCACACGCACACGACGGCGACGACCGCGAAGGCCTCCTTGCGGATGAACAGCGACGCGACCACCGCCACGAGCATGGCGACGCCGACGACGATCGCGACCGGGAGGTCACGACCGGGGCGGGGGGTCCGGGTGGCGGCGATGGCAGTCTGGCTCATCAGACCTCGAGGAGCTCGTTCTCCTTGGACGCGAGCAGGTGGTCGATGAGATCCACGTGCTTCTTCGTCAGGGACTCGAGCTCCTTCTCCGCACGACCGACCTCGTCCTCGCCGGCCTCGCCGTCCTTGACGATCCGGTCCAGCTCCTCCTTGGCGCGGCGGCGCACGTTGCGCACCGAGACGCGCGCGTCCTCGGCCTTCGACTTGGCGAGCTTCACGAAGTCCTTGCGGCGCTCCTGCGTCAGGGCGGGCAGCACGATGCGGATGACGTTGCCGTCGTTCGTCGGGTTGACGCCCAGGTCCGAGTCGCGCAGCGCCTTCTCGATCGCGGCGGTCGACGACTTGTCGAACGGCGAGACGAGGATGGTGCGCGCCTCGGTGACGTTGAACGACGCGAGCTGCTGCAGAGGGGTCGGGCTGCCGTAGTAGTCGACGAACACCTTGGAGAACATCGCCGCGTTCGCCCGACCGGTGCGGATCGTCGAGAAGTCCTCCTTGGCGACCTCGACGGCCTTGTCCATCTTCTCTTCAGCCTCGAAGAGGGTCTCGTCGATCACCGGAGCTCCTTCGTGATGTCGTGTGGTGCGGGTGGCCGATCAACTGGCGGTGATCAGCGTGCCGATCTTCTCACCCCGGAGCGCGCGCGTGACGTTGCCGGCCTCCTCCAGGCCGAACACGCGCATGCGCACGTCGTTGTCGCGGCACAGGCTGAGCGCCGAGCCGTCCATCACGCCCAGGTCGTTGACCAGCGCGTCGGTGTACGTCAGGTGGTCGAGCTTCACCGCGTCCGGGTTGGTCCGCGGGTCTGCCGAGTACACGCCGTCGACGCCGTTCTTGCCCATGAGGACCTCGTGGCAGTGCGTCTCGAGCGCGCGCTGGACGCTCACCGTGTCCGTCGAGAAGTACGGCAGCCCGGCGCCGGCGCCGAAGATGACGACGCGGCCCTTCTCCAGGTGCCGGATGGCGCGCAGCGGGATGTACGGCTCGGCCACCTGACCCATCGTGATCGCGGTCTGCACGCGCGTGCTCACGCCGGCCTGCTCGAGGAAGTCCTGCAGGGCCAGGCAGTTCATCACCGTGCCGAGCATGCCCATGTAGTCGGCACGCGCACGGTCCAGCCCGCGCTGCGAGAGCTCGGCACCGCGGAAGAAGTTGCCACCACCGACGACGATGGCGACCTGCACACCTTCCCGGACCGCGACGGCGATCTCCGCGGCGACGCGCTGGACGACGTCGGCCGCGAGGCCCACGTCACCGCCACCGAACGTCTCGCCGGAGAGCTTGAGCAGGACGCGCCGGTCAGGCACGACCCCGCGTGTCGACTCGGGGTCCTGGGTCACGGTGCCTCCACGAGAGTTGGTCGGGCTGGTTGCGCCGGTGGCCCCGACCCCGTAGGGCCGGGGCCACCGTCGATTCCCTGAGGGTCAGGCTCCCACGCGGTAACGGACGAAGCCCGTCAGCGTGCCGCCGGCCTCGGTGAGGACCTGGCCGACCGTCTTCTTGTTGTCCTTGGCGAACGCCTGCTCGAGCAGGACGTTCTCCTTGAAGAAGCCGTTCAGGCGGCCCTCGATGATCTTCGGCAGCGCAGCCTCGGGCTTGCCCTCGTTGCGGGCCGTCTCCTCGGCGATGTGGCGCTCGTTCGCGACGACGTCGGCCGAGACCTCCTCGCGCGAGAGGTAGGTGGGCGAGAACGCCGCGATGTGCGTCGCGATGTCCCGGGCCACGCCGGCGCCGGCCGCGTCGGTCGCGACGAGCACGCCGACCTGCGGGGGCAGGTCCTTGCTGACCTTGTGGAGGTAGACCTCGACGTGCTCGCCGGCCACGCGGGCCAGGCGACGCACGACCACGCGCTCACCGAGGGTGGCGGCGGTCTCGTCGACGATGGACTGCACGCTGGAGCCGTCGACCTCGGCGGCCAGCAGCGCGTCCGCGTCGCGGGCCGGGGAGTCCACGGCAGCCGCGAGCACCCGGGCGGCGAGCGCCACGAAGTTCGGGCTCTTCGCGACGAAGTCCGTCTCCGAGTTGATCTCGACGAGCACGCCGGTCTGACCCTCGCCGTCGGCCGTCGGGCCGACGTGAGCGACGACCAGGCCGTCGGAGGCCGCGCGGCCCTCACGCTTGCCGACGCCCTTGAGGCCCTTCACCCGGATGATCTCGAGCGCCTTGTCGGAGTCGCCGTCGGCCTCCTCGAGCGCCTTCTTGACGTCCATCATGCCGGCACCGGTCTTCTCGCGCAGCGCCTTGATGTCTGCGAGCGAGTAGTTCGCCATCAGTCGTGTCCGTTCTACGTGTGTGTCGTGATGTTCGTGCGAGGCCTGGGCAGGCCGGTGACGTGCTGCGGTGCCGGCGACCCGTCGAGGGCCGCCGGCACCGGCAGGGTCACTTGGACTCGGCGTCGCC
>NZ_JBFUBX010000008.1:0-135794 GCF_056405535.1 Cellulomonas sp. P1_G12_2 | reverse complement strand
GACGCCACCACCCTCGGACTACCCGCCGGCACCAACGTCGACGGCTACGTCCGCACCGACGCCACCCACTACCTGCTGTCCTTCTCCACCCCCACCACCACCATCCCCACCCTGGGCACCACCCAAGACGAAGACATCATCGCCAACACCACCGGCACCTGGTCGACCTACTTCGACGGCACCACCCACGGCCTGACCACCGACAACCTCGACATCGACGCCTTCGACACCCCCTGAACCCACCAACCGGCTCTGGCCGTTCCGCCGGTGCGAGCAGGGCGATCAGTCACGATGACGGCGGGCGAGCCTCGCGTGGTCGTGCCACTGGGGCGACGACCCCGCGCAGGGTCCCGCCCCCCGGCGGGGCCCCTCACTCGAGGGTCACGCCAGCGTGGCGACGACGACGGCCAGCGCCGGGACGCCCTCGCCGAGCGCACTGAGCCAGAGCCGGCGCTCGGAGACGTACAGGACGAGGGCGAGGAGCACGTGGCTGGCGCACACGACGAGCACCAGCGCCCGACCCACCGCCGGGTCACCCACGTGCAGGATCAGGAGCCCGAGCAGGCCGGCAAGTCCGAAGCAGAGGTTGTAGAAGCCGACGTTGACGGCCCACATGCGCACCGCCGGGACGTCCTGCGGCTCGATGAGGAAGATCGGGTAGAGGGACGGGCGGTCGTGGAAGAAGGACTCCAGGACCCACATGACGATGAGCACCAGAGAGACCAGCAGGGCGACGACCTGGGCGAACGCGTTCATGAGCGGACTCCTGTGCGGAGGGCGAGCTGCGGGACCGGGGTCCCGGGGAGCCGCCGGACAGCGGCGGTGCGACCGGTGAGCAGCAGGAGGAGCGCCTGGACGGGCCCCTCCACCGGCTGCCCTTCGCCCGCAGACCAGTCGGTGTCGGTGGCGACGAGCCGGTGCCCTGCGAGGCGCCGGCGGGCGTGGAACGGGAACGACCGCCGCCACACGAGCGTCGCGGCCACGGCGGCCGCCTCCGGCGGCATGGGGTGCTCACGGCCGAGCGGGACGGCGATGTCCTGGGTGTGCACGAGGACGTCGAGCAGCGGGTCGACGTAGGTGGTGCCCACCGGGTGCCGCCGCGATCCGGCGAACCGGCGGTAGTCCTCGACGATCTGCGCCGTCGGGCGGTGCGACCATCGCCTGGCCTCGGCGGCAATCGCACGGTCGAAGTCGCCCCGCGCTCGCACGAGCGACCGCACGACGTCCGCCGGGGTCGCCTGCGGCGACGAGATCACGTGGGCGGCGACGTCGCGGACCGTCCAGCCCGCGCAGAGCGACGGCGTCGCCCACGCTCCGTCGTCGAGCGTGACCAGCAACGACGCCAGCGCGGCGCGCTCGGAGTCGACGGTGCGCCACACCTCGTCCCGGTCCATGCCACGCCCCCGTTAGTACGGTACTCTGACGACTTTAGACAGAGGTTCTGACCATCGTCAAGGAGTCGTCGTGACCTCGACACCCACCGTCGGGCTGCTGCTCTTCCTCCCCTACCGGGCCATGGAGGCGCGGGTCCTCGCCGCGCTCGGCGACGCCGGGTTCGACGACGTCACGCTCGCGCAGGCCCGGGTGTTCCAGCGGATCGGGCCGGACGGCACGCGCCTCACCGACCTGGCGGAGCAGGCCCAGGTGACCAAGCAGACCGCGGGGTTCCTGGTCGACCAGCTCGAACGCGCCGGGTACGTCCGCCGCGTCCCGGACCCCGCGGACGGGCGTGCCCGTCTGGTCCGGATCACCGCGCGCGGATCGGCCGCCCAGGCGGCCGCGGCCGAGGTCGTGGCCGAGGTCGAGGCGGAGTGGGAGAAGCACCTCGGGTCGCGGCGCATGAACGCCCTGCGCGAGACGCTCGTCCGGCTCCGGGAGATCACGGACCCTTACGCCTGACGTCCGACTATCGCTCGGACGCTGCGCGCGGTAGGAACGTGGTGTCCCGCCACGAACGCGTGCGGGCATCGACGAGGACGGTCCGATGCGCAACGAGGTGCAGCTGATCGCGTACGCCGACCGCCTGGGCGGCGACCTGGCCGGGCTCACGCGGCTGCTGCGTGGCCCGCTGGCCGGAGCGTTCGGTGGCGTGCACGTGCTGCCGTTCTTCACCCCGTACGACGGTGCCGACGCGGGGTTCGATCCCGTGGACCACACGGCGGTCGACCCGCGTCTGGGCAGCTGGGACGACGTCCGTGAGCTCGGCCGGACGCACGACACCGTGGTCGACCTGATCGTCAACCACGTGTCCGCCGAGTCGGCCGCGTTCGCCGACGTCCGGGCGCGCGGGGACTCCTCGCCGCACGCCGGCATGTTCCTCACCATGTCCTCGGTGTTCCCCGCCGGCGCCACCGAGGAGGACCTCACGCGGATCTACCGGCCGCGCCCTGGCCTGCCGTTCACGCCGATCCGGCTCGGAGACCGGCTGCGCTTCGTGTGGACGACCTTCACACCGCAGCAGATCGACATCGACGTGCGCGCGGCGGCGGGTTCGGCGTACCTGACGTCGATCCTCGACGCGGTCGCCGCCGCCGGGGTCTCGCTCGTGCGCCTCGACGCCGTCGGGTACGCGGTGAAGACGCCCGGGACCACGTGCTTCATGACGCCGGAGACCTTCGCGTTCATCGAGGAGTTCACCGGGCAGGCACGCGMCCGCGGTGTCGACGTGCTGGTCGAGGTCCACTCGTACTTCCGGCGGCAGATCGAGATCGGCCGCTCCGTCGACCTGGTGTACGACTTCGCCCTGCCCCCGCTGGTGCTGCACGCGCTCTACACGGGCGACGGCTCCGTCCTCGCCCGCTGGATGGCCGAGCGCCCGGCCAACGCCGTGACGGTCCTGGACACCCACGACGGCATCGGCGTCATCGACGTCGGCCCGGACCAGACCGTGCAGCCCGGCGAGGCACCCCGCCCCGGCCTCCTGGACCCCGCCCAGATCGACGCGCTGGTGCACGGCATCCACGCCCGCACCCGGGGCGCTTCGGAGCGCGCCACCGGTGCGGCGGCCTCGAACCTCGACCTCTACCAGGTGAACTCGACGTTCTACGACGCGCTGGGGGGCGACGACCGCGCCTACCTGGCCGCCCGCGCCCTCCAGCTGTTCACCCCCGGGATCCCGCAGGTCTACTACGTGGGCGCTCTCGCGGGCGGCAACGACGTGGACCTGCTCGCACGCACGGGCGTCGGCCGGGACATCAACCGGCACCACTACACGCCGGCGGAGATCGACGCCGCCCTCGCGCGGCCCGTCGTCGCCGCGCTGCTGGACCTGTGCCGGTTCCGGAACGCCCTGCCCGCTTTCGACAGCGGCGTCGAGGTCGATCTCGACGGGTCGGTGCTGCGGCTGACGCGTCGCGGGCTCGCCCTCCCCGCCGCCACCGCTCGCCTCACCGTGGACCTCGCCGACAGCTCGACGACGATCGAGTGGACGACGGCGACGGGCGCGAACGGCCGCACGTCCGACCTGCTGGGGGCTCCCCCACGTGCCTAGCCGACCGCGGACGTCGCCGTGACCACGCCGGAGCCGGGCGTCACCGCGCGACGGTGGCGCAGCCGACGGTCCGCAGCGGTCGCGGGCATCGTCTTCGGCGTCCTCCTCATCACCGCCCTCGTCATGATGCAGGTCGCGCTCGCGGGCGAGAGCCTCCGGTCCCTGGAGTCCGACCCCCGGAGCCAGGCCCTGGTCCGCATCGGCCTGAACCTCGTGCCGTTCGCGGGCATCGCGTTCCTCTGGTTCATCGGCGTCGTCCGGGACCAGCTCGGTGACGTCGAGGACCGGCTCTTCTCCACCGTCTTCCTCGGCAGCGGCCTGCTGTTCCTGGCGATGCTCTTCCAGGGTGCGGTGACCGTGACCAGCCTGGTGCAGATGATCCCGAGCGAGAGCATCGACGAGGCGATCTGGACCTTCGGACGGGGTTCCACCCAGGCGCTCGTGTCGGTGTACGCGATGCGGATGGCGGCCGTGTTCACCCTCTCGGTGAGCACCGTCGCGCTGCGGACCGCCGCGGTCCCCCGCTGGGTCCCGTTCAGCGGCTACGCCGTCGCCCTGGTGCTCCTGCTGGTCGCCGGCACGATCACCTGGGCACGGCTCCTGTTCCCCGCCTGGGTGCTCGTGCTGAGCGTCGCCATCCTGCTGACCCCGGCACGCGCCCGCGCCCCCGAGCCGGGCTGAGGTATCTCCGCGCGCGTCGGGCACCCCTGCTCTGCATGAGCGCCGCCGTGGAGTACGTCGGGTTGCTGGCATCGGCCGGCTCCCTGACGTTGTGGTGGCCGCAGGCGGTCCGCCTGTGGCGCCGGCGCCACTCCCCGACCGCGCTCGGGGGCATCTCGATCACCACCCAGGTGGTGCTGCTGGCGACCGAGAGCCTGTGGGCGGCGTACGCCGTGCTCACGGCCTCCTACTGGGTCGGCGTCCCGGCGATGGTCAACATCCCGCTCGCGCTCCTCGCGATCCGGCTGCTCCGCCGCGCCCGTCGGGTGGTGCACGCGGGCGAGCCCGGCCCCGTGACAGCCACGGGTGTTCCCGGGTGACCCCCCGGACTCACGCGGTCGAGCCGGCCTGCCGTGCGGCGGACTCCAGGCGCTCCCGGTAGGCCGGCCAGTCGATCGTCGGGATGTTGGGGTCGTCGGCCTCGCGCCCGACGGCGCCGTCGATGGCCTCGCGGACGATGTCGGCGTGGCCTGCGTGCCGTGCGGTCTCCACGCACATGTGCACGAGGATCTGGTGCAGCGTCACGCGCCTCTTGTCTCCCCACCACGGCACGTCACCGACGGCATCGAGCGGCAGGGCCTCGATCGTCGCGTCGCTGTGCGTCGCGGAGTAGGTGTGCAGCGCGACGATCTCCTCGCGCGTCTCGTCCGGGGTCGCCCACATGTCGGCGTTCACCTCGGCGTCGTCGGCGAACCAGGGCAGCTCGCGGTCCGCCGGTCTGCCGAAGACCTCTCCGAAGTAGCCGAGCTCGACGCTGGCCACGTGCTTCACGAGCCCGAGCAGGTTGGTGCCCGTCGACGTCATCGGCCGCCGGATCTCGTACTCGTCCAGACCGTCGAGCTTGCTCAGCAGGCTGGCGCGCTGCGTCCGCAGGTAGCGGTGCAGGGTCTCCTTGTCGTCCATCCCGCCACTATGCCGTGCGGCGCGAGCAGGCTGCGAGCGATCTGCGAGGAGGCATCTGCACCCTGGGGTCATGCACACCGCACCCGATCGGGAGGAACCATGAGCACGACCACGCAGACCAGCACCGCCGGCACGAGCGACCTGTTCGAGACCCCCGCCCCCGACGCCGACGTCGAGGTGTTCTCGACGCGCGTGGTCGCGGCCACCCTCGGCGCCATGGAGGTCCTCGCGCTCCACCTGGGCCGCACGCTCGGGTGGTACCAGGCGCTGATCGACGAGGGACCGCTCACGTCCGTCGAGCTCGCCCACCGCACCGGCACGCAGGAGCGCTACGCCCGCGAGTGGCTCGAGCAGCAGGCGGTCACCGGCTACCTGCTGGTCGACGACGACGCCGCCGCACCCACCGAGCGCCGGTTCCACGTCGCCCCCGGAGCCGTCGAGGTGCTCACCGACGCGGACAGCCCCGCGCACACCGCCCCGCTGGCCGGGTTCGCGGTCGCCGCCGGTCGCCGGTTCGACGACTTCGTCGAGGCGTACCGGAACGGAGGCGGCGTCAGCTGGGCCCAGCTGGGACCGGATGCCCGGGCCGCGCAGGCCGCGTTCAACCGACCGCTGTTCCTCCACCAGCTCACCCAGGAGATCGTCCCCGCGCTGCCCGACCTCCACGCGCGCCTGCGGGGACCCGCACGCGTGGCCGACATCGGCAGCGGGGAGGGCTGGTCGACCATCGGGCTGGCCCGCGGGTTCGTGGCGGCGACGTTCGAGGGGTTCGACGTCGACGAGCCGTCGGTGGCTGCCGCCCGCCGGCACGCGAGCGCGCACGGCGTCGACGACCGGGTCACGTTCTCGACCGTCGACGCCGCCGACCTGCGCGAGTCCCGGTCCGGAGCGTTCGACGTGGTGATGGCCTACGAGTGCGTGCACGACATGCCCGACCCGGTCGGCGTCCTCGCGGCGATGCGCGAGATGGTCCGCGACGACGGCTACGTCCTCGTCATGGACGAGCGGGCCGGCGAGACGTTCGCCGCACCGGGCGACCTGGTCGAGCGCCTGCTCTACGGGTTCTCGATCCTGTGCTGCCTGCCCGACGGGCTGTCGACCCCGGGCGGCGTGGGCACGGGGACGGTCATGCGTCCGAGCGTGCTCGCGGGCTACGCCGCCGCGGCGGGCTTCGCGGCCGTCGAGATCCTCCCCGTGGAGCACGACTTCTTCCGCTTCTACCGCCTCCGGCTCTAGCGGCCTCAGGTGCGACGGGCCGGTGGTGGTGACGCGGCTGCCACCGGCTCGGAGCCCACCGGGAGCGTGGGGATCAGGCGGGAGAAGTAGAGCGCGAGCGCGGCCACGATCGCCAGCACGGCGAGACTCGCCCGCAGTGCGTCGATCCGGGCCGCCGCGTTCTCCTCGGTGATCGCCGTGACCTCGTCCGGCGGCAGGCCGGCGTCGCCGAGCGCGGTCTGCAGCTGGGCGTCGGACACGAACGGCACCCCGCCCGCCAGCTGCACCTCCGCCGTGGCCGTGACCTCGGCGCTGACCTGCGGGTTGTCTCCCAGACCGGTCAGGAGCGTCGACGTCAGGGTCGCGATGAGGATCGAGCCGGCCACCGCGGTGCCGAGCGACGCGCCCAGGTTGGTCATCGTGTTCTGCACGCCGCCCACGTCACCGCTCAGCTCGTCCGGCACCGCCGAGACGGTGACCGCGCCGAGCTGCGACGCGAGCGCGCCGACCCCGAACCCGGCGAGCAGGAGCGGGACGGTGACGATCTCGGCTCCGGCTCCCACCTCGAGCGCGCCCATGAGCACGACGATGCCCAGCAGCAACGCGGCCAGGCCCCAGCGCACCACCTCGCGCGGAGACGCCCGGGGGAAGAACCGCGGGATGCCGATGGCGGCGATGAGGAGCGACACGGACAGCGGGAGGAGCCGCGCACCGGTCTGGAGCGCCGTCAGGCCGAGGGAGATGGACAGGAACAGCGGGACGACGAAGAAGAGGCCGGCCTGGATCATGAACTGGAAGAAGAACATCGTCAGGCCACCGACGAGCCTGGCGTTGCGGAGCAGGTCCAGGCGCAGGAGCGGCTCTCGACCCGCCGCGTCGACGTGGTGCTCCCACGCGACGAACATCCGGAGCACGACGAGGCCCGCCAGGACCAGCCAGACCGTCGGTGACAGCCCCAGCCAGGACGGCCCACCAGGGCGTGTCAGCACCCACCCCCACTCCCCGGAGCGGAGCACCCCGAACACCGCGAGCCCGAGGCCGAGGGCGGACAGGGCGGAGCCGACGAGGTCGAGGCGGAACCGCTCCTCCGGCTCGGCGTCGGCGATCTTCCGGGTGAGCGCCAGGATGCCGACGACCAGGACGACCTCGCCGGCGAACACGTAGCGCCACGTCCAGTAGGTGGTGACGAACCCACCGATCAGCGGCCCGGCAGCCACGGCGATCGCGCCCGCCGAGGCGACCAGGCCGTACGCCCTCGGACGGTCGGCGGTGCCGAAGTTGGAGGCGACGAGCGCGACGATCGCCGGCATGATCAGCGCCGCGCCCAGTCCCTCGAGCACCGACCAGCCGAGGATCAGCACCGGCAGGGTCTGGGCGATCGAGGTGACGAACGAGCCGCAGGCGTAGATCACGCAGCCGATGGCGAACGCCCTGCGCCGGCCGATCAGGCTCCCGATCTTGCCGCCCGTGATCATCATGGTCGCCATGACGAGCGTGTAGAGCGTGATGGCGGTCTGGATGCCCGTCACGGTGGTCCCGACGTCCTCCGCGACCTGCGCGATGGACACGTTCATCACCGAGCTGTCCAGCGTCATGAGGAACTGCGCCGTGGCGAGCGTGAACAGGACGAGACCTGCTGCCCCGCGGGTGCGAGAGGCCATCCGGCACCGTGTCCTCCCTCCGGCGTCCCGCCGGGCTGTCCAGCAGTACCACCACCCGGGCGCCGAGCGCTACGGCTACGAGGGACCGGCCGACATCGCGGCCAGGGCGTGCCGGGCAGCCGTCTCGGGATCGAGGGTCGCCCCGACCTCGGCGAGCTCGGCGAACCGGTCCGCGCCGAGCCGGCTCTCGAGCCGCTCGCGGGCCTGGTCGAGCCGCGCGCGCTCGGCGCCGAAGCTCACCGATCCGCCGCCGAGGACCACCGCTCCCCACAGCTCGGCGGCCGCGGTGTCGGCACCGACCCGCTCGAGCAGGTCGACGAGGTTGCGCAGCGTGGTGACCAGGTGCGTGCGGTTCGCGCGGACCAGCCACCAGCGGACCACCTCGTCGAACGCGGGCATCGCGGCCGCCGGGTCCTGGTGCCGGGCCCGGACCGACGAGGCCGAGACGCGCGCGATCCCGCCGAGGAAGGTGCACCCGGACTGCTCGGCGAGCGCTGCCGCCCGTTCCAGGTGCGCAAGGGCGACCGCCGGACGGTGCTCGATCTCGATCTCGCCCGCGGCGTACGCGAGGTTGCCCAGAACGGTCGGGCCGAGGTCGTCGAACCGGCCGAGCTCCTCCCGGGTGCGGGCGAGCCACTCCTGCGCCTCGTCGTGCCGCCCCGCGTAGGACGCGCACAGGAGCGGGTAGCTGAGCCCGGTCATCACGTAGTGCGGGTCATCCAGCGACCGGGCGAGCTCGACGATGCGCAGACCCAGCGCCGCCGAGTCCTCCAACCGGCCGTCGTAGAGCGCCACGTCGCCCAGCACCTCGAGCGCGGTCATCCGCACGCGGTCGTCGGGCGCCACCTCCAGCGCCTGCCGCGCCCGGTGCTCCCCCGCCTGCAGCTCGCCCCCGACCACGAGCCGCGCGGCGACCGAGACCTGCGCGGCGGCGCCCGACGGGTCGTCGTCGCCGAGCACCGGACCGAGCCGGGCCGCCCATCCCAGGATCTCGTCGTTCATGGTGCCCGTGGCGTGCACGTGCAGCGCTCCCGACAGCCGGGCCGCCAGGGCAGGGTCGGCCACCCGCGCCCACGCGTGCGCCGCGCGCAGGTCCGCCACCTGCACGGACAGCAGCGCGCAGGCCTCGGGCTCGGCCGACGTGCGCAGCGCGGCGTCCGCGTCGGTGGCCACGCGGAGGAACCAGTCGGCGTGCCGACGCCGCAGCGCCGGCCGCACCGGGGCCACGTCCAGCACGGCGGAGCGCACGGTGTGCAGCATGCGGTACCGCGTGCGGCCGTCGCGTACGTCCAGGGCCAGCAGCGATCGCCGCACGAGACGGTCCGGGACGTCGGCCCCCGCCTCGAGCACCGCGGTCGCGTCGGCCGGGCGCACCGGCCCGGCGAAGACGGGCCAGTCGGCCAGGACGGTGCGCTCGGCGTCGTCGAGGAGCGCGGAGGACCAGGCGATCACCGATGCGAGCGTGCGGTGCCGTGCGGCCGTGCCCCGGCCCGGGTGTTCGAGCCGGGCTGTGTCCAGCTCCAGCTGGTCCCCGAGGTCGGCGAGGCCCATCGTCGCGGCCCGCGCGGCGGCCATCTCGATGGCGAGCGGGAGACCGTCCAGCTCGCGGACCACCCGGTCCAGCTCGGACGGGTCCGGCTCGGCGCTCCACGCTCCCGCCGCGCGTGCGCGCTCGACGAAGAGCCGGCGCGCCGACGGGTCGTCGCCGTCGACCGCCAGCGGCGCCACGGCATACACCCGCTCACCGGCCACCTCGAGCCGCTCCCGGCTCGTCGCGAGCACGCGCAACGGTCCCCCGGCAGCCAGCAGGTCCTCGACCACCGCCGCCACCGCCTCGATGACGTGCTCGCAGTTGTCCAGCACGACCAGCAGGTCCAGGGTCCCCGCGCGACGCAGCATGGTCGAGGTGGTGCCGCCCTCCCCCGACAGCTCCAGCGCCGCCACCGTCGCGGCCGGTACAGCAGCTCCGTCGGTGAGCGTGGCGAGCTCCACCAGCCGCACCCCCGCCCGGTGCCGCCCAGCCCGGCGGCGAGCGACCTCGAGGGCTACCCGCGTCTTGCCGACGCCCCCCGGGCCCAGGAGGGTCGTGAGCGGCCGGGTGCCGACCAGGTCGTCCACCGCGGCGACGTCCGCCTCGCGACCCAGCAGCGTCGACGCGGGCACCGGGAGGGACGGACGCGCTGTCGTCCGTGCCGGGCCGCCCCGGAGCGCCTCCGCCTGCGCGGCCCGCAGGTCGGCCGACGGCAGCAGCCCGAGCTCGTCCAGGCTGGCGCTCGCCCTGGCCACCGCCGCGACCCCGTCGGCCGGCCGACCGGCCGCCGTCAGCACGCGGGCGAGCCGCGCCCACGCGGTCTCCCGGTAGGGCTCGTCCGCGACCAGCTCCTCCAGCACTGTCACCGCCTCGGCCGACCGACCGGTCGCGTGCAGAGCGGCGGCGAGCTGCTCCCGGGCGGCGGACCGGGCCTCGTCGAGCCGCAGTGCCTCCCCCCGCACCGCCACGAGGTCCGCCGCCCGACCGAACGCCGCGCCACGCCACAGCGCCAGCGCCTGCTCGAGCAGCCGCACCGCGTCCGTCGCCGGGCCGGCGGCCGCGTCCGCGACGAGCGCCTCGAACCGCGCGCCGTCGACCCGGTCCGCTTCGAGCTCCAGCAGGTAGCCCCCGTCGACCGCCCGCAGCGGGATGCCCTGCGCCCGGCGGAGCCGGGACGCGTGGGTGTGCAGCGTGTGGATGGCGGTCCGCGGCGGGTCCTGTCCCCACAGCGCCTCGACGAGCACGTCGGCCGGCACGACGCGCCCGCGCCGAGCCACCAGCACCGCGAGCAGCGCACGCTGCTGGGCGCCGAGCACCTCGACGGTCCGGCCGTCCTCGCGCAGCTCGAGCGGGCCGAGCACCCCGACCTCCATGCGCCGATGCTACGAGGGCGGCGTACCCGTCGTCCGCCCCTAGGCGCCGTCCAGCGTCACCCACTGCGACCGCCACTCGGGCGGGTCGAACGGCTCCGCCCAGTACGCGGTCTCCCGCGCGATCTTCCCGTCCCGGAGCTCGAAGATGAACGTGCTGTGGAACACCGGCCCGTCGTAGTCGAGAGTCGCCTCGGCCACGACCAGGTCACCCGCCGCGAGCATCCGCCGCGGGGTGATGGTGGGCAGCACCGGGAACGCTCCGTAGACCCCGCGGCGGGCGTCACCGCCGACGATCCGCTCGCCCGACTGCGGCCAGTCCATCACCGCGTCCTCGTGGAACAGGTCGTCCATCACCTCGATCTTGCGGTCGTTCAGGCACTGGATGAGCCGCTCGACCACGGCCCGGTTCTCGTCCTCGCTCATCGGGCTCACCTCTGCCGGGCGTAGTCGCTGGCGCCGTACCAGTCGACGACGACGACGGGCTCGTCGCCGAGCACCCAGGCGTCGTGCCCCTTCGGCAGTGATGTCACGTCGCCGGCGGAGGCGATCATCTCGGTGCCGTCGTCCATGCGGATCCCCATCCGACCGCTCACGTGGTACTGGAAGTGCGGCGCCTCGCAGCTGGGCGTGCCCGCGGTCGGCTGGACGTCGACGGACCACCGCCAGCCCGGCTCGAACACCAGGCGCCCGACCTCGCTGTCTCCCACCGTCACGATCTCGGCTCTGCCGTGCGGGAACTCCCGCGTCTCGTCGGGTGCCTGGAACGTCTTGTGCGCGGTCTCCTGCATGGTCCGACCTCCTCGTCGGCGGGGCGCTCTGCCCCGGTATGGACCCTTCCTGGTATCCTGACCTTCTAGTAGGTAGGTGTCAATGACTCTCACCCGACGGAGGATGCGGACATGACCCCGATCGACGCCCCACCGACGGCCGACACCCGCACGCGGATCCTCGACGTCGCCGAGCGCCTGGTCCAGACGCGCGGCTTCAACGGGTTCAGCTACGCGGACGTCGCCTCGGAGCTCGGCATCGCCAAGCCGAGCCTGCACTACCACTTCGCGACGAAGGCCGACCTCGGCGAGGCCCTGATCCGCCGCTACGCCGAGCGGTTCGCCGTCGCGCTCAGCTCGATCGCCGAGCGCCCCGACGACGCGCGCCGCAAGCTCGACGCCTACGTGGCCCTCTACACCGACGTCCTGCGCGACCAGCGGATGTGCCTGTGCGGCATGCTCGCCGCGGAGTACCCCACGCTCCCCGCCCCGATGCGCGCAGCGGTCACCACGTTCTTCGACGACAACGAGGCGTGGCTCGAGCAGGTGCTCGACGCCGGTCGCGACGAGGGTGCGCTCCGGCTCACCGGCCCGTCGGACGAGGCCGCCCGGATCATCGTCGGCGGCCTCGAGGGCGCCATGCTCGTCGCCCGCTCCCACGGCGACCCGGCGCGCTTCGAGACCGCCGCCGGGCGCCTCCTCGCCGATCTCACGGGGGTGGCACCCGCGGGCCCGGCCGAGCCTCGGTGACGTAGCCGCAGCACCGCAGGACGCGCGCCCGGTCGAGCGGTCCGCCCCTGTCGGAGCCGACGACCATCCGCACGTGCGGGTCGCGGAGGAGGCCGCTCGGGTGCCCCGGCTCGTCGACCGGCGAGAGGTCTCCGTCCGGGAGCTCGCTCCGGATCCACTCGGCGAGCGCGGGCCACCTCGTCGCCACGACCGTCCACAGGGCGAGGGTCGTGGGCTCGAGCGGCTCCAGCTCCGTCAGGCGTGCGGCGAACGCCACGTTGTAGGCCATGAGGAACCGCTTGGTGGCGCGGGGGTTGGGCTCGAGCAGCTCCGCGTACTGCTCCAGGATGTGGCTCTGCTGCGTCGCGCGCTCGGGGTTGGTGCGCCGCGCCTCGAGCACCGCTTCGGCCAGCCCCTGGCGGGTCGTGTCGCCCAGACCGCGCGCCTCGCTCATGAGGTCGACCATCCGCTCGTCGAGCGATCCGGGGCCGACCTCCTGCGGCGCCTCCCGGATCCGGGCCAGCAGCTCGGCCGCACCCGTCCCGCCGGCGCCGTCCTTCGGGGCCACGTCCAGCAGCCCGGCGAGGTAGCCGGAGACCTGGGTGCGGTTGAGCGTGGGCAGCTCGATGCGGAGTTGGAAGAGCTTGTCGAGGAACAGGTGGCCGAGCGGCCTCCCCGGTTCGCTGACGTACGGCGAGAACACGCGGTAGGCGTCCTCGTAGGCAGCACGCAGCCAGCGCCCGTCGCCGACGGCAAGCACGACCAGTGCGGGGATCGGGTCTGCGCCGGCGGCCGCACGGCGCCGGGACCGCCGGGTCGACCGCTCCGGCCCCCGACGCAGGAGCGTCTGGACAGCGTCGAGCAGCTCCACCGCGAACCGTTCGTTGCAGCGGTCGAGGTCGTCGAGCACCAGCAGCACGTCCTTGGGGCTCTCCCGGCGGATGGCCCAGATCTGCTCGGCCACCTCCTCCATGGGGTTCTCGTTCAGCCGCTCGTGCACGCGGGCGCCCTGCAGGGAGCCGAGCGACAGGAACTTGCTGCCCAGACCCCCGATCGCCACCGTGAACGCGACGACCCCGGTGAGCACGGTCATGGTCGCGCGCGGGTCTCCCTGCCACAGCCAGACCGCCACCAGGACGATGAGGACGAGTGCGGGCGGCAGCCAGATGCGCCAGAGCCGACGTGCCGAGGCGAAGAACCGGCGCACGGAGAACCCGACCCGGCGCCGAGGGCTCAGCGACGCCCGCACCCCCTCGCGGAGATGCCCCAGCACCGCCCACCATGCGGGCGACAGCTGTGACGACCTCCACGCGTCGAGCTCGATGACGGTCCACGCGCGCAGCGTCGGGTCCTCCGGCGTGGCGAGACGCTCACCGATGAACCCGACGAGGCTGCTCTTGCCCGCTCCCCACGGCGCGTCCAGATGGACGGCGAACGCCTCGTCCGCCCGGTCGGGCGCGTCGGCCAGCTCGCGCAGCAGGATCGCCACCTCGGTGGCGAGGCTCGCGCGGCCGAGCAGGTCGTTCCGGGCCGGCTGGTCATGGACCAGCCTCGTCCTGCCCGTGGACGTCTCGGCCGCGGCGTCGGGACTGGGCGACGTGGTGGCCGGTGGAGGCGCCGACGCCTCGGACCGCGGACGGGCCTTCGTCCGGCCGGACGCCGGGGCTACCGACTCCGGCGCCTCGGACGGCAACTCGGGCACCTCACCCGCGAGCTCCTGCAGCCGGCGCTCCAGGAGCTCCTGCTCGACCCTCGAGGCGACGACGACATGCAGCCGCGCGCCCGGTGCAGCCGCCCGGACGAACCCGTCGACGAGCGCCTCGAGCGCCACCTCGGGAGTCAGGTTCCCCGCGCCCGCACCCAGCGCGGGGGTCAGGACGTCGTCGATCCCGTGCTCGTGCGTCACGGTACCGATCTGCTCCGCGAGGCGGCCGATCACGCTCGGCTCCGCCGGTGCACCTGCCGCGGCCACCGTGGCGGCGACGGCCACGCGTCGCACGTACTGCGACTTCGGCACGTCGAGCATCACGAGCCGGCCCAGCGTGGTGCCTGGGATCGGCAGGTCGACCCCGAGGCTCAGGAGGAACGTGTGCCACGGATCGCCCAGGGTTCCGAGCGCGGTGGTCGGAAGCACCAGAAGATCGGCAGGCAGCGCCAGCACGTTGCCGAGGACCACGTCCACGACCGGGCGGCGTCTCTCCTCCACGGCATCCCCCCGCGCGCGCCGCCCGCGGGTCACGCCCGCGCGGGACGTCACCCGGTCTGCACCCCGATCGTCGCAGTGCGGGTGCCCACGGGGCAACGCCGTCGCGCTCCGGGCCGGAGACGCCGTTCGGCCCCGGCGCGACGTGCGCCGGGGCCGAACGTGGTGGTACGAGGGCGGTGCGTCAGGCGACGCGGCCGCTCGAGTTCTCCTCGTCGCCGATCTTGTGCACGACGATCGAGTTCGTCGAGCCGACGACGCCCACGGGGGCACCGGCAACGACGACGACGTAGTCGCCGATCTCCGCGAGACCGTTGGCGCGCAGCGTCGAGTCGACCTGGTTGACCATCGCGTCCGTGTCCTCGACGGCAGGCACGCGGTAGGTCTGCAGGCCCCAGCTGAGCGACAGGACGTTGCGCACGTCCTCCGCCGGCGTGAAGGCCAGCAGCGGGATGTTCGAGCGCAGGCGCGACATGCGGCGGGCCGAGTCCCCCGACTGCGTGAACGTGACCAGGTACTTGACGTCGAGAACCTCGCCGATCTCGGCAGCCGCCCGGGTGATCACGCCACCGCGGGTGTGCGGGGTGGAGCCGAGGGGCGCCATGCGCTCCCGACCCATCTCCTCGGTCGCCTCGATGATCCGCGCCATCGTGCGCACGGTCTCGATCGGGTAGTCACCGACGCTCGTCTCGCCCGAGAGCATGACCGCGTCCGCGCCGTCGAGCACCGCGTTGGCGCAGTCCGACGTCTCGGCGCGGGTGGGGCGCGGGTTGGTGGTCATGGACTCGAGCACCTGCGTCGCCACGATGACGGGCTTCGCGTTGCGACGGGCCAGCTCGACCGCACGCTTCTGCACCAGCGGGACCTGCTCGAGCGGCAGCTCGACACCCAGGTCACCGCGGGCGACCATGATGCCGTCGAACGCGGCGACGATCTCGGCCAGGTTCTCGACGGCCTGCGGCTTCTCGATCTTGGCGATGACCGGGATGACCCGGTTCTCCTCCTCCATGATCCGGCGCACGTCGTCGTAGTCGGCGGCGGACCGCACGAACGACAGGGCGATGATGTCCGCGCCGACGTTGAGGGCCCAGCGCAGGTCCTCCTCGTCCTTGTCGCTCATCGCGGGGACGGACACGGCCACGCCCGGCAGGTTGAGGCCCTTGTTGTTGGACACCGGGCCGGCGACCTCGACGCGGGTGACCACGCGGGGGCCCTCCACGGCGGTCACGCGGACCAGGACCTTGCCGTCGTCGATGAGGATCGGGTCACCGACGCGGGCGTCGTTGGGCAGACCCTTGTGGGTGGTGGAGACGAGCTCCTTGGTGCCCTGGACGTCCTCGGTGGTGATGGTGAACGTGTCACCCACCGCGAGGTCGTGCTTCTCCGCGATGAACCGGCCGAGGCGGATCTTCGGACCCTGCAGGTCGACGAGGACCGCGACGGACCGACCGGACGCCTGCGCGGCGGCGCGGACGTTGTCGTACACCGCCTTGTGGACCTCCGTGGAGCCGTGGCTGCGGTTCAACCGCGCCACGTCCATGCCGGCGTCGACGAGGGCCTGGATCTGCTCCGCCGACTCTGTGGCGGGACCGATGGTGCAGACGATCTTTGCTCTACGCATGAAGCGAGCCTATGCCTTCCGTTGTTTCTCGGTCGGACCGAAAGTCCCGTCCGACCACCGTGGCCGGCCGGTAGAGGACCGCGGTCAGGTGGGGTTCAGGGGCGCAGCGCCACGGTGCTGGCGGTGACCGGGGAGGGCAGCTCCGTGCTGCCGGAGAGGTAGGTGTCGACGGCTGCCGCGGCCGCGCGGCCCTCGGCGATCGCCCACACGATGAGTGACTGGCCGCGGCCGGCGTCCCCCGCCACGAAGACGCCCGGCACGGTCGTCGCGTAGTCGTCCGAGCGCGTGACCAGGCCACGCGGGGTCAGCTCGATGCCGATCTGCGCGGTGAGCGGGTCGACCTCCGGGCCGGTGAAGCCCATCGCGACGAGCACCAGGTCGGCCGGGATCTCGCGCTCCGTGCCCGGCGTCGGCACCCGGCGTCCGTCGGGCAGGTACTGCGTCGTGGCCAGCTGCAGCGCGCGCACGTTCCCGGACTCGTCGCCCACGAACTCGACCGTCGAGGCGAGGTAGTCCCGGTCGCCGCCCTCGGCGTGCGACGACGACACCTCGAACAGGATCGGGTCCGTCGGCCACGGCTGGTGCGCGGGGCGATCCTCCGGCGGGCGCTTGCCGATCGCGAGGGTGGTCACCGAGGCGGCACCCTGGCGCAGCGCGGTGCCGAGGCAGTCCGAGCCGGTGTCGCCGCCGCCGATGATGATGACGTGCTTGCCCTCGGCGGTGATCTGGTCCGCCACCGGCTTGCCGGCCGCGACCGCGTTGGCCTGGTGGAGGAACTCCATGGCCACGTGCACGCCGCCGAGCTCCTTGCCGGGCACCTGCAGCTCGCGCGGCACGGTGGCCCCGGTGGCGATGACGATCGCGTCGTAGCGCGCCTGCAGCTGCGGCCAGGTGACGTCCCGACCGACCTCGACGCCCGGGCGGAACCGCGTGCCCTCGGCCTCCATCTGCGCCAGCCGGCGGTCGATGTGGATCTTCTCCAGCTTGAAGTCGGGCACGCCGTAGCGCAGCAGACCGCCGATGGCGTCGTCACGCTCGTACACCGCGACGGTGTGGCCCGCCCGCGTCAGCTGCTGCGCGGCGGCCATCCCGGCCGGGCCGGAGCCGACCACAGCGACCGTGTGCCCGGTGAGGCGCTGCGGCACCTGCGGCGTCACGTACCCGCGCTCGAAGGCCTCGTCGATGATCGAGACCTCGATGTTCTTGATGGTCACCGGCGGCTGGTTGATGCCCAGCACACAGCTGGACTCGCACGGCGCCGGGCAGATGCGTCCCGTGAACTCCGGGAAGTTGTTGGTCGCGTGCAGGCGGTCGATCGCGTCCGACCACTGACCGCGCCACACCAGGTCGTTCCACTCCGGGATGAGGTTCCCGAGCGGGCAGCCGTTGTGGCAGAACGGGATGCCGCAGTCCATGCAGCGGCCCGCCTGCTCCTTCAGGTACGGCTGACCGTCCTGGAGGTGCTCGTGCACGTCCTTCCAGTCGCGCAGACGCACCTCGACGGGGCGGTTGGGCGGGAGCTCACGGTCCCGCACCTTCAGGAAGCCGCGGGGGTCAGCCACGGGCCACCTCCAGGATCTGGTCCCACACCCCGGGCGCGGCCGGGTCGAGACCGTCGGCCTCGGCCTGGGCGAGCGCGCGGCGGACGCGGGCGTACTCGGTGGGCAGCAGGCGCGTGAACCGTGCCCGCGTGGACGGGAGGTCCTCGAGGAGCTGGGCGGCCACGGGCGACCCGGTCTCGTCGAGGTGCGCGCGCAGGAGCCGCTCGACGACGCCTGCGTCCTCGTCGTCCAGCGGGTCGAGCGCGAGCTCCTTGGTGCGCCGGGCGTCGGTGTTGACCAGGTCCGGCTCGAGGTCCAGCACGTAGGCCGTGCCGCCGGACATCCCGGCGCCGAAGTTCCGGCCGGTCCGGCCGAGGACGAGCACCGTGCCGCCGGTCATGTACTCGCAGCCGTGGTCGCCCACACCCTCGACGACCAAGGTCGCGCCGGAGTTGCGGACGCCGAAGCGCTCCCCGACCAGCCCGCGCAGGAAGATCTGCCCGGTGGTCGCGCCGTAGCCGATGACGTTCCCGGCCACCACGTTGTGCTCGCTGGACAGGGCGGCGTTGCGGTCCGGGCGCACGACGATCCGACCGCCCGACAGCCCCTTGCCGACGTAGTCGTTGGCGTCGCCGAACAGCCGCAGCGTGATGCCGCGCGGCAGGAACGCGCCGAACGACTGGCCGGCCGAGCCTGTGAGCGTGACGTCGATCGTGTCGTCGGGCAGGCCCTCGCCGCCGAAGCGCTTGGTCACCTCATGCCCGAGCATCGTGCCGACCGTCCGGTTGACGTTGCGCACCGGCAGGTCGATGCGGACCGGCTCGCTGCGCTCGAGGGCGTCCTGCGCGAGCGCGATCAGCCGGTTGTCCAGGGCACGGTCGAGGCCGTGGTCCTGGTCCTTGGTGCGGTGCAGCTCCGAGCCCGCGACGGGGGTCGGGACGGCGAGGACCGGGGCCAGGTCGAGGCCGGACGCCTTCCAGTGGTCGATCGCGGCACGCGTGTCCAGCAGCTCGACGTGGCCGACCGCCTCGAGCAGCGTGCGGAAGCCCAGCTGGGCGAGCAGCGCCCGGACCTCCTGCGCGATGAACTCCATGAACGTGACGACGAACTCCGGCTTGCCGGTGAACCGCGCACGCAGCTCCGGGTTCTGCGTGGCGACGCCCACCGGGCAGGTGTCGAGGTGACAGACGCGCATCATGATGCAGCCCGACACGACCAGCGGCGCCGTGGCGAAGCCGAACTCCTCGGCCCCGAGCAGCGCGCCGATGACGACGTCGCGACCGGTCTTCAGCTGGCCGTCCACCTGGACGACGACGCGGTCGCGCAGGTTGTTCAGCACCAGCGTCTGCTGGGTCTCGGCCAGGCCGATCTCCCACGGCGTGCCGGCGTGCTTGAGCGACGTGAGCGGGCTCGCGCCCGTGCCGCCGTCGTGGCCCGAGATGAGCACCACGTCGGAGTGCGCCTTGGCGACACCCGCGGCGATGGTCCCGACGCCGAACTCGCTGACGAGCTTGGTGTGGATCCGGGCCCGCGGGTTCGCGTTCTTGGCGTCGTGGATCAGCTGCGCCAGGTCCTCGATCGAGTAGATGTCGTGGTGCGGCGGCGGCGAGATGAGCCCGACACCGGGCGTCGAGTGCCGGGTCCGCCCGATCCACGGGTACACCTTGTTGCCGGGCAGCTGACCGCCCTCGCCGGGCTTGGCGCCCTGGGCGAGCTTGATCTGGATGTCGTCGGCGTTGGTCAGGTACTCGCTGGTCACGCCGAACCGCCCCGAGGCGATCTGCTTGATCGCGGAGCGGCGTGCAGGGTCGTGCAGGCGCTCCGGGTCCTCGCCGCCCTCACCTGTGTTCGACTTCCCGCCGATGCTGTTCATGGCGATCGCGAGGGTCTCGTGCGCCTCCATGGAGATCGACCCGTACGACATGGCGCCCGTGTTGAACCGCTTGACGATCTCGCTGACCGGCTCGACCTCGTCCAGCGGCACGGGCTCGCGCACGCCGTCCTTGAAGGCCAGCAGCCCGCGCAGGGTCATCAGGCGCGACGACTGCTCGTCCACCCGGTTGGTGTACTGCTGGAACACGTCGAACTGCCGCGTCCGCGTCGAGTGCTGCAGGCGGAACACCGTCTCGGGGTCGAACAGGTGGTCCTCGCCGTCACGGCGCCACTGGTACTCGCCGCCGACGGCGAGCCGCAGGTGCGCCTGCCGGTTGCCGCTCGCCGGGTAGGCGTCGGCGTGCCGCGCGGCGACCTCGGCCGCGATGACGTCCAGGCCGATGCCCCCGAGGCGGCTGGTGGTCCCGGTGAAGTACTTGTCGACCAGCGGCTGCGACAGCCCGATGGCCTCGAACACCTGCGCACCGCGGTAGGACGCGATGGTCGAGATGCCCATCTTGGACATGACCTTGAGCACGCCCTTGCCGAGCGCCTTGATCAGGTTGGCGACCGCCTTCTCCGGCGCGACCCCGGGCAGGTAGCCGTGACGGGCCAGGTCCTCGACGGTCTCCATCGCCAGGTACGGGTTGACCGCCGCGGCGCCGTAGCCGATGAGCAGGGCCACGTGGTGCACCTCGCGCACGTCACCGGCCTCGACGACGAGCGAGATCTGCGTACGGGTGTGCCGGCGCAGCGTGTGGTGGTGCACGGCGGACAACAGGAGCAGCGACGGGATGGGTGCCAGGTCGGCGTCGGAGTTCCGGTCCGAGAGCACCAGGAAGCTCACGCCGTCGGCCACCGCGGCGTCGACCTCGGCGAAGATCTCCTCGAGGCGCGCCTCGAGCGCCTCTCCCCCGCCGCTGACCTTGTACAGGCCGCGGATCAAGGTCGCCCGGTAGCCGAGCGCCGGCTCCTTGGCCACGTGCACGATCTTGGCCAGCTGGTCGTTGTCGATCACCGGGAACGGCAGGATCAGCTTGCGGGCGTGCCCGGGGCCGTCCTCCAGCAAGTTGGGCTCGGGGCCGATGGCTCCGCCGATCGCTGTCACCAGTTCCTCGCGGATGGCGTCCAGCGGCGGGTTGGTCACCTGCGCGAACATCTGCGTGAAGTAGTCGAAGAGCATCCGGGGTCGCGTCGACAGCACCGCGACCGGCGTGTCCGACCCCATCGCGCCCAGCGGCTCCGCGCCCGCGGCGGCCATGGGGCTGAGCAGGATCTTCAGCTCCTCCTCGGTGTACCCGAAGGCGCGCTGGCGGCGGCGGACCGAGGCGGCCGAGTGCGCGACGTGCTCGCGCTCGGGCAGCTGCTGCAGGAAGACGGAGTTGTCGCGGACCCACTCGGCGTAGGGACGCTGCGCGGCCAGGGACGACTTGATCTCCTGGTCGTCGATGATCCGGCCCTTGCCGGTGTCCACCAGGAACATGCGACCCGGCTCGAGCCGGCCCTTGGCGACGATCGTCGCGGGGTCGATGTCGAGCACGCCGGCCTCGGACGCGCACACGACGAGCCCGTCCTCGGTCACCCAGTACCGGCCGGGGCGCAGCCCGTTGCGGTCCTGCACCGAGCCGATGAGGGTGCCGTCGGTGAACGTGATCGCCGCCGGACCGTCCCAGGGCTCCATCAGCGTCGAGTGGTACTCGTAGAACGCGCGTCGAGCGGGGTCCATCTGGGCGTGGTTCTCCCACGCCTCCGGGATCATCATCATCACCGCGTGCGGCAACGTCCGGCCGGACAGGTGCAGCAGCTCGAGCACCTCGTCGAAGCTGCCCGAGTCCGAGCCGCCGGGCGTACAGACCGGCAGCAGCGGCGCCAGGTCACCCAGCTCCTCGCTGGCGAGCGTGCCCTCGCGGGCCGCCATCCAGTTGCGGTTGCCGCGGACGGTGTTGATCTCGCCGTTGTGGGCGATCATCCGGAACGGCTGCGCGAGGGGCCACGACGGGAACGTGTTGGTGGAGAAGCGCGAGTGCACCAGGGCGATCTCGGAGGCGTACCGCGGGTCGGACAGGTCCGCGAAGAACGGCTCCAGCTGACCGGTGGTGAGCATGCCCTTGTAGGCGATGGTGCGGGCGGACAGCGACGCGAAGTACAGGCCGTGCTCCCGCTCCGCCCGCTTGCGCAGCCGGTACGCGCGGCGGTCCAGGGCGATCCCCGAGAGCTCGCGCGACGGGTCCGCGACCACCAGCTGGCGGAACACGGGCATGGAGGCGCGCGCGGTCGGACCGACGAGGTCCGCCGTCACCACGACCTCGCGCCACGCGAGCACGTCGAGCTTCTCCTCGGCGGCGATCGACTCCAGGGCCGCGACGGCCAGCCGCTGCTCGGTCTCGTCGACCGGAAGGAACGCCATGCCGATCGCGTAGAACCCCGCCGGCGGGAGCTCCGCGTCCACCACGTCGCGCAAGAACGCGTCCGGGATCTGGGTGAGGATGCCCGCGCCGTCGCCGCTGTCCTCCTCGGCACCCACCGCGCCGCGGTGGTCAAGGTTGAGCAGGGCAGTCAGGCCCGCGTCGACGATGTCTCGTCCGGGCGTCCCGCGCAGGGTGGCGACGAACGCGAATCCGCACGCGTCGTGCTCGGCTGCAGGGTCGTAGAGACCCTGCGGCAGCGGCGCGCGCTGTGCGCCAGGGCTCGCGGGCGACGTCGACATCTGCACCGTCCTCACGGTCCCCGACGGGGTCGGGGAATTGCACGAACAAGGGGAACGCGGGACGTCGTCGGCCCAGGTCTGGTGACCATACAGCGCAGTCCGCGGACCGCCTGCATCGTCGTGCGGAGCGGGGCGACCGGGACCCGCGGGTCAGCGGGCGGGATCGGTCGCGATCTCCTCGTCGTCCTGCACGGTCGGGGGTGCCAGCAGGAGGGTCGTGTCACGTCCTGGGTGCCGGCGCCCGACCACCACGAACGCTACCAGCGCTCCGAGACCGACGATGATCGACGTCCAGACATTGATCCGCAGCCCGAGGACGAGCTCGGCCGGGTCGATGCGCAGCAGCTCGATCCAGAGCCGCCCCGTGGTGTAGATCACGACGTAGAGCCAGAAGACGCGTCCGTAACCGAGCCGGAACTTGCGGTCCAGCCAGATCAGGAGAGCGGCACCCGCCAGGTTCCAGACCATCTCGTACAGGAACGTCGGGTGGTACAGCGTGCCCGCGGGGTCCCCGACCGGCATGTTCGCCGGGTCGATGCGCAGGCCCCACGGCAGCGTGGTCGGACCGCCGAAGAGCTCCTGGTTGAACCAGTTGCCGAGCCGGCCGATCGCCTGCGCCACGAGCAGGCCCGGAGCGAGCGCGTCGGCCCAGGGGGCGAGCCGCACGCCCTGGCGACGCGCGCCGATCCAGGCGCCGACGCCGCCGAAGGCCACGGCCCCCCAGATCCCGAGACCGCCCTCCCAGATGTACAGGGCACGGATCGGCTCCCCGCCGACGCCGAAGTACGCGTCCGGCGAGGTGATGACGTGGTAGATCCGCCCGCCGACGATGCCGAACGGCACGGCCCAGAACGCGATCTCCAGGGTGGTGTCCGGGTCGCCGCCCCGCTCGATCCAGCGACGCCGGGTCATCCAGAGCGCGGCGACGATCCCGAGCAGGATGGCGAACGCGTAGGCGCGCAGCGGGAAGGGGCCGAGGTGCCACGTGCCCTGCGACGGGCTCGGGATGGCGAGCGGCAGCAGCGCGGTCATCGTGCGGACCTCACTCCGTCGGCGAGGGCCGACGTGACCCGGGCGAGCTCGTCGAGACCCGCGGCCTCGTCGGGCGCGTCCAGTAGGGCGCGCACCAGGGCCGAGCCGACGATGACCCCGTCGGCGTACCCGGCGACCTCGGCAGCCTGCTCCGGACGGGACACGCCGAGGCCGACGCACACGTGCTCGGCACCGGCGGCGCGGGTGTCCGCGACCAGCTGCTCGGCGCGGTTGCCCAGCGTCGTGCGCTCCCCCGTCACGCCCATGGTCGAGGCGGCGTAGACGAAGCCACGGGACGCCGCGGCGGTCGAGGCCAGGCGCTCGGGCGTCGAGCTGGGCGCCACGAGGAACACCCGGTCGAGCCCGTGCGCGTCCGAGGCGGCGATCCAGTCGGCGGCCTCGTCGGGGATGAGGTCCGGCGTGATCAGACCGGCCCCGCCTGCCGCGGCGAGGTCCCGCGCGAACGCGTCCACCCCGTACCGCAGGACAAGGTTCCAGTAGGTCATGACCAGCACGGGAGCACCGCGGCCGGCCACCTGCTCGACGGCGCGGATGGTGTCGCCGACGCGCGTACCGCCGGCCAGCGCCGCGTCGACCGCGCGCTGGATGACCGGACCGTCCATGACCGGGTCGCTGTACGGCACGCCGAGCTCGACGATGTCCACGCCCGCGTCGATCATCGTCCGGACCGCAGCTACCGATCCGTCCACCGACGGGTACCCGACGGGCAGGTACCCGATCAGCGCCGCGCGCCCGAGGGCGTCGAGGTGCTCGGCGACCTGCGACCGGACGGCGACGGCGCTCACAGCTGCTCCCCTTGGTCGGCCAGCACCACGGGCTCGTCCTCGAGAAGGTCGAACCATGCCGCGGCGGTGGCCACGTCCTTGTCCCCACGTCCCGAGAGGTTGATCAGGAGCACGGGCTCGTGGCCGTCGTCGCCGGTCCAGCCGGACAGCTCCTCGCCCAGCTGGATCGCTCCGGCCAGGGCGTGCGCCGACTCGATGGCCGGGATGATGCCCTCGGTCCGGCACAGGATCCGGAACGCCTCCATGGCCTCGTCGTCCGTCACCGGCCGGTAGTCGGCGCGCCCGATGTCATGCAGCCAGGCGTGCTCGGGTCCGACGCTCGGGTAGTCCAGGCCTGCCGACACCGAGTGGCTGGGCAGGGTCTGTCCGTCCTCGTCCTGCAACAGGTACGACTTGGCGCCGTGCAGCACGCCGGGCTGTCCGCCCGAGAACCGTGCGGCGTGCCGGCCCGAGGAGATCCCCGCGCCGCCCGCCTCGAAGCCGAAGAGCCGGACACCCGGGTCGTCGAGGAACGCGTTGAAGATGCCCATCGCGTTCGAGCCGCCACCGACGCACGCGGCGACGGCGTCGGGCAGCCGCCCTATCTCCTCGAGGAGCTGGGCCCTGGCCTCCTCGCCGATGATCTTGTGGAAGTCGCGCACCATCTCCGGGAACGGGTGCGGCCCCGTGACGGTACCGAGCAGGTAGTGCGTCGTCTCGACGTTGGCCACCCAGTCGCGCAGGGCCTCGTTGATCGCGTCCTTGAGCGTCCGCGTGCCGATGGACACCGGGATGACCTCGGCGCCCAGCAGCCGCATGCGGGCCACGTTCAGGGCCTGCCGGCGGGTGTCCTCCTCGCCCATGTAGACGACGCACTCGAGGTCGAGCAGCGCGGCCGCCGTCGCCGTCGCGACGCCGTGCTGGCCTGCGCCGGTCTCCGCGATCACGCGCGTCTTGCCCATGCGCTTGACCAGCAGGGCCTGCCCGAGCACGTTGTTGATCTTGTGCGAGCCGGTGTGGTTGAGGTCCTCGCGCTTGAGGAACACCCGCACGCCGGGTGCCACGTGCTGGGCGAACCGCGGCACCTCGGTGAGCGGGCTCGGCCGACCCGTGTACGTGCGGTGCAGACGGGCGAGCTCGCGGCCGAACGCCGGATCCGTCAACGCCTTGTGGTACTCCGTGTCCAGCTCGTCCAGCGCCGCGATGAGCGCCTCGGGCACGAACCGGCCCCCGAACTCACCGAAGTACGGTCCCGCGTGGGTGGACAGCGGACCGCTGGCCGTGGCCTCGAGCAGCTTGTCCGACAGCGGGCCGACGGTCGACCGACCGGTCACTGCCGCACCGCCCGCAGAGACGGGTGCGCACCCGCGGCCACGAGGTCGGCGACCGACTCGCGCGGGGCGTCGTCCGTGACCAGCGCCTCGCCGACGAGCACCGCGTCGGCACCGGCGCGGGCGTAGTCCATGACGTCGTGCGGGCCGCGGACCCCGGACTCGGCGATCTTCACGATGTGCGACGGGATGGCAGGGGCGACGCGCGCGAACGTGGTGCGGTCCACCTCGAGCGAGCGCAGGTCGCGGGCGTTCACGCCGATCACGCGCGCACCGGCGTCGGCGGCCCGGGAGACCTCCTCGGCGTCGTGCACCTCGACCAGCGCGGTCATGCCCAGGGAGTGCACCCGCTCCACCAGCGACTCGAGCACGGTCTGCTCGAGCGCGGCGACGATGAGCAGCACGAGGTCGGCGCCGTGCGCGCGCGCCTCCCACACCTGGTACGGCGTGACGATGAAGTCCTTGCGCAGGACAGGGATGTCCACCCGGGCGCGGACCGCGTCCAGGTCGGCCAGCGAGCCGTGGAACCGGCGCTCCTCGGTGAGCACCGAGATGACGGCGGCGCCGCCCTTCTCGTACTCGGCGGCCAGGGCCGCCGGGTCCTTGATGGTCGCTAGTGCGCCCTTGCTGGGGCTGGACCGCTTGACCTCGGCGATCACCCGGACCGCGTCCTCCGCACGCAGGCGACCCACGCACTCGATCGCCGACTCGCGGCGGCGCGCCCGCTCCTTGACCGTCGCGAGCGGCGTGGCCTGCTCCCGGACGGCGAGGTCCTGCCTGACTCCCGCGACGATGTCGTCCAGCACGGTCATCGACAACTCACCTTCTCCCCCGGTCGATTCCGGACCACTCTGCTCGCTGCCGAGCACCGCTGTGGCCCTGCGCCTCATCGTAGGGCGGTCCGCGAGTGACCCCGACCACAGGCCGCGTACTGGACACCCCGGTCCGTCAGGGCGCCAGCCACGGCGCGAGCACCGGCACGTTGCGCAGCACCCCGAACACGACGATCACCGCCAGGAACGCCCACGCGGCCCGTGCGGGTGCCGGCCGTACCGCGCGTCCCTGGGCGCGGAGCACCACCAGGCGACCCCAGAGCGCGATCACCACCGGGACGGCGAGCACCCAGAGCGGGTTCATCGACCACGCCGCCGCCAGGTCCCCGTGCGCCAGGTCGTGGGTCGCACGAAGTCCACCGCACGCGGGGCACCACAGCCCGGTGAGCGTGTACAGCGGGCACACGCCGTAGCTGCCGGTCGCGTGCGGGTCCCGCACCGCGAGCACGACGGTCGCCGCGACGACGACGGCCCCGGCGACGAGCGGACCGCGCACCGACGCACGACGGCCCGCCGCCGCCGGCGCGGGTGCGTCGGTCGGGAGCGGGCCGGTCGGCTGAGGCTGCGGACCGTCGTCGACGGTCGTCACGTCAGTAGTCGGAGTAGTTGTAGCCGTCGGTGAACGCGTCGCGGAAGTCCGCGTTCGAGAACAGCACGGCGAACACGATGATCCCGAGCACCGAGAGCACGATCGCGATCCAGCCCAGGATGACGCCCGCCGTGGCCATGCCACCGTTGTTCGCCTCGCCGCGAGCGACGGCCTTCTTGGCGTTGTTGCCGACGATCACCGCGGGGATCCCGGTGAAGAGCCCGCACGACAGCACGAACGACGCGATGCCGAGGACCAGCGACCAGACGGCGAGGCTGTTCTTCGGGTACACGTAGGCGCCGCCGTACCCCGGAGCGGGCTGCTGGTAGCCGGGAGCCGACCCGTACGGCGTGGCCGCGGGGTACTGAGGAGTTCCGCCGGCCTCCGGGTACGGCGCCGCGGGGTACTGCGGCTGCGGCGGCGGGGGCGCTGCCGGGTACTGCGGCACCCCGGTGGGGTCCTGCGGCGGCTGCGGCTCTCCGCTGCCGTACGGGTTCTGCGGCTCGTTGGGGGTGGACATCGGTCCTCCTGGGTCGCGTGCGCCATCCGCTTCCCGGGTGGCGGTGGAACGGGCGGGTCAGTGCCCGCCGGTGCGTGCCTGCCGGGCACGCGTCTTGGCGCCGCCCTGGCCGTGGCCGGAGGCCTGCAGGGCCTTGCCGCCGATCAGCACGAGGGCGACCAGGGCCATGCCGACCCAGAACAGCCACACCTGCGCGAACAGCACGCCGAGGGCAGCGACGACGAACGCGATGACCACGCCGTACGTGGTGAACCACGCGGCGAGCGTCTTGCCGTGGTTGGTCGGTGCGGCCGTCGGCGGCAGGTGCATCGCCTCGGTCGTCGTGGCGTTCTGTGCGCGGTGCGCCAGGGTGTCGTCAGCCATCAGTGGGTGCCCTCCGTGCTCGGTTCTGCGCCCAACCCTATCCGACCATCGGAACGCCGTCCGGCACCCGACGGACGAGTCGGACCGCACGTCAGGACGGGTCGTCGCCCCGGGTGAGGGCGTCCCAGTCGGACCGCTCGTCGGGTGTGGTCGGTGCCGCCGCGCCGGCGACGTTCTCGTGCCGCCGCGTCGGTCCGGACCACGTACGGGACGCGACCACGAGCCACACCCCGGCGAGGACGTCGAGCACCCCGACCGCGACGGCTAGCCAGGGCCACACGCTCGTCGTGACCGGTCCGGCGAGCTTGCCCACCCCGGTCTCCGCCGCGACGACGGGGATCACTGCACCCTCCGGGTCGCCGAGCACACCGAGCGTCGTCCCGACGACGAGCACCCCGCACGCGACGACGACGGCGGCGACCACCCAGCGCCCGACGCGACCGACCAGCCCCACGGCGGCCACCGCGGCGAGGATCGCGACCGCGGCCGCGAGGATCGCCGGTGCCACCTGGGAGCCCGCGGCCTGCACGGTCACCGTTCCCTGCAGCGCGGTCATGCCGGTCGTCGTGAACCACGTGGGCACGGCGACGAGGGCGGTCAGGCCGGCGAGCAGGAGCAGCAGCCCGGCGGCACGGCCACGTCCCGACGGACGCGACCGGGCGGCGTGCGCCGGAACCGTCACGCGCCCGCCCGCCGCAGCCGGGAGGCGATCTGCACCGCCCGGACGGCAGCCGCGGCCTTGTTGCGCGACTCCTCGTACTCCAGCGCCGGCACCGAGTCCGCGACGATCCCGCCGCCGGCCTGCACGCTCGCGCGCCCGTCCCGGATCAGGGCGGTCCGGATGGCGATCGCCATGTCCATGTCCCCGGCGAAGTCGAAGTACCCCACGGTGCCCCCGTAGATGCCCCGTCGGGCGGGCTCGATCTCGTCGATGAGCGCGATCGCGCGCGGCTTCGGAGCGCCCGAGAGCGTGCCCGCCGGGAAGGTGGCGACGAGCGTCTGCAGGGCCGTCGCGCCCTCGCGCAGCCGACCGACGACGGTCGAGCAGATGTGCATGATGTGCGAGTAGCGCTTGACCGCCATGAACTCGACGACCTCGACGCTCGCCGGCTCGCACACCTTGACCAGGTCGTTGCGGGACAGGTCGACCAGCATGATGTGCTCGGCCCGCTCCTTGGGGTCGGCCAGGACCTCGTCCTGCAGGCGGCGGTCCTCGTCGGGCGTGGCGCCGCGGGGTCGCGACCCGGCGATCGGGAACGTGACGACCCGCCCCGACGTGACCTTCACGAGCGTCTCCGGGCTGGAGCCGACGACCGCGAAGTCCCGGCCGTCCGCGTCCTGCAGCTGCAGGTAGTACATGTACGGGCTCGGGTTGATGGTGCGCAGGACGCGGTAGACGTCGAGCGGCTCCGCCGGGCAGTCCAGGTCGAGCCGCTGCGAGATGACCACCTGGAAGACGTCGCCCTCGTGGATGGCCTCCTGGCCTGTGCGCACGGCGTCCTCGAACTCCTGGCGCGTGGTCCGGAACGCGAGCTCGGGCTCGGCGACGTCCGCCAGGACCGCGACGGCCGACTCGGCGGGCTGCAGCAGCGCCGCTTCCATCGCGTCGATCCGGGCGACCGCGTCCGCGTGCGCGTCGTCCACGCGCTCGTCGGTGTCGTCGAAGTTGATGGCGTTCGCGATCAGCCAGACCGAACCGTCGTGGTGGTCGACCACCGCGAGGTCGGTGGCCAGCAGCAGCGTGAGCTCTGGGACGCCCAGCTCGTCGGGGGCGTTCGCGGGCAGGGTCGGCTCCCAGTGCCGCACGATGTCCCACCCGAGCGCGCCGACCAGCCCGCTGGTCAGGGGCGGCAGTCCCGCGATCGACGGGGTGCGCAGCGCGTCCAGCGTGCGCTCCAGCACGTCCAGGGCGTCGCCCTCGGTCGGGACCCCGACCGGGACGTCTCCGACCCAGACCGCCGAGCCGTCGCGGACGGTCAGGGTGGCGCGGGACCGCACGCCCACGAACGAGTAGCGGTCCCAGCTCCCGTCGGCCTCGGCCGACTCGAGGATGAACGTCCCTGGCCGCCCGTCGGCGAGCGTGCGGTACAGGCCGACGGGCGTCACGTCGTCCGCGAGCAGCCGGCGTACGACAGGGACGACCCGGCGGTCGCGCGCGAGCCCGCGGAAGGCCTCGAGCGACGGCCACGTGCTCCCCCAGGGAACCACGGCGACGGTGACGTCGGTGGGGACGGCGGGGGCGGTCACAGGGGTCCTCCGGTCTCGGTGGGACGGGATCCGACGACGACGGGCAGCGGGCCGCCCGCCTCGAAGCACGTGCGGGCGCCGGTGTGGCAGGCAGCGCCCACCTGGTCCACCTCGACCAGCAGCGCGTCCCCGTCGCAGTCGATGTTCACGGCCTTCACGTACTGCGCGTGCCCGGACGTGTCGCCCTTGCGCCAGTACTCCTGGCGCGACCGGCTCCAGAACACGACCCGGCCGGTGGCCAGGGTGCGGCGCAGCGCCTCGTCGTCCATCCAGCCGAGCATGAGGACCTCGCGCGAGTCGTGCTGCTGCACGATCGCCGCCACCAGGCCGTGCTCGTCGCGCTTCAGGCGCTCGGCGACGGCGGGATCGAGGAGGGGTTCGGTGGGGCTGGAAGGCACGTCCCGATCCTGCCACGCAGCAGCGACGGGCACGGACCCGTCCACGGTCAGCGCGTCTGCGACACCCAGGCGGCGTGCATCGCCGCGTAGTGCCCGTCGCGCGCGACGAGCTCGTCGTGGTGCCCGACCTCGACCACACGGCCCGCGTCGACCACGATCACCGTGTCCGCCGCCTCGGCCGTCGACAGCCGGTGCGCGATGGTCAGCGTGCTGCGCCCGCGCGTGAGGGAGTCGAGCGCACGTGCGATCCGGACCTCGGTCGCCGGGTCGACCGCGGACGTGGCCTCGTCGAGGAGCAGGAGGTCCGCCTCGGCCAGGTAGGCACGCGCAAGGGCCACGAGCTGCCGCTCCCCCGCCGACAGCGACTCGCCGCGCTGGCCGACCGGGGTGTCCAGGCCGTCGGCGAGCTCGTCCACCCAGCCGTCCAGACCGAGCGCCTCGACCGCCGCACGGATCCGCACGTCGTCGTCCTGCGCGGCCGTCGTCCCGTCCTCGTGCCGGAGGCCGTACGCCACGTTCTGCGCGAGCGTGCCGTCGAACAGGAACCCTTCCTGCGGGACGAGCACCACCCGGCGCCGCAGGTCGGCGACGGGGATGTCGCGCAGGTCCACCCCGTCGAGCAGCACCGAGCCGCTCGTCGGGTCCATGAACCGCGCGACCAGCTTGGCGATGGTCGTCTTGCCCGAGCCGGTCGCACCGACGACCGCCACCGACGCCCCCGCGGGGATCGCGACGTCGACGCCGCGGAGCACCGGCGGACCGTCCGGGTAGGCGAAGCCGACGTCGCGCAGCTCGACGTGCGCGGGCCCACGGGGACTGGGCACTCCCGAGGCGCCCGCGTCGACCACCTCGATGGGCGTCTCCAGCACGCCGAGCACCCGGCGCCACCCGGCGACCGCGTTCTGCAGCTCGTTGAGGATCTCCGTCGCCATCTGCACGGGCCCGGTGAACAGCTGCACGAGGAACAGGAACGCCAGCAGCCGCCCGACGGACATCTCCCCGGCGATGCCCAGGTACGTGCCCGCGACGACCACCACGGCGAGTACCAGGTTCGCCACCAGCACGCCGCTGGAGAATACGGCGGCAACCAGGTTCTGCGCGCGCACCATCGACGCGCGGGTGGCACCGATCGCCGCGTCGATCCGACGCTGCGTGCGCCCGGCCACCCCGTACGAGCGGATCGTCTCGGCGCCGACGACGGCCTCCGAGATGGAGCCCAGCATCGCGCCGACGCGCTCCCGCACTGCGGTGTAGCGGGCGTTGACGCGCTTCTGCAGCGGCTGCAGGACCAGGAACAGAGGAACGAAGCCCGCCCACACGATCAGGGTCAGCTGCCAGGAGTAGACCGACATGAGCACGGTCGCCACGGCGATCTGCAGGACCGAGACGAGCAGCATGATGCCGCCCCACTGGACGAACAACGAGATCGTGTCGACGTCGGAGGTCACCCGCGAGACCAGCGACCCGCGCCGCTCGGTGTTCTGCGTGAGCACCGACAGGTCGTGCACGTGCCGGAACGCGCGGGTGCGCAGGGCGAGGAGCCCGCTCTCGCTCGAGCGGAAGAGCCGCACGTTGACGTAGGCCGAGCAGACGGCGCCGAGCAGCAGGCCCAGCGCGGCCAGGCCGGCGAGCGCCACGACGCGCGGCACGTCCGGTCCACCGTCGGCGAGGATCCCAGTGTCCACCGTCTGCTGCACGGCGATGGGCACGAGCACGCGGCCGATCGACGCGGTGACGGCGAGCAGCACCGTGACCTGCCAGCCGACGAGCAGCTGCGGGGAGACCTGGATCCCGCGGCGCAGCGTCGCGAGCACGCCGAGGGTGCTGGCCGGGGCGAGGCGGTTCTCCGGGCTCTGCTCGCTCATGCCCGCTCCTCCACGACCTCGAGGGCCTCCTCGTCGGCGACCTCCGCGGCACGGCGCGCGGTCTCCTGCTCGTACGCGGTCGCCAGCTCGCGGTAGCCCGGGTCGCGCTCCAGCAGCTCGTCGTGCGTGCCGCGGTCGATCACGCGGCCACCGTCGACGTGCACCACCTCGTCGGCCAGCAGCACGGACGACATCCGGTAGGCGACCAGGAGCACCGTCGGGCTCGACGCCTCGCCGTCGCCGCGCAGGCCGCGCAGGATCGCCTGCTCGATGCGCGGGTCGACGGCCGACGTCGCGTCGTCCAGGACGAGGACGGACGGGTTCCGGACCAGCGCGCGGGCGAGCGCCAGACGCTGCCGCTGGCCGCCGGACAGGTTGGCTCCCCGCTCCCCGAGGGGGGCGTCCAGACCTCCGGGCAGCGCGCGGACGACGTCGTCGACCCGTGCCAGGTGCAGCGCGGCCCAGACGGCGTCGTCGTCCGGGGAGCCCGGCTCGCCGTCGTCGGCCAGCGTGACGTTGGAGCGCACGGTGTCCTCGAAAACGAACGTGGACTGCGAGACGAGCGCCACGTGCCGCGCGAGGTCGGCAGGACGGACGTCACGCAGGTCGAGGCCGTCGACGTGCACCGAGCCGTGCGACGGGTCGTACAGCCGGTTCACCAGCGACACGAGCGTCGTCTTGCCGGCACCGGTCGGGCCGACCACCGCGATCGTGCGGCCCGCGGGCACGTCGAGGTCGATCCCGTGCAGCAGCTCCAGCTCGCCGCCGCTGGGCAGCGGGACCGAGAGGCCCACGTGCCGCAGCTCGACGCGCGCTCCCCCGGACGGCGCCCACGGCGTGCTCCCCACGCTCAGGGCACCGTGCGAGTCGATGACGCGGGCGATCCGGTCGTAGCCGACGAGCGCCCGGGGCAGCTCACCGAGCACCCAGCCGAAGGCGCGGACCGGCACCGCCAGCAGGGTGAGCAGGTACGCAGCCGCGACCACGTCCCCGGTCTCCACCCGCCCGGCGCGGATCTGCACCGTGCCGACGACCAGCACGAGCAGCGTGCCGATGCTGGGGAGCAGGTCGATCACCGGGTCGAACAGCGCCCGCACGACGCCCACCCGGACGTTGGCGTCACGCAGCTGCTCGGCCCGCTCCGCGAACCTGGCCTCCTCGCGCGCCTCCGTGCCGAGCGACGTGACCAGCACAGCCGCCTCGAAGCTCTCGTGCGCGATGTCCGCGACCTCCGCGCGCAGCTGCTGCGCGCGGATCGCCGCCGGTGACATCCGGTTCTGGAACACCACGTTGGCGATGACCGCGAGCGGCAGCACCACCAGCGCCGCCAGCGCCAGCCAGACGTCGGTGCGCAGCAGCTCGACGGTGGCCACGACGAGCATCACCACGACGCCGATCGCGAACGGCAGCGGGTTGAAGATCGAGGTCGCGGCCTCCACGTCCGCGCTGGCGTTCGACAGGAGCTGACCGGTGGGGTGCTGCCGGTGCCACGACATGGGCAGGCGCAGGTACTGCCGCGTCACCGCGGCGCGGTGGTCCTCCTGGATCAGCGCGAACCCCTTGCCCGCGAACATGCGCCGCCCGGCGACCGTCACCGCGAGCGTCACGGCGACCAGGGCGATCGCCAGGCCCGCCAGCCAGATCCGGTCGCGCGCCTGCGCCGATCCCGCCAGCGCGGGGACGACGACCTGGTCGGTCACGGCGCCGAGCACACGGCTCACCACCACGGTGAGCACCCCGAAGACGGCCGAGGTGCCCACAGCCAGGGCGTAGGTGCCGGGGTGGGCGCGCATCCCCCGGCCGATGAGCTGGAACGCTCGACGAGGGACGGAGCCGGTGAGTGCCACCGACGGCGGTGACGCGTCTCGCGAGGGCACGACAGGACCTTCCGTGGAGCTGTGGGGGTGCCGTCATCCTCTCACGGTGGTGCGAGCGCTTACCCGTCACGCGTCGCCCCTGCTCGCGTGCGATCCTGCGGGGATGACCTGGCACGAGATCGAACGCGAGCAGCTCGCGCAGGCCCTCCGCGACGTCGCTCCCGACGCACCGACGCTCTGCGAGGGCTGGCAGGCGCGCCACCTCGCCGCGCACGTGGTGCTGCGGGAGCGCAACCCCGTGGTGGGTGCGGGGATCGCCGTGCCCGCCCTCGCGGCCCTCGCCGAGCGCAGGATCGCCGCGCTCGCCGACCAGGCGACCACCGAGGGCACCTACCGGGACCTGGTGGCCCGGGTGGCCGACCGCCCCGCGGCGTGGCACCCGGCCGCCTGGGCCGCCGAGGCCAGCAACCTCATCGAGTTCTTCGTGCACACCGAGGACGTGCGCCGGGGCGCCGGACCGGTGGCTGCGCGTGAGCTGGACCCCGACCTCGTCGAAGCCCTGTGGAGCCAGCTCAAGCGGACGGGAGGGCTGCGCCTGCGCAGCGTCCCGGTGGGCGTCGTCCTGGTCCGCTGCGACGGCGTGCGGCACCACCTGCGCTCACCGAAGGGCGATCACGGCACCGTCGTGGTCCACGGGGAGGTCGGCGAGCTCGCGCTCTACCTGCTCGGGCGCGGGGCCGCCGCCGACATCACGATCGACGGTGACCGGAACGATCTCAGCACGATCCAGAAGGTCCTGCCCTCGAGCTAGCCGGCAGCCTGCTCCGGGTGCCCGGTGGCCAGGATGTCGACCACGAAGGCGACCGTCTGGCCTGCCAGCTCCTCGCTGTCGGTGACGCCGAGGGCGTAGGTCGGCGGGACGACCAGCATGACCTGGCTGCCGACCGGTTGGTCGACGAGGCCCTCGGCCCAGGCCTGGACGTCCTGCAGGGAGAACGAGACCGGGAGCCCGTGCGACCACGTGGAGTCGAACGCCTCTCCGGTCGTCCAGGCGAAGCCCGTGTACTGCACGGTCACGACGTCGCTCGCCCCGACCTGCTCACCGGAGCCGCGGACCAGCGGCTGCGCGACGAGGGTCGTCGGTGGCTCGGTACCGGTCGGGGTGATCGACGGGGCGCCCGAGGCGTCCAGCGTCACCACCGGGAGGTTCGGGACCGGCGGCACGGGCTCACCCTCCGCGCGGGTGGGCAGCACGTCGACGACCGTCACGGTCGGGTAGTCCGACGCGCCCGAGCCGCTCCCCGGGCTCACCTGGAGCAGCCGTGCCCCGACCTGCTGCCCCCGGAGCGTCTCGTACAGGTCCGTGCCGAGGTCCTCCTCCGTCAGCAGCATCGCCGTCGGGTTGGACGAGTAGCTCTCCTTGACCAGGGACGCGTCCGTGGCGTCCTCGAGCCAGAAGTCGATGAGCACCGGCGCTCCCTCGGCCAGCTCGGCGCCCGTGCCCGGCCAGATCTGCTCCGTGCGCGTCGCGTCGACCTGCAACGGCGTGACGTAGGTGATCGTCGGCGCCTCACCCGGCTCCCCCGACACCGTGACCGCGGCGGGTTCGGTCTCCGGGGTGGTGCACCCGGTGAGGGTGATCAGCGCGATCGCCAGACCGGCGACCAGGGCTCGGCCCTGCAGTCGTCGCACGTCGTTCCTTCCAGCTCCTGGGTCCGTCACGCGATCGCGCAGGACCGCCACACTGTACGGCGCCGTCCTGGGCGCTCGTCCTACATGGACTCGATGAGCCGGTCCACCCGCTCGTCCACGCTCCGGAACGGGTCCTTGCACAGGACGGTGCGCTGCGCCTGGTCGTTGAGCTTGAGGTGCACCCAGTCGACGGTGTAGTCACGGCGGGCATCCTGCGCGGCCCGGACGAAGTCTCCCCGGAGCTTGGCCCGGGTGGTCTGCGGCGGCACGGCGGTGGCCTCGAAGATCTCCAGGTCCGTGGTCACGCGCTCGACCATGCCCTTGGCGGCCAGCAGGTTGTAGAGGCCCTCGGTGCGGGAGATGTCGTGGTACGCCAGGTCGAGGCGCTGCACCCGGACGTCGGACAGCTCCAGGTCGTGCTTGGCGCGGTAGCGCTCGATGAGCTTGTACTTGATCACCCAGTCCAGCTCGCGGTCCACGAGCGTGAGGTCGCCGGTGCGCATCGCACGCAGCCCGCGCTCCCACAGGTCGAGCACCTGCTTGTTCTCCGGGCTCGGACCGCCCTCGGAGGCCAGGAAGTCCGTCACCCGCGTGAGGTACTCCTCCTGCAGGTCGATCGCGGTGACCGTCCGGCCGTTCGCCATGGTCACCGGGTGCATGCCCGTGAGGTCGTGGCTGATCTCCCGGATCGCGCGGATCGGGTTCTCCAGGGCCATCTCCCGCATGGGGACGCCGGCCTCGATCATCCGCAGCAACAGGTCCGTGGTGCCGACCTTGAGCATCGTGGTGGTCTCGGACATCGACGAGTCGCCCACGATCACGTGCAGGCGGCGGTAGTGCTCGGCGTCCGCGTGCGGCTCGTCGCGCGTGTTGATGATCGGCCGGGACCGGGTGGTGGCGCTGGAGACCGCCTCCCAGATGTGGTCCGCGCGCTGCGACAGGCAGTAGACCGCCCCCCGCGGCGTGGTGAGCACCTTGCCCGCGCCCGTGAGGATCTGGCGCGTGATGAGGAAGGGCACCAGCACGTCCGACAGCCGCGAGAAGTCGCCCTGCCGGCGCACCAGGTAGTTCTCGTGGCAGCCGTAGGAGTTGCCGGCCGAGTCGGTGTTGTTCTTGAACAGGTGGATCGTGCCGGGCAGGCCCTCGTGCTCGAGCCGCTGCTGCGCGTCCGCGACGAGCCCCTCGAGGATCCGTTCGCCCGCACGGTCGTGCGTGACCAGCTGGCGGACGTCGTCGCACTCGGCGGTGGCGTACTCGGGGTGCGAGCCGACGTCGAGGTACAGGCGCGACCCGTTGCGCAGGAACACGTTCGACGAACGACCCCAGGCGACGACCTTGCGGAAGAGGTAGCGCGCGACCTCGTCGGCCGACAGCCCGCGACCGTCCTGGGCGGCGCACGTCACGCCGTACTCCGTCTCCAGGCCGAAGATCCGCCTGTCCATCGCCGTGCTCCCTCCGTCGCCCGGTCCGGTGTCCTCAGTCTGCGTCCAGCAGGTCCTCCAGCAGCGCCCCGGCCAACCGCCGGAAGGTGCGTCGGAGTCGCGTCCGGTCGAGCACCGCGACCTCCAGCTGCGCCGCGGGGATCGTCCGCGCCTCGCCGCCCTCGTCCGCCGGTGAGCCGAGCGTGCGCACGGCGAGCGCGAGAACCTCGGGCAGCGTGAGCCCGGCACGCCACTCCTGGGCGAGCAGCCCGCCGAGCCGTTCGGCCTGGCCGCCCATCACGACGTAGCCGTGCTCGTCGGTCACGGAGCCGTCGTACGCCAGCCGGTAGATCTGGTCGCCGGCCGGGGCCCGCCCCACCTCGGCCACGACGATCTCGACCTCGAGCGGCTTGGACTCCGTCGTGAACGAGGTGCCGAGCGTCTGCGCGTAGGCGTTGGCCAGCCCGCGCGCGGTGACGTCCTCCCGGTCGTAGGAGTAGCCGCGCAGGTCGGCGTAGCGCACACCGGCGACCCGCAGGTTCTCGAACTCGTTGTACTTGCCGACGGCCGCGAAGCCGATCCGGTCGTAGATCTCGGAGATCTTGTGCAGCGCGCGCGACGCGTTCTCGGTGGCGAACGCGATGCCGTCGTCGTACTGCAGGACCACGACGGACCGTCCGCGGGCGATGCCCTTGCGCGCGTAGTCCGCCCGGTCCTTCATCAGCTGCTCGGGCGAGACGTAGAACGGCATGCTCATCGCGCACCCCCACGGCTCTCGTGCGAGCGGCGTCGTTCCTGCTCGACCTGCTCCGCGACCGCGGCCAGGTCGGCATCGCTGACCCGCAGATACCCGGACTCCGTGACGGTCGCGACGACCGGCCAGATCCCCCGCGTGTGGTCCGGACCGCCGGTTGCCGAGTCGTCGTCGGCCGCGTCCACGAGCGCCTCGACGGCCACGCGGATCGCACCGGGGGCGTCCAGCCCCGGCCGCCACAGCTTCTTGAGCGAGCCGCGCGCGAAGACGGAGCCCGACCCGACCGCGTGGTGGTCGTGCTCCTCGTACCGGCCGCCCGTGACGTCGTAGGAGAAGATCCGCCCGAGCCGACGGTCCAGGTCGAAGCCGCCGAACAGCGGGACGACCGCCAGCCCCTGCATGGCCATGCCCAGGTTCCCGCGGATCATCGTCGCGAGCCGGTTCGCCTTGCCGTCGAGCGACAGCAGGCTGCCCTCGATCTTCTCGTAGTGCTCGAGCTCCAGCTGGAAGAGCCGGACCAGCTCCACGGCGAGCCCCGCGGTGCCGGCGATGCCGACGGCTGAGTACTCGTCGGCCGGGAAGACCTTCTCGATCTCCCGGCTCGCGATCATCGACCCCATGGTCGCGCGGCGGTCACCGGCCATGACGATCCCGCCCTCGAAGCCGAGCGCCAGGATGGTGGTGCCGTGCGGCGCGTGCACCTCTCCGGCCGGCCGGTTACCCGGCAGCAGCTGCGGGGCGTGGCCGGACAAGAACTCCACGAACGACGACGAGCCGGGGGTCGTGAACGCGTGCGGCAGCCGCCCGGAAGCGGACGTGTCGTGTGAGCTCATCGGCGGTCACTGACCGCCCTTCTGCACGAACCCGCGCACGAACTGCTCGGCGTTGGACTCCAGGACGTCGTCGATCTCGTCGAGCAGCGCGTCGACCTCCGCGTCCCGCGACTGCGCGCTCGGCGCTGCCGGGGCGGGCGTGTCCGGGCCGTCGTCCGGCTCCGCGTCCTCGCGGCGCGGGCGTACGTGTTCCTGACCAGCCATGGTGACCTCCCGGGGTGCCAGACGACGTGCTGACGCCCACCCTAGGCCCATCTCCCGACGCTCCCGGTCCCGACGCCCACGGTGCGGACGAGCGAGCGGGCGAACTCGTGCCGGCCGGCCGGCGTCGCTACGCGCCGAGCGCGTCGAGCAGGGCCGTGGCGTCGGGGCTCCGGTCCAGGAGCTCGCCCACGTGCGCGTGCGTCCCGCGCAACGGGTCGCGCATCGGGACCCGCTGGAGCGTCGCCGCGCCCGGCACGTCGAACACGACGGAGTCCCAGCTCGCCGCGGAGATCTCGCCGCCGTACCGCGCGACCGCCTCGCCGCGGAAGTACGCCCGGGTGTCGCGGGGCGGGTGCAGCACGGCGTCGGCCACCTGCTCGGGGGTCACCAGCAGCTCGACCGCACCGGCCTGGACCAGCCGGTGGTACAGGCCGCGTTCGGGCCGCACGTCGGACCACTGCAGGTCCATCGCCGCCAGCCGCGGGTGGTCCCACGCCAGCCGGTCGCGGCGGCGCATCCCCTCCAGCAGCCGGAGCTTGGCCAGCCACTCGACCTCCCGGGCGCACGACGCGGGGTCCGTGTCCAGCCGGTCGAGCAGGGACTCCCACCGGGTCAGCACGTCCGTCGTCTGGGCGTCGGGCTCGTCGCCGACGTGAGCCAGCGCCGTGCGCACCGCCGCGAGGTACTCGCGCTGCACCTCCAGGGCCGTCAGCCGACGCCCGTCGGTGAGCTCGAGGCGCGCGGTGAGGCTCAGGTCGTGGCTGACCACGTGGACGGCCTGCACGGGGTCCCGCAGGGTCAGCCGGTCGATCGCAGCCAGCGCTCCCCCGGCACCGCCCTCGGCGACCGCGCGCTCGATGAGCCACAGGACCAGCGACGTGGTGCCCAGTCGCAGATAGGTGGCCACCTCGAGCATCGTCGCGTCGCCGATGATCACGTGCAGACGCCGCCACCGGTCCGGGTCTGCGTGGGGCTCGTCGCGCGTGTTGATGATCGGGCGGCGCAGCGTCGTCTCCAGGCCGATCTCGGCCTCCACGTAGTCGGCCCGCTGCGACAGCTGGAAGCCCTGCTCCTCGCCGCGCTGACCGAGACCGACGCGGCCGGCCCCCGTGAACACCTGGCGGGTGACGAAGAACGGGATCAGCCGGGCCGCCAGGTCGCTGAAGGGCACGGCCCGGTCGACGAGGTAGTTCTCGTGCATGCCGTAGGTGGCGCCCTTGCCGTCCACGTTGTTCTTGTACAGGGCGACGTCCGGCAGCGCGGCGGTGGACGCCAGGGCCCGCACCGACGCCAGCATGACGCGCTCGCCGGCGCGGTCCCAGCGCACAGCGTCGAGCGGGTTGGTGACCTCGGGCGACGAGTACTCCGGGTGCGCGTGGTCGACGTACAGGCGTGCGCCGTTGGTGAGGATGACGTTCGCCGCGCCGGGGTCCTCGTACTCCTCGGTGGTGGCGCGCGGCAGGGCCTGCGGCCCGTCACCGGAGGGCGCCGGCTTCTCCGGGTCGTCCGTCAGCAGGGACGGGTGGGCCGACGCGCGCTGCAGGTGGAACCCGCGGGCGTCGTGCAGCGGGTCCTCGTCGTCGTAGTCCCACCGCGCCTTGGTGCGGGCACCCTCGCGGGCCGCCGCGTGCACCGCGACCACGTGGCTGGACAGCAGCATGGGGTTGGCCAGAGGACGTCCGGGCTGGAGGATCCCGTACTCGGTCTCGATCCCCATCACGCGGCRCACGGTCACCCGTCCACCCTAGGACGGTGCGACCGCGCGCCAGGACATCCGTCCGTCAGAGGTACTGCCCCGTGCTCGTGACGTTCTCGATGGTGCGCGAGCCCTCCGCGCCCTTCTTGCCCTGCACGATCGTGCGGATGAAGACGATGCGCTCGCCCTTCTTGCCGGAGATGCGCGCCCAGTCGTCCGGGTTGGTGGTGTTCGGCAGGTCCTCGTTCTCGCGGAACTCGTCCACGCACGCCGTCAGCAGGTGCTCGACGCGGATCCCGCGCTGACCGTTCTGCAGGAAGTCCTTGATCGCCGACTTCTTCGCCCGGTCGACGACGTTCTGGATCATCGCCCCGGAGTTGAAGTCCTTGAAGTACAGGACCTCCTTGTCGCCGCTGGCGTACGTGACCTCGAGGAACCGGTTCTCGTCGCTCTCCGTGTACATCCGCTCGACCACACGCGTGATCATCGCCTCGACGGCCGCCGACGTGGAACCGCCGTGCTCGGCGATGTCGTCGGGGTGGATGGGCAGCGTCGGCACCAGGTACTTGCCGAAGATCTCCCGCGCGCCCTCCGCGTCCGGTCGCTCGATCTTGATCTTCACGTCGAGACGGCCAGGCCGCAGGATCGCGGGGTCGATCATGTCCTCGCGGTTCGACGCGCCGATGACGATGACGTTCTCGAGCCGCTCGACGCCGTCGATCTCGCTGAGCAGCTGCGGCACGATCGTCGTCTCGACGTCGCTGGACACGCCGGTCCCGCGGGTTCGGAACAGCGACTCCATCTCGTCGAAGAACACCACGACCGGGTGCCCCTGCGACGCCTTCTCGCGGGCCCGGGCGAAGATCAGCCGGATGTGCCGCTCGGTCTCGCCGACGTACTTGTTGAGCAGCTCCGGACCCTTGACGTTGAGGAAGAAGCTCTTGGTGTCCGCCGTGTCCTCGCCCCGCGCGGCGGCGGCCGTGGCGGCCAGCGAGTGCGCGACCGCCTTGGCGATGAGCGTCTTGCCGCAGCCGGGAGGGCCGTAGAGCAGCACGCCCTTGGGCGGCTTGAGGCCGTGCTCGAGGAACAGCTCGGGGTGCAGGAACGGGAGCTCGACGGCGTCGCGGATAGCCTCGATCTGCGGACCGAGCCCGCCGATGTCCTCGTAGTCGATGTCCGGCACCTCTTCGAGCACCAGCTCCTCGACCTCGGCGCGCGGGATGACCTCGAACACGAAGCCGCTGCGCGAGTCGATCGTCAGCGCGTCGCCGATGCGCACGTGCGCGTCCCTGACCTGGCCGGCGAAGCGCACGACGCGCTCCTCGTCGCCGCGGCCGACCACCAGGGCGCGGTCGGTGCCCAGCAGCTCCTTCACGGTGACGAGCTCGCCGACCTCCTCGTAGCCACCGGCCTCGACCACGGTCAGGGCCTCGTTCAGCATGACCTCCTGGCCCGGCTGGAGGCGCGAGACGTCGAGGGACGGGCTGGCGCCGACGTGCATCTTGCGGCCGGAGGACACGATGTCCACGGTGCCGTCGGCACGTGAGCCGAGGAACGTCGCGTACGTCCCGGGAGGCTTGGCCAGGTCGTCCACCTGGCGCTTGAGGTCGATGATCTGCTCACGAGCGGCCACGAGCGCGTCGCTGAGCCGCTCGTTCTTGGCCGCGAGCAGAGAGAGCTCGCGGTGCAGGTCCCGCCCAGGGGCTGCCGGATCAGTCATCTCGTCGGCCTCCGTTCCGCATGGTGCGTGGTCGTCACTCCGTCCACCGTGCACCGCGCTGTGCCTGCTGGTCCGATGACCCTAACCACCAGTGTCAACCGTCGGCGCACGACGCGCGCGAGCCCGTTCAGATGGTGGGAGGCGCCTGGCCGACGTCGCGGCGCGCGCGGCGCAGCTTCTTGTCGGACACCAGCCGCTCCCCCATCGCCTCCGGCGACCACAGCTCGGAGTCGTCCACGGCGGGCGCGCCGTCGGGGGCCACCGGGTACGCGCCCTTGGCGGGCCGGCGACGCCGCTGCGGCGCCTCGACGCCGTCCGCGAGCCGTCGCGTGGTGATCAGGAAGCCGGTGTGCCCGATCATCCGGTGCTGCGGACGCACGGCCAGCCCCTCGAGGTGCCAGCCGCGCACCATCGACTCCCACGCCTCCGGCTCGGTGTACCGGCCGTCGCTGCGGATGTCCTCCGCCAGCCGCGAGAGCTGCGTCGTCGTGGCGACGTAGGAGATGAACACGCCACCGGGTGCGAGCGCCTCGGCGACCGCGTCGAGGTTCTCCCAGGGCGCGAGCATGTCGAGCACCACGCGGTCGATGGTGCCGGGCTCGGCCACGGTCGGCAGGACGTCCGACAGGTCGCCGACCGACAGCTGCCACGCCGGGTGGGGTCCGCCGAAGAACCCCTCGACGTTGCCGCGGGCGATCGCCGCGAAGTCCTCGCGACGCTCGATGGAGTGCAGCGAGCCGCCGTCGCCCACCGCGCGCAGCAGCGACATGGTCAGCGCGCCGGAGCCGACGCCCGCCTCGATCACACGGGCGCCCGGGTAGATGTCCGCCATGGCGACGATCTGGCCGGAGTCCTTGGGGTACACGACGGCGGCGCCGCGCGGCATGGACAGCACGTAGTCGGCCAGCAGCGGGCGCACCGCGAGGTACTCGATGCCGGCGGTGTTGCGGACCACCGAGCCCTCGGGCGCTCCGAGCAGCAGGTCGTGGCTCAGGTAGCCGCGGTGCGTGTGGAACGAGGCGCCCTCGGCGAGCGTGATCGTGTGCAGCCGCCCGCGCGGGTCGGTGAGCTGCACGCGGTCGCCCGCACGGAGGAGGCCGCGGCGTTGCGCGGCCCCGGTGGACGTCTGGTCGGGGTTCACGGTGCCCGAGTCTAGGAGCGGATGGCGGCGACGACGTCCATCGCGCGGATCAGCCCGACCACCCGACCGTCCACCATGGCGACGACCACGGGTGAGTGCTCGGTGGCGCGACCGACGGCGGACACGAGCTCCTGACCCGTGAGGAGCCCGTCGACGACGGCTCCGCCGGGCAGCGGGACGGCGACCGCGGTCACCGGGGTGGTGCCGGCCACGTCCGGCGGCACCGACGCGGCCGCGGCACGGTCGACGTAGGCCGCGGGTCGTCCGTCGGGCGACAGGATGACGACCTCCTCGGCGCCGGCCGACGCGGCGAGCGCCCCGGCGTGCGCGATCGACTCGGTGTGCCCGACGCCGATCGCCCGGCGGCCCACCGAGCTGACGGTGATCAGACCGACCGCCCGCTGCGTCCGGCCACCGCGCACGGCCGCGGAGGCACCCGACCACAGGAACGCGCCGATGAGCGCGCCCCAGACCACGTCGTAGAGATCCGGCTGCTGGTTCAGCGCCAGGGGCAGCAGGAGCGCCCAGGCGAACACGAGGATCGCGACGCCCCGGCCGACCCACCCGGCGGCGACAGTCCCGGTGTGCCGGTTCTTGGTCGCCCCCCACACGGCCGCCTCGAGCAGGTAGCCGCCGTCGAGCGGCAGCCCGGGGACGAGGTTGAACAGCCCGACGAACGCGTTGGTCAGGCACCCGGACCAGATGAGCAGCCCCACGAGGCTCCGCTCGTCCACGCCCTGCGCGACCGCGAGGAACCCTCCGGCCAGCACGAGGTTCGCGATCGGTCCGACGACCGCGATCAGCGCGCTGCTGCCCGGCGTCGGGGTGGCGCCGCCGAACGCGGTGTGCCCTCCCCAGAGCGTGAGCACGAACTCGCGCGGCTGCTGTCCGCGGGCGCGCGCCATGAGCCCGTGCGCCAGCTCGTGCACGAGGACCGAGGCGAACAGCAGGACGACGAAACCGAGCGCGACGACGTACACGAGCCCGCCGAGGTTCTCGGAACGGGCACGGACGGTCGGGGCGAAGATGAGGGTCAGGACCACCGCGGCGATGAGCCAGCTCGGGGCCAGGATGATCGGGGCGCCGACGGCGCGACCGATCACCCAGCCTGAGGATCGTCGTGCGGGGGGTCGGGAGGCGCTCACCGCTCAAGAGTAGGTGGGTCGCTGGCCGGTCGTGTCGGCGGTCGCGCCTACGCTCGAGGGGTGACGGTGCAGCATCTCGACCAGGACTCCCCCGACGTCTCGCCCGACCTCGGCGTGACGGTCGACGACGCGGTGGAGACGGCGATCGAGGTCGCCGTCGAGGAAGCCGTCACGGAGCGTCCCCCGTCGCGTCCGGGGCTGTCCCCCTCGCGCGCCAACGACTTCCTGCAATGCCCGCAGCTGTTCCGGTTCCGGGTGATCGACCGGCTCCCCGAGCCGCCTAGCTCGGCCGCGGCCCGCGGGACGCTCGTGCACGCGGTCCTCGAGCACCTCTTCGACCTGCCCGCCACCGAGCGCACCCTCGCGGCCGCGCACGGGCTGCTCCCCGACCAGTGGGCGACCCTCCTGGAGCGCTCCCCGCAGATCGGCGAGCTGTTCGCGGAGCCGGCCGACCTGGCCGAGTGGCTGACCAGCGCCGAGGTGCTGCTGGCGACGTACTTCACGCTGGAGGACCCCACGCGGATCGAGCCGCGCGAGCGCGAGCTGCTGGTGTCCACCGAGCTCGACGAGGGCGGCCCGCTGCTGCGCGGCATCGTCGACCGGGTCGACGTCGCGCCCAACGGGTGGGTCCGGGTGGTCGACTACAAGACCGGCCGGTCGCCGCGCGCGGGGTTCGAGAGCTCGGCGCTGTTCCAGATGCGCTTCTACGCCTACGTCATCTGGCGCACCCGCGGGGTGCTGCCCAAGCGCCTGCAGCTCGAGTACCTGGGTGACGGCGTCATCCTCACGCACGAGCCCACCGAGCCGGAGATGGCCACCATCGAGGCGCGGGTCCGCTCCATCTGGGCGGGCATCGAGGACGCGGCCCGGTCCGGGGACTGGCGTCCGCGGACGTCGAAGCTGTGCGACTGGTGCTCGTTCAAGGCGCTCTGCCCGGCGTTCGGCGGCACGCCGCCCGAGATCCCCGCCGGCGCGGTGGAGCGGTCGATCGGCGTCGTCCCCGCGGCCTGAGCGCGCTCGTCAGCCCGCGCGGCGCAGGTCGAGCACGTCGCCGCGCACCATGCGCGCCACGGCGGGGAGCGTGAGGTCCGTCAGCGACGCGATCCGGCTCAGCCCGGGCTGCGGGGCGACCGCCTGCAGCACCTCGATCGCCACCGTGCGAGCGCCCGACGCGAGCGCGCTGGCGATGCCGGCGTGCGAGTCCTCGACGGCGACGCAGTCCGCGATGTCCACACCGAGCAGCCGCGCCGCGGTCAGGTACGGCTCGGGGTCCGGCTTCGGCTGCGAGACCTCGTCGCCGCTCACCACGACGTCGAACATCCCCGCGGCCGCCGCGAACGGTTCGGCGAGCATCCGGAAGGACGAGGTGACCAGCGCCATGGGCACCCCGGCATCGCGCAGGTCGGCGAGCACCTGCTGAGCCCCCGGCTGCCACGGGATCCCCGCGGCAACGGCGGCGGCCACGCGGTCGTTGAGGAAGTCGACGATCGCGTCGGCGGACAGGTCGACGCCCCGCTCCTGCAGCCGCGCGGCGGACGCGAGCATCGGGTTACCGACCAGCGACAGGCCGTCCTGGTGCGTCCAGACACCGCCGTGGGCCTCGACGAGCTCGGTCTCGGCGCCGATCCAGTGGGGCTCGGTGTCGATGAGCGTCCCGTCCATGTCCCACAGGACGGCGGCGGGCAGCGTGAGGTCGGCGAAGGCGCGGGGCATCGCTCCATCGTACGAGCCCGCTCTCCCGTCGCCGACGCGCGAGCGGGCACGCCCGTCCGGGGTCGTCGCTCCGAGTCGCTCTAGGCTGGACGGATGAGCGAGACCCCACCGGCGGACCTCCCCGCCCGCGAGACCGTCCTCCTCGCCGCGTTCGAGGGCTGGAACGACGCAGGATCCGCGGCGACGCAGGCTCTGGAGCACCTGCACGAGGTGTGGGACGCCGAGCAGGTCGACGAGCTCGATCCCGAGGAGTACCACGACTTCCAGGTCAACCGGCCGGTGGTGGGGCCCGGCCTGGACGGCCGCCGCGAGATCACCTGGCCGACCACCGCGGTGGCCGTCGCGACCACCCCCGTCAGCGGGCGGCGGGTGGTCCTGGTGCACGGCATCGAGCCCTCCATGCGCTGGCGCCGGTACTGCACCGAGCTGCTCGACATCGCCGCCGGGCTCGGCGTCGACACCGTGGTCACGGTCGGCGCCCTCCTGGCCGACGTCCCGCACACGCGCCCGATCCCCGTCAACGCCACCAGCGAGGACGCCGACGTCCGCGACGTCTTCGGGCTCGAGCCCAACACGTACGAGGGGCCGACGGGCATCGTCGGGGTCCTCCAGCACGAGGCCGCGGCGCGCGGCCTGCGGTCCATGTCCCTGTGGGCGGCCGTCCCCCACTACGTCGCGCACCCGCCGTCGCCGAAGGCCACGCTCGCGATCCTGCACCGCCTCGAGCAGCTGCTCGGCGAGCCGGTGCCCCTGGGCGAGCTGCCCGACGACTCCGCCGCCTGGCAGCACGGTGTCGACGAGCTGGCCGCGGAGGACTCGGAGATCGGCGAGTACGTGCACCAGCTCGAGGAGGCCAAGGACACGGCCGACCTGCCGGAGGCGAGCGGCGAGGCGATCGCGCAGGAGTTCGAGCGCTACCTGCGCCGCCGCGACAAGGGCACCGGCGGCTAGAGGCGGATGCCCAGCAGGGCGTCGAGGGTGCGGCTGATCACGCCGGGAGCACCCTCGACCGGGTCGGCCGTGCCTGCCAGCGACAGGTGCGACCAGTCGTCGATCAGGGCCAGCGCGGTCGGGGTGTCGAGGTCGTCGGCGAGTGCCGCACGGACGCCCGCGAGCGTGCTGTCCGCGTCCGGTCCCCCGTTGCCCGACACCGCGCGGCGCCAGAGCTCGATCCGCTCCTGCGCCGAGCGCAGGGACTCGTCCGTCCAGTCCCAGTCGTCGCGGTAGCGGTGCGCCAGGATGGCCGCGCGTACGGCCATGGGGTCCACGCCCTCCTCGCGCAGGCGGGAGACCAGCACGAGGTTCCCCCGCGACTTGCTCATCTTGTGCCCGTCGAGCCCGACCATCCCGGTGTGCAGGTGGACGCGGGCGCCCTGGCCCTGGTCGAGCAGCCGGGCGTGCGAGGTGCTCATCTCGTGGTGCGGGAACTGCAGGTCGGAGCCGCCGCCCTCGACGTCGAAAGGCAGCCCGAGGGCGTCCCGCGCGATGACCGCGCACTCGATGTGCCAGCCCGGCCGACCGCGACCGAGCGAGCCGCCGTCCCAGGCGGGCTCGCCGGCACGCTCACGCCGCCAGAGCAGCGGGTCGAGCGGTGCGCGCTTGCCGGGCCGGTCCGGGTCGCCGCCCCGCTCGTGCGCGAGGGTGCGCATGGTGTCGTCGTCGAGCCCGGCGACCGCACCGAAGTCGATGTCGGCCGTGAGGTCCGCGTACACGTCCCCGAAGCCGTCGTCGACGAGCGCGTCGGGGGTGGGGACCCGGTAGGCCGCCCCTGCGGCGAGCAGCACCTCGACGGCCTCGACGACCGCGGGGATGACCTCGACCACGCCGGAGTACACGTCGGGCGGGATCACGGCCAGCGCGGTCATGTCCTCGGCGTACAGGGCGGTCTGCTCGGCAGCCAGGTCCCGCCAGTCGACGCCCGTGGCCGCCGCGCGCTCCAGCAGCGGGTCGTCGACGTCGGTGACGTTGGACGCGTAGCGCACGCGGTGGCCGGCGTCCCGCCATGCGCGGCCCAGCACGTCGAACGCGACGTAGGTCGCGGCGTGGCCGAGGTGCGTCGCGTCGTACGGGGTGATGCCGCACACGTAGAGCGTCGCGTCCTGACCGGCCGCCGCGACCACCAGCCGGTCGGTCGAGGAGTCGCGCACCTGCACGGGGAGACCTCGTCCGGGGAGCTGCGGGATGTACGGGGTGGGCCAGGTGAGCACGGCGGAAGCCTAACCGCGTCCCAAGGTCCACAATGCCCAGGTGACGCACGAGACCTCGATCGACGACCCCCGTGAGCGCGTCTGCGTGAAGACGTCGGACGGCTGGACCCTGCGCGCGCCGGGCGAGTCGTCGAGGGGTCCCCGGTGGGTGATCGTCGGGTCGATGGCCGACCTGCCCGACGCGGCCCGCCGGCACGGCATCGGTGAGCACGCGATCGCCCTTCTGCTGCACAAAGGGCCCGGCGCGCACCCGGCGTCGGCGGACCACCCGTTGCGTGCCCGGCTCGACCGGTCCCCGGACGGCGAGTTCGTGCTGACCGCGCCGACGCTCTCCTTCGTCGAGGCCACGAACGACGTGAACACGGGGGCGCTGACCTGCGTCGTCGGCAAGGACGTCGTCCTCATGTGCGAGCTGGGCGACGCCGACGTGATCGGGCACGCGGTGGAGAAGCTCACCGGCGGCTACCCGGTGCCGGACGAGGGCGTCCACCAGGTGCTCGCCGCGGTCGTGCTCTCGCTGGTCGCGGAGGCGTCCGACGTGGAGATCGCGCTCGGCGACGCGGTGGCGGACGTCGAGCGGCTGGTGTTCTCCTCGACCCGGCACCACAACCCGCTCGAGAAGATCTACGACCTCAAGCGCGAGATCGCCGAGGCCCGCCGCGCGCTCGGCCCGGTGACGTCCGTGCTGCCGGAGCTCATCGCCGAGGCCGAGGAGTCCCGCGAGCGCCGGCACTCCCAGCCGTGGCTGGGCCGCGCGGTCGCGTGGGTCGACCGCCTCGACAAGCATCTCGACGGCTACGACGACCTGCTGGGCGACATGCTCTCGGTGCACCTGTCGCAGGTGTCGGTCCGGCAGAACGAGGACGTCCGCAAGATCTCGTCCTGGGCGGCCATCGCGGCGGCGCCGACCCTCGTCGCCAGCATCTACGGGATGAACTTCCACCACATGCCGGAGCTGTCCTGGACGTTCGGGTACCCGCTGGCGATCGCCGTGATGGGCGGCGTCTGCTTCACGCTCTACCGGCTGTTCCGCCGGTCCGGCTGGCTCTGAGCCCCTACGTCGTGACGGGCGCGCTGTTGGCGTCGAGCGCGCCGGTGAGCAGCAGGATCACGACCAGCGCGGCGAGGCCGAGCCGGTAGTACACGAACGGCTTGTAGCTGAAGGTCGAGACGATCTTCAGGAACACGATGATGACGAGGTACCCGACGACGAAGGCGACGAGCGTCGCGACGAGGGTCGCCCCGAAGCCGGGCGTGCCGCCCTTGCCGAAGTCGTCCACGCTCTTGGCGAGCTGGAACAGCCCGGAACCGAACACGGCGGGGATGGCCAGCAGGAACGAGTACCGCGCGGCCGCCGACCGGGTGTAGCCCATGAGCAGCCCGCCGGTGATCGTGCCGCCGGAGCGGGACACCCCGGGGATGAGCGCGAGCGCCTGCCAGAAGCCGAACTGGACCGCGTGCCGGCCGGTGAGCTGGCTGAGCTCGCGCTGCTTGGCGCCCCGTCCGTCGGCCCAGCCGAGCACGAGCGCGAAGCCGGCGAGGGTCAGCGCGATGAGCCACAGGTTGCGGAACGTCTGCTCGATCGCGTCCTGGAACAGCAGACCCAGGATGACGATCGGCAGAGACCCGAGGGCGATGAACCAGGCCATCAGGGCGTCGTGGTCGGCCGTCTGCCCCGCCGGCATCCCCGCCCGCGACCGCCAGTCGGTGCCGTAACCACCCCGCAGCGCCCGCCACCATGCCGTCGCGATGCGCACGATGTCGTGCCGGAAGTACAGGAGCACCGCCGTCTCGGTGCCGAGCTGGGTGATCGCCGTGAACGCCGCCCCGGGATCGGACCCCATGAGGTCACCGACGATGCGCAGGTGCGCGCTCGACGAGATCGGGAGGAACTCGGTCAACCCCTGCACGAGCCCCAGAAGGATCGCTTCACCCAGTCCCATGGCCTCAGTCACGACCGGAACGATAGCCGGGGTGCGTTGCCGCGGATGACACGCGCGCGCCGATTAGTGTTGCGCCTCATGGAACAGCGCCACCTGGGCCGCACCGGTCTGCGGGTCTCCCGGCTCGGGCTCGGCACGATGACCTGGAGCCGCGACACCGACGCGCACGACGCGACGGAGCAGCTGCGGGACTTCACCGACGCCGGCGGCACGCTGATCGACACGTCGGCCTCCTACGCCGACGGCGGCGCCGAGGAGCTGCTCGGTGAGCTGCTCGACGACGTCGTCCCGCGCGACGAGGTCGTGCTCTGCACCAAGGCGGGCATCCGGCGCACCAGCAACGGCGGGGTCGTGGACGCGTCGCGCGGAGGGCTGCTCGCGTCGCTCGACGGGTCCCTGCGGCGCCTGCGGACCGACCGCGTGGACCTGTGGCTGGTGCAGACGCCCGACCCGCGCACCCCGCTCGACGAGACGGTGTCGGCGCTGCGGCTGGCCGTCACCAGCGGGCGCGCACGCTACGTCGGGCTGTCCAACCACGCCGGCTGGCAGGTGGCCCGCGCGGCCAGCCTGCTGGAGGGCGAGGTCGGCCTCACCGCGGTCGAGGCCGAGTACTCGCTGCTGCAGCGCGGCATCGAGCGCGAGGTGGTCCCGGCCGCAGTCGCGCTCGGTGTGGGCGTGCTCGCCTGGTCCCCGCTCGGACGCGGGGTGCTGACGGGCAAGTACCGGCGCACCATCCCCGCGGACTCGCGCGCGGCGTCCCCCCACCTGGCCGGCTTCGTCGAGCCCTACCTCGCGCGGGCGTCGGCGACGATCGTCGAGGCCGTGGCCACCGCGGCCGAGGGGCTCGAGCGCACGCCGCTGGAGGTCGCGCTCGCCTGGGTGCAGGCGCGGGGTGTCGCCTCGGCGATCGTGGGCGCCCGGACGGCGACCCAGCTGCGAGGGTCGCTGGCGGCCCAGGACCTCGTGCTCCCGGACGAGCTCCGGCGGGCGCTCGACGAGATCAGCGCGCCGACGCTCGGGTACCCCGAGCGGTTCTAGCGGGTGGTGGTCTCGTCGGCCAGGTCGTCGACGTCCGCGTCGTCGTAGTCCTCGTCGTCCTCGTCCTCGTCCTCGTCGTCCTCGTCGTCGCCGTCGTCCTCCTCGGCGAGGTAGAACGGCGTGGCCTCGCCGTGCACGGTGCCGAGGGCGTCGTCGTACACCTCGAACGCGTCGGCCAGGATGTCGTAGGCGTCGTCGACCGCGGGGTCGTCCTCGCCGTGCGGCGCGGCGACGGCGGTGTAGTGGGCCTCGAGGGCTGCGATCAGGCGGTCCAGCGCGGCACGCGGGTCGACGGTCATGCGATGACCGTAGCCTTACGCGAGGCACAATGGCAGCGCGTAAGGTTCTTCGGCACCAGCAGTGAGACGTGGGCGCAGAGCGCGCGGGACGGGGTGGTCGATGGCTTCGAGTCAGACAGGGACGAAGCGGCCCGACTGGGTCGCGCAAGGCGGTCAGTACGAGTACCGCGTGCTCCGGATCCCGGCGACGACCTCCCGGAACGACGCGCGGCGGATGCTGACCGAGCACGCGGAGCTGGGTCGGTGGGAGCTGTCACGGACGCTGCTGTTCGCCGGGGGCGAGCGCAAGGTCTGGCTGCGTCGCAAGGTCATCCGCGTGCGCAGCACCCTGGCGGAGACCTCGGACTAGAGCTCGTCGAGCGGCACGTCCTGCCGGGTGAGCCGGTCGGGCGCGATCTCCCGGCCGACGAGGCCGCGCAGCTGTTCGTTGACGTCCCAGACGTTGACGTTCATCGCGGCACGGACGCGCCCGTCCCGCAGCCAGAACGCGATGAGCTCACGGGTGCCCCGGTCTCCACGGATGACGACGGTGTCGTCCGCGTCGGCATACCCGACGTACTCCATGCCGAGGTCGTACTGGTCGGTGTAGAAGTACGGCTGCCAGTCGTAGACGGCGTCCTGCCCCAGGATCGACCGGGCTGCGAGGACGCCCTGTCTGATCGCGTTGTCCCAGTGCTCGACGCGCAGGCTGCGCCCGAGGGCGGTGTTGTGGGCGTTCGCCACGTCGCCCGCCGCGAGCACCGCCGGGTCGGAGGTGCGCAGGTGCTCGTCGACCGTGATCCCGGCCGCGGCGTCCGCCGCGAGGCCCGCCCGCACTGCGAGCCCCACGTTCGGTCCCGCGCCGACACCGACCAGCACCGTGTCGGCGGGCACGAGGTCGCCGCCCACGCGGACGCCCGTGACCCGACCGCCGGAGCCCTCGAACCCCGCGACCCCGACGCCCGTGCGCACGTCCACCCCGTGGTCCCGGTGCAGGGTGGCGAAGAACGCACCGAGCTCCGGGCCGAGCACGCGCAGCAGCGGCTGGGCGGCGTACTCGAGAACCGTCACGTCGAGCCCGGCCAGCCGCGCGGCCGCCGCGACCTCCAGCCCGATCCACCCGCCGCCGACGACCACCAGGCGTGACCGCGCGGCCAGCTCGTGGCGCAGGGCGTCGCTGTCGGTCAGCCGGCGGAGCGTGTGGACGCCGTCGAGCCCCGCCCCCGGCACGTCGATGGTGCGCGGGCTCGATCCGGTGGCCAGCACCAGCTGGTCGTAGCCGAGTGCGGAACCGTCCGCGAGGGCGACGGTGCGCGCCGCCCGGTCGATCGCGGTCGCTTCAGTGCCGAACCGGGTGGTCACCTCGTTCTCGGCGTACCAGCCGGGCTCGTGGACGAAGACGTCCTCGCGCGGTGATGCCCCCTGCAGGTAGCTCTTGGACAGCGGCGGTCGTTCGTAGGGGCGGTCACCCTCGTCGCCGACGAGGGTGACCGGGGCGTCGTACCCCTGCTCGCGCAGCGTCGCGACGACGTGCGCCGCGGCGAGCCCCGCTCCGACGACGACGGTTCCTGCCATGTCGACCCCCTACGAACGCACCGCGGCGAGGAACTCGGCGCGGCTGGACGGCGAGTCGCGCAGGACGCCGGACAATGCCGACGTCGTCGTCACCGCCCCGCCCGCGCGCACTCCTCGCATGGTCATGCACAGGTGCTCGGCCTCGATGACGACGCCGACGCCCTGGGGTGCCAGCTGCGCGTCGATCCAGTCCGCCACCTGGCGGGTGAGGCGCTCCTGCACCTGGGGGCGACGCGCGAACATCTCGACCACCCGAGCGAACTTGGACAGGCCGAGGATCCGACCCGCCGGCAGGTAGCCCACGTGGGCGACACCGACGAAGGGCAGCAGGTGGTGCTCGCACAACGACTGGACCGGGATCGAGCGGACGACCACCAGCTCGTCGTACTGCTCGTCGTTGGGGAACGTCGTCATCTGGAACGGGCGGGGCGTGAGCATCGCCGCGTACGCCTCGGCCATGCGGCGGGGGCTCTGCTCGGTCCCGGGGCTGTCGCAGGGGACGCCGAGCGCCTCGAGGAACGCCCGCGCTGCTTCTGTCGCGACGTCGGTGCGGGTCGGGGCGAGGGTCACCGCGGGGCCTCATTTCTATCGGACGCTTTTCTGTACGTTAGAAACTTCCGCCGGTAGTGTCAAGGTCATGGGAGGCACGCACACCGGCACCTTCGCCGCCGACGCCGAGACCGTCGGAGCGCTCGCGGACCCCGTGCGGCTCGCCCTCTACCGGTTCGTCTGCGCCCAGCCCGAGCCCGTCAGCCGGGACCAGGCGTCCGAGGGCGTCGGCATCCCGCGGCACCAGGCCCGGTTCCACCTGGACAGGCTCGCCTCCGACGGTCTGCTGCAGACCAGCCACGCCCGGCTCACCGGTCGGTCAGGTCCCGGCGCAGGCCGGCCGGCCACGCTCTACCGGCGCGCCGCCCGCGAGATCGCGATCTCGCTCCCCGACCGCGAGTACGAGCTCGCGGCGCGGCTGCTGGGCGACGCCGTCGCGGAGTCGGCGCGATCGGGGACGCCGGTGATCGACGCGGTGAACGGGGCCTTCGCGGCGTACGGCGAGGCGGCCGGACGGGCGGCCGCGCCGACGGGATCGGACGGGGACGCGCTCGGCACGGCCGTCCGCGTGCTCGCCGAGCACGGCTACGAGCCGCGCCGGACCGAGGACCACGTCGACCTGCACAACTGCCCGTTCCACGCGCTCGCCCAGGTGCACACCGAGCTCCTCTGCGGGGCGAACCGCTGCCTCGTCGCGGCGCTCGCCGACGGGATCGCACCCGACCGGCTCGACGCCCGGCTCGAGCCGCGGCCCGACCGCTGCTGCGTCGTCCTCGACGCGCGCCCGTAGCCGCTCAGCAGGTCCGCAGGAGCCGGTCGAGCACGCGGGTGCCGAAGCGCAGCGCGTCGGTGGGCACGCGCTCGTCGACGCCGTGGAACATGCCGGCGAAGTCGAGGTCGGCCGGCAGGCGCAGCGGCGCGAAGCCGTAGCCCTTGATGCCCAGCCGAGACAGCGACTTGTTGTCCGTGCCGCCGGACAGCGTGTACGGGAGCACGGTGGCGTCCGGGTCCTCGGCCAGCAGCGACTCGACCATGCGGTCCACCAAGTCGCCGCTGAACGGCACCTCGAGGGCGGTGTCGTGGTGGATCCGCTCGATCCGCACGTGCTCGCCGGCCAGCTCCGTGACGGTCCGGACGAACTCGTCCTCGAGGCCCGGCAGGTAGCGGCCGTCGACGGTCGCCTCCGCGGAGCCCGGGATCACGTTGGCCTTGTAGCCGGCGGTCAGCTGGGTGGGGTTGGTGGTGTGGCGCAGCGTGGCGCCGACGAACTTCGACGCGGGGCCGAGCGCGGCGACGAGCCGGTCGACGGCCGCCGGGTCCTCCGGGTCGAACGGGAGCCCGGTGAGCCGGGCGACGCCGTCGAGGAGCGCACGCACCGTCGGGGTCAGCTGCAGCGGCCAGGGGTGGCGACCGAGCCGCGCGACCGCCTCCGCCAGGTGCGTGACCGCGTTGTCGGTGTTGACCTGGCTCCCGTGCCCGGCGCGGCCGTCGGCCACGAGCCGCAGCCACGACAGGCCCTTCTCCGCGGTCTGCAGCAGGTAGGCGCGGTGGCCGTCGACGTCGACCGAGAAGCCGCCGACCTCGCTGATCGCCTCCGTCGCGCCCTCGAACAGCTCCGGGCGGTGGTCGACCGCCCAGCGCGCACCCAGGCTGCCGCCGGCCTCCTCGTCCGCGAACATCGCGACGACGACGTCACGCGCAGGCCGGCGGCCCTCCCGGGCCATCTGCCGCACGACGGACAGGATCATCGCGTCCATGTCCTTCATGTCCACGGCGCCGCGACCCCAGACCAGGCCGTCGGACTCCTGCGCGCCGAAGGGGTCCACGGTCCAGTCCTCGGCCCGCGCCGGCACCACGTCGAGGTGCCCGTGCAGGACGAGCGCCGGCCGGGTCCGGTCTGCGCCCTCGAGGCGGACCACCACGTTGGCCCGACCCGGGGTGCTCTCGAACAGCTCGGGGTCGAGGCCCACCTCGGTGAGCAGGCCCATGACGTGCTCAGCGGCGGCGCGCTCCCCCGGTCCCGAGTCGTCGCCGTAGTTCGACGTGTCGATGCGGATCAGGTCGCGGCAGATCTGCACGACCTCGTCCTGCGCGGTCACGGTGACGGGCGTGCCGGAGGCCGGGTGGGTGACGGGCATGCCGTCCACCGTACCGGCCCCCGGGACAGGCTCCGCCGCTCAGTGCGCGGAGGCCCCGAGCAGGCCGCGGCGGGCCAGCAGCGGGTCGATGAGCGGGTCGCGACCGCGCAGGTCGCGGAACGCCTGCATGGGGTCGAGCGAGCCGCCGCGGGAGAGCAGCCGTGCCCGGAACGTGTCGCCGTTGGCCCGGTCGAGACCGCCGTTCTCGCGGAACCACTCGACCGTGTCCGCGTCCAGCACCTCGGACCAGATGTACGAGTAGTAGCCGGCCGAGTAGCCGCCACCGAACACGTGGTTGAAGTAGGTGCTGCGGTAGCGGGGCGGCACGGGGGCGTAGTCCACGCCGGCGCGCTGCAGGGCGGCCGCCTCGAACGCCTCGACCTCGTCGACGTCCGTCGGCACCTGGTCGGGCGTCAGCCGGTACCAGGCCTGGTCCAGGAGCGCGGCGGCGAGGTACTCCGTCGTCGCGAACCCCTCACCGTCCTGCCGGGCTGCCAGCAGGGTGTCGATCCACTCCGCCGGCATCGGCTCGCCGGTCTCGTGGTGCAGCGCGAACGACCGCACGATCGACGGCTCCCACGCCCACATCTCGTTGACCTGCGAGGGGTACTCGACGAAGTCCCGCGGCACCTCGGTGCCGGACTGCGACGGCCAGCGGACCGCGGAGAACAGACCGTGGAGGGCGTGGCCGAACTCATGAAACATCGTGATGAGCTCGTCCCACGTGAGCAGCGTGGGCTCGCCCGGTGGCGGCTTGGGGATGTTCAGGTTGTTCACCACCACGGGCCGCTCGTCCAGCAGCGTCGACTGGTCCACGAGGTTGTTCATCCAGGCGCCGCCGCGCTTCGACTCGCGCGTCCAGTAGTCGCCCAGGAACAGGCCGAGCCCGCTGCCGTCCGCGTCGAACACCTCGAAGACGCGGACGTCCGGGTGGTAGCCGACGAGGTCGTGGCGCTCCGCGAACGTGAGGCCGTACAGCTCGGTGGCGGCGCGGAACACCCCGTCCGCCAGCACGCGCTCGAGCTCCAGGTACGGGCGCAGGACCGAGTCGTCGAGCGAGCGCCGCTCCTTCTTGACCTGCTCGGCGTAGAACTGCCAGTCCCACGGCTGGAGCTCCGCGCCGGGGTGGTCGTGGTCGAGCGCCTCGGCGAGGTCCGCTCCCTCGGCGCGCGCGTTGGCGACCGCCACAGGCGCGAGCCGCTCGAGGATGTCGGCGACCGCCTCGGCGGTCTTCGCGGTCGCGTCCGCGGCGATGTACTCGGCGTGGTGCGCGTACCCGAGCACCTGTGCGCGCTCGGCCCGCTTGCGCGCCAGGCCCAGCAGAGACGCGCGCGTGTCGTGCGGACCGGAGGTACCCCGGCCGGCTGAAGCCCGGAACACCCGCTCGCGCAGGGCACGGTCGCGAAGCACCGCCAGGGGCGCCTGCTGCGTGGGCAGGGCCAGCTCGAGGAACCAGCCGTCGTCGTGGCCGCGGTCGCGCGCCGCCTTCGCAGCGGCGGCACGGGCGTCGTCCGCCATCCCGTCCAGCTCGTTCTCGTCCGTGACCAGCACCCCGGCCGCGTTCGTCGCCGCCAGCACGTCCCGTCCGAACGCGGTCTCCAGGCTCATGATCTCGGCGTTGAGGGTCCGCAGCCGGTCCTGGGACGCGTCGTCGAGACCCACCCCCGAGCGCACGAACTGCGTGTGCGTGCGGTGCAGGAGCCAGGCGGTGTCGGGCTCGAGCTCGAGGGCGCCGGAGTCGACGTCGGCCTGGAGCGCCGAGATCCTCGCGAACAGCCTGGGGTCCAGGTAGATCGCGTCGTGGTGGGCCGCGAACAGCGGCGCGATCTCCTCCTCGATCGCCTCGATCCCGGGCGTGGAGTCCGCGCTCGACTGGTTGTAGAAGCTCACGGCCGCGCGGTGCAGCAGGCGTCCGGACCGCTCGAGCGCCTCGAGGGTGTTCTCGACGGTCGGCGGGGCCGGATCGGCCGCGATCGCGTCGATCTGTGCGCGCTGCTCCGCCATGCCGGCGAGCAGGGCCGGGCGGTAGTGCTCCTCGCGGATCTGCGCGTGGTCGGGAAGGCCGTACGGAAGGGTGGACGGTGCGCCGAAGGGGTTGTCGGCGGCGAGGTCGGTCTGCTGCATGGCGGCAATCATCGCCGAGCTTCGCGGCCTCCGCTCGTCACGACGACCGCGCCAGGTAGGCGTCCTCGGCGGCGTACGCGAAGAAGTCGCCCATCGCCTCCATCCGCACGAATCCGGGGAACGCCTCCCGCCAGTCACGCGCCGACGCCGCCTCGACGAGCCACTCGACGCACGCACCGACGGTCTCCTCGTAGCCGCCGGGAGCCACGTACCCGAGCTCGTCGGCAGCGCGCTGCAGGTCGAGCACGACCGGTCGCGGGACCGCCCAGGGTGTGAGTCCCACTCCGTCCACGGGGTCGCCAGGCACGGTGACCAGCCGTGACGTGACGCCCATCGTCGCGTCGACGGCGGCGGCGATCTCGGCGACCGTGAGCGCGCGCGGGTCGGCGGCGTTGAGCACCCGGTGGCCCTTCCGCTGTGCCGCGAGCCGGACGAGCTCGCCCAGGACCACGGTCGCCGTCGTGTGGAACCGGCTCGCCCCGTCGTACGCGAGCACCCGCACGTCACGCCCGTCGAGCACCCGCTTCACGAACGTCCACTCGCGCGGCTGGATGCAGCCCGGGCCGTGGATGGCCCCCGGCCGCAGGATCGTCGTCGGGACGTCCGAGGACGCCCACGCCTGCTCGAGCGCGACCTTGCCCGTGGCGTAGGAGTCGCGTCCGGGCGGGACGGTCGGCTGGTCCTCGGTGAGCGGGACCGGGAACGCGGCGAACTCGTCGGTCTCGAACCCGCTCCCCGCGGCGTCGACGTACACCGCGGCGCTGGAGATCACGACGGCGGACCCGATGCGGTCCGCCCTCGCGAGCAGCGGCGCCGCCTGCCGGTCGTCGTACGCCACGACGTCCACGAGCACGTCCACGCCGTCGGCCAGGGCGTCGTCGAGCGCGTCCGGATCCTGGCGATCACCGAGGACGAGCTCCGCCCCGCCGACGTCCACGGGGTGGCGGGCGAGCACCCGCACGTCCCACCCGTCCGAGAGCAGCGCGGGCACCACGGCCCGGCCGATCTGTCCGCTGCCACCGATCACCAGGGCCGTCGCCATGGAGCGAGGCTAGGCGAGGGCGCTGGTCCGGGTCGCGTGCGTCGGGTAGCCGTGCGCCTGACCGACCGCCGCGTTGTAGAGCTCCCCGGCGTGCGTCGTGAGTCCCGCACCGAGCGCGGGGTCCGCCGCGACGGCGGCCGTCCAGCCGAGGTCCGCGAGCGCGCTCAGGTACGGCAGGGTCACGTTGGTGAGCGCGCGGGTCGAGGTGACGGGGACGGCGCCCGGCATGTTCGCCACGCAGTAGAAGACCGAGCCGTGCACGCGGTAGGTGGGCTCGTCGTGCGTGGTGGGGCGGGTGTCCTCGAAGCAGCCGCCCTGGTCGACCGCGACGTCGACCAGCACGGAGCCGGGGCGCATGCGGGACACCAGCTCGTTGCTGACCAGGTGCGGTGCGCGCGCGCCGGGGACCAGCACGGCGCCGATCACCAGGTCGGCGTCGAGCAGCTCGCGCTCGACGGCGTAGGCGCTGGAGGCCACGGTGCGCACGCGCCCGCCGAACGCGGAGTCCGTGTCCCGCAGGCGCGGCATGGACACGTCGAGCACCGCGACGTCGGCGCGCATGCCCACGGCGATCTCGGCGGCGTGCCGGCCGACGACCCCGCCGCCGAGCACCACCACCTTCGCGGCGTCGACGCCGGGCACCCCGCCGAGGAGCACTCCCGAGCCGCCCTCGTTCTTCATCAGGTGGTACGCCCCGACCTGCGTGGACAGCCGGCCGGCCACCTCGCTCATCGGCGCCAGGAGCGGGAGCGTGCCGTCGGGCAGCTGCACGGTCTCGTAGGCGATCGATGTCGTGCCCGCGGCGAGCAGCGCGTCGGTGGCCGGACGGTCCGCGGCGAGGTGCAGGTAGGTGAACAGGAGCAGGTCGTCGCGCAGGTACCCGTACTCGGACGCCACCGGCTCCTTGACCTTGCAGACGAGGTCGGCGCTCCCCCACACCTCGGCGGCCTCGGCGACCACCTGGGCCCCGGCGGCGGCGAACTGCTCGTCCGTGATCGCCGAGCCGGTACCGGCACCGGCCTGGACCAGCACCTGGTGACCCGAGCCGACCAGCTGGTGCACGCCTGCTGGCGTCACCGCCACGCGGTACTCGTGGTTCTTGACCTCGCTGGGGATGCCGACCTTCATGGTGGTCTCCGTCCGGGGTGGTGTTCTGCAGATGCCTCGATTCTGAACTTCCTGTGTTGCGAACGCGTGACGACGATCCAAGATTCGCTATGTTCACCCCATGTCGATCATGGATTCGCCACAGCGGCCGTCGACCGGTCCGCACCGAACCGCGTTCGGCACCGTCGTGCTCGACGACGTGGACCGCCGGCTCCTGAGCGAGCTCGAGCGCGACGGACGGATCTCCAACAAGGAGCTCGCCGCCCTGGCCGGCATCGCCCCGTCCACCTGCCACGCACGGGTCCGGGCGCTGCGCGAGTCCGGCGTGCTCCGCGGGTTCCACGCCCAGGTGGACCCCGAGGCGGTCGGCCGAGGCCTGCAGGCGATGATCGCCGTCCGCCTGCAGCCGTCGGCACGCGCACGGCTCACCGAGGTGGCGCACCGGTTGGCGCAGCGGCCCGAGGTGCGGGACGTGTACCTGCTGGCGGGTGTCGACGACGCGCTCGTGCACGTGGCGGTGCGGGACTCCCCCGAGCTGCGGGCCTTCGTCCTCGAGCACCTGAGCACCCGGCCCGAGGTGGCCCACACGCAGACGAGCCTGGTGTTCGAGCACGTGCACGCGCCCGGCACCGCCTCGCTCTGATCAGGCGAGCAGCCCGCCCCAGACGGCCGCCTGGTCGAGGCTGCGTCGGGCGCCGGGCTCGTCGCGCAGCTCGTCCCACACCCACAGCGCCGACTCGGTGCACCGCGCGAGCCCCCACGCGCCGACACGGTCGGGGTCGAGGTCGAGCATCTCGGCCATCAGCTCGATCCGCGCGCGCAGGACGGTGGCGGGGTCGGGGTGAGCGAACGGGTCGTCCACCTGCTCGAGCAGCGGCCACAGGTCGTACGCCGGGTCCCCGCGCAGGGGCTTCGGGTCGATGGCGAGCCAGCGGCCGTCACCGCCGGCCAGGATGTTGCCGGGGTTGAGGTCGCCGTGCACGAGCACGTCCGACGCACCGGGGAGGCTGCGCAGCAGGTCCGCCGCGACCCGGACGTCGACCCCGTGCCGGGAGCCGCGCTCCTCGAGCAGGTCCGCCCACCCGGAGCAGACCTCCCGCATGTCCGGCACCTCGATGTCGGTCCGCGCGGACCACAGTGCCCGCGCCACCGAGGCTGCGGTCGCCAGGCGCTCCTCGGCCGATCCGGGTGCCACGCTCAGAGCCGTGCCGGGACGGACCCGGTCCACCAGCAGGGCCCAGTCGTCCCGCTCGAACCCGAGCAGCCCGGGGACGCCGTGCCCGTGCCAGGCGCGCAGGGCCGCCGCCTCGTGCCGCGCCTCGTCGTGCGGGAACGAGATCTTCAGGACGACGGGCCGCCCGTCCCGGAGGGTTCCCGGCGCGCACCACGACGCGGCGCCGCTCGTGAACGGGTCGTCGAGCGTGAGCTCCCACCGCCCGGTGGCGCGCTCGACGAGGTCCGGCAGCCGGTCGATCCAGGCGCGGCCGGCGGCGGTGCGACCCAGCCCGTCCCACAGGATCACGGGGACGACGAGACCGGTCACGCCCTGCTCCTCCCCCGGTCCCGCTCCTGGCACCGACGCGACGCCAGTATCGCCGCCGTGGACACGTTGCTCCTGCCGGGTGAACGCCGGGCCCCGGGCGGCACCGTGTGCGATCCTGCGCGCACCGACGGGCACAGCGACAGAGAGGGCACGGCGTGAGCGCTGGCGAGCCGCAGGGGCTCAATCCCTGGGTCGGCGCGCGCGGCGAGGACCCGTTCCCGGTCCTGCTGCCCCATCCCCGCGGCCCGGCCGAGGAGCGTGTCGTGCGCTTCCTCGGTCCGGCGGTGCGCGTCCGGCGCGGGCCGAGGCTCGGCTTCCTGCTGGTCATGGCCCTGATGGTCGGCGGGCTGTTCCTGGGGGGTCAGTGGTGGATGTCGACGTCGTCCGCGTTCGGGCCTCCGTCCGGATGGGAGGAGGAGGCCCAACCACTGGGCACCCCGCCGCCGGTGCCCGCCACGCCGGGAGTCTTCGCCTTCACCGGGCTGCAGCCCGAGGGCGGCGGACCGATCACGTACAGCCCGTGCCGACCCATCCACTACGTGGTCCGGCCGGACGGCGCTCCCCCTGGCGGCGAGGAGCTGGTCCGAGGAGCGATCGCGAGCGTGTCGGCCGCGACCGGCCTCCAGTTCGTCGACGACGGCGCGACGCAGGAGGCCCCGAGCGCCGACCGCAAGGCCTACCAGCCCGACGCGTACGGTCGCCGGTGGGCACCGGTCCTCATCGCCTGGTCCACCGCCACCGAGTCCCCCGACCTGGCCGGTGACGTCGCGGGGGTCGCCGGCTCGGCCTCGGTGACCCGCGCGGGGCGCTCGGTCTACGTCACCGGGTCCGTCACGCTCGACGGCGACGACATCGGGGCGCTCGCCGCGGTGCCGGCCACCCAGGCCACCGCCCGCGGGATCGTGACCCACGAGCTGGCGCACCTCGTCGGGCTCGACCACGTCGACGACCCCACGCAGCTGATGTACCCGAGCACCCAGCTCCACGTCACCGAGCTCGCCGCGGGTGACCTGACGGGCCTCGCCGCCCTCGGCGCCGGCGAGTGCGCGCCGCACCTCTGACCGAACTCTTCACACCGGGCGTGCAGCTCCACCCGGGCGCCTCCCAGGTCGCACGCGTACGCTCGCCAGAGGCCACCCCCGCCTCTGCCCCTCGAGGAGTCCCTCATCCACCGTCGACCCATCGTGCTGGTGCACGGCACGCGGACGTCGTCCGTCATCTGGCGACGACAGGTGGAGGCCCTCGAGCGATCGGGTCACCGCACGATCGCCCTGGACCTGCCCGGGCACGGGCTGCGGGCGCACGAGCGCTTCAGTCTCGCGGGCGCGCTGGCCGCCATCGACGACGCCGTGGACTCCTGCCCCGAGCCTCCACTGCTGGTGGGCCTGTCCCTCGGCGGCTACACGAGCCTGGCGTACGCGCGCCAGCACGAGGACAAGGTCGCGGGCGTCGTCCTGGCGGGATGCTCGACGGAGATCAAGGGCAAGCCCTTGAACGCGTACCGGCGCGCCTCCGGCATGCTCACGCGCGCGCTGCGGATGGGCGGTCCCGACTGGCACGTGGTGACCGACATGCTCACGGAGCTCGCCGGGTACTCCCCGCTGGCGGACCTTCGTCGCACCGCGGTGCCCGTCTGGCTGGTCAACGGGCGGCGCGACCCGCTGCGGCTCGACGAGCGCCGGTACCTCGACGCACGTCCCGGCACCCGGCTCACCGTCGTCCCGCGCGCCGGCCACGACGTCAACTCGCACGCGCCCGTCGCGTTCAACCGCATCCTGCTCGACGCGCTGCACGAGCTGCGCAACCGCGGCGGACTCGCGATCGCCTGAGCGCGCGCGGCGCAGCAAGGCGCCCACCGCCAGGCACAGTAGGGGTGTGGACCCCGCGCAGCTCGCCGACGCCTCGCGGCTGCGCACCCGTGCGACCGTGCTGCACGCCGACGCGGACTCGTTCTTCGCGGCGGTCGAGCAGCGCGACAAGCCGTCGCTGCGCGGCCGCCCGGTGCTCGTCGGCGGCACCGGGCCCCGAGGCGTCGTGTCCACCGCGTCCTACGAGGCACGCCGCGCCGGCGCACGCTCGGCGATGTCGATGAGCAGGGCGCGCCGGCTCAGCCCGGCGGCCGCGGTCCTGTTCCCCCGGTTCGAGGCGTACTCGGCGTACTCGCGGATCATCATGGCCACGCTGGGCACGCTGTCGGAGCTGGTCGAGCCGCTGAGCATCGACGAGGCGTTCGTCGACCTGGAGGCGGGTCCCTTCGCCGACGACCCCGCCGGCGCGGCCGCGGACGTCCGGGCGCAGATCCGGGAGCGCACCGGCCTCGCCGTCTCGATCGGCGTCGGCCGGAGCAAGCTGATCGCCAAGCTCGCGTCGGACGCCGGCAAGCCGGACGGGCTGCTGGTGGTCGAGCCTGCCGACGAGGACGACTTCCTCCTGCCGCTGCCCGTGCGCGCGGTGCCCGGCATCGGACCGGCGACGGCGGCGGCGCTCGAGCGGCTGGACGTCCGCACGGTGGCCGACCTGCGCCGGCAAGAGCTCGACGTCCTGACGATGACCGTCGGCGAGTCGTCCGGGGTCAACCTCTTCCGGCTGGCCCGCGGCATCGACCTGCGCCCCGTGGCACCCGGCGGCGAGCGCAAGTCGGTCGGTGCGGAGCGCACGTTCGCGGAGGACATCTTCGGTGCCGAGCTGATCGCGGCCGCGATCGACCGGGTGGCCGACGAGGCGCTGCGTCGGCTGACCGCGCACGGCGGCGGCGCGCGGACCGTCGTCGCGAAGGTGCGGTTCGCCGACTTCACCACCCTGACCCGGTCGGTCACGCTCCCCCAGCCCTCCGCCGAGCCCGCCGAGCTCCGGGCGGCCGCCCACCAGGCCGCGCGCGCCGCGGGGATCAGCGACTCCGTGCGGCTGCTCGGGGTGTCGTTCCATAACCTGTCCGCGCACGCGCAGCTCACCCTGCCGTGGGGCGACGACGAGCCCGCTCCGGATGTCGACGACGACCTCGACGACACCCCGGCGACCCTCGGCCTGCTCACGGAGGAGAACGCGCGACCCGGCCTGGACGTCGAGCACCCGAGCCTCGGCCGCGGCTGGGTGGTGCACGTCCGCGGTCGGCAGGCGACCGTCCGGTTCGAGAGCGTGGACACGCCCCCGGCACGATCACAGGTGCTCGACCTCGACACCGACCCGCTGCTGCTGGTGCCGCCGCTGCCCCCTGAGGGGGTCACCTGAGCACCTGACGGCTCCGTCGGTCGTTCTCCCGGTCGATGGCCTCGACCAGCTCGGCCTTGCTCATCCGCGAGCGCCCGTCGATCCCCAGCTCCTTCGCGAGGTCGTACAGGTGCGCCCTGCTCGCGTTGGCGTCCACCCCGCCCGCCGTCGGGGCGTCCGAGCCGTACCCCTCCTCGGCGCGCCGGTCGGACGGCCCGGACTCCGCCTTGGGCCGCCAGCTGTCGCCGACCTTCTCGTGGGTGTGCTTGAGCGCGGCGAACGCGACGCGGTGCGCTCGCTCCTCGTCGCCGTCGTACTGGTCGATCGCCGCGTCGTACGCCTGCGCGTACGTGCGCTGCGCCTTGGCGTCGGAGCGCTGCAACGTGCTCGGCAGCTCGCTCTGCTTCGCGTCCCCGGATCGTGTCGTCTTGGGCACGGTGCACCCCCTCACGTGTCTCCTTGCGACGATCGTGGTCCGCCCACCGCGGCACCGCCACCGCGCCCGCAGGCCGTGGGCCGTTGGTCACTGGTCCGCGGGGCGGCTCCCTCGGACGATGGATCTGTCCCTGTCAGCCGGTCGCCGGACGTCCGCGCCCTCGGGGGCCTCGGGCGACGGCGCCCGAGCCGCCGCGACGACCGGGAGAGCAGACGTGTCACGCAGCAAGGCGCAACCCAGGCCCGGGCACGTCGAGATCGAGAGCGCTCACGGCAGGGTGGCCGCGTACGCGCGGCACCCGAACGGCGGCGGGCTGGTCGAGGTCACGGCGCGCGTGCACGTGGGCGCGACCGTGCACGAGTCCGCGTACGTCGAGGCCGGTGCGGTCGTCGGCGACGGCACCCACATCGGCGCCAGCAGCTGGATCGACTCGGACGTGATGATCGGCGCGCGCGTGCACATCGGCCGCAACGTCCACCTCGGCGCGGGGTCGCGGATCGCCGACGGGGCTCAGATCAACGCCGGAGCCCGCATCGGCGAGGCCGCCGTCGTCGCCACGGGGGCGCGGGTGAGCACCGACACCGTGGTCCCGCACGGGGCGGTCGTGCTCGGGCCCGCCCGCCGGTCGCCCCGCTCGGACTTCGGCACCGCCGCCTAGGTCCACGCCGGACGGGCCGGTCTACGCTGGGCGGGCATGAGCTTCCTCTACGAGGAGCGCACCTCGCCGTCCCGCTTCGTCGACGTCGTCTGGCACACGGTCGACACCACCGACGGCACCTATGTGGCGTCCGCCGACGCGCGGTGGGACATGATCTTCACCGTCATGGGCAACGCCCACCGCGTCCTGCTCAGCGGTCCGTCCTCGCAGCCGACCCTCGTCCGCTACACCGCGGGCAACCGGAACCTCGGGATCCGCTTCGCTGCGGGCGCCTACTTCACGCACGTCCCCGTCGAGGCGATGCGCGACCAGACCGTCGAGCTCCCGATGGCCTCCCCCGCGAGCTTCGTCCTCGACGGGACGCGGTGGCCGTTCCCCGGGACCGACGACGACCGCGTCGAGGACCTCATCGGGTTGCTGGCCGGGCGCGGTCTCCTGGCGCTCGACGACGTGGTGGACTCCACGCTCGCCGGCCGTCCGGTCCCGCTGTCCACCCGCAGCGTCGAGCGGCACTTCACGCACTCCACGGGGATGAGCCCGCGACGCGTCCGGCAGATCGCCCGGGCACGCGAGGCCGTCGGACGGCTCCAGCACGGCACCGGCATCGCGGACGTCGCGCACGCCCTCGGCTATGCCGACCAGTCCCACCTCACGCGCGACCTCAAGCGGCTCACCGGGTACACCCCCGCGCAGTCCCAGGACCGCGACGAGCCCGTCTGAGTGTCGCCCGGGTTCAAGACACGGCGCCCCCTGGCGTGGCTGACTCACCAAGTCGGACACCAGCACGAGGGAGAGGACGCACGCCGTGGACATCCGACCGTACGAGATCGCCATCCCCGCCGCCGAGGTCGACGACCTGGCCGAGCGGCTCACCCGCACCCGATGGCCCGCCGACCTCACGTCCGGGTGGGAGCGCGGCACCCCCGTGTCCTACGCACAGCGTCTCGCCGAGCGCTGGCGCACGTTCGACTGGCGTGCGCAGGAGGACCGGCTCAACCGGCTGCCACAGTTCCTCGCCGACGTCGACGGCCAGCCGGTCCACGGCCTGCACGTGCGATCGAGCCAGGACGGCGCCACGCCGCTGCTCCTGTGCCACGGCTACCCCGCGTCGTTCGTCGAGTTCGCGACGCTCGCACCCGCCCTCGCCGAACCCGAGGACGGCGGCCCGGCGTTCCACGTCGTCGCGCCCTCGATCCCCGGGTTCGGGTTCTCCACCCCGCTCGCCGGCCACGGGTGGGACCTCGTCCGGACCGCCTCGGCGTTCGACCGGGTGATGGTCGGGCTCGGCTACGACCGGTACACGGTCTTTGGCGGCGACGTCGGCGCCGGCATCAGCGAGCAGCTCTGCCTCGATGCGGGAGACCGCGTGATCGCCTCGCTCGTGTCCACCGATCCCGGGGCCATCGCGACCGCGTACACCCCGCCGACCGACCACCTGACCCCCGAGGAGAAGGAGCGGCACGAGGCCCTCAAGGCGGCGCGCGCCGAGGACTTCGGCTACCTCCAGGTCCAGACGACCCGGCCGCTGAGCGTCGCCTACGGGCTGACCGACTCGCCGGTCATGCAGCTGACGTGGATCGCGGAGAAGTTCCAGGAGTGGACCGACCCGTCGCGCGAGCTGCCCGAGGACGCCGTGGACCTGGACGACCTGCTCACGCTGGTCAGCGTGGCGTGGTTCGGCCGCGGTGGGGACGGCGGCGCGAACCTGCTCTACGAGGCCGCGCACGCCCCCATGGCGTGGGGGCGCACGCACGACCGCCCGCAGGGCATGGTGGCGTTCGGTGAGGAGCCGCTGATGCGTCGCATCCTCGATCCGCACGGGCATCTCGCCTACTGGGCCGAGCATCCGCGGGGCGGTCACTTCCCCGCGATGGAGCGCCCGCAGGAGCTCGCCGGGGACATCCGGGCGTTCCTCGCGTCGGTCCCGGTGGGCTGAGGGTCTGTCGGGATGTGGGTGGTGTGCGGTCTGATCGTGTCGGGCGGTCGCGTGGGCGGCCGCTGACGACCCAGGAGGACCGCGATGGCGACGATCGTCTCGACCCTGTTCATCTCTCTCGACGGCGTCGCCGAGATCGACCCGGCGTGGCACTTCCCCTACTTCGACGAGAACATGGGCGCCGCGGTCGGCGAGGACTACGAGGACGTGGACGTGCTGCTGCTCGGGCGCGTCACCTACGACAGCTTCGCGGGCGCGTGGCCGGAGCGGGAGTCGGCGGGCGGCCAGGACGCCACGTTCGCCGCGCAGCTCGGTGACGTCCGCAAGGTGGTGGCGACACGCGGTGCGCAGGAGCTGGGCTGGCGCAACGCCGAGGCGGCACCGGACGTCATCGCCGCCGTCACGGCGCTGAAGGCCGACCCCGGCATCGGGAAGGTCCTCGTCGCCGGGTCGATCTCCGTGGTCCGCCAGCTGCTCGCCGCCGGACTCCTCGACGAGCTGCGCCTGCTGGTGCACCCCGTCGCCGCGCGCGCCGGCGAGCGGCTGTTCGACGACGGCGAACCCATCTACCCCCTGCGGCTGCTGCGCTCGGACGTCTTCCCCACAGGGGTCGTCCGGCTCGTCTACGCGCCGAGCCAGCTGCCGGGAACCCAGGGGTACGACGACGTCACCGACAAGGTGCCCGGTGCCGCCTGACCGCGTGACGTGGCCCCAGGCGCTCGCCTGGCGCATGCGACGACAGCTGCTGGACCCGATCGGCGACGCGACGCCCGCCGAGGTGGTGCGGACGCTGGGCGCCGTCCCCGCGCAGAACGACGCCTCGACGGAGCTGGCGATCGGCGCCCGGCAGCGTCGCCCGGAGCCGGGCGCGGTGGCTCGCGCGATCGCCGAGGGCGCGCTCGTCCGCACGTTCGCGTTCCGCGGCGCCGTCCACCTGGCGACGCCCGAGGACGCCGGCGTCTACCTCGCGCTGCGCGCGTCCAGCCGGATGTGGGAGCTGCCCAGCTGGCGGACCTACTACGGGCTCGCCCCGTCGGACTGGCCCGCGTTCCGGCAGGCGGTGCGCGACGCCCTCGCCGGCGGGCCGCTCACCCCCGCGGCTCTCGGGGCCACGCTCACCGCCGAGCCCACGTTCCACCATCTGGAGAAGGTCTTCGCGGACAACCCGTGGACGCTGATCAAGGCGCTCGCCTGGCAGGGCGACCTCTGCTTCGGTCCGTCGCGCGACGGCCAGGCGACGCTCCAGCGGCTGGACGCCAACCCGCTCTGGGCCGGTCTCGTGGAGGTCGACGACGCCGGACCCCGGGCGGTCGAGTCCTACGTCCGGGCGTACGGGCCGACGACACCCACGCACCTGCAGTACTGGCTCGGCGAGGGGCTGGGCGTCCGGCGCGGGCACCTCCGGACCTGGATCGCCGGTCTCGGGGAGCAGCTGGCCACCGTAGAGGTGGAGGGCGAGCCGGCGCTCGTCCTACAGGAGGATCTGGAGGAGCTGGTGGCGGCCCGCCCGACGAGGACCGTCCGGCTGCTGCCGCGGTACGACCAGTGGGTGCTCGGACCTGGGACGGCCGACCTGCACGTCCTTCCTCCCGCGCAGCGCGCTGCGATCAGCCGGGGCGCGAACATCGCCGTGGTCGGGGGCGCCGTGCGCGGGACCTGGTCCCAGTCGGCCGACGAGGTCCGGGTGACGTGGTTCGACGCGGCGCCCCCGCGGGCTGCGGTCGAGGACGAGGTCGAGCGGCTGGGGACGATCCTCGCGACGCCGCTGAGGCTCGCCGCCGACCCGCGCTGAGCGTGCGAGACCGCGCTGCTGGCGCAACCGCTGGCCGCGTTGCTAGCGTCCGCGTGCCGCACAGGCGCACGGGGCGACCGTTGCCCCATCGACTTCCACGAGTAGGGACTGGCCCCATGAGCATCGGATGGCGTCTGCACGGCGATGGACGCACGGTCCCTGTCGGCGAGGTCGTCGCCCCCGACGAGCGCCTCAGCTGGCCCCGCACGGTCGGCATCGGCATGCAGCACGTCGTGGCGATGTTCGGGGCCACGTTCCTGGTCCCGCTGCTGACCGGCTTCTCCCCGGCGACGACCCTGTTCTTCTCCGCCGTCGGCACGGTGGTGTTCCTGCTCATCACGCGCAACAAGCTGCCGAGCTACCTGGGCTCCTCGTTCGCGTTCATCGCCCCCATCGCCGCAGCGACCGCCACCGGCGGGCAGTCCGTGGCACTGGGCGGCATCGTCGTCGTCGGTGTGCTGCTCGCCGCCATCGGCGCCGTGGTGCACTTCGCCGGGTCGGGGTGGATCGACACGCTCATGCCGCCCGTCGTCACGGGCACGATCGTCGCGCTCATCGGCCTGAACCTCGCCCCGGTGGCCTGGGGGACGTGCTCGCAGAGCGTCGTCGATGGGGCCATCGTCGAGACGTGCAGCAACGGCTTCCGCGCGGCACCCATCACCGCGCTGGCCACCCTGCTCGCGATCATCCTGAGCACCGTGCTCTTCCGCGGCATCCTCGGTCGGCTGTCGATCCTGGTCGGCGTCCTGGTCGGCTACGCGGTGGCCAACCTGCGCGGCGAGGTCGACTTCTCGGGTGTCCGCGCCGCCGACTGGGTCGGGTTCCCCCAGTTCCTCACCCCCCGGTTCGACGTCGCCGTCCTCGGGCTGTTCGTCCCCGTCGTACTGGTCCTCGTGGCCGAGAACATCGGCCACGTCAAGTCCGTCGCCGCGATGACCGGGCACGACATGGACCCGCTGGCCGGCCGCGCCCTCTTCTCCGACGGCATCGCGACCACCCTGGCCGGGCTCGGCGGCGGCTCGGGCACCACCACCTACGCCGAGAACATCGGCGTCATGGCCGCCACCAAGGTGTACTCCACGGCCGCATACTGGGTCGCCGCGGCCACGGCCCTGGTGCTCTCCCTCTCGCCGAAGTTCGGTGCGGTGGTGGCCTCGATCCCCGCAGGCGTCCTCGGCGGGGCGACGACCGTCCTCTACGGGATGATCGGCATCCTCGGCGCCCGGATCTGGGTGCAGAACAGGGTCGACTTCTCCGACCCGAAGAACCTCACCACGGCCGCCGTCGCCCTGGTCATCGGCATCGCCAACTTCACCTGGGCCCCTGGCGACCTCGTCTTCGGCGGCATCGCGCTCGGCACCGCCGCCGCGCTGATCATCTACCACCTGATGCGCGTGCTGGCCGACTGGCGCGGCACCAGCCAGGAGCCCGCCTCCCCGGCCTCGGTCCCCGCGGTCGACCCTGTGGGCCGGTAGCCGCCGCCGGACCCCGCCGGACCTGACGGGTCCGGCGGGTCCGGATCCCAAGACGGTGGATGACGTCCGCGCCGTCTGGTCGCATCATGGCTGCACGCCGGCAACGGGGCCGGCGTCGCACCGGTGACGACACCGGACCCGAGCTGGGCGGTCGACGATGACGAACCCGCGAACGACGGCCCTCTGGGCGGCCGCTGCCCTCGCCCTCGCCCTCCTGGTCGTGCTGGTCTCGTCCAGCGACACTCTCTGGACGTCGTGGCCCGGCGCCGCCGTGCGGTTCGGGGGCATCGTCGCCGTCGCGGTGGGGCTCTACACGCTGGCCGGTCGCTGGGACCGCCGAGCCCGGTCCGAACGGGCCTGAGAGACGAACAAACCCCCGATCCGCGTCTCCGCAGATCAGGGGTTGCTCGTCGCTGTCTCAACGAGTGTCCGGAGGGGGACTTGAACCCCCACGCCCGTTAGGGCACTAGCACCTCAAGCTAGCGCGTCTGCCATTCCGCCACCCGGACAGGTGGACCGCAGGGCACCCGGAGGCGCCCTCAGGTGCGGCAGAAAAGATAGCACGGCGCGGCGGGCGAGCACGCATCGGCCCCCCGAGGCAGACTGGCGGCAGACGCCGAGACAGCAAGCCCTCGGCCGCGAAACAAGGAGCCCGATGACCGACACGAGCACCTCGACGGGACGGGCTCCTGCCAGCCCCACGGCGCGGAAGGTTGCCGGTGCCCGCCGCAACCCGAGCGCCTACGGCACGGAGCACACCGCCCCGCGCTGGCTTCGTGGTGCTGCGGGTGTCTCGTGGCGGCTGCTCGTGGTCATCGCGATGGTGGCGCTCATCTTCTACGCCACGTCCCAGGTGCAGCTGCTGTTCATCGCCGTGTTCCTCGCGTTCGTGTTCACCGCGGTCCTGCGGCCGGTCGTCGACTTCCTCGCCCGGTGGATCCCCCGCGGGGTCGCGACCGCGCTCGGCCTGCTCGGCGGGATCGTGTTCTTCCTCGGGCTGCTGACGTACGTCGGCTACTCGATCGCCAACCAGTGGACCGACCTGACCAAGCAGTTCAGCAACGGCATCGACCAGATCACCGAGTTCCTGGAGAACGGCCCGCTGCCGTTCACCATCACGAACGACCAGATCGCCGAGTGGATCAGCAACGGTCAGCAGTGGGTGCAGGAGCACGCCGGGGACCTGGCGGGCCAGGCGGCCGCGGGTGCGGGGTCGGTGGTCGAGGTGTTCACGGCCCTGGCGCTCGCGATCTTCTGCACGGTGTTCTTCCTGGCGCGGGGCCGCGAGATGTGGACCTGGTTCCTCAACCAGCTCCCGTCGCGGGTGCGCGAGAGCTGGAAGACGGCAGGTGGCGCCGGCTGGTACACGTTCTCCGGGTACACCCGCGGCACCGTGATCATCGCGGTCACCGACGGCATGCTCGCGTTCATCCTGCTGAGCATCCTGCGCGTCCCGCTGTCGGCGCCGCTCGCCGTGCTGGTGTTCATCGGTGCGTTCATCCCGCTGATCGGTGCGCCGCTGGCGATGGTCATTGCGATGATCGTCGCCCTCGCCGCGAACGGCCTGCTCTCCGCCGCGATCGTCGGTATCGGCATCGCCCTGATCGGGCAGTTCGAGGGGCACATCCTGCAGCCGATCGTGATGGGCAAGCAGGTGTCGATCCACCCGGTCGTCATCGCGCTCGCCGTCACCGCGGGAACCTTGACCGCCGGCATCCTCGGCGCGGTCATCTCGGTGCCGCTCGTGGCGGTGTGCTGGGCGATCTTCTCGCGGCTGCGCACGCTGGACCCGCCGATGGAGGAGGACGAGTCGGACGACGCGGTCGAACCCGTGGAGAGCGTCGAGGAGATCGACGACGACGAGGCCGTCAAGCAGCCCTGAGCCTCAGCGGAAGTCGCGCGACGCCGACCTGACCTTCAACGACATCGGGGCCAGGTGCTCCGCCACCAGGTTGGTGGCACCGTCCGCCCGTTCCAGCCGACCGCGCACCACCAGGGCGCGGGACGTCCGGGCGACCTTGCGGAACTTCTGCCACAGGCCGGCCGAGCAGATGACGTTGAGCAGCCCGGTCTCGTCCTCCAGGGACAGGAACGTGGTCCCGCCGGCGGTGCCGGGGCGCTGGCGGTGCGTGACGACGCCGGCGACAGCCACCCGTCGGCCGATCTCGTGCGTGTACGCCTGCTCGACCCGCAGGACGCCGGCTGCGTCGAGCCCGTCGCGCACGAACTGCGTCGGGTAGGAGTCGACGGACACGCCCGTGGCCCACACGTCCGCGGTGGCGATCTCGACGTCGCTCAGCCCGGGCAGCGTCGGCGCACTCACCCCCACCGAGACGCCGGGCAGCGTGTCCGGCCCTTCCTGCGCGAGCGCCCCTGCCGCCCACAGCGCCTCCCGCCGCGTGACGCCCAGGCTGTCGAGCGCCCCGGCGGTGGCGAGCGCCTCGAGCTGCGCGGTCGACAGCTGCACCCGCCGCACCAGCTGCCGCAGGTCCGCGAACGGGCCGTGCGCGCGGCGCTCGTCGACCACCCGCTGCGCCACGTCCTCCCCCACCGACCGCACCGACGCCAGCCCGAGCCGGACCGCCAGCGACCGGTCGCCGTCCCCCGTCCGCACCCCCGGCGCGGTCACCGGACCGGTCCCGCTGGGCGTCGGGACCAGCCGCGGCTCACCGCCCGCGGGCGTCGGACCCAGGCGCTCGACGCACGCCTGCACGTCGGACGCCTGCACGTCCGGGCGCAGCACCTCCAGGCCGTGCCGACGGGCGTCGGCGGCCAGGCTCTGCGGGGAGTAGAAGCCCATCGGCTGCGCCGCGAGCAGCCCCGCGTAGAACGCGGCCGGGTGGTACACCTTCAGCCACGCGCTGGCGTAGACCAGGAACGCGAACGAGTACGCGTGCGACTCGGGGAAGCCGAAGTCGGCGAACGCCTTGAGCTTGTCGAAGATCTCCGTCCCGGTCTGCTCGTCGATCCCGTGCCCGGCCATGCCCGACATCAGCCGGCCGCGCATCGCCTCCATCCGCTCGGTCGACCGCTTCGAGCCCATCGCGCGGCGCAGCTGGTCCGCCTCCGCGGGGGTGAAGTCGGCGACGTCGATGGCCATCTGCATGAGCTGCTCCTGGAACAGCGGCACGCCCTTGGTCTTGGCCAGCGACTTCTCCAGCAGCGGGTGCAGGTACGTGACCGGCTGGCGGCCGTGCGCGCGCTCGATGTACGGGTGGACCGAGCCGCCCTGGATGGGACCGGGGCGGATGAGGGCGACCTCGATGACGATGTCGTAGAACGTCCGCGGCTGCAGGCGCGGCAGCGTGCCCATCTGCGCGCGCGACTCCACCTGGAACACCCCGACGGTGTCCGCGGCGCTGAGCAGGTCGTACACGCGCGGGTCCTCCGCAGGCAGCCCGTGCAGGTCCAGCTCCTCGCCCTCGTGGTCGCGCACGGACGTGAACCCGATGCGCAGCGCGGTGAGCATGCCGAGGCCCAGCAGGTCGAACTTCACCAGCCCCGCGTCCGCGCAGTCCTCCTTGTCCCACTGCAGCACCGTGCGGCCCGGCATGCGTGCCCACTCCACCGGGCACACCTCGATCACCGGCCGGTCGCACATGACCATGCCGCCCGAGTGGATGCCGAGGTGCCGCGGGAGCCGCAGGAACCGGTCCGCGAGGTCGATGACGTGCTCGGGGATCTCGTCGAGGTCGCTGGCCGACGGTGGTCGGACCGCCGGGACCACGTCGTGCCCGTCGGCGGTGGCCAGACCCGGCGTGTCGACGCCCTTCGGCGCGCGCAGCACCGACGGCGGCTCCCACGTGTTGCCCCACATCGAGGCCTGCGTGCGGCGACGCACCTCGCGGTCCGTGGTGGGCACGGGACCGACGTGGTCCACGTGCGGGCGCGCCGGCCGTCCCGATGACGACGGCTTCTCGGGCGGAGGCGGAGGCGCGTCCGACCGCAGGCTCCCCCACCGCTCGATCGACGACGCCCACGCATCCTGCTGCCCCGCGTCGTACCCGAGCGCCCGCGCCGCGTCCCGGACGGCCGACCGCGGCCGGTAGGAGATGACGTTGGCCACCTGCGCGGCGTGCGTCCGCCCGTGCTTCTCGTAGACGTACTGGATGACCTCCTCGCGGCGCGCGGACTCGATGTCCACGTCGATGTCCGGCGGACCGTCCCGCTCGGGCGCCAGGAACCGCTCGAACAGCAGGCCGTGCCGTACCGCGTCCACGGCCGTGACCCGCAGCGCGTAGCAGACCGCCGAGTTGGCGGCCGAGCCGCGGCCCTGCGCGAGGATCCCGTTCCTGCGGCAGAAGTCGACCAGGTCGTAGACCACGAGGAAGTAGCCGGGGAAGCCGAGGTCCTCGATGACGGTCAGCTCGTGCGCCAGCTGCGCGTACGCCCCGGGCACCCGCTCCGACTCCGGCGGCCCGTACAGCTCCAGCGCGCCCCGGCGTACCAGCTCGCGCAGCCACGTGGCCTCCGTGTGGCCCGGTGGCACCGGGTAGGGCGGGAGCTGGGGCGCGACGAGGGACAGATCGAACGCGCACTCGTCGGCCAGGTCCGCCGCGGTCACCACGGCCGACGGGTGCCGCCGGTGCAGCGCGAGCATCTCCGTGGCCGACCGCAGGTGCGCCATCGGGCCGCCGGGCAGCCAGCCGTCCAGGTCCTCCAGCGAGGAGCGCGCGCGGACGGCGGCGAGCGCGGCAGCCAGGTCGGCGTCCCGCGGGGTGGCGTAGTGCACGTTGCCCGTGGCCACGAGCGGGAGCCCGGCGTCGGCCGCGAGGAGCGCGAGGGCGTCGGCGCGGTCGGCGTCGTACGGGTCGCCGGCCGCGGTGACCTCGACCGCCACGTTCTCCCGACCGAACAGGGCGACAAGCTTGTCGAGCTCGGTCCGGGCCGCCTCGACGCCGGCCGCGGTCACCTCGGTGACCCCCGACGGGTCGCCGCCGGCGAGCGCGCGCCGGACCGACCCCTTGCGGCAGCCGGTGAGCACCAGCCACTGCCCGGCCGCGGTCGCGGCGAGCTCGTCGAGCCGGTAGTCCGCGGCGCCCTTCTTGCCGGTGCGCAGGTGGGCCTCCGCGATCGCGCGGGACAGTGCACGGTAGCCGTCGGGTCCGCGCGCGAGCACCAGGAGGTGGGACGCGCGCGGGTCGGGGACGCCCGTCGGCAGGTCGAGCACGGGCGGTCCGGGCGTGACGCGTGCGGCCTCCCGGGGGTGCCGCCGACCGTCCGGCGCGGGCAGGTGCAGCTCTGCCCCGAACACCGTGGGCAGCCCGACGGCCTTGGCCGCCTGCGCGAACCGCACCACGCCGTACAGCCCGTCGTGGTCCGTGAGCCCGAGCGCGCGCAGGCCGAGCCGGGACGCCTCCGCGGCGAGCTCCTCGGGCTGGCTGGCGCCGTCGAGGAAGCTGAAGGCGGAGTGGGCGTGCAGCTCCGCGTACCGCGGCGGGAACGCCGCACCACGGTCAGTCATACGTCGCCTCGCACGTCCAGCCGGTCGCCGTGCAGGCCAGGAGCACCGCCCGGCCGTCGTCGAACGTCACCTGCAGGTGCGCCCGCAGGCCCGGGCGGTCGTCGGCCGCCACCCACCAGCGCTCGCTCAACAGCCACGGCCCGGCCCACCCGACGACGGCGCGCGGCTCGTCGGCGGCGGACCGCGCCCGCTCGACAGCGACGTCCCACGGCTCGGCCCGACGACGCCCACGTGACGCGTCCACGGGTGCCTCGCGCCCATGCGGGGCACCCCTGCGCCGGTCTGGGCGTGCCACACGGTCGTCGTCGAACTCCCGCGGCAGCCACCGCACCCACGCCGGCTCCCTGCTCATCCCGCTGCGCACGTCGAGCACCACGGGTTCCCCGCTGGCGTCGCGCACGTCCACCCGGTCGGGCGGGTCCAGCACGGTGGCCGGCGCCGGATCGGGCAGCCGCCCGGGCCAGGGCCGGTCCACCGGCCGCGCCGGCTCGGTCTGCTCGCCCCACGGCTGCAGGTGCACCTGGTCGCGCACGTCCCGGCCGCCCTGCAGCGTCGCGACGAGGATCCCCGACCCCCCGACGATCCCCTGCACCCGGTCGAGCGCTCGGTGCGCACGCAGGTCACCGCCCGACGGTCCGCCCCACAGCCGCCCCTGCTCGGCGCCCGCGGAGGCGACGTCCAGAGCGGTGATCGCGAGGTGGACCAGGGTGACCGGGCGGGACTCGTCGTCGGGCCACGGATTGGTCGGCAGGTCATCGTGCGCCCACGGGTCACGCCCCGACGCGACGGCGTCCCGCGCCGTCCGCGAGCGGGCGCGGGCGGCGGGGTCGTCGGCCGCCCGGCTCCGCGCGGTCTCGATCGCGCTCGACGCCAGCCAGCCCTCCAGCTGCCACCGGATGCGGTCGGTGATCCGGGCGGGGGTCAGCCCGCCCCAGCCGCCCAGGTCGGTCCGCCAGGTGCGCACCAGGTCGGTGCCCTCGTCGGTACGTGCCGCGATCTGCAGGCGGCCGCACGTCACGGAGTGCTGCATGAGCAGCGCGTGCAGCTCCTCGGCCAGGCGGCGACCGGCGAACGTCGCCGAGTCGACCCGGTCGAGCGGCGGGTCGAGGGCGGTGGCCACCTCGAGGTCGGCCTCCGGTCGACGCCGGGCGGGCGGGCGTTCGTCGTCGCCGCGTGCGAGCAGCTGCGCCCACGCGCCCAGCCGGCCGAAGCGGGCGTGCACGTCCGTGGGCGGCAGGGCGGCGAGCTGCCCGAGCTGCCGCAGCCCCAGGCGGTGCAGCAGGTCCACCAGCTGAGCCACCGCGGTGGCGGCCTCGTCGGTGACCGCCGCGTGCACCAGCTCGCTCATCGCCCGAGGCGCCAGGTACGCCGCCGACGCCCCCGCAGGCACCACCGCGCCGGTCCGGGTGGCCAGCACCGCGGCCAGCAGCCCGTCGGCCGTGCCCACCGCGCACTCGTGCCCCGACCCGGCCGCGACCGCGTCGATGAGCAGCTCCGCGAGCGCCTCCTCCGACCCGTGGTACCGGCTGGCCCCGCCCGCGGGCAGCAGCAGCATCCCGGCGCGGACCACCTCGATGCCCGCCACCACGGTCTCTGCCGCCGCCGCGACCGGCTCGAACAGCCGCACGTCCCGGGCGTCGTCCGCGGGCAGCAGCACCAGCTCGGGGCAGACCCCCTGCGCCTGCCGCCGCCGCATCCCCCGGCGCACCCCCTCCGCCCGGGCGAGCGCCGACACCGCGGTGAGCTGCCGCCCGTCGTGCACGGCGGTCGGCACGTGCGGCGGCACCTCCTCGGACGTCGCCGCGGCCACCACGGGCCAGTCCGGGACCCACAGGACGGTCGTGCGCGTGCTCATCCGACGAGCCTCAGGCTCGGTGCCGGCGCCTCGACCTGCGGCGCCGCGGTCGAACCGATCGGCAGGGTCAGGTCGAGCGCGCGCGGCACGGCGGCACTCCCCCGTCCTGTGCGGACCAGCCGGATCTCGTGTGTGCGCAAGCGCCCCTCGCCGGCGTCGACCCCCGTCCACCGGCCCGACTCGACCGTGAGCACCACGCCCGCGCCCGGCCAGTCGGCGGTGGACAGCAGCACCGACCCGCGGTCCCGGGCGCGCGCGGACAGCTTCCTGCGGTCCGCGTCCGTCAGGGCTGCCTCGGGACCGACCACCACCACGTCGACACCGTCGAGCAGCGCGGCCACCACGGTCGGGGCCTCGAGGCCGGGGCGCGGCACCACGGCCAGCCGGTCGAGCGACACCCCCGCCTGGGACGCGGCGAGCAGGCCGATGGTCGGCTGGCCGACGACGGCCGCCCACGCTCCGCCGGCGCACGCGTGGGCGAGCATGGCCAGCACCAGCGACGTCGATCCCGTGACCACCGTGGTGCCTCCACGACGCAGCCCCTCGGGCAGGATCGGGGCCAGCGGCGGCGGGACCGCCATCGGGGGGCGCTCGCTGGTGATGATGCCGGCGGTGGGCTGCTCGACAGGCACGTCGGGCCGGTCGGGCACCAGGGCGACCACGGGGGCGGAGGGCTCCACGACTCCCCCGAGCGGCAGCACGCTGCGCGCCCCCGTGCGCTGCTCGGCGCGCGCGAGGGCGGCCCGTGCGAGCATGACCCGGTCCTCGCGCGACATGGTGTCGACGGACATTGCGGACCTCCCCTCGACCGGCCGATGAGAGGGTGCTCTCGAGACCTTCATCGAACATCTGTTCGAAGTATCTCAGTACACGCTGACACTCCCTGCACTGTCAATCCGCGGCGTGCCGAAGGGGTGATGGCGCAGGTCTCGGCTACGTTCTCGTCGCCCGGCAGCGTCGCCGGCGACCAGGAGGGCACGTCATGGGAGTCGTCGTCGGGATCTACCGCCTCGCACTGGCGGCGATCACGTTCCTCGCACTGTTCTGGGCGCCGAGCACCGGCGTGACGTTCGACCTCGAGGACTACGTCTACTTCACCAACCAGTCGAACCTGATGCTGGCCGTGGTGATGCTCTGGGGCGGCATCGCCGTGCTCGCCCGGCGTGCCGAGCCGCCGCCGTGGCTGTTCGGTGCGGTGACGCTCTTCCTGCTCATCACCGGGCTGGTCTCGTACCTGATCCTCGACCCCGCCCCTCCGGGCGAGGAGGTCATCGCCCTCGGGCTCACCCACGACCAGCTCGTGCACCGCCTGACGCCCATCGCGACGTTCGTGCACTTCCTGCTCCTGGTCCCGCACCGCCGCCTGCGCATCCGCACCGCCGCGTACTGGCTGCTCTACCCGGTGGCGTACTGCACGTTCAGCACGGTCCGCGGCCTGCTGAGCCCCACCAGCGACTACCCCTACGGCTTCGTCGACGTCGCGGAGCTGGGCTACGACGGGCTGGTGCTCAACGTGCTCATCTACGGCGTCGGGTTCTTCGTGCTGGGCCTCGTCCTGGTGGGCCTCGACCGGCTCCTGCCCGCGCGGGCGGTCCTCGGCCGGCACGAGCCCGCGCCGATCCCGCGCGCGCCGCTGGTCCCCGCGGAATGATGTCGCCATGCCCGTGAACCTCACCCGTCCCGTCGCGCCCGACCCCTACTCGCTGCTCCCGGCGGTCCCCGACTTCACGCTGACCAGCGACGACTTCCGGGCGGGCGAGCGCCTGCCGGACGTGCACACGAACACCGACGCAGGCAGCAACCTCTCACCGCAGCTGTCCTGGGAGGGCTTCCCCGACGCCACGCGGTCGTTCCTGATCAGCTGCTTCGACCCGGACGCGCCCGGCCCGGCCGGGTGGTGGCACTGGACCGTCGCGGACGTGCCCGCCACCACTACCTCGCTCGCCCGAGGCGCCGACCTGCCCGCGGGTGCGTTCGCCCTGCGCGGCGACGACGGCCAGGCCCGCTACGTCGGCGCCGCGCCCCCGCCGGGGGACCAGGTGCACCGCTACTTCTTCGTCGTGCACGCCCTCGACGTGCCCTCCCTCGGACTCGGCCCGGACGCCATGCCGGGCGCCGCGAACACCGCGGTCACCTTCCACACGCTCGCGCGGGCGGTCCTCGTCGGGACCTACCAGCAGTGACGCTCGGCACGCTGACCTGGGTGCGCGCGCTCGACCGCCCCGACCTGCTCGCCGTCCCCACGCTCGCGGCGATCGAGGCGTGGGCCGCGACCGACCCGACGGTGGCCGAGGCGGTGCTCGTCACGGAGATCGACCCCGACCTCGCGGACACCGCCGCACTGACCGAGGCCTACCAGCTGCCGCCTGCCGCATCGGCCAACTGCGTGCTCGTCGCGGGTCGGCGCGAGGGCGAGGAACGGGTGGCCGCAGCGGTCGTCCGGGCGACCACCCGTGCGGACGTGAACTCCACGGTCAAGCGGCTCCTCGACGTCCGCAAGGCGTCGTTCCTGCCCATGGACCGCGCGGTCGAGGAGTCGGGCATGGAGTACGGCGGCATCACCCCGCTCGGGCTGCCCGCCCGCTACCGCGTCCTGGTGGACGGTCGCGTCGCCGTGGACGATCCCGCGGCCGGGCCGACCGTGATCATCGGCAGCGGAGTACGCCGGTCGAAGATCGCGCTCCCCGGGGCGCTCCTGGCCCGAGCGCCGGGCGTGGGCGTCATCGAGGGCCTCGCCCTAGCATAAACTTTCTTCGAGTAGCATCGGAGGCAAGTTTACGACGCCGTCGGGGAGGTGGGCATGGGCACCTACGTCACGCAGCAGTGGACACCACGCGCGACCGACGGGGTCCCTCGCCGGTTCACCCGCTCGGGCAGCTACCAGGCGTTTGTCCCCGACTCGCTGCTCGGCCTCGACGTGCACCTCGACGCCGGCACGACGGAGCTCCTCGACGAGGCGGAGAGCCGCGCCCGGGAGGCGGCCGACCTCGCCGCGCACGCCGGCCTCGGGCAGATCGGCGACCTGCTGGTCCGCTCGGAAGCGGCCGCGTCCTCCCTCATCGAGGGGTACGAGCCGACGCCTCGCGCGGTGGCCGTCGCGGACTTCGTGGCGCGCGGCCGCGAGTCCGCCGTCACCGTCGCCCGCACTCTGCACGCGGTGCGGGAGTCGGTGGAGCGCGCTCTGGACCCCGACGTGTCGCTCGTGTGGGACGCCGTAGAGCTCCAGAGGCTGATCGCACCGCGGCACGCGGGCGTCCGCACCGAACCGGTGTGGATCGGCGGCCGGACCCCCCTCGAGGCGCACTACAACGCGCCTCCGCACGAGCTCGTCCCCGGTCTGCTCGACGACCTCGACGCCTACCTGGCGTCCCGTCGGCACCGCCCTGTCCTCGCTGCCGCCCTCGCGCACGCGCAGCTGGAGACCATCCACCCCTTCGCCGACGGCAACGGCCGCGCCGGCCGGGTCCTCATCGGGACCGTCCTGGCCCGCTACGGCGTCGCGCCGCGGATCACCCTGCCCGTCAGCACCGCGCTGTTCCGCGACCGCGAGCGCTACTACGCCGCGCTCGACACCTACCGCCGCGGCGACCAGGGCGCCGCGATCGTGACGGTCGTCGCCGAGGCGGTCGTCGCGGCGGCCGCCGACGCGCTCGCCCTCTCGGGTCAGGTGACGGACTGGCAGAGCCGGCAGACCGACACCCTCGACGCCTACCTGCGGGACAGGTCGCCGACCGGCCGCGTCCGGCGCGGCGTCGCGCACCGCGTGGTCGCCGACCTCCCCACACACCCCGTGCTCGACGCGGCGTCCGTGGCGGCCCGGTACGAGATCACCGGCGTCGCGGCGCGCAACGCCCTCGACTCCCTCGCCGCGGCGGGGGTGCTGCGCACCGACAGGAAGGCCGACCGCACCCGCACCGTCTACGTCGCCACGGAGCTGCTCGACCTCGTCGCGGAACCGGGGATCGCCCCCGACGCGGAGCCGGGGAACGCCGTCGACCTCCCCGTGGCGGCCCCCGAGCACGAGGCAGAGACCGCGTGCGGCGCCTGGCTCCCCCGCGCCGGTCGAGCCTGCCGCCTGCCGCGCGGCCATCAGGGCCAGCACCGCTGACGTCAGCGCCTCTCGCTAGGGTGCGCGGCATGAGCCGGACCACCCACCGCGTCATCAGGGACAGGACCGTGTGTCGCGCGCACGGGATCGCGGGCGTGCTGGCACGGCCGGCAGCGGGCGCCGAGCGTGCCGTCGTGGTGATCGGCGGGTCCGAGGGCGGGATGCACGAACGGGACGCCGTCGCGCTCGCCGAGGAGGGCTTCGTCGCGCTCGCCCTGGCCTACTTCGGTGCGCCGGGGGTGCCGAACACGCTCGTCGACGTGCCGCTCGAGTACTTCACCCGGGCGATCGACCTGCTCGAGGCGCAGGGGTTCGGACCGGGCTCGATCGGGCTGCTCGGCGGCTCCCGCGGCGGCGAGGCAGCGCTCCTGGTGGGCAGCCGCGACGAGCGGGTCGGGTCGGTGGTCAGCGTCGTCGGCAGCGGGGTCGTCACCGCCGGCATCGACTACGACGCGGGTCGGCTGGACCGGATCCTGCGGTCGTCGGGCCCGGCCTGGACCGTGGTCGGCGAGCCGCTGCCGTTCCTGCCGTACGCGGTCACGCCCGAGCTCCAGGAGGCGATCGAGCGCCACGACCCGATCGCGCTGCGCAACGGGTTCGCCCCGCTCCCGACGGACCCCGACGAGCTGGAGCGCGTGAGCATCCCGGTCGAGCGCATCCGCGGCGGCGTCCTGCTGGTGGCCGCCGGCGACGACCAGATGTGGGACTCCCCGGCGTACCACCAGGTCGCCGCCGACCGCCTGGCCGAGCACCCCTATCCCTGGGCGAACGTCGTGCTCGACAGCGCCGGCCACATGATCGCCGGGCCGCCCGGTGGCATCGCGACGAGCCAAGGCCCCGGTCCGGGGGTCACGTTCCGCTACGGCGGCGACCCGGTGCTCACGGCGCACGCCCGGCGGGAGACGTGGGCGCGGACCATGGGCTTCCTGCGCTACACGCTGCCGCGCGACGACGTGGTGTGAGTCAGGCCCGGGTCGCCCAGAACGCGACCGCAGCGGCCGCCGCGACGTTGAGCGAGTCCACGCCGCCGGCCATCGGGATCCGCACCACCAGGTCGGACTGCGCCACCGTCACCGGCTTGAGCCCGTGCCCCTCGGCCCCGAGCACCAGGGCGAGCCGCTCGGGCGGGTCGGCGACCAGCTCGTCGAGCGTGATCGAGTCGTCGGACAGGGCCAGCGCCGCGGTGACGAACCCGGCGTCGCGCAGCGCGGAGATGCCCTCGGGCCAGGGGTCGATCCGCGTCCAGGGCACCTGGAACACCGTGCCCATCGAGACGCGGACGGACCGGCGGTAGAGCGGGTCGGCGCACCGCGGCGTCACGAGCACGGCGTCCACGCCCAGCGCTGCCGCGGAGCGGAAGGCGGCGCCGACGTTGGTGTGGTCGACGATGTCCTCCAGCACGGCCACCCGCCGCGCTCCCGCAAGAAGGGTCGACACCGGCTCGAGCGGCGGCCGGTGCATCGCGGCGAGCGCTCCGCGGTGGACGTGGAACCCGGTGATCGCCTCGAGCACGGGCTCCTCGGCGACGTAGACGGGGACCTCGGTGTCGTCGGCCGGCAGGGTCGCCAGCAGCCGCTCCAGGTCCGGCAGCCAGYGCGGCGACAGCAGGACGGACCGCGGTCGGTGCCCGGCGGCGAGCGCGCGGCCGAGGACCGTGGAGCTCTCGGCGATGTAGAGGCCCTTGGCGGGCTCCTGCCGCGAGCGCAGCGCGACGTCGGTCAGCGAGACGTAGTCGGCGAGGCGCTCGTCGGCGGGGTCGGTGACGGGCTGGACGGAGGCGACGGGCACCCGCTCATCCTTCCAGCCGGACGACGACCTCCCCGTCGTCGAGATCGAAGGGCTGACCGTCGACGGTGTACACCCCGCGGAACCCGCTCACGGGCACACGCCCGGCGGAGTTCGTCCGCAGCGTCGTCGGCGCCAGCCACCACTCGTCCTTCACCAGGCGCCGCAGCGCGTCGTACGCGGGCTTGGGCGTGCCGTCCGCGCGCACGAGCCCGCCGGGCGCGCCCAGCCACGCGCCCTCGTCGGTGATCCCCCAGTACGTCGCCGCCTGCACCGCGGGGTGCCCGATCAGCGTCCGGTAGTGCCGCTCGACCTCGTCGGCCTGGCGCGCCTCACCCTCGGGCGTCGAGGGCCACGACGCGACCTGGTGGTCGTTGAGGTCCTCGATGTGCGCCGGCATGAGCTCGCCGGACAGCAGCGTGGTCTCGGTCAGGTGCAGCGGCAGGCCGAAGCGCGCGAACCTGTCGAGGGTCGCCAGCATCTTCTCCTCACCCCAGTACCCCTGGTGCATGTGGCTCTGCAGGCCGAGGGCGTCGACCTGGATCCCTGCCTCGAGCACGCCCTCGATGAGGCACTCGTACGCGGTCGACATGTCGAAGTCGTTCAGCAGCAGGGTCGCCGACGGGTTGGTCTGGCGGGCCGCGTCGAACGCCAGGCGGATCGTCGGGATGCGGCCGCGGTCCCACGCCAGCCGCGTCAGCCCGTTGGGCTCCTTGTCGAACACCGGCATGATCACGACCTCGTTGATCACGTCCCAGGTGTCGATCACCCCGGCGAAGTCCGCGACCTCACGACGGATCCGCGCGTCCTGGACGTCGGCGATCTCGTCGGTGCTCAGGTCGAGCAGCCACGGCGCGCATACGGTGTGCCACGCCAGCGGGTGTCCCTTGACGACCACGCCGCGGTCGGCGAACCAGCGCGCGGCGGTCAGCATCCGGGTGGTGTCCGGGTGGCCGCGCACCGGCTCGAAGCCGCCCCAGTAGAACGGCAGGGTCGCGGCGTTGAACACGTCGAGCCAGAGGTCCGCGAGCGCGGCGGCCGACGCGACCGACGCACCGCCGAACGCGGGCGGCGCGGCCGCTTCGCCCTCCCCGTTCGCGAGCGCGACGAAGTCGAAGCCGATGTTGCCGAAGAGGAACGCGTGCCGCTCCTGGGCGACAACGACGTCGGTGTCGGCGAGCGGGCGGCCGTCGGGGCCGAGGACGGTGACGACGGCGTCAGCGCGCCGGTGCTGGAAGGACATGGCGTAAGCCTGTCATGACCGAAATCGTTATCGATCCGCCGCGACATCCGGGACGGGCTCCACCACGGGCACAGGTTCGCCGCGGACCGCTCGTCCGCCCACCACAGCGCCGACCGCGCCCACCACTGCGACGACGGGCACCACAAGGAACGCCTGGTGCGTCCCGACGACGTCGGACAACGCCCCCAGGGCGAACGGCCCCACCCCGATCGCCAGACCCCCGACGAGCGTCGCGCGCGCCTGGGTCGCGTCGGCTCGCCCGGGGGCCGTCGCCAGCAGGAGCGCGATCGACAACGGGTAGGTGGCGCCGTACCCGAACCCCGCCACCACCAGCCCGGCCATCGCCACCCACGGCGTGGTCGCGGTCCAGAGGATCGCCCACCCGCCGATCGCCACGACGAACGCGACAGCGAGCAGCATGGCGGGCGGCACCCGGAGCGAGAGGGGCCCGACGACGAACCGGATCGCGGACATTCCCGCCACCAGCCCTGCGGTCGTCGCCACAGCGATGCCCGCACCAGCACCGGTCTGTTCGATCACCAGGCCCGTCGCCCAGTACGTCGTGGCGAACTCCATCAGGATCGCGGCCACCAGCGTCACCAGGAAGCACCAGGCGGGAACCCTGCTCCCGGTCCTGACCCCGGGCTGCGGAGCGACCGCCGTGTCGGGGGCGTGTGGTGGTGTCATCGCCCCGCCCACCGGGATCCGCGACACGACGACGGCCGTGGCGAGCGCCAGCACGGCCGTCACGGCCACGGCCGGGCGCCACCCCCAGCCGACGGCCACACAGGCGCCGACGGCGAGCGGGCCGAGCAGCCCGACCGAGGACCCGACCCCGTTGCCCTCGGTCAGGGCCGCGGACGCCTTGCTGCCGTGCTGCAGCGCCAGCCCTGCCTGCGTCGAGCTGATGGCGACGTTGCCGCCCAGCGACACGACGACCATCGCGCTGAGGCTCCAGACCAGACCCGGGGCCGCCACGATGCCGCACGCACCGACGGCCACCAGCACGGACGCGACGACGATCGCACCCCGCCGACCCCGCGCACGCACGAGCCGTGGTGTGGCGAGCGACGCCGCGATCGCTCCGACGGCCATCGCGGTCCCGTGCAGCCCGGCCTGGGCGGCGGAGATGCCCAGCTCGTCGGCCAGCAGCGGCACGCTCGGGTTGAAGCTGTAGAGCAACCAACCCCACACCACGAAGGGGCCGTAGAACGCGATCGTCATGCGGTCGCGCGGGAACCCCTGGGATGACATGCGCCCGAGCGTACGTGCCTGCTCAGGGCGTTCTCCGGGACGTCAGTCCACCGGCGCCACCGCGGCGGCGAACTGGCTCGCGTACAACCGGGCATATGCGCCACCGGCGGCGAGGAGCTCGTCGTGCGACCCCTGCTCGACGATCGCGCCGTCCTCCATGACGAGGATGGTGTCGGCGTCGCGGATCGTGGACAGGCGGTGCGCGATGACGAATGACGTCCGCCCGTGCCGCAGCGCGTTCATCGCCTGCTGGACCAGCACCTCCGTGCGGGTGTCCACCGAGGAGGTCGCCTCGTCGAGGATGAGGATCGCCGGGTCGGCCAGGAACGCGCGCGCGATGGTGAGCAGCTGCTTCTCGCCCGCCGAGACGTTCGAGCCCTCGTCGTCCACCGTCGTGTCGTAGCCGTCGGGCAGCGTGCGCACGAACTTGTCCACGTGCGTCGCCTCCGCCGCGGCGACGATCTCCTCCTGGGTCGCACCGTCGGCGCCGTACGCGATGTTCTCCGCCAGCGTGCCGCCGAAGAGCCAGGTGTCCTGCAGGACCATGCCCATCTGCGAGCGCAGGGCGTCGCGGGTCAGCTCTCGGGTGTCGACGCCGTCGAGGGTGATCCGGCCGCCGTCCACCTCGTAGAACCGCATGAGCAGGTTGACCAGCGTCGTCTTCCCGGCGCCCGTGGGTCCGACGATCGCGATGGTCTCCCCCGGCTCCGCCACGAGCGACAGGTCATGGATCAACGGCTTGTCCGGCGAGTAGCTGAACGCGACGTGCTCGAACGCGACCCGCCCCCGGGTGGGCTGGACCGGCGGGGTCGGGTCCGTCGGGTCGGGCGACTGCTCCGGGGCGTCCAGCAGCTCGAACACCCGCTCCACCGAGGCCACGCCGGACTGCAGCAGGTTGGCCATCGACGCGATCTGCGTGATCGGCTGCGTGAACTGCCGGCTGTACTGGATGAACGCCTGCACGTCACCGAGGGTCATGGTCCCGGACGCCACCCGCAGCCCGCCGACGACGGCGACGATCACGTAGTTGAGGTTGGCGACGAAGCCGAGCGCGGGCTGGATGATCCCGGAGATGAACTGCGCCCGGAAGCTCGAGTCGTAGAGCTTCTCGTTGCGCTCGGCGAACACCTCGGCCGCCTCGGCCTGCCGACCGAACACGGTCACGAGGGCGTGCCCGGTGTACATCTCCTCGATGTGCGCGTTGAGCTTGCCGGTCCACGCCCACTGCTCCATGAACTGCGGCCTCGACCGCTTGGCGATGGCCCCGGCGATCATCACCGAGAGCGGCACGGTGACCAGCGCGATCACGGCCAGCAGCGGCGAGATGAGGAACATCATCACCAGCACGCCGACCACCGTGAGCACCGACGTGATGAGCTGCGAGAGCGTCTGCTGCAGGGTCTGCGCGACGTTGTCGATGTCGTTGGTCACCCGGCTCAGCAGCTCACCGCGCGGCTGGCCGTCGATGTACCGCAGCGGCAGTCGCGACAGCTTGGCCTCCACCCGCTGACGCAGCCCGTACACGACGCGCTGCACGACGACCGCGGTCAACCGCCCCTGCAGCCAGCCGAACAGGAACGAGCCCACGTAGATCAGCAGCACGATCATCAGCAGCTGCCAGAGCCGGTCGAAGTCGATCCCGACCCCGGGCACGGCCCCGCTGCCGGCGACGACGTCCGCGAACGTGTCCTGCCCGCTCGCGCGCAGCGCCGAGACCGCCTGGTCGGTGGTGGTGCCGGCCGGGAACGCGGAGCCCAGCTGGGTGCCGATGACCCCGTCGAAGATGATGTTGGTGGCGTTGCCGAGCAGCTTGGGCCCGATGACCGCCAGGAACACCGAGGCGATCGCGAGCGCGACGATGAGGGCCATGGGTGCGCGCTCGCCGCGCATCTCGCGCAGGAACCGCGACGCGGACTCGCGGAAGTTCATCGACTTCTCGCCGGGCATGCCGAGGTTCATCATCGGGCCGCCGCCACGAGGGCCGCGCCCGGGCGGGGGAAGCCGCTGCGGCGTGGCTTCGCGCTCCTCGGTGCTCATGCCGCCTCCTCCACGCTGACCTGCGAGTACACGATCTCCCGGTAGGTCTCCGACGACTCCAGCAGCTCGGCGTGCGTGCCGACGCCGACCACCAGGCCGTCCTCCATGACCACGATGCTGTCCGCGTTCCGGATGGTCGCCACGCGCTGCGCGATCACCAGCACCGTGGCCTCCCGGGTCTCGGGCACCAGCGCCGCCCGCAACCGCGCGTCCGTCGCATAGTCGAGCGCCGAGAACGAGTCGTCGAACAGGTAGATGTTCGGCCGCCGTACCAGCGCCCTCGCGATCGCCAGGCGTTGACGCTGACCGCCCGAGACGTTGGTGCCGCCCTGCGAGATCGGCGCGTCGAGCCCACCCTCGAGCGCCTCGACGAAGTCGCGCGCCTGCGCGACCTCGAGCGCGTGCCACAGCTCGTCGTCGGACGCACCGGGCTTGCCGTACTCGAGGTTCGAGCGGACGGTGCCGACGAAGAGGAACGGCTTCTGGGGGACCAGGCCGATCTGGGTCCACAGCTGGTCGGGGTCCAGCGCGCGCACGTCGACGCCGTCGATGAGCACCTCGCCGCCGGTCACGTCGAACAGCCGCGGGATGAGGTTGAGCAGGGTCGTCTTCCCGGCGCCGGTGGAGCCGATGATGGCCGTGGTCTTCCCCGGCTCCGCCACCAGGTCCACGCCGTGCAGCACGGCGCGCTCGGCGCCCGGGTAGCGGAACTCGACGCCGTGCAGCTCCAGGAGGCCGGGCCGCGACTCGGGGCCGGTGCGCAGCGTCGCCGGCTGCGAGGGCGGGACCACGGAGGTGCGGGTGTCCAGCACCTCGCCGATGCGCTCGGAGGACACGACGGCCCGCGGGACCATCACGAACATCATCGTCGACATCATCACGGCCATGAGGATGTACGCGATGTACGACAGGAACGCGGTCAGCTGCCCGATCATCAGGTGCCCGGCGTCGATGCGCTGCGCCCCGAACCAGAGGACGGCGACCGTCGTGGCGTTGAGCACCAGCATGACCGCCGGGAACATCAGCGCCATGAGCTTGCCCACCCGCAGCGAGGTGTCGTAGAGGTCGGTGTTCGCCCCGTCGAACCGCGCGGACTCCCGGCGCTCGCGCACGAACGCGCGCACCACGCGGACGCCCGCGATCTGCTCGCGCAGCACCCGGTTGATGGCGTCGATCCGCTTCTGCATCGACCGGAAGTACGGGATCATCCGCGTGACGATCAATGCCACGACGATGCCGAGCGCGGGCACCGAGACCAGGAGCACCGCGGACAGGCCGACGTCCTCGCGCATGGCCATGATCACGCCGCCGACCAGCATGATCGGCGCCATGATCATCAGGGTGAACGTCAGCAGCACCACCATCTGCACCTGCTGCACGTCGTTCGTCGTGCGGGTGATGAGCGTCGGGGCACCGAACTTGGCGACCTCCTGCGCCGAGAACGTCTGCACGTGCCCGAACAGCCGCTTGCGGACGTCGCGGCCGAACGCCATGGCGGTGCGGGAGCCGAAGTACACGGCGATCACCGCCGCGATCACCTGCACCAGGCTCACCGCGAGCATCACGCCACCGAGCCGCATGATCTCCGCGGTGTCGCCCTGCGCCACGCCGTCGTCGATGATCCGCGCGTTGAGGCTGGGCAGGTAGAGCGTCGCGATGGTCTGCACCAGCTGGAGCACGACCACGGCGACGACCGCGCTCCGGTAGGGCCGCAGGTGCTCCTTGAGCAGGGTGATCAGCATCGCGGGCTCCCTTCGGCCAGGACGCCGTGCAGGACCAGGTCAGCCAGCCGCTCCGGGCTCGGGGGTGGGACCTCGAGCCCGCGCCGCAGCGCGTCCACGGTCCGCATCGACGAGCCCATCAGCACCGTGGTGAGCAGCTCGATCACGTCGTCGACGGGCAGCCGGAACAGCTCGGCGTCGGGCTCCAGCAGCCACGCGAGCGTCGCGTTGACGGCCGCGGTCCCGGCCTCCTGCCGCCGACCCCACATCCGCATCGCCGCCTCGCGGTGCTCGCCCGGGGACCGTCCGGGCTCGAGCCGGCTGATCTCGTGCAGCAGGGCCATCCACCGCATGGAGTCGCCGACCCGCGCCAGTCCCTGGGCCAGGATCGCGACCAGGCGGTCACGCAGCGGAAGCGCGCGGTCGATCGCCGCGAGCTCGGGGACCGACACCGCCGGGTCGACCGCGGCGAGGACTGCCTCGCGGACCAGCGTCACCTTGTCGGTGAACACCCGGAACAGGGTGCCCTCCGCCACGCCGGCGGCCTCGGCCAGCTCGCGGGAGGTGACGGCCGCGCCGCGCTGCAGCAGCAGGGGTCGCACGGCGATCAGGATGGCGGCCCGGCGCTCGTCGGGTGGCAACGGCGTCGCGCGTCCGGTCGGCGGCTGAAGAGTGGTGTCCACCACGCGACCGTAAGTGAGTGAGCACTCACTCCGGAACTCTGTTCGCTGTGGGCGAACATGTGGCAGGGCCGGACCCTTGTCGGGTCCGGCCCTGTGCGTCAGGTGGTCGGCGCGTCCTCCGGCGGCGGCTCCGGCGACCGCGGGGGCACCGCTCCCCCACCAGGACGCTGCCCGAGCTCGACCGACGGGTCGAACGGCAGACCGCTCAGCGTTCCGGAGCTCGTCGCGTCCGCGGTGGCCGCGGCCGACTCGCGTCGCGCCTCGGCGAGGGCCTCGGCCGGGTCCGCCAGCGTGGTCGGCGGCAGGTCGTCGCCCAGGGGCGAGGTGCCGGCCGGGCGGCCCGAGTCGGAGACTCCCCCGTCGCTCCCGGTGAACGCGCCGCCGAACCCCTTCGCGAACGTGCCGAGCGCGCTGGTCAGCTCGGACGGCAGGAACCACATCTTGTTCGACGGGGTCGCCGCGATCTTCGGCAGCACCTGCAGGTACTGGTACGCCAGCAGCTTGGGGTCGGCGTCGCCGCGGTGCACGGCGTCGAACACCTGCAGGATCGCCCGGGCCTCGCCCTCGGCCGTGAGGATCGCCGCCTGGGCGCCACCCTCGGCCCGCAGGATCGCGGCCTGCTTCTCGCCCTCGGCCGTGAGGATCTGCGACTGCTTGAACCCCTCGGCGGTCAGGATCGCCGCACGACGGTCACGCTCGGCGCGCATCTGCTGCTCCATCGAACCCTTGATGGAGTCCGGCGGGTCGATCGACTTGAGCTCGACGCGGTTGACGCGCACGCCCCACCGCCCGGTCGCCTCGTCGAGCACGCCACGCAGCTGGCCGTTGATCTGGTCGCGGCTGGTCAGCGTCTGCTCGAGGTCCATGGACCCGACGACGTTACGGAGCGTCGTGACCGTGAGCTGCTCGATGCCCTGGATGTAGTTGGCGATCTCGTACACCGCCGACTTGGGCTCGGTCACCTGGAAGTAGATGACCGTGTCGATGCTCACCACGAGGTTGTCCGAGGTGATCACCGGCTGCGGAGGGAACGACACCACCTGCTCGCGCAGGTCCACGCCGGCGCGCACCCGGTCGACGAACGGGATCAGCAGGTGCAGGCCGGCGTCCAGCGTGCGGGAGTAGCGCCCGAGCCGCTCGACGATGATCGCGACGGCCTGCGGGACGATCTTGACCGCCCGCACCAGCGCGATGACGACGAACAGCAGGACCAGCCCCAGCACGATGTACAGGGCGATCTGCCCACTGCCCAAGCCGTCCATGAATCCTCCAGAAGGGGTCACTCGCGGGCGAGCTGCCCGCGGTCGTTCAGGGGGTCAGGCGCCGACGACGGGGACGACGACTGCCGTCGCTCCGTCGATGCGGGACACCCGCACCTCGGTGCCGGGCGGGAGGGCCTCGGCGGCATCCGCCCGGGCGCTCCACACCTCACCGTTGAGCTTCACGCGGCCACCCTCGACGGTGACGGTCGAGACGACCACCGCGTCGCGGCCGACCAGGGCCGCGGCGTTGGTCTCCACCAGCGGCATCCGGGCCTTCAGGTGACGCAGGAGCCACGGACGGAGCGTGGCGAGCAGGATGACCGAGGTCAGCGCGGCGACGACGAACTGCACCGGCACCGGGGCTCCGAGCCAGTAGGCGATCGCCCCGGCGATGGCCCCGCCGGCGAACATCGCGAGCACCAGGTCGAGCGAGAGCATCTCGAGGATGCCCAGCGCCAGTGCCGCTCCGATCCACCACAGCCAACCCATCGGTGCCCACTCCCTCGGTCAGGCAGGTCCCGGCGACGGAGCCTGCTGTCCAACCGATACTAGACGGGTTCTTTGCGAACCTGTGGGGAAATGCTCAGCCCTGAGAGGAAGCGGCGCGCGCCGACCAGCGACCGTCGGTCTTGTCGACGACGAGCGGGAGGTCGAACGCGCCCGACAGCGTCTCCGGCGTGAGCACCTGGTCGATCGGTCCGGCCGCGAAGGCCTTGCCCTGGCGCAGCAGCAGGAGGTGCGTGAACCCGGGCGGGATCTCCTCGACGTGGTGCGTGACCAGCACCAGGACGGGCGAGCGGTGGTCGCCGGCCAGCTCGGCGAGCGCGGCGACGAGCTCCTCGCGGCCCCCGAGGTCGAGCCCGGCGGCAGGTTCGTCCAACAGCAGCAGCTCGGGGTCGGTCATCAGCGAGCGGGCGATCTGCACACGCTTGCGCTCGCCCTCGGAGAGGGTGCCGAACGTGCGGTCGGACAGGTGCGCCACACCGAAGGCGGCCAGCAGGTCCGTGGCACGCGAGTCGTCGAGCGCCTCGTACTCCTCGCGCCAGCGGCCGGTCACCCCGTAGGCCGCGGTGAGCACCACGTCGCGCACGCTCTCCCCCGCGGGGATGCGGTCCGCGAGCGACGCGCTCGACAGGCCGATGCGCGGTCGCAGCTCGAAGACGTCGACTCGCCCCAGCCGCGAGCCGAGCAGGTCGGCGGTCCCGCTGGTCGGGTGCATCCGGCCCGAGGCGACCTGCAGGAGGGTCGTCTTGCCCGCACCGTTGCGGCCGAGCACCACCCACCGCTCACCCTCGCGGACCGTCCATGTCACCTCGTCGAGGATCGTCGTCGTTCCCCGGCGGATCGTCACGGCCTGCAGGTCGAGCACGTCGGTCATGGGCACGACCCTAACCGTCGAGCCGCACGTCGGCGGCCTGCGACGGGCCGCTCGTCGGTGCGCTGGGTCACGTCTACCGTTGTCCCGTGGACCTGACCCTGGAGCTCCCCCGCTCCGTCCTCCTCGCGCTCTGGCTGGCGGACGAGAGCACCGACCGCGCGGTGCTCGTCGACGCCGTGCAGTCCGACGACGAGCCGCACACGGTCCAGCGCCGGCCCTCGCACGACGAACCGCTCCGCGACGACCTGACCGACGAACCGCTGAGCGCGCTCCTCGACGCGTGCGCCGGCTCGCCCCGGGACGTCGCCGCGGTGCTGCCCGTCCCGGGTGACCCGGGTGCCACCCCGGCATCGGTGAGCTCGGCGGCCACCGAGGCCGGCGAGGCGGTGCTGGTCCGCACCCCTCAGGAGTGCCTCGTCGCGGTCCCCGTGGTGCAGCGCTTCGGGTCCGCGCTCGAACCCGGGCACCTGGTCACCTGGGAGCTCTCCGACGTCGCGGACTGGCGCCACGCCGTGCACGCCCAGACCGGGTCGCTGCAGGACGCCGAGCGGGAGCTGCGCCAGGGCCTGCTCCAGGCGACCGAGGCCCTGGTCCGCCTCGACGTCGCGCAGTGGCGTCCCGACGCCGCCGAGACCGTGGCGGCGCTGCGCGAGCTCGAGCTGCCCGCGTGGCGGCTGCCGGACAGCCTCGACGGCCGACGCGTCCGGGTGCTCGCCAGCGCGGCGCGGCTCCGCGCGATCGTGGCGCTGGCTACGCAGGACGACGGTGCCTCGGTGAACCTGTGGCAGGCCGATCAGCGGTCGACGGCGCTGCGCGAGGTGGACCGGATGGCCCGCCGCGCGATGGCCGCGGCGGCGTCCCAGGTGACGGCCTGACCCCTCAGCCCAGGGCCGACCGGTACACCTCGAGCGTGCGCTCGGCGATCGCCTCCCACGTGAAGTGGTCCTCGACCCGTCGGCGCGATGCGAGACCCCACTCGGCGGTCCGGGCCTCGTTGCCGACGACGTCCGTCAGGGCCTCGGCCAGGTCGTGCACGAACCGCTCGGGGTCGACCGGGGTGCCGGTGCCGTCCTGCAGCTGGTCGATGGGGACGAGCCGGCCGGTGACCCCGTCGTCGATCACCTCGGGGATGCCGCCGGTGGCCGTCCCGACCACGGGCAGCCCGACCGCCATGGCCTCGAGGTTGACGATGCCCAGCGGCTCGTACACCGACGGGCAGGCGAACACCGTGCCGTGCATGAGGACGGCGATCAGCTCGTCGCGCGGGAGCATCTGCTCGATCCAGACCACACCCGACCGCTTGGTGCGCAGCTGCTCGACCAGCCCGGTGACCTCCGCCATGATCTGCGGCGTGTCCGGCGCTCCTGCACAGAGCACCACCTGGACCTCGGGCGGCAGGAGCTCGACGGCCCGCAGGAAGTACGGCAGGCCCTTCTGCCGGGTGATCCGGCCGACGAAGACGACGCTCGGCCGTGTGGTGTCGATGCCCAGCGCCCGGACCGTCGCCGCCGCCTTCGCCAGCGCCTCGTCGCTCGTCGGCCGCTGCCACTGGTCGAGGTCGATGCCGTTGTGCACCACCTTGACCCGGGCAGGGTCCACGCTCGGATAGGCCCGCAGGATGTCCTCGCGCATGCCGCCGCTCACCGCGATGACGGCCGCGGCACCCTCGTACGCGGTCTTCTCGGCCCAGCTGGACAGGGCGTAGCCACCGCCCAGCTGCTCGGCCTTCCAGGGGCGCAGCGGCTCGAGGCTGTGCGCGGAGACCACGTGCGGCAGGCCGTGCAGCAGCCCGGCGAGGTGGCCGCCGAGGTTGGCGTACCAGGTGTGCGAGTGCACCAGGTCGGACGCGACGCCGTCGGCGCCGACCGCGCCCACGGCGTCGGCCATCTCGAGGTCGATCCCGAAGGTCTGCAGGGCGGCGTTCGCGCCCGCGAGCTCGGTGGGGACGGAGTAGCCCGTCACGCCCGGGGCGTCGCGCGGGCCGTCGAAGCAGTGGACCCGGACGTCGATGGTGCGCTCGAGGACGCGGGTCAGACCCGCGACGTGGACGCCCGCTCCGCCGTACACGTGCGGCGGGTACTCCCGGGTCAGCAGGTCGACACGCACAGCAACCATCCCCTCGCCACCGGCACCGACGACCGGTTCTCCCGCCGACACGCTAGCGCGTGAGCGAGGTCACGCCTCGCTGGGACCGCGTCCTGGGCCTAGGGTCGTGCCATGGCAGCGCCGCGCGTCCTCGCTATCGTCCTCGCAGGTGGGGAGGGCAAACGTCTGATGCCCCTCACCGCCCACCGCGCCAAGCCGGCGGTGCCCTTCGGGGGGTTGTACCGGCTCGTCGACTTCGCCCTGTCGAACGTCATCAACTCTCGGTACCTGCACGTCATCGTGCTGACCCAGTACAAGTCCCACAGCCTCGACCGGCACGTGTCCAAGACCTGGCGCATGTCCGCGCTGCTGGGCAACTACGTGGCGGCGGTCCCGGCGCAGCAGCGCGTCGGCAAGCACTGGTACCTCGGCAGCGCCGACGCCATCTACCAGTGCCTCAACATCATCGAGGACGAGCGCCCGGACATCGTGGTCGTCGTCGGAGCCGACCACGTGTACCGCATGGACTTCTCCCAGATGGTGGACGCCCACATCGCCTCGGGCGCCGAGTTCACCGTCGCCGCGATCCGTCAGCCGATCGAGGAGGCCGACCAGTTCGGCGTCATCGAGGTGGACCCGACGGACGCGACGCGCATCAAGGCGTTCCTCGAGAAGCCGACCGACCCCGTGGGCCTGGCGGACTCCCCCGGCGAGATCCTCGCGTCGATGGGCAACTACGTGGCCAACGCGGACGCCCTCGTCGCGGCCGTGACGGCCGATGCCGAGAACGTGAACTCGCGACACGACATGGGCGGCGACATCGCCCCGTACTTCGTCGAGCGAGGCACGGCCGGCGTCTACGACTTCCTGCGCAACGACGTCCCCGGTTCCACCCCGCGCGACCGGGACTACTGGCGCGACGTGGGAACGATCGACGCGTTCTACGAGGCGAACATCGACCTCATCTCGATCGAGCCGGTGTTCAACCTCTACAACGACGAGTGGCCCCTCTACAGCGGGTACATGAGCATGGCGCCCGCCAAGTTCGTCCACGCCGGAGCGGGCAGGCTCGGCCACGCCGTCGACTCGGTCGTGTCACCGGGCGTGCTGATCTCGGGCGCGACGGTGTCCGGGTCCGTGCTCTCCCCGGGGGTGCGGCTGCACTCGTGGGCGCAGGTCACGGACTCGGTACTCATGGACGACGTGCACGTGAACCGGTACGCGCAGGTGCACCGCGCAATCATCGACAAGAACGTCGTGGTGCCGGAGCGCGTCCGCATCGGGCTCGACCACGACCACGACCGCGCGCGCGGCTTCACCGTCACGGAGTCCGGGATCACGGTCGTCCCCAAGGGCTCGGTCATCACGGACTGAGCAGGGGGCGCACCCGTGGGCCCGCGCCGCTACCCTGCCGTCCCGTGAGCCCGCAGCCGCCCCGCCTCGTCGTGATGGACGTCGACTCGACGTTCATCACCGGCGAGGTCGTCGAGATGCTCGCCGCCCGAGCGGGCTCCGAGGAGCTCGTCACCGAGATCACCGAGCGGGCCATGCGCGGTGAGATCGACTTCGCCGAGTCCCTGCACGAGCGCGTGGCGACGCTCGCCGGGCTGCCGGACTCCGTGCTGGCCGACGTGCTCGCCGAGGTGGAGCCGTCCCCGGGTGCCGCGGAGCTGGTGGCAGAGATGGGTGCCCGCGGGTGGCCCGTGGGCCTGGTCTCCGGTGGGTTCATCGAGATCGTCGGTCCCCTCGCCGCGTCGTTCGGCATCAGTCTGACCAGGGCGAACGCCCTCGAGGTCGTCGACGGCCGACTCACCGGCCGGGTGAGCGGCCCGGTCGTGGACCGGGCGGCGAAGGCGCGGACCCTGCGCGAGTACGCGGACTCGGTCGGGATCCCGATGGAGCGCACGATCGCCATCGGCGACGGCGCCAACGACATCGACATGGTGGTCGCTGCCGGCTTCGGGATCGCCTACAACGCGAAGCCGCTGCTGTGCGCCGCGGCCGACGCCGTGGTGCGCGACCGGCTGGACTCCGTCCTCGCCCTGCCGGTCTTCGCGTCGTGACCGCGTTCGTGCCGGGTCTCGACCTGGCGCGGATGCTCTACACCGAGGTCTGCCCGGTGCTGGCCGAGCGGGACCTCGCGCACACGGCCGCGCTCGTCGGACCCGGGTCGGACGTGCTGGGCCTCGACGACGCGACCTCGACCGACCACGACTGGGGTCCGCGTCTGCAGGTGCTCCTGTCGGCGGCCGACCACGCCACGCACGCGCGGGACCTGCACGAGGAGCTGCGCCACCGGCTGCCGGGCCAGGTGGGCGGCTGGACGACCCGGGCCGCGGCGCCTGCTCCCGACGGCACACGCGGGCTCGGCCCCGCCACGGCGACCGGGCCCGTCGACCATCGCGTGCAGATCCTCACGCTCGACAGCATGCTGCGGCGGTTGCTCGGCCCCGTCGAGCCCACGACCGTTGCCGACTGGCTCGTCGTCCCGCAGCAGCGGCTCCTCGAGCTCACCGCCGGAGCCGTCTTCCACGACGACCTCGGCCTCGGGGCCGTCCGCTCGCGCCTGGCGTACTACCCGCACGACGTGTGGCTGTACCAGCAGGCGGCGGCGTGGTCCGCGATCGGTCAGGACGAGCACCTGGCCCCACGGGCGGGCATGGCGGGCGACGACCTGGGGTCCCGCCTGGTCACGGCCCGCCTCTGCCGCACCGCCGTGCAGCTGGCCTTCCTCCAGGAGCGTCGGTACGCCCCGTACGACAAGTGGCTCGGGACCGCGCTCGCCCGCATCCCCTCGGCCGCGACGGTGCGCGAGTCGATCGCCTCGACGCTCACCGCGGACCGCTGGGAGGTGCGGCAGGAACGTCTCGGCGACGTGCTCGTCGAGCTGCTCCGCCGGCACAACGCGCTCGGTCTGACGGAGCGCGTCCCCGAGCGGACCGTGCCGTTCCATCGTCGGCCGTTCGCGGTGGCGGACGGCGCGTCGGTCGCCCGGCTCCTCGCCGCAGCGGTGACCGACCCGGAGGTGCGTGCGCTGTGCGGCAGACCGCTCGTGGGCGGGATCGACCTCGTGAGCGCCAGCACCGACCTCACGTCGGACGTCGACAGGACCGACGTCCTGCGCGGCCTGTACTGACCTCGGCCCAGGTCTGGCACGGGCCTTGCCGGCCCGGCCGGTACCTGGTCAGTCCTAGCGAGCTTGCTGCCCGGCGCCGTGGGCATCGGCTCGTTGCGTCGGAACGTCGCACGCCATGTCGGCGTCGACGAAGAGTCGCAGCCGGTCGTCCGCTGCCAACGATGCCAGCGCCCACTCACGGCGGGCGGCGGTCGCGGCGGTCTCGACATGGTCTGCCGTCGACTCCAGTGCCTGTGCCTGCCGCATCAGCCGTTCGTCGTCGGGGGCGGCGGCTGCGGCGACGGCTGCGGCGTCGGCACCGTGGCGCGCCCTGCGTGCCGCGAGCAGCAGATGGGCGGCCCTGGCCCGGGCCACGTGCTCATGCCGACGCGCGCGGAGCTGCTCGGCGGTCGCGCTGGCGTGCGTAACGGTGCGGACCTGCTGCGTGGTGGTCATGTGGCTCGCCTCCCTGTCCACAACTACGGCAGACGGCACGCCAGCCTTGAGGGGCTTGGCCCGGACGCCATCGTCGTAGAGCGGCGGGCCGTCCAGCTCGCCGACGTCCGGCAGCTTCCCCGGGCGGCGCGGCCAAGACTGGCGCGTGGTACAGACCTCAGCCCGGCAGCACGAGCGTGCGCAGCGTCGCCGTCCCGATCTCGAGGGCGTCCCAGTCGGGAACCTCCAGCAGGGACCGGCTCGCGGTCGGCACCCCCACCCGCACGCGGGCCAGGGTGGCGGGGTCCGAGTCGGGACCGGCCAGCGCGACCGCCGACTGCGACATCGTCGGCTCGTGACCCACGACGAGCAGCGTGCGGACGTCGGCGGGCACCGCGCGCACGAGGTCGATGAGCGCGCGTGAGCCGGCGTAGTACAGGTCGTCGAGGTAGCGGACGTCGGGGTCCGCGCCGAGCGAGGCGCGGGCGAGGTCCCACGTCTGCCGCGTCCGCACGCTCGCCGAGCAGAGCACGAGGTCCGGCACCAGCTCGTCCGCCGCCAGGCCCGCGCCCACGCGTGCCGACTGGCGCCGACCGACCAGCGACAGCGGCCGCTGGATGTCCGAGATCAGGTCGGGGTGCTCGGCCTTGGCATGGCGCAGCAGGAGCAGTCGCCGGGTGCCTGTGTCGGGCCTCACCGGCTCAGAGTGCCATTCGGGGGCTCTGCGCGCAGCAGTGGTCACAGACCCATCGCGTGGTAGCCACCGTCGACGTGCACGATCTCACCCGTGGTCGCGGGGAACCAGTCCGACAGGAGCGCGGCGACCGCGCGGGCCGTCGGCTCCGGGTCGAACGCGTCCCACCCGAGCGGCGCGCGCTCCGGCCACCCGCCCTCCATGGCCTCGAAGCCGGGGATCGACTTGGCGGCCGTGGTGCGGATGGGGCCGGCCGAGACCAGGTTCACGCGGATGCCGTGCGGGCCGAGGTCGCGGGCCAGGTAGCGCGACGTCGACTCGAACGCGGCCTTGGCGACGCCCATCCAGTCGTAGACGGGCCAGGCGTAGCGGGCGTCGAACGTGAGACCGACGATCGCACCGCCCGAGCTCAGCAGCGGCTGGGACGCGACCGCGAGCGACTTGAGCGAGTACGCGCTGACCTGCAGGGCCGTCGCCACGTCCGCCCACTCGCCGGCCAGGAAGTTGCCACCCATCACGGACTGCGGCGCGAACCCGATCGAGTGCACGACGCCGTCGAGCGAGTCGAAGCCCGCCTCGCGCACCCGGTCCGCGAGCGCCGCCAGGTCGTCGGCGTCCGTGACGTCGAGCTGGAGCACCTGCGCCTCCTTCGGGAGGCGTCGCGCGATCGCCTGCGTGAGGCGGAACTGGCGGCCGAACGAGGTGAGCAGCACGTCCGCGCCCTCCTGCTGCGCCAGGCGCGCCACGTGGAAGGCGATCGACCCGTCCGTGAGGACGCCGGTGACCAGGAGCTTCTTGCCGTCGAGCAGACCCATGTGCGTTCCGTTCTCTGTGTCGCCGTGCAACAGGTGGGAGGTCAGTGGCCCATGCCCAGGCCACCGTCGACGGGGATGACCGCGCCGGAGATGTAGCCCGCCGCGTCGGACGCGACGAACTCCACGACGCCGGCGACCTCCTCGGGCAGCGCGAACCGGCCGAGCGGGATGGACTCGCGGTACGCCTTCTGCTTGTCCTCGGGCAGGGCGCGCGTCATGTCGGTGTCGATGAACCCCGGGGCGACGACGTTGGCGGTGATCGCCCGTCCGCCCAGCTCACGGGTGATCGAGCGGGCCATGCCGACGAGGGCCGACTTGGACGCCGCGTAGTTCACCTGGCCGGCCGACCCGTAGAGGCCGACCACCGAGGAGATGAAGATGATGCGCCCACGGCGGAGCCGGATCATGCCCTTGCTCGCGCGGCGCGCGCAGCGGAAGGCGCCGGTGAGGTTGACGTCGATGACGTCGTCGAACTCCTCGTCGGTCATCCGCATGAGCAGCTGGTCGCGGGTGACGCCCGCGTTGGCGACGAGGACCTCGACGGGACCGTGCGCGGCCTCGATCTCGGCGAACGCGGCGTCGACGCTCGCGGTGTCGCGCACGTCGCCGACCACGCCGAGGACGCCGTCCGGCAGGTCACCCGAACGGTAGATGGTGGCGACCTTGTCGCCGTTGGCCACGAACCGCTCGGCGATCGCCCGTCCGATGCCTCGGTTGGCCCCGGTGACGAGGACGCTGCGAGCGGTGGCTGTGTTGCTGGAAGTCTCAGGCACGGGACACGACGCTATCCGACGACTCCTGTGCGCCGCGGCAGGGTCCGCGCCCACGTTCGTCGCGCCGTGTTGTGGGACCTGGACAACACGTCTCCTCAGCGCCGCCACAGGCTCACCGGACTACGATCAGGTAGTGAGCAGCATCCGTCGGCGACCGGACCTCCCCTCGGAGGAGGTCCCCAGCATCACCAGCGCGCCCGAGCCGCTCGCGGACGACCTGGCGCGTCGCCAGAAGCGCTACCTCGTCCAGATGGGGATCCGGATCCTGTGCTTCGCCGGCGCCGTGCTCACCTGGGGCCGGATCCCGATGTGGGCGTCCCTGCTGCTGATCGTCGCCGCCGTGGTCCTGCCCTACTCCGCCGTGCTGTTCGCCAACGCGGGGCGGGAGCGCCGCGACTCGGACGGCACGTTCATGGCCGCGCGCGAGATCGGTCCCGGCTCGGGAGCACCCCGCGGTCTCGGTCCCTCCGACAACCCGGACGGTCGCGCGTGAGTCTGTTCGCCCCTGTTCCCGACGCCGTCGACGAGCTGATCTGCAGCGGCCGCGGCTGCCGCGCGGACGCCACCTGGGGGTTGCTCTGGAACAACCCGAAGCTGCATACGCCCGAGCGCCGCAAGGTCTGGCTCGCGTGCGACGACCACCGGGAGCACCTCAGCACGTTCCTCGACGCGCGCGGCTTCCTGCAGAGCGTGGTCCCCGTGGCGGAGCTCGAGTCCGCTCCCCGGTCATGAGCCCAGCGGCACGCCGCGCCACCGGCCTGGTCCTCGTCGGGCTGGTCCTGGCGGTCACCTGCACGCTGCTCGGCCGGTGGCAGTGGAACCGGCACGTGTGGCGCGACGGGGCGATCGCCGTGGTCGAGGCCAACTGGTCGGCCGACCCCGTGCCCCTGGGCACCGTGCTCGACTCCCCCGGCAGCACGCTCACCGACGCGGACGTCTGGCGTCGGGTCACCGTGGTCGGGCACTACGAGCCCGACGGCACCGTGCTGCTGCGCAACCGGCCGGTGGACGGTGCTCCCGCGTACCACGCGCTCGTCCCGTTCGTCGTGGAGGACGCCGAGGCTCCCGCGCTGTCCGGGAGCGTGCTCGTCGTCGACCGTGGCTGGGTGGAGCCCGGCGCGGACGGGAGCGTCGACGTCGTCCCGCCCGCGCCCCCCGAGGGCACGATCACGCTGACCGCGCGGCTGCGGCACGACGAGCCGGCATCGAACCGCACCGCACCGGTGGGACAGGTCCAGGCGATTGCCGTCGACCAGGTGCTCGAGGCCGGTGGCGTCCAGGGTCGGTCGGTCGACGCCTATGTCGCGATGACCGCCGAGGATCCGTCCGTCTCCCCGGTCCCCGGACAGCTCCCCGCGCCGAGCACCGACCCGGGCTCGCACCTGTCCTACGCGTTCCAGTGGTGGACGTTCGCGCTCGGCGGGCTCGTCGCGTTCTGCCTGGGCGCTCGCCGCGAGCTGCGGGACGAGCGGGCCGCGCGCGAGGGTGAGCCCGCGGACCCGACGCCGGCCCCGGTGACCACCGCCTCGGGCGTCGAGCTGTGGCCCACCCGGGACACCCCCCGACCGCGTCGCGCACCGACGGCACCGGACGTCCCCCACCGCCGCGGCGGGCGCGACGAGGACGCCGAGGACGCGCTGATCGACGCCCAGCTGGGTCGATCGGACCCACCGGACGCGTCCTAGGCGAGCGCGATGAGGTCCAGGTACGCCGGGTTCCAGAGGTCCTCGTCGCCGTCGGGCAGCAGCAGCACCCGCTCCGGGTCGAGCGCCGCGACGGCACCCTCGTCGTGCGACACCAGCACCACGGCGCCCGAGTAGCCGCGCAGCGCCGCGAGGATCTCCTCGCGGGAGGCAGGGTCGAGGTTGTTCGTCGGCTCGTCCAGGAGCAGCACGTTGGCGCTGGAGACGACCAGGGCGGCGAGCGCGAGCCGGGTCTTCTCCCCGCCGGACAGCACCCGGGCGGGCTTGTCGGCGTCGTCGCCCGAGAACAGGAACGAGCCGAGCACGGACCGCACCTGGGTCTCCGTGAGGTCGGGCGCGGCGGACTTGAGGTTCTCCACGACCGTGCGCTCGAGGTCGAGCGTCTCGTGTTCCTGGGCGTAGTAGCCGAGCTTGAGCCCGTGCCCGGGGCGGACCTCGCCGGTGTCGGACTTCTCGATCCCCCCGAGGATGCGCAGCAGGGTGGTCTTGCCGGCGCCGTTGAGGCCGAGCACGACGACCTTGCTGCCGCGGTCGATGGCGAGGTCGACGTCCGTGAAGACCTCCTGCGACCCGTAGGTCTTGGACAGGCCCGACGCGGTCAGCGGGGTCTTGCCGCAGGCTGCCGGCTCCGGGAACCGCAGGCGCGCGACCTTGTCCGACGCGCGGACCTCCTCGAGCCCCGACAGCAGGCGCTCGGCGCGGCGCGCCATGTTCTGCGCGGCGACGGTCTTGGTGGCCTTGGCGCGCATCTTGTCGGCCTGCGCCATCAGGGCGGAGGCCTTCTTCTCGGCGTTGGCGCGCTCCCGGCGGCGGCGCTTCTCGTCGGTCTCGCGCTGCTGCAGGTACGCGTCCCAGCCGAGCGCGTACTGGTCGAGCTGGGAGCGGTTGGCGTCCAGGTGGAAGACCTTGTTCACCGTGGCCCGCAGCAGGTCGGCGTCGTGGGAGATGACGACGAACCCGCCGGAGTAGGTGCGCAGGTAGTCGCGCAGCCACAGGATCGAGTCGGCGTCGAGGTGGTTGGTCGGCTCGTCGAGCAGCAGCGTGTCGACGCCCGAGAACAGGATCCGGGCCAGCTCGACGCGGCGGCGCTGGCCACCGGAGAGCGTGCCGATCGTCTGGCCGAGCACGCGCTCGTCGAGCCCGAGGTTCGACGCGATCCGGTGCGCCTCGCTCTCGGCGGCGTACCCTCCGGCCGCGTTGAACCGGGCGTCGAGGCGCGTGTACCGCTCCATGGCCTTGTCGCGCAGGTCGTCATCGGTGCTCGCCATCGCACCCTCGGTCACGCGCATCGCGCGGACGATCTCGTCGAGACCGCGCGCGGAGAGCACCCGGTCCATGGCGAGCGCGTCCAGGTCGCCCGTGCGGGGATCCTGCGGGAGGTAGCCGACCTCCCCGGACCGGACGATCTGGCCGCCGGTGGGCTGCGTCTCCCCCGCCAGCGTCTTGGTGAGTGTGGTCTTGCCGGCGCCGTTGCGACCGACCAGACCGATCCGGTCGCCGGCCGCGATGCGGAACGACGACTCCTCGAGCAGCACGCGTGCGCCGATGCGCAACTCGACAGCCTGGGCAGTGATCACTTGACGGTTTCCTCCGAGTTCGCCGCGCTGGCGTTGGCCGCGGGCACAAACGCCAGCAAGTCTACTTGCGGCTAGCGTGGCGTCCGGTCGCAAGGGGATTGATGACGCACCCCGGACCCGCGGGATCGCACCGCACTCGCCACGACTATCGAGGGGTAGCCATGACCAGCGCACCTGAGAACGAGACCGCCGCCGCACTTCCCGCCCCGGTCGCCCGCACCTCCGTCTCCACGGATGTCGCGCTGATCTCCACGTTCGCGGCGTTCATCGCGGTGTGCGCGATCCTGCCCGGCATCCCGACCCCGTCCGGCGTGCCGATCACCCTGCAGACGTTCGCCGTGATCTTGGCCGGCCTCGTGCTCGGCTGGCGTCGCGGCGGTCTCGCCGCGCTGCTCTACGTCGCCCTCGGGCTCGCGGGGCTGCCGATCTTCTCCGGCGGCGTCGGCGGGGTGGCCGTCCTCGCCGGAGCCTCGGTGGGCTACCTGCTGGCCTTCCCGTTCGCCGCCGCCCTCGCGGGCGTCCTCGGCGGCGTCGCGCTGCGGCTCGCGCCCCGGCTCCAGGCGTCACGGTTCGCCGCGCGGCTCGGCGACTGGGCGGTGCGCACGACGTCGGCGTGGCGGTACCCCCTCCTGGTGCTCGCCGGACTCGGCGCGAGCTTCCTGACGATCCACCCGGCCGGCATCGTCGGCCTGATGGCTCGCCTGGGGATCTCGTTCGGCGAGGCCCTGGCCATCGACGTCGTGTACTGGCCAGGGGACGTGATCAAGAACCTCGCCGCCGCGGCGGTGGCGGTCGCGATCTTCAAGGCGTTCCCCGACATGCTGCGCTCCCGCCGCTGACCTGGCCCATGATCGCGCTCGACGACGTCCTCGTCACCGCGTACAGCCCTGACCCGGACGGCGGTGCCGACCGCATCGTCCGGCTGCTCGGGCCGGTGACCCTGGAGCTCACCGAGCGTCGCATCGCGATCGTCGGCGCCAACGGCTCGGGCAAGTCGACCCTGGCCCGGCTGCTCAACGGCCTCGTGCTGCCCTCGTCCGGCACCGTGCGGGTGGACGGCCTCGACACCGCGCGCGACGGGCCCGCTGTCCGCCGCAAGGTCGGGTTCGTGTTCACCGACCCGGACGCCCAGCTCGTCATGCCGACGCCGGTCGAGGACGTAGCCCTGTCGCTGCGCCGCCTGCCGCTGACCGCTGCCGAACGCGACGTCGCCGCGCGGGCGGCACTGGCCCGGTTCGGGCTGGCCGAGCGCGCCGAGGTCCCCGTGCACGCGTTGTCCGGGGGCCAGCGCCAGCTGCTCGCGCTCGCCTCGGTCCTCGCGACGGAGCCCGCGGTGCTGGTGTGCGACGAGCCGACGACGCTGCTCGACCTGCGGTGGCGCGGCGTGGTCGACCGGCTGCTGGACGATCTCGACCAGCAGGTGATCACGGTGACCCACGACCTCGACGCCGCGCTCCGGGCCCAGCGCGTCCTCGTGGTCGACGGGGGCGCCGTGGTGTTCGACGGGGACCCGGCGGAAGCGGTCGCGTCCTACCGGGCGCTGATGCAGGTGCCGACGTGAGCGGGCCGATCAGGCCGCCGTGGGCAGGACCCCTCGGCCTGTACCACCCTGGCACCACCGTCATCCACCGCGCGCCGGCCGGGTTCAAGCTCGCGTGCCTGGCGCTCTTCGCGGTCGCCGTCGTCGCCGTCCGAGGACCTCTGTCCGCGCTGGCCTTCCTGGGTGTCGCCCTGCTCGCGCAGCTGGTCGCTCGTCTCCCGTGGCACCGGACCACCCGCGGACTCGTCCCCGCGCTCCTCACCGCAGCGCTGATCGGTCTCTACCAGTGGTGGGCGCGCGGCTGGGCCACCGCCGTGGAGGTCGCCGTCGACCTGGTGGCCCTCGTGCTCCTCGCCGCGGTCGTCACGGCCACCACCCGGGCGGACACGCTCCTGGACGCGCTCGCCCGTCTCGCGCGCCCGCTCCGGCACGTCGGCCTGCGCCCCGAGACGTTCGCCCTCGCGGTCGGCCTCTTCCTGCGCACCATCCCCGTGCTGGCCAGGATGTCGCTCGAGACACGTGACGCGGCTCGAGCCCGCGGCCTCGACCGGGACCCGCGCGCGATCCTCGTCCCGGCCGCGGTCCGCATGGTGGCCCACGCCCGGGCCACCGGCGACGCGCTCGCCGCCCGAGGCCTCGACGGGCACTGATCACCCGCTCTCGACGGGCGGACGGACCCGCCCCCGGCTAGGTTGCCTGCGTGACGTTCCAGGAGGGTGGCAGCTTCGGTGGCGGCCGCGTCCGCAAGGGCGGCGGCGGCAAGGTCGCAGTGGGCGGCGGTGCGATCGGCATCCTCGCGCTCGTCGTCTACCTGTTCACGGGAGTGGACCTGTCCGGAGTCACCGGTGGCGCACAGCAGCCCGCGCCGGAGACCGGGGAGACCGTCGGCGAGTGCACCGCCGAGCAGGCCAACACGGACCGCGAGTGCCTGTACAGCGCGACACTCGACTCGCTCGACACGTTCTGGGGCGCGACCATCCCGGCCGCCGGCGGCCAGTTCAGCATCCCCGAGGCGGTGTCGTTCAACGCCGCCGTCAGCACCGGCTGCGGCAACGCGTCGAGCTCCACCGGGCCGTTCTACTGCCCGCCGGACGCCACGATCTACGTGGACGTCTCGTTCTTCGACCAGCTGGCCCAGCTCGGCGCCGAGGACGGCCCGCTGGCCGAGCAGTACGTGATCGCGCACGAGTACGGCCACCACATCCAGCAGATCACCGGCGTGATGGACCAGGCCGACCGCCAGGGCGCCGGCGCGGACTCCGACTCGGTCCGGGTCGAGCTGCAGGCGGACTGCTACGCCGGCATGTGGGCCGGGAACGCGGCGACGACCGTGGACCCGGACACCGGCGTCACCTACCTCGAGCCGATCACGACGGCGCAGCTCCAGAACGCCCTGGGCGCGGCGGAGGCCGTCGGTGACGACAACATCCAGGAGCAGTCCGGCGGTGGCGTGAACCCGGACTCGTGGACCCACGGGTCGAGCGAGCAGCGGGAGCGCTGGTTCACCACCGGCTACGAGCAGGGCACGCTCGCCGCCTGCGACACGTTCGCCACCGACCAGCTCTGAGGCCTCAGGGGCGAGTGCGCCCCACACGGAGCACGACGAGCGCTGCACCGGCCATGCTCAGGGCGACGGCCAGCATCGCGACCCCGTTCGAGCCACCCGACGTGTTCAGCGCCGCGGCATCGACGAGCACCGGCCGGAGCACCGACGCGGCGGAGTGGGCGGCGAATCTGCCTGCCCCCACCAGGGCCAGGAACAGCGCGGCCACGCAGAGGAGCACGGCGACGACGCCCGCCCTGCGCTTCACCCCGTGCCGCCGAGCCACCGCCGCACCGACGGCGACGATCACGAACCCCGCGCCGAACGACCCCAACGCGGCCTCCCGCAGCACGTTGTTGGCGGCGCCCGGCACGTCGGCGAGCATCCAGCCGACGCTCCCGATCGACTGCGCGATGGCGAGCACCGCGACCCCCGTCGCAGCCGTCACCGCGCTGACGACCACGGCATCGGCGCGCATCCGGAACGCGATCGGGGCGGTCGCGACGTTGCCCTCGAGTGCTCTCACACCCCCAGGATGCTCCATCGAGCTCCCCGCCGACCGCTGTTCGGGCACGCAGAAGCCCCGGTCAGCACATTGGCTGACCGGGGCTCCGGAGACGGCGACCCTAGATGTTGAAGCCCAGGGCACGCATCTGCTCGCGGCCGTCGGGCGTGATCTTCTCGGGGCCCCACGGCGGCATCCACACCCAGTTGATGCGGAACCCGTCCACCAGGCCCTCGAGCGCCTGCGCCGACTGGTCCTCGATGACGTCGGTCAGCGGGCAGGCCGCCGACGTGAGCGTCATGTCGATGACGGCCGTGTTGGTCTGGTCGATCGTCAGCCCGTAGACCAGGCCGAGGTCGACGACGTTGATGCCCAGCTCGGGGTCGATGACGTCGCGCATGGCCTCCTCGACGTCGGCCACCGTGATGGGGGCGGGCGAGGGTGTGTCCGTGCTCATGAGTTCTCCCGTGCGCCGGTCTTGATGAGTGCGTCGGTCAGCGCCGCCCAGCCGAGCAGGGCGCACTTGATCCGCGCGGGGTACTTGGCGACGCCCGTGAAGGCGGTCGCGTCGCCGAGGGAGTCCTCGGCGTCGTCGTCGAGGCCGTTGCCGCGCGTCTGCATGAGCGCGCGGAACGTGCCGCCGAGCTGGTCCACGGTGGCGAGGTCGTTGCCGACCACCAGGTCGTGCAGCACCGAGACCGAGGCCTGCGAGATGCTGCAGCCCTGCCCGTCCCAGCGCACGTCGCGGACCACACCCGTGTCGTCGAGGTCCACCTGCAGGGTCACCTCGTCGCCGCAGGTCGGGTTCACCTGGTGCGACTCGCCCGTGTGCAGGTGCAGGTCCCCCGCCACGCCCAGCCCCTTGCCGTGCGGGAACTTCGCGTGGTCCAGGATGACCTGCTGGTACAGCTGCTCCATCGATCCCGTGCTCATGACACCTCCAGACCGAAGAACGCCCGGACCCCCGTCAGTGCTTCCCGGAAGACCTCGATCTCCTCGTCGGTCGTGTAGACCGCGGCGCTCGCCCGTGACGTCGACGCTACGCCGAACCGGCGGTGCAGGGGCTGCGCACAGTGGTGACCCACCCGCACGGCCACGCCGGCGTCGTCGAGGACCTGGCCGACGTCGTGCGCGTGCACGCCGTCGACGACGAACGAGACGGTCGCCAGGCGGTCGCGCGTGTCGGTCGGGCCGATCACCCGCACGCCCGGCACCGAGGCGACCGCGTCGAGCAGCAGTCCGGCCAGGTGCGCCTCGTGCGCGGCGACGGCGTCCATGCCCAGCTCGGCCAGGTACGACGCCGCGGCGCCCATCCCGACGGCCTGCGACACCATCTGCGTGCCGGCCTCGAACCGCTGCGGCGGCGGCGCGTAGGTGGTCGACTCCATGGTGACGACCTCGACCATCGACCCGCCCGTGGTCACCGGCGGCATCGCCTCGAGCAGCTCGCGCCGCCCGTACAACGCGCCGACGCCCGTGGGCCCGAGCATCTTGTGCCCCGAGAACGCCGCGAAGTCGACGCCCAGGGCAGACAGGTCCACCGGCAGGTGCGGGACGGACTGGCAGGCGTCCAGGACGGTCAGAGCGCCCACTGCGCGGGCGCGGGCGACGAACGCCTCGACCGGCGTGATCGCACCCGTGACGTTCGACGCGTGCGTGAACGCGAGCACCTTGGTGCGGTCGGTGACCACCGTGTCCAGCTCGTCGACCCGGATCCGCCCGTCGTCGTCCACGCCGAGCCACCGCAAGGAAGCCCCCGTGCGCAGAGCGAGCTCCTGCCACGGCACGAGGTTCGCGTGGTGCTCCGCCTCGGTGACCACGATCTCGTCGCCCGGGCCGAGGGCGAACTGGCGTGCGGCCGCTCCCCCGCGGCCGAGCGACGCGTTCGACATCGCGTAGGCGACCAGGTTGATCCCGGCGGTCGCGTTCGACGTCCACACCAGCGACCCCGGCGACACCCCGACGAACGACGCCACCCGGTCGCGGGCGTCCTCGAACGCCTCGGTGGCCTCCTCGGCGAGCTGGTGGGCCCCCCGGTGCACGGCCGCGTTGCGCTGGGTGTAGAAGTCCTGCTCGGCGTCGAGGACGACCTCGGGCTTCTGCGAGGTGGCCCCCGAGTCGAGGTACACCAGCGGCCGCCCGCCGCGCAGGGTGCGTGCGAGCAGCGGGAAGTCCGCGCGCACGGCAGCCAGCTCGGACGCGTCGAGCGTCCGCGCCGCGCTGTCGAGGGTGCTGGTCACCGTGGGCCTCAGAGAACCGTGGCGCTCGACAGGAAGCGGTCGTAGCCCTCGTTCTCGAGGCGGTCGGCCAGCTCGGGCCCACCCTCCTCGGCGACCTTGCCGTCCACGAACACGTGCACGAAGTCCGGCGTGATGTAGCGCAGGATCCGCGTGTAGTGCGTGATCAGCAGGACTCCGACGTCCGGGTTCTCCTTGACGCGGTTCACGCCCTCGGACACGACGCGCAGCGCGTCGACGTCGAGGCCCGAGTCGGTCTCGTCGAGGATCGCGAACTTCGGCTTGAGGAGCTCCATCTGCAGGATCTCGTGGCGCTTCTTCTCGCCGCCCGAGAAGCCCTCGTTGACGGACCGCTCGGCGAACGCCGGGTCCATGCGCAGGTCGTCCATGGCCTTGCGGACGTCCTTGACCCAGGTGCGCAGCGGCGGCGCCTGGCCGTCGATCGCGGTCTTGGCGGTGCGCAGGAAGTTGGACACGCTGACCCCGGGGACCTCGACCGGGTACTGCATGGCCAGGAACAGGCCGGCGCGGGCGCGGGCGTCGACGGACAGCGCGAGGACGTCCTCGCCGTCCAGCGTCACGGTGCCGCTGGTGACGTGGTACTTCGGGTGGCCGGCCAGCGAGTAGGCCAGCGTCGACTTGCCGGAGCCGTTCGGGCCCATGATGGCGTGGGTCTCGCCGCTCGCGACGGTCAGGTCGACACCGCGCAGGATCTGCTTGGCGCCCTCCTTCGTCTCGACGCTGACGTGCAGGTCGCGGATCTCCAGGGTGGACATGCTGTTCCTTCCGGGCTTCTTCAGAGCGGGGCGTCGACGTCGACCAGCACGCGCTGGCCGTCGACGGTCACGGGGTAGACGGGGACGGGCTGGACGGCGGGCGGGCCGGTGGGCTTGCCGGTGCGCAGGTCGAAGCGGGAGCCGTGGAGCCAGCACTCGATCGTGCAGCCCTCCACCTCCCCGTCCGACAGCGAGACGGCGCCGTGCGAGCAGATGTCGCTGATGGCGTGGAGCTCGCCGGCGGAGTCACGCACCAGCGCGACCTCGACCGTGCCGTGCTCAGCCTCGAGCTCCACGCGGAGGGTGCCCTCGACGGGCACGTCCTCGTCGTAGCAGGCCAGCTGGGCGCTCATGCACGCTCCGTCGTGAGGGACACCTCGGAACCCTCGACGTGGCCGCCCTCGGACAGGGCGTCGAGCACGCTCATCGACTTCTCGAGCTCGCGCTCGATCGCCTCGATGAGACGCTCCTCGATCGACGGGACCCCGATCTCGTGGATGAGCTCGGCGAAGAAGCCGCGCACCACGAGCCGACGCGCATCGGTCTCCGGGATGCCGCGGGCCCGCAGGTAGAAGAGCTGCTCGTCGTCGAACCGGCCGGTCGCGCTCGCGTGGCCGGCACCCTCGATGAGACCGGTCTCGATCTCGAGGTTGGGCACCGAGTCGGCGCGCGCACCGTCGGACAGGACCAGGTTGCGGTTGAGCTCGTACGTGTCGGTGCCCTCGGCCGCCGCGCGGATGAGCACGTCACCGACCCACACCGTGTGCGCGCCCTCGCCCTGCAGCGCGCCCTTGTACGTGACGCGCGAGATGCAGTTGGGCACCGCGTGGTCGACGAAGAGGCGCTGCTCCTGGTGCTGGCCGGCGTCGGCGAAGTAGAGGCCGACCATCTTCACGTTCGCGCCCTCGCCGACGAACTCGGCGTCGGGGGTGATCCGCACGACGTCGCCGCCGAGCGTCACCGCGATGTGCTTGACGGTGGCGTCGCGGCCGATGCGCAGGCGGTGGGAGGAGGCGTGGATCGAACCCTCGGCCCAGTCGTGAACCGTGACGACGGTCAGGTGCGCGCCCTCGTCGGCGACGATCTCGACGGTCTCCGTCAGCGCCGCGTGGCCGACGTGGTCGATGACGACGACGGCCTGCGACAGCGGCTCGGCGTGCACCAGGAGGTGCGTCGCGCTCGGCTCGAGCGACGCCTCGTGCGTGCCGGCACCCTCGACGCCCTCGATGCGGATCGAGGTCACCTCCGAGGCGACGGCCTCGCGCGGGATCGTGACGATCGTGGCGCGCGGGAACGACGCCCACGCGACGGCCGCCGTGCGGTCGCCGGGCTCACCGGCCTTGCCGAGGCGGGCGTCGTCGCGCTCCACGATCTCGACCTGCACCTCGGGCGCCTCGACGACCGTGGTGAGCACGCCGTGGCCGCTCAGCACACCGTCCGTGTCGGCGGCGAACAGCGGGGCGAGCCGACCGACGGGGGCGAAGCGCCACTCCTCCTCGCGCCCGTTGGGCACCGGGAAGTCGGCCACGTCGAACGACGTCGGGCGAGACGCACGGGAGGCTTCGGGCAGCGGCCCGACCCCGTGCGAGTGGCTCCCGTCGGCAGTGGCCTTGGAGTGGTCCGTCGACAGGGAGTCTGTTGCGGTCGTCATCAGCCGACGGCCCCTTCCATCTGCAGCTCGATGAGGCGGTTCAGCTCGAGGGCGTACTCCATGGGCAGCTCACGGGCGATGGGCTCGACGAACCCGCGCACGATCATGGCCATGGCCTCGGTCTCGGGCATGCCTCGGGACATCAGGTAGAACAGCTGGTCCTCGCTCACGCGCGACACGGTCGCCTCGTGGCCCATCGACACGTCGTCCTCACGGACGTCCACGTAGGGGTACGTGTCCGAGCGGGAGATCTGGTCGACCAGCAGGGCGTCGCAGAGCACGTTCGAGGCCGAGTGGTGGGCGCCCTCGAGCACCTGGACCAGTCCGCGGTAGGACGTGCGGCCACCGCCGCGCGCGACCGACTTGGAGACGATCGAGCTGGAGGTGTGCGGCGCGGCGTGCACCATCTTGGCGCCGGCGTCCTGGTGCTGGCCGGCACCGGCGAACGCGATGGACAGCGTCTCGCCGCGCGCGTGCTCGCCCAGCAGGTAGATGGCCGGGTACTTCATGGTCACCTTGGAGCCGATGTTGCCATCGACCCACTCCATGGTGGCGCCCTCGGCGGCGGTCGCCCGCTTGGTCACGAGGTTGTACACGTTGTTCGACCAGTTCTGGATGGTCGTGTACCGGACGCGCGCGTTCTTCTTGACGATGATCTCGACGACCGCGGAGTGCAGCGAGTCGCTCGAGTACACCGGCGCGGTGCAGCCCTCGACGTAGTGCACGTACGAGCCCTCGTCCGCGATGATCAGCGTCCGCTCGAACTGGCCCATGTTCTCGGTGTTGATCCGGAAGTAGGCCTGCAGCGGGATGTCGACGTGCACGCCCGGCGGCACGTAGACGAACGAGCCGCCCGACCAGACGGCGGTGTTGAGCGAGGCGAACTTGTTGTCCCCGGGCGGGATGACCGAGCCGAAGTACTGCTCGAAGATCTCCGGGTGCTCGCGCAGCGCGGTGTCGGTGTCGAGGAAGATGACGCCCTGCTCCTCGAGCGACTCCTGGATCTGGTGGTAGACGACCTCGGACTCGTACTGCGCGGCGACGCCGGCGACGAGGCGCTGCTTCTCGGCCTCCGGGATGCCCAGGCGGTCGTAGGTGTTCTTGATGTCGTCCGGCAGGTCCTCCCAGCTGGTGGCCTGCTTCTCCGTGGAGCGCACGAAGTACTTGATGTTGTCGAAGTCGATGCCCGACAGGTCCGAGCCCCACCAGGGCATGGGCTTCTTGTCGAACAGGCGCAGCGACTTCAGGCGCGTCTTGAGCATCCACTCGGGCTCGTTCTTGAGCGCAGAGATCTCCCGGACCTTGGCCTCGGACAGGCCGCGGGTCGCGGTCGCGCCGGCCGTGTCGGCGTCGTGCCAGCCGTAGTTGTAGTTCCCGATGGAGGCGATGGCCTCGTCCTGGGTCATCTGCGGCGCGTTGGCCGCAGTGCTGTCGGTCTGTGCACTCATGCTTGATGTCCTTCCACGGAGAGCACGGGGTGGGCAGAGGCGTTCGTGTGGGTGGCGTTCGAGATCGGGATGTTCGTGGTGCAGACGTGGCCACCGCCGGCCAGCGTCGAGAGGCGCTGCACGTGCACGCCGAGCAGGCGGGAGAACGCCCGCGCCTCGGCCTCGCAGAGCTGGGGGAACTCGTGGGCGACGTCCTGCACGGGGCAGTGGCCCTGGCACAGCTGCATGGCGGCTCCACCGGGGGCGGGCCGCGCCGTCGCCGCGTAGCCGTCGGCGGCCAGACCGTCGGCGAGCGCACGCACGCGCGCCGCGACGTCCGGTCCGGCGGCGGCGACGGCCCCGGCGTGCCGCTCCTCGAGCTCGCGCACCCGCTGCTCCGCGAAGCCCTGGACGGCCTGGGTCCCGGCGGTCTCGGCGAGGAAGCGCAGCGCCTGGCTGGCCAGCTCGGAGTACCGGTGCGACAGCGCGGCCTGGCCGCGGTTGGTCACCACGTAGCGGCGTGCGGGACGGCCGCGACCCTTCGGGCCGTTGGCGGCGTCGTGCACGGCGATCTGGTCGGTGGACTCGAGCACGCCCAGGTGGCGACGGATTCCGGCCGGAGCGAGGTCCAGCTGCGCGGCGAGCTCGGCGGCCGACACCGGGCCGGCGGCCGCGATGATCTGCAGCACGCGCTGGCGGGTGCCGGCGTCCGGGTCCGGGCCGGTCGCGTCGGGCAGGAGGTGGTCGACCGCGGGCAGCGTCGCGTTCATGCTCACCTCCGTCGGATCTCGTCGGGCACAGCAGCCGCGCACGGGACGTACGACAGGGGCTGCGATATTGGCAACATCCTTGTTGTCAATATCCATCCCCGCAAGCAAGGTGAGCCTTCGCTCGGGGTCGCGTCCCTCACATCAGGTGACGTCCGCGAGCGCCCTAGACTTCCCTCTCGTGCCCGACTCCCCCGCGCTCGAGATCTCCGGGCTCGTCAAGCGCTACGGCGGCCGTGCCGTCGTCGACGGGCTCGACCTCGTCGCCCACCGCGGTCAGGTGACCGCCGTCCTCGGGCCCAACGGTGCGGGCAAGACCACGACGATCGAGTGCTGCGAGGGCCTCCGGGAGCCCGACGGCGGCTCGGTACGCGTGCTGGGCCAGGATCCGCTCGCCCACGCTCGCGACCTGCGGCCCCGGGTGGGCGTCATGCTCCAGGACGGTGGGCTGCCGACCGGCGTGAAGGCGCACGAGATGCTCGCGCACGTCGCGCGGATGTACGCCGATCCGCGGGACCTGGGCGAGCTGTCGGAGCGGCTCGGGCTCGGAGCCTTCGCGGGCACCACGGTCCGACGACTCTCCGGGGGCCAGCGCCAGCGCCTCGCGCTCGCCGCCGCGATCGTCGGCCGGCCCGAGGTCGTCTTCCTCGACGAGCCCAGCGCCGGCATGGACCCGCAGACCCGGCACGCCGTCTGGGACCTCGTGCGCGAGCTGCGTGACGAGGGCGTCGCCGTGGTCCTCACCACGCACCTCATGGACGAGGCCGAGGACCTCGCCGACCACGTCGTCGTGGTCGACCACGGACGCGTGATCGCCGAGGGCTCGGTGTCCTCACTCGTCTCGTCCGCCGACGACCGCACCCTGCGGCTCGAGACCACGCCCGGGCTCGCCCTGCACGACGCGCTGGGCACGGGCTTCGACGTCACCGAGCCGCGCGACGGTTCCTACACGGTCACCGGTGCCGTCGACCCCGACGCGGTTGCGGCGGTGACGGCCTGGCTGGCCGCGCAGGGGGCGCTGGCCACCCGGTTGACCGTCGGACGGCGCACCCTCGAGGACGTGTTCCTCGATCTGACCGGACGGACGCTGCGATGAGCGCCGCGGCCCCCGCGTCCCAGCGCGTCCTGGCGCAGACCGCGTTCGAGGCGCGCGCCATCCTGCGCAACGGCGAGCAGCTGCTCGTCACGATCATCGTCCCGGTCCTGGTGCTCGTCGGTCTGTCGAGGGTCACCGCGATCGAGCTGGACACCGGCGGCGCCAGCCGGATCGACTTCCTCACGCCCGGCATCCTGGCCCTCGCGGTGATGACCTCGTCGTTCACCTCGCAGGCCATCGCGTCCTCGTTCGACCGCCGCAACGGGGTGCTCCGTCTGCTGTCCACCACACCCCTCGGTCGCGGCGGGCTGCTCGCGGGCAAGGTGCTGGGCGTCCTCGTGGTCGAGCTCGTGCAGGTCGTCGTGATCGGCGCGGTCGCCCTCCTGCTCGGCTGGCGCCCCGACCCCGCGGGCATCGCCCTGGCCGTCGTGGCGATCGTCCTGGGCACCGCTGCCTTCACCGCGCTCGCGCTGCTCGTCGCCGGGACGCTGCGCGCCGAGGCGGTCCTCGCCCTCGCCAACCTGCTGCTGCTCGTCCTCGCGGTCGCCGGCGGGGTCGTCATCCCCGCGAGCCAGCTGCCCGGCCCGATGGCCCACGTCGCCCTGCTGCTCCCCTCGGGCGCGCTCGGCGAGGCCATGCGCGAGACGCTGATGCACGGCGTCCTGCCCCCCTGGTCGGTCGTGGTCCTCGTCGGCTGGACCGCCGCCCTGGGCTGGGGCGCGAGCCGGCTGTTCCGCTGGCACTGAGCGCTGTGACGAGCCTCGCCCGCGGGCCGGTCCGGCGCGCGGTGGCCGGACCGTAGGCTGGTCGTCGTGAGCTCGTCCCCTGCCCTCGACACCCGCCCGTCGACCCTGGACCGGTTCCGCGACCGGTGGACCTGGACCGCCGTGGTCGCCAACCTCGTCGGGCAGATCGTCATCATCGTCACCGGCGGCGCGGTGCGGCTCACGGCCTCCGGCCTCGGGTGCTCCACGTGGCCCCAGTGCGAGCCCGGCCAGTTCACCCCTCAGCTGCACAGCGCGACGTCGTTCCACCCGTACGTCGAGTTCGGCAACCGGACCGTGAGCGTGCTGCTCGTGGCCGTCGCCGCTGTCGTGGCCGTGCTGGTGGTCCTCGACCGGCGCCGCCCGTGGTCCTTCCGACGACTCGGCCTGGTCCCCGTGGTCGGCGTGCTGATCCAGGCGGTCATCGGCGGGATCACCGTGCTGGTGGACCTGCACCCCGCGATCGTCGGCAGCCACCTGCTCATCTCGATGGCCCTCGTCGCGTTCTCGGCGTGGCTGGTCGTCCGCACCCGCGAGGGCGACGGCCCGGCGGTCCCGCTGGTGGACCGCACGACGACGATCGTCGTCCGGGTGCTCGTCGCGCTCACCGCCGCGGTGCTCGTCCTGGGCGTGGTCGTCACCGGCGCCGGGCCGCACTCGGGCGACGACGAGGTCGGCTACCGGTTCGACGTCGACCCCTGGACCATGTCGAAGCTGCACGCGGCCTCGGTCTGGGCGTTCGTCGCCGTGCTCGTCGTCGTGCTGGTGCTCCTGCGCCGCCGCGGGGTCACCGGGCGCCCCTGGACCACCGGGCTGGTGCTCCTCGCCGTGACCCTCGGCCAAGGCGCCATCGGGTACGTCCAGCTGTTCACCGGCCTGCCGATCGCGCTGGTCAACCTGCACATGCTCGGCGCGGCGCTGCTCGCGACCGCGGTGACGTTCTTCGTCGGGAGCCTGCGCACGCGCGACGCCTGACCAGGTTCGTCCTGGTATCTGCTGTTGTCGTGTCGGTGGTCTCTCCTAGCCTCGAACCATGGCAGACGCGATCACCGCTCAGGGACTCGTCAAGCGCTACAAGACCGTCACGGCCCTCGACGGGGTCGACCTGGCGGTGCCCACCGGCTCCGTGCTGGGGCTCCTCGGCCCCAACGGGGCGGGAAAGACGACCATCGTCCGCATCCTCACCACGCTCCTGCAGCCCGACGCCGGGTCCGCGACCGTGGCCGGGGTGGACGTCCTGACCAAGCCGCGGGACGTCCGACGCCGCATCGGCCTGTCCGGCCAGTACGCCGCCGTCGACGAGTACCTCACCGGCTTCGAGAACCTCGACATGATCGGCCGGCTGTACCACCTGGGGGCCAAGCGCTCCCGGGCGCGGGCACGGGAGCTGCTCGCGTCGTTCCGGCTCGAGGACGCCGCGGACCGCCCGTCCAAGACCTACTCCGGGGGCATGCGGCGGCGCCTCGACCTGGCCGGCGCGCTCGTGGCGGACCCGCCGATCATCTTCCTCGACGAGCCGACCACCGGGCTGGACCCGCGCGGACGCACAGAGATGTGGGAGGTGATCCAGAACCTCGTCGCCGGCGGCACGACGTTGCTGCTCACCACGCAGTACCTCGAGGAGGCCGATCTCCTGGCCGACGACATCGTGGTCATCGACCACGGACGGATCATCGCGCAGGGCACGGCCGACCAGCTCAAGATGCAGGTCGGCGGCGAGCGGCTCGAGCTCACGGTCCGCGACCCGGTGACGCTGTTGAGAGCCCGCGACCTGCTCGAGCCCCTCGGGGTGGGCAAGGCGGCGTTGGACGAGGGCCGCCGCACCCTGCTGATGCCGATCAGCGGTGGAGCGCAGGTGCTCACCGAGGCGCTGCGCGTCCTCGACGACGCGCAGATCGGTATCGACGACGTCGGGCTGCGCCGGCCCACGCTGGACGACGTGTTCCTGTCGCTCACCGGGCACGCGAGCGAGGACGAGGACGCCGGCCCCGAGGAGTCACCGCCGCCACCGCCTGCCGCACCCACCGGACCGGGCCGTCACGCGGCCGCCGCCCACGAGTCCTCCACCGGAGGTGCCTGATGGCCGCGCCCACCGTGTTCTCGGACAGCTACGTCGTCGCCAAGCGCAACATCATCAAGATCAAGCGCGTCCCCGACCTGCTGGTCTTCACCACGCTCTCCCCGATCATGTTCGTCCTGCTCTTCGCCTACGTGTTCGGCGGTGCGATCGACGTGCCCGGCGGCGCCGACGCCGACGCCTACCGCGAGTTCCTCATGGCCGGGATCTTCGCCCAGACGGTCATCTTCGGCGCCACCATCACGGGCGCCGGTCTGGCGGAGGACATCAAGAAGGGGATCATCGACCGGTTCCGGTCGCTGCCCATGGCGCCGTCAGCCGTGCTGACCGGCCGCACCATCTCGGACGTGGCCAACAACATCCTGGTGCTCATCGTCATGTCGCTGACCGGCCTGCTGGTGGGCTGGGGCATCCACAGCTCTTTCGGCGAGGCGGCGCTCGGCTTCCTGCTGCTGCTGATCTTCTCGTACTCGATCTCGTGGATCATGGCGTGGCTGGGGATGCTCGTCCCGAGCGTCGAGGTGTTCAACAACGCGACGTTCATCGTGATCTTCCCGCTGACGTTCGTCGCCAACACGTTCGTGCCGCTCGAGACGCTGCCCGCACCGCTGCAGACGTTCGCCGAGTGGAACCCGGTGTCGGCCGTCACCCAGGCGTCCCGCGAGCTGTTCGGCAACATCCCGGAGGGGGTGCCGACGCCGGACGCCTGGCCCCTGCAGAACCCGGTCGTCTACACGCTGATCTGGTCGGCGATCTTCATCATCGTGTTCGTCCCGCTGGCCAACCTCCAGTACCGGCGCTCCACCAGCCGCTGAGCATCGGCGGTGCCGACCCCGGCACCGCCGACCCTCAGAGCGTCACGGCCTCCAGCGTCGACCACCCGCGCGCACGCGCAGCCGCCGCGGCGAGCACGCCGGTGACGGCCGTCGGGCTGTGCAGGTGCCCGGACAGCGCCGCGTCCACGGCGTCGTCGAGCGGGACCCAGACCGGCACCATCCCGGCCTCCTCGTCCGTCCGCGTGTGCAGGTCGGCCTGCGCCACGGGCCGCAGGTCGCGGGCGAGGAACACCCGGATCCGCTCGTTCGAGCCGCCGGGCGTGGTGAAGAAGTCCACGAGCCGCCACCAGGAGCCGGCCACCAGGTCGGCCTCCTCGGCGAGCTCGCGCGCGGCGGCCACGGCGAGCTCCTCGTCCGGGACGTCACGCAGCCCGGCGGGCGGCTCCCAGAGCTCGGAGCGCACCGGGTGCCGGTATTGCGAGAGCAGCAGCACGCGGTCGTCGTCGTCGAGCGCGATGACCGCGACCGCCCCGGGATGAACCACATACTCGCGGAGCACCTGCGTCTCGCCGAGGTCCACCACGTCGCCGACCAGGTCGAAGATCTTCCCCGCGTGGATCACGTCGTGCGACACGACCGGGCGGGGGGCCTCGACGTCAGCGAGCATCAGGACTCGTCGCCGCGCTGCGCCAGAGCGGCCTCGACGAGTCCGGCGAACAGGGGGTGCGCCCGCGTCGGCCGCGACTTGAACTCGGGGTGCGCCTGGGTGGACACGTAGTACGGGTGCACGTCCTTCGGCAGCTCGACGAACTCGACCAGCGAGGTGTCGGGCGAGACACCGGAGATGACCAGGCCGGCGTCCTCGAGCTTGTCGCGGTACGCGTTGTTCACCTCGTAGCGGTGCCGGTGCCGCTCGGACACGCGGGTCGCCCCGTAGGCCTCGGCGACCACCGACCCGGGGGTCAGGACCGCCTCGTAGGCGCCCAGGCGCATGGTGCCACCGAGGTCACCGTCGCCGCCGACGATCGCGAGCTGCTCGGCCATCGTGGCGATCACCGGGTGCGCGGGGTCGGCGTCGAACTCGGAGGACGACGCGCCCTCGAGCCCGAGGACCGTGCGGGAGTACTCGATGACCATGCACTGCAGACCCAGGCAGATGCCGAGCGTCGGGACGAGGTTCTCGCGCGCCCAGCGCAGCGCGCCGAGCTTGCCCTCGATGCCGCGCACGCCGAACCCGCCGGGCACGAGCACCGCGTCCACGCCCTCGAGCGCGAGCCGGGCACCCTCGGGCGTCTGGCAGTCGTCGGAGGTGACCCACCGGATGACGACCTTGGTGTCGTGGTGGAAGCCGCCGGCGCGCAGGGCCTCGGTGACCGACAGGTAGGCGTCGGGGAGGTCGATGTACTTGCCGACGAGCGCGACCTCGACGCGGTGCGCGGGCTGGTGGACGCGGTGCAGCAGCTCGTCCCAGCCCTTCCACTCGACGTCGCGGAACGGGAGGCTGAGCCGCTGCACGACGTAGGCGTCGAGGCCCTCCGAGTGCAGGACGCGGGGGATGTCGTAGATGCTCGGCGCATCCTTGGCGGTGACGACACCCTCGATGTCGACGTCGCACATGAGCGCGATCTTGCGCTTGGTGGAGTCCGGGACGTCACGGTCGGCGCGCAGCACGATCGCGTCGGGCTGGATGCCGATGCTGCGCAGCGCGGCGACCGAGTGCTGGGTCGGCTTGGTCTTGAGCTCGCCGGACGGGCCGATGTACGGCACCAGGGAGACGTGCAGGAAGAAGCAGTTGTCGCGGCCCAGGTCGTGACGCACCTGGCGGGCAGCCTCGAGGAACGGCAGCGACTCGATGTCTCCGACCGTGCCGCCGATCTCGGTGATGATCACGTCGATGTCGGAGTTCGCCTGCTGGCGCATCCGGGTCTTGATCTCGTCGGTGATGTGCGGGATGACCTGCACCGTGTCACCGAGGTACTCGCCACGCCGCTCCTTGGCGATCACCTGCGAGTAGACCTGGCCGGTGGTCACGTTGGCCGAGCCCACGAGGTCCACGTCCAGGAACCGCTCGTAGTGGCCCACGTCGAGGTCCGTCTCCGCACCGTCCTCGGTGACGAAGACCTCGCCGTGCTGGAACGGGTTCATGGTGCCCGGGTCCACGTTGAGGTACGGGTCGAGCTTCTGCATCGTGACGCGAAGGCCACGGGAGCGGAGGAGTCGGCCGAGGCTGCTCGCCGTCAGGCCCTTGCCGAGGGAGGAAGCGACACCCCCGGTGACGAAGATGTGCCGGGTCGTGGAATCCGACCGCCCGGAGAGTCGATGCGCGCGCTCTGTCACGGGATTCCAACCTACCTGACGAATGCCAGGTCCCGGAGCACGACGCGGGGTGAGTCCGGACACGTGGCGTCCTACAGAAGGGGCGCGCCCGGGTTCGCGGGGTCAGGGACGCGGTCGACGACGACCGGCCGGGGCTCCGCCTCGATGCGCCGGAAGTCGCGCAACGTCCCGCGGTCCCCCGCGACCACCGCGCCGGCGACGACGAGGGCCGCGATGATCCCGCCGCCCGCGGCCGCGCCGACGGCGGTGAGCATGCCGTGCCCGGCCAGGTCGGTGACCGCGTCCACCACCCACCGTCCGGCGACCGCGCCGAGACCGGCGCCGAGGACGAGCACGAGCGCGGTCCGCGGCAGGCCGGTGGTCGCGGACCGGCCCGCGGCGCGGCGCAGCAGGAGCACCGCGACCGTGCCACCGACGAGCATGCCGAGCGAGCTGGCCTGCGCGAGCGCCAGGAGCGTCGCCGCGGGGTCGTCCCCGGTGGGGGCCCGCAGCGCGGCGAGCAGGGGCGTCGCCACGGCGACAGTCCCCCAGCCCGCGACGTTCGCCGTGATGGCCGCCCGGCCTCGCTCGAGCGCGTAGAGCGCACGGGACGCGTGGAACATGAGTGCGAAGCCGAGCAGACCCGGCATGAGCCAGGTGATCGTCAGGGTCATCGCGCGCATGCCAGGACCGCCGTCGGCGAAGAACACGAAGACGGCCGTGACCGCGGGGGCGGCGGCGGCGAGGGCGGCGCCCCCGAGGGCCGCGGCGGCGAGGACCGCCCGGGTGGTCCCCGACGCCATCCGTGCGAACGCGTCGTTCTCGCCGGTGGCAGCGCGGTGTGCGAGCCGGGGGAACGTCGACGTCGCCAGGGGCACGACCAGCACCGCGTACGGCAGCAGGTACACCTGCTGGGACCACAGGTACACCGACCAGGTGCCGGGGTTGCCGCGATCGGCGGCGACGAGCAGCGCCACGAGCACCGAGACCTGCTGGGCCACCAGCGAGCCGACGCCGGCGAACGCCAGGGCGGCCAGGCGTCGTCCCGTGCCCTCGGGGAAGCGCAGGGTCGGCCGGATACGCACCCCCAGGCGCCTGACAGGGACGAACATCGGGAAGCACATCGCCGCGACGCCGAGCGTGGTCCCCCAGCCGAGCACCGCCAGCGCTTCGGCCGACACCGCGGCCGGGTCGTCGAGCTCACCGCCGGCGAGCGCCGCGTAGACCAGGTAGGTCGCGATGACGACGAGGGACGACAGCACGGGCGCGAACGCCGGCCAGAAGAACCGCTTGTGCGCCTGGAGCACCGCGTACAGGAGCACGGCGATGCCGTACATGGGGACCTGGACCGCGAAGACGGCGATGAAGTACTGCAGGAGGTCTCGCTGCGAGTCGTCGATCTGTGGCCAGACGGAGGCGATCAGTCCGCTGCACGCGGCGAGCGCGGCGCCGAGCGGGACCAGCACGAGCAGCGTCCACCCGAACGTCGCCGACGTGATCGCGTCGACGTCCTTGTGCAGTGCGCGCGAGACGGGCAGGGCCAGCAAAGGGACGAGCGCGCCCGCCAGCGCACCGCCCGCCGCGACCTCGAAGAGGACGTTGGGCAGGGTGTTGGCCGCGTTGTAGACGCCGCCGATGCTGCCGTCGTGGAACGCGTGTGCCTGCACCAGGTACCTGCCGAAGCCGAGCACCCGGCTCAGGACCGTGACGGCAGCGATCATCGCGGCCGCGCCGCCCAGCCCGGCGATCGTGCGACGCGCCGCGGGGCTCACCCGGACCGGCCCGAGGGCGGGTCGACGGGCCGCCGACCCCAGGCGTCGATGTCGCGCAGCACGGGGGTGCGCTCGATGACGCGCGTGAAGCTGACCTTCTCGCTGGCGACCGTGAGACCCACCACGACCGCGAGGCACGCGAGCCGGACGGGCCGCGGAGCGCTCAGCGCCACGGCGGTCCCGAGCGTGGCGCCCAGAGCGTTCGCGCCACCGTCGCCGAGCATGTCGGTCTCGGCGAGGTCCTGGTCCATCGCGGCCCCGACCACGCCGAGCGCCGCGGCTCCGGCCCCGGCACCGCCGCCCGGCGCGAGAGCGAGCGGGGCTGCCACGAGCGTGGCCGCCTTGAGCGCGCGCCCGGGGCGCAGGTCGAGCAGGTTCACCAGGTTGGCGCTGGAGGCGATCAAGGCTCCCGATGCGGCGACGTCCGCCAGCCACCCGACCGTCGAGCGACGCGTGCCGTCCGCCCGGTGCACCGGCGTGGCCACCGCGGCCGCGACGAGCGCTCCACCGCCGATCCCGAGGACCTTGAGGCCACCAGTCGTGAGCTCGCCGCGCGCGAGGGCACCGAGGTGGCCGCGCAGACCCTTGCGTCGTGACGAGGAGTCCTCGCCGAGGTCGTCGACCAGCCCGAAGGCCGCGCCGGACGCGGTCGCGATCGTGAGCGCGACGGCCCCCCGCGGTGACGGCGCGCCGACGAGTCCGCCGGCGAGCAGTCCCGCAGCCACCGCCGGCCCCTCGAGCAGGCTGATCGGCTCGCCGCGGTGGTTGGTGCGGGTCCAGCGCGCCTGCCCGCCCGGCGCCTGGTGGTCGAACGCGCCCCGCACGACCGCGGTCACCGCACTCGCGACGGCGCCCGTCAGGACGCGACGCGCGACACCTACCGTCATCCCTCGGTCCCTGCGGTCGACTCCGCACCGTCGGTCAGGCGCGGCGTGCGGTCGACCGGTGGCAGCACCACGGCCGCCGGCAGCGGGGTCTCGCCGTCACCGAACCCGTAGTGGCCGTTGGTGCCGGCGATCCGGCCGGCCAGGGCGAGCGGCACGTTGACCTGCCCGGTCACGACGGCCGTGCCGGAGACGGTGGTGATCGTCGCAGCCAGGTCCTGGTCGGCGAGCACGGCGTCCGTGAGGCTGCCCTCGCCCCGGGGTCCGTCGGCCAGGACCGCGCCGGTCGAGAGCTCCTGCGCAGCGCTGAGGACCGCGAGCTGGGCCACGACGGTCGACTCCGACGGCGCGGGGCTCGGGGTCGCGTCTGCGGCCGTCTCCTCCCGGGGAACGCCGATGACGACGATCGCGTCCGCCGGAACGGTGACCTGGTCGGCGACGGTGACCAGCGGGCTGTCGCTCTCGCTCGACGAGAGGAGCTCCAACAGCACGGAGGCGTCGTCGGACAGCACGTCCGGGTTGCTCGGGTCCGACGTGACGAGGGCCTGCACCAGAGCCGAGGCGAGCTCGTCCTCCACGCCCGCGTCGTCTGCCGGGACAGGGTCGAGGTACGTGAGCAGCTGGCCGACCAGAGCCTGCCGGAACGTGCGGGCGTCCGGGTCCATCCACGTGTCCGTCAACGTGACGTGGGCCGTGACGCTGGCGCCCGACTGGGTCAGCCGCGTGTCGATCGCGGTGCGGATCGACTCGTCGACCTCCCCGAGCGCGATCACGGCGACGCGGCGGTCCGCCAGCGTGCCGTCGAGGAGCTGCGGACCCGCGGCATCGATGTAGGTCTCGGCGTCCTGCAGCTCGCCCGACGTGGTGTCGAGCTCCGCCCGGAGAGCGTCCTTCTCGCCGCGGAGCTGCTCGACCTGGCCGGTGAGCGTGTCACCGATCGTCTCCTTGAGCGGGCCGGCACCCAGCGCGATGCCGACGGCCAACGCCAGGAAGACCGAGATGAGCGAGACGATGTGGTAGCGGAAGTCGATCACGGTGCGAGGTCTCCGTCGGGTACGTCGCCGGCGTTCACCGGGACCAGGTGCAGGGCGAGGGCAGCGGCGGTGCTCATCCGAACAGTCCGCTCACCCACGACGTGATGTCGTCGATACGGGCGCCCGAGAGGCCGATCAGGGTCTGGCCCGCCGCGGTCGACGCGAGCGCCACGCCGAGGGCGAGCAGGCCCGCGAGGACCAGGAGGGTGAGCTGCAGGTTGGAGATGCGGTTCCGGTAGAGCCGCGAGACGCCCTTGGCGTCGACCAGCTTGCTGCCGACCCGCAGTCGCGTGAGGAACGTGCTCGCCATGCCCGACCGGCCCTTGTCCAGGAACTCGACGAGCGTGGCGTGCGTCCCGACCGCCACGATCAGCTCGGCGCCCTTGTCGTCGGCGAGCAGCATGGCGACGTCCTCGCTGGTGCCCGTGGCAGGGAACACGACGTGCTTGACGTCCAGCTGCTCCACGCGCGCGAGCCCGGGCGCCCGTCCGTCGCGGTAGGCGTGCACGACGACCTCCGCGCCGCACGTCAGGGCACGGTCGGACACGGAGTCCATGTCTCCGACGATCAGGTCGGGCTTCCAGCCGGCGTCGAGGATCGCGTCCGCTCCCCCGTCGACACCGATGAGCACCGGCCGGTACTCGCGGATGTAGGGCCGCAGCGTGACCAGGTCTTCCTTGTAGTGGTAGCCGCGCACGACGATGAGCACCTGCCGACCGTCGATCACGGTCGAGATGTCGGGGACGCCGACGCCGTCGAGGAGCAGGTCACGCTCGCGGCGCAGGTAGTCCATCGTGTTCGCCGCGAACGACTCCAGCTGCACGGAGAGTCCGGCCCGGGCCTCCTCCATCGCGGTGGCGACCGTCGTCTCGGTCTGCAGGACACCCTCGGCGACCAGGGTCTCGCCGTCGTAGACGGCGCCCTCCACGATCCGGAGCCGGTGGCCCTCGGTGAGGGACATGACGTCCGCGCCGAGGTCGTCGATCAGGGGGATGCCCGCCCCGATGAGGATCTCCGGGCCGAGGTTCGGGTAGCGGCCCGAGGTGGAGCGCGCGGCGTTGAGCACGGCGGCGGGCTGGCACGCGACCAGCGCCTCGGCGGAGACGCGGTCGAGGTCGAGGTGGTCGATGACCGCGATGTCACCGGGGCGCAGACGCTTGGTCAGCCCCTTGGTCCGGGGGTCGACACGTGCCGGACCGGCGACGACGCCGGCTTCGGGCAGGGCGGTGCGTTTGCGCAGGGAGGCTCTCATCGCCGCTCATCGTCCCACGGACGAGAGCTCGAGCAGTTCTGCTGCGTGCGTCCGCGCGGCGTGGGAGTCCTCCTGCCCGGACAGCATGCGGGCCAGCTCGCGCACGCGGTCCTCCTGGGTGACCAAGCGCACGTCCGACTCGGTGACCACGTCCACGCCGTCGGCCGTCGACTTGGTGACGACGAGGTGCCGATCGGCGAACGCAGCCACCTGCGCGAGGTGCGTCACGACGAGCACCTGGCTGCCCTGCGCGAGCGACGACAGCCGGCGGCCGACCTCGACGGCGGCCCGACCACCGACGCCCGCGTCGACCTCGTCGAACACGAACGTCCCCGGTCGCGTCGCGCCGGGCGCGGTGGCCAGCGCGACCTCGATGGCCAGCATGACGCGGGACAGCTCGCCACCGGACGCACCCTTGCCCAGGGCGCGAGCGGGCGCTCCCGCGTGCGGCACCAGGAGCATCTCGACCTTGTCGGCGCCGTGCGGGCCGGGCTCGTCGGCCGGCTCGACGACCACGCGCAGCTCGGCGCCGGCCATCGCCAGCCCCGCGAGCTCCTCGGACACCACAGTGGAGAGTCGTTCTGCGCCGTCACGTCGACCGCTCGTCAGCTGCTCCGCGAGAGCGTCGAGCTCGGTTCCCAGCCGGTCGCGTTCCTGCCGCAGCTCGTCGATCCGCTCCTCCCCGCCGTCGAGGTCGAGCAGCCGGCGACCGGCGGTGTCCGCCCAGGCCAGCACCTCCGCGACCGTCGACCCATAGCTGCGGGTCAGGCTGCCCAGCTCCGCGCGCCGGCGCTGGGCGGCCTCGAGGCGCAGCGGGTCGGCCTGCAGGTCCTCGAGGTAGGCGGCGAGGTCCGTCGACACGTCCGCGAGCAGGTATCCGGCCTCCGCGATACGGGTGGCGAGCGCGGCGAGCGCCGGGTCGTGGCTGCCCTCGTGCTCGAGCAGCCGGCGCGCGAGCTCGATCGTCCCGACTGCCGTCCCCTCGTCGGTGCCGTCGTCCCCGCCGACGAGCGCGGTGTGCGCCCCGGCCGCCGCCGTCCGGAGGTCCTCGGCGTGCGACAGCCGCTCGACCTCGTCGGCCAGCGTCACGTCCTCGTCCGGCTGGGGGTCCACCCGCTCGACCTCCGCGAGCCCGAGGCGCAGCAGCTCCGCCTCCCGCGTGCGGTCCCGCGCCCGGTCGACCAGGTCGGTGAGCTCGGCCTCGACACGTGCCCGCTGCGCCCATGCCCCGCGGTAGCTGGCGAGCACCTCGCGGTGAGCCGGGCCGACGAACTCGTCGAGCGCCTCCCGCTGCACCGCGGGCGAGCGCAACCGGGCCTGGTCGGCCTGGCCGTGCACCGTGACCAGCTCGTCCGCCAGCTCCGCGAGAAGACCCTGGGGCACGGACCGACCGCCCACGAACGCGCGGGACCGGCCCGTGGTGCCGTCCGAGCCGGCGCCGACCGTCCGCAGGAGCACGAGGCTCCCGTCGTCGTCCAGGTCCGCACCCGCCTCGGCGGCGCGCGCGAGCGCAGGTGCACCGGCGTCGAGCACCACCCGCCCCTCGACGGACGCCGACGCCGACCCGACCCGCACGGTCGCCGGGTCGGCCTTGCCGCCCAGCAGGAGGTTCAGTGCCGTCAGCACCATCGTCTTGCCCGCACCGGTCTCGCCCGTGAGCACCGTCAGGCCCGGACCGAGCTCGACGTGCGCGCGCCCGATGACCCCGAGGTTCTCGATCCGGATCTCCTCGATCACGGTGCCGCCTCCGGCTGTACTGCGCGCACGGGCCGGGGCGCGCTGGGCCGCCCGCGCCACCCGTCGACGGGGAGGCCGAACTTGTTCACCAGGCGCGTCGTGAACGGCGCCATCGTGAGCCGTGCCAGGCGCACGGGAACGGGGCTGCGGGTCACCTCCACCCGCGACCCCTTCGGCACCTCGAGCCGCCGGCGGCCGTCGAGCGTGACCAGCCCGGCGGCGGGCGAGCGGTCGAGGACCTCCACCGCGAGCGTGCTCCGGGGGCCGACCACCAGCGGCCGCGCGAACAGGGCGTGCGCCGACAGGGGCACAAGGATCATGCCGTCCACGTCCGGCCACACCACCGGCCCGCCGGCGGAGAACGCGTGCGCGGTGGACCCGGTGGCGGTCGCCGCGACGATCCCGTCGCAGCCGAACGACGACAGCGGGTGGCCGTCGACCTCGACCAGCACCTCGAGCATGCGCGACCGGTCCACTTTCTCCAGCGCCGCCTCGTTGAGCGCCCACCCGGTGCCGATGCTCCCGTCCGGTCGCAGCACCCGGACGTCCAGGGTGCCGCGCTCCTCGACGACGAACTCGCCCGCGGTGAGTCGTCGTACCGCCTCCCCCACGTCCTCGCGCTCGCTCTCGGCGAGGAACCCGACGTGCCCGAGGTTCACGCCGAGCAGCGGCACGGACGTCCCGCGCGTGAGCTCAGCGGCTCGCAGGATCGTCCCGTCGCCCCCGAGCACGATCGCCAGCTCGAACGGCGGCAGGTCGGCTGCGTCGGCGTCCTCGGCGGCCAGCACCGGCTCGACGCCCGCGAGTTCGAGCTCGCGCACCACCTCGCGGGTGGCGGCCACGGCCTCCTCTCGGCCCCCGTGGGTGACCACCAGGGCGCGCCGGGTCACCGGGCCACCTCCCCATCGGCGAGCACGGCGGCGGTGATCCGGTCGACCAGGACCTCGACGGGGCCGTCGCCCTCGGGCCGTCGGAACCACACGAAGAACTCGACGTTGCCGCTCGGACCCGGCAGGGGGCTGCGCACGACGTCCCGCACCGCCAGGCCGAGCTCGGCACCGGCGCGCGCGACACCCAGCACGGCGTCCACCCACAGGCCGGGCAGACGCACCACACCGCCCGAGCCGAGGCGCTCGCGTCCGACCTCGAACTGCGGCTTCACCATCAGCAGCAGGTCGGCGTCCGGCCGGGCGACCTCGACGAGCGCCGGCAGCACCAGGGTGAGCGAGATGAACGAGAGATCGGCGACGACCAGCTCCGGCGCGGGGCTGACGTCACCACGTGTCAGGGTGCGGACATTGACGCCCTCGCGCACGTCCACCCGCGGGTCCGACCGCAGCTCATCGACCATCTGGTCGTGACCGACGTCGACCGCCACGACGCCCGTCGCCCCACGGCGCAGCAGCACGTCGGTGAAACCCCCGGTGCTCGCCCCCGCGTCGAGGCAGTACCGACCGGCGACCGCCGGACCGTCCGCGCCGAGCGCGTCGAGGGCCCCCGCCAGCTTGTGCCCGGCGCGCGACGCGTACCCCGGGTCGTCGTCGTCGGACTGGACGGCGACCTCGCGCTCGTCCGTCACCTGCGCGGCGCTGCGCGAGACCGCGGAACCGTCGACGGTCACCCGACCGGCGGCGATCAGCTCTCCGGCGTGCCGGCGCGACCGGGCCAGTCCGCGGCGCACGAGCTCCGTGTCGAGGCGTGTGGTCACCGCGGGTCAGCCCTCCGCGTCCGCGAGCCGGTCCTGGAGCGCGCCGTGAACCGCGTCGAACACCGCGACGTGCGCCCGCAGCGGCTGGTCCTCGAGCCCCACCAGCGTCGACAGCGCCTCGTCGACCGCCGCGTCCGAGGTCGACTCGAGCCCGGGCACCTGTCCCGGTGTCACGTCCGTCCCGCCGGTCTCGCTCACTGCGCCGTCTCCTGCCGTGGTCGTGTCCTGGTCCCGGTCGCTCGCCGACATCGGCAGCCGCACCCCTCGGTGCAGAGTCCGGGACCGCGCCCACGCTACCTGTCGGAACCGACGTCGACCGGTCGCCACACACAGGCAGCGTCGGTCCTCGTCACTGGCTCGCGAGGTCCGTCGCCAGCTCGGGGACCGAGGTCGGGTCGAGCTCCACCCCGTCGTCGACCGCGGCCCACGCAGCCGCGCACGCAGCGCGGACCACGTCGACCTTGCCCTCGACGGTCGTGTCGGCAGTGCGGCCGAGCTCGAGGCGCCCGTCGACGACCCGCGCCGACGCGTCCCGCACGGTCCACCAACCCTCCGCTGCCGCCTGGGGCTCCGGGTGGGCGACGAGCAACGAGCGCAGGTCCGCGCCGATGAGGTGCGGCCGCTCCCCCGGCACCGCCAGCACGTCGTCGCGCGCCGAGCTCACGCCGGTCAGCACGTGCAGACCGATGTAGCCGCCTGCGCGAGCACCGCCCAGGTCGGTGTCGAGCCGGTCGCCGATCACGAGCGTCTCGCGCGCACCGACCCGCTCCACGGCCATCTGGTACATCGTCGGGGACGGCTTGCCCGCGCTGTCCGGGACCACACCCGTCGCGGCCTGGACGGCGCCGACGAGCGACCCGTTCCCCGGTGCGAAGCCCCGCGCGGTCGGCAGGCTCAGGTCGAGGTTGGAGGCCACGTGCCACGCACCCCGGCCGACGGCGTACGCCGCCTCCGCGAGCTGTGGCCAACCCACCTCCGGCGAGAAGCCCTGGGCGACCGCCGCGGGCTCGTCGTCGGCGGAGTGGACCACTTCGTACCCGGCCAGCCGCACGGCGGTGACCAGCCCGGCGCCACCCACGACCAGCACCTTCGACCCGCGCGGCAGGCGGGTGCGCAGCAGCTGCGCAGCCGCCTGCGCGGCGGTCATCACCTCGGAGGCGTGCGTGACGATCCCAAGGTCCGTAAGCTGGTCCGCGACGGACTCGGGCTCGCGCGACGCGTTGTTCGTGACGAACACCAGACGCATCCCGCGCTCACGCGCCGCGGTCAGCCCTTCGGCCGCACCGTCGATCGGCTCGTGACCGCGGTAGGCCACGCCGTCCAGGTCGACCAGCGCGAGGTCGAACCGGTCCGCGAGCGGTGTGGCCGAGCCGATGAGCCCGCCCGTCACCGGCCGCCCTCCGCCTCGTCCGACCCCTGCCCGCCCAGCAGCTGCTCCGGCGCCTCGGACGTCCGGTCGTCGCCTGCCTCGACGGATCCGTCCGACGTCGAGTCCTGAGATCCGGCGACGTCGTCGACGGACGGCTCGGACTCGTCGGACGTGTCGTCAACCTCGGGCGACGCGTCGTGGACCTCGTCGACGGCGCCATCGGTCTCGTCGTCGTCCTCGTCCTTGTCGTCCTCGTCGTCCTCGTCCTCGTCGTCCTCGGCTGCGGCGGAGTCGTCTGAGGCGGAGTCGTCTGCGACGGAGTCGTCTGAGGCGGAGTCGTCTGCGACGGAGTCGTCTGCGACGGAGTCGTCTGAGGCGGAGTCGTCTGAGGCGGAGTCGTCTGCGACAGCGATCGCGTCGAATGCGCCCTCGTCGTACTCGCCGTCCTCGTCGAACTCGCTGAGGTCGAACGAGACCACCTCGTCCTCGACCTCCACGTCACCCGCGGCCTCGTCGAGCTGGTCCTGCGTGTAGGGCGCCAGCTCGGCCGCCGCCTCGTCGGCGCGTCCGGCCGCCTCGAGCGCGGTCGCCCGAGCCTGAGCCACCCGTACGGCAACCAGACCGGTCCCGGCACGCACCGCGGCGGTCGACAGCGCCGCCACAGCGGCATCGGCCTGGCCCAGGTCCAGCCGCGCACCGCTGACGACGATGGCCAGCTCGATGCTGGTCTCCGCGTCGAGCGTCTCGGCCTCCGGCTCCTGCGCCAGGGCGAGCGCCCGCTCGGGCCTGCCCAGCCCACGCTCGCAGTCGACCATGATCGCCAGGTGCTCCGACGACCCGTTCAGCCGGCGCACCGTCCGCAGCTCGCGCAGCGCCTCGGCGTACCGACCCGTCCGGTAGGCAGCCAGACCGGCGGCCTCCCGCACGACGTCGACCCGCCCGGCACGGCGGACCGCGGCCTGGGCGTGCTCGTAGGCGAGCTCCGGCTCGGTGTCGAGCAGCCGACCCACCATCACCAGGTGACGGCCGACGCCGTCGGCGTTGTCCTTGCTGAGCGTGCGCAGCCGGCCGCGGACGGAACGGTCGAGATCGCTGAACACGACCTCGTCCGGGATCTCGGGCGCGACGACACGCTCCTCCTGCGGCGGACGCGTGAGCCGACGGTCGTCGGTCGTCGGACGCTCCGCACCCGCGGCGTACCCCGCGCGCGGGCCGGACCGGTCGTCGCGCACGGGCCGACCGCTGGGGGGCCGACGATCGCCCGTCGCCGGGCGGTCGCCACGACTGCCCGCGGCGGGCGGACGAGAAGACGTGCGCTCAGGACGGTCGCTCCGGTCCGAGTACGAGGGGCGCTGACCACCGGACGCCGGACGGTCGCCCGACGGACGCCGGTCTGGCGCGCCGGCGGGACGGGCCCCACGGTCGGGTCGCTCGCCGCTCGAGCGCCGGTCATCGGCCGGACGACTTCCGTACGACGGACGATCCCCGTCGGGTCGCTGCCCGTACGCGGGACGACCACCACCGGAGCGGTCACCGTAGGAGGGACGGTCACCCTGCGGACGACCACCACCGGAACGGTCACCGTACGAGGGACGGTCACCCTGCGGGCGACCACCGGAACGGTCACCGTACGAGGGACGGTCACCCTGCGGACGACTCCCAGAACGGTCACCGTACGAGGGACGGTCACCCTGCGGGCGACCACCGGAACGGTCACCGTACGAGGGACGGTCACCCTGCGGGCGACCACCGGAGCGCTCACCGTAGGAGGGACGGTCACCCTGGGGACGACCACCGGAGCGCTCACCGTAGGACGGACGATCACCCGAGGGGCGACCACCGGAACGGTCACCGTAGGAGGGACGGTCACCCGAGGGACGACTCCCAGAACGGTCGCCGTACGAAGGACGGTCGCCACCTGAAGGTCGGTTCCCATACGCAGGGCGATCCCCGCCGGAGCGGTTCCCGTACGAGGGACGGTCACCCGAGGGACGACCACCACCGGAACGGTCGCCGTACGAAGGACGGTCGCCACCGGCAGGTCGGTTCCCGTACGCAGGGCGGTCCGCGCCGGAGCGGTTCCCGTAGGAGGGACGGTCACCCGAGGGACGACCACCACCGGAACGGTCACCGTACGAAGGACGGTCGCCCGGGGGACGACCCCCGGAACGGTCACCGTACGAAGGACGGTCGCCACCGGAAGGTCGGTTCCCATACGCAGGGCGATCTCCGCCGGAGCGGTTCCCGTACGAGGGACGGTCACCGGAGGGCCGATTCCCGTAGGACGGGCGGTCGCCACCGCGGCTGGTCCCGCCGGAGCGATCTCCGAAGCCCGTTCGATCGCCAGACGGACGGCCGTAGCTCGGTCGATCCCCGCTGGGACGATCGCCGTACGAAGGACGGTCTGCACCGCGGCCACGGTCACCCGCACCAGAGCGGTCACCGTACGGGGGCCGGCCGCTGCCGGAGCGATCGCCGTACGACGGTCGGTCAGCACCCGGACGCCCGCTGCCGGACGGCCGGAACCCGCGGTCATCACCTGCAGGCCGCCCGCCGGACGACGGACGATAGCCGCGGTCCCCGCCGGAGCTCGGACGACCGCCGCCGTAGGAACCGCCGCCGCGACCGGACGACCCGCCGCGAGACGCACCGCCACCCTGCGAGCCGCGCGGGCCTCGTGCCGAGCTGCTGCGTTCGCCGTCAGGTCGACCGCGGCCCGCTCCACCCGATCGATTCCGGTCGTCGGGTGTGCCCTCGGCACGATTCTCGCTGTTCATCTGTGTGCTCTCCTCGTCGCGATCGACCGCCCCATCGTCTCATCCCCTGCTCCGGACGCCGAACGGCGGCCGAGTGGGCCGCGCCGAATAGGGCGGAGCGGGGACGACACTGCGGTGGAAATTGGTGATCAATACGCCCGACGTCGCGCGCACAGAACATTCTCTTGGGAAACAGAAGAAGCCACCCCCGTAGGGGTGGCTTCTCCTGAATGATGTCCGGCGGCGTCCTACTCTCCCACACCCTGGCGAGTGCAGTACCATCGGCGCTGAAGGGCTTAGCTTCCGGGTTCGGAATGGGACCGGGCGTTTCCCCTTCGCT
>NZ_JBFUBX010000007.1:42075-189096 GCF_056405535.1 Cellulomonas sp. P1_G12_2 | reverse complement strand
CCTTCAGTCCCCGAGCCGCAGCGCCACGGTCGGCACCGCTGCCTCGTCGGCAGACAGCCGTCGCGCCCCGCGCGGCAGCTCGTCCCGCGAGGCGCGGTGCCGTTCTGCTGCCCGGCGCACGCCGTCCGGCCCTGTCCAGTCGGTGTCGACCACCCCGTCGGTGACGAGCGGGACGTGCAGGGCGCGCAGCGACGCGTCGGAGGACGACCAGGTGCGGACGTCGTCGTCGCGGCCCGTGACGAGCACCTCCTCCACTGCCCGGCCGTCGGCCCCCAGTCTCCGCGCGGCCGCCTTGCGGCCCCCGACGCTGATCTTCCCGCGCGCCGCCTTGGCCACCGGCGCCAGCGCTCCGTCGGCCCCCTCGCGGGCGACCAGCTTGTAGACCATCCCGCACGTCGGTGCCCCCGACCCGGTGACCACCGACGTGCCCACCCCGTAGGAGTCCACCGGAGCGACCGCGAGCGACGCGATCGCGTACTCGTCCAGGTCAGACGTCACCGTGATCTTCGTGCCTTGCGCGCCTGCCTCGTCGAGCTGCGCCCGCACCTCGTGCGCCAGGACGCCGAGGTCGCCGGAGTCGAGCCGCACCGCGCCCAGCCCGGTCCCGGCCGCCGCCAGCGCGAGCTCCACGCCGCGCCGGACGTCGAAGGTGTCGACGAGCAGCGTGGTGCCGGTGCCGAGCGACGCGACCTGCGCGGCGAACGCCGCCGCCTCGTCGTCGTGCAGCAGCGTGAAGGCGTGGGCCGCGGTGCCGATCGTCGGCAGGCCGTACCGCCGTCCTGCCTCGAGGTTGGACGTGCCCACGAACCCCGCGACCACCGCCGCCCTGGCCGCCGCGACCGCCGCGTCCTCGTGCGCTCGACGCGACCCCATCTCGAGGCACGGCCGGTCGACGGCGGCGCTGGTCATGCGGGACGCAGCGGACGCGACCGCCGAGTCGTAGTTGAGGATCGACAGGACGAGGGTCTCCAGCAGCACGGCCTCGGCGAACGTGCCCTCGACCACCATCACCGGGGACGACGGGAAGAACACCTCACCCTCGGCGTACCCGACGACAGAGCCGGTGAACCGGTAGTCGGCGAGGAACGTGAGGGTCGCGTCGTCGACCACGCGCTCGTCGGCGAGCCAGTCGAGCTCGGGCGCCCCGAACCGGAACCTCTCGAGGGACTCCAGGACCCGCCCGGTCCCCGCGAGCACGCCGTACCGCCGGCCGGCCGGGAGCCGCCTGGTGAACACCTCGAAGACGCAGCGCCGGTCCGCGGTCCCGTCGGCGAGGGCGGCCTGCAGCATGGTGAGCTCGTAGCGGTCGGTGAGCAGCGCCACGCTGGGCGGGTGCGGGTCGGTCATGGGCCCAACGTAGGGCGCGTGTGCCCGACCGGCGCGGCGCCCACCTACAGTGGACGGCGTGCCAGTGCAGACCCTTCCCGACGCCATGGTCGAGGAGGAGGAGAAGACCGACGTCGCCGATCCGTGGGTGACGATCGTGTGGAACGACCCGGTCAACCTCATGAGCTACGTGACGTACGTGTTCGAGTCGTACTTCGGGCATCCGAGGGCGAAGGCCGAGAAGCTCATGAAGCAGGTGCACGAGCAGGGCCGGGCGGTCGTCTCCACCGGTTCGCTCGAGGCGATGGAGGTCGATGTGCAGGCGATGCACGGGTTCGGGCTCTGGGCGACGCTCCAGCGCAGCGGGCAGTGATGCGCGGCTTCAAGCGCCGCCGCGGCATGTACGCCGCGCGCCTCGACGCGGACGAGCGCGAGGTCGTCGCGGCTCTCGTCGCGGACGTCGCCGAGCTGCTGGGCGGCGGTCGCCTGGAGTCGCGGGACCCGGTCCCTGCCGGGGACGGAAGCCCGCGGATGCGGATCGAGCCGCTGGCACCCCCGTCGGACCCCGCCGTGCGACGCCTCCTGCCCGACGCCTCGCGCGACGACCCGGAGATCTCCGCGGAGTTCCGGCGGCTGACCGAGGACGACCTGCGGGCCGACAAGATCGCCCGCCTCGCCCGGTTCTGGGACGCGCTGACGACGCCCACCGACGGCTGGCGCGCTGACGCGCTCGTCATCGCCCCGGACGACGCGCGGGACGTCGCTGCGGCGATCACGGACCTGCGCCTGGTGCTCGCCGAGCGCCTCGGCATCCGGACCGACGAGCAGGCCGAGCACCTGTACGACACCCTGCTCGACTCGCCGCAGGCCGAGGTCGCGCAGGAGGCGGCCGAGACCCTCGACCCCGCCGCCCGCCGGTACCTGGTCGCCGTGTACGGCGCGCTGAGCTGGCTTCAGGAGTCGCTCGTCGAGGTGCTGCTGCACGACCTGCGCGCCGCCGGTCGCCCGGGCGAACCGTGAGCGCGCAGCGGTTAGGCTCGTCCGCGTGAACGACGCCCCCCTCGGCATCTTCGACTCCGGCGTCGGCGGGCTCACCGTTGCCCGGTCGATCCTCGACCAGCTGCCCCAGGAGTCCACCCTCTACATCGGCGACACGCTGAACACCCCGTACGGGTCGAAGCCGCTCGCCGCCGTGCGGGCGCACGCGCTCGAGGTCATGGACGACCTGGTCGACGCCGGCGTGAAGCTGCTGGTCATCGCGTGCAACACCGCGTCGTCGGCCATGCTGCGGGACGCCCGCGAGAGGTACACGCTGCGCCGGGGCATCCCGGTGGTCGAGGTGATCCTGCCCGCCGCGCGACGTGCCGTGGCGGCCACCCGGTCGGGGCGCATCGGGGTCATCGCCACCAAGTCCACGGTCGAGTCGCGCTCGTACGACGACGCCTTCGCCGTGGCGCCCGGGATCGAGCTGACCACCCGGGCGTGCCCGGAGTTCGTGCCCCTGGTCGAGGCCGGCATCACCTCCGGCCCCGAGGTGCTCGCGTACGCCCACGAGTACCTGGACCCGGTCCGGGAGGCCGGCGTCGACACCCTGGTCCTCGGCTGCACCCACTACCCGTTGCTCACCGGGGCGATCTCCTACGTCATGGGCGAGGAGGTCACCCTCGTGTCGAGCGCCGAGGAGACCGCCAAGGACGTCTACCGCACGCTCGTCGCGCACGACCTGGAGCGTGACCCCGCGGCGGGTCCGCCCACGCACCGGTTCCTGGCCACGGGCGACCCGGCGCAGTTCCGCACCCTCGCCCGGCGCTTCCTCGGCCCGGAGGTCGAGACCGTCGAGTCCAGCGCGGCACTGCGATGAGGCTCACTGTCCTCGGCTGCGCCGGCTCGTTCCCCGGCCCCGACTCGGCGGCCTCGGGGTACCTCGTCCAGGCCGACGACGCCGACGGGCGCACGTGGACCGTCCTGCTCGACCTCGGCAACGGCGCCCTGAGCGCCCTCCAGCGGTACGGCGACCCCACCGGCCTCGACGCGATCGGTCTGTCGCACCTGCACGCCGACCACGTGGCCGACATGGTGGTGCTCAACGTGCTGCGCAGGTACCGCCCGGAGGGGCCCTGCGCCCCGGTCACGGTGCACGGGCCGACCGGGACCTCGGAGCGCCTCGCGCAGCTGGCCGGGAAGGACCCCGCCACCAGCACCGACGGGCAGTTCGACGTGGTCGAGTGGCGTGCCGGATCGCCCGTCGTCGTGGGGCCGCTCGTGCTGCAGCCCGTGCCCGTCGAGCACCCGATCCCCGCGTTCGGGATCCGGGTCTCCGGGCCGAGCGACGCGGATCCCGCCCGGACCGTCACGCTCGCCTACACGGGGGACACCGACGCGTGCGAGGGCCTCGACGCCCTCGCCGCGGGCGTCGACCTCCTGCTCTCCGAGGCGGCGTACGTCGAGGGTCGCGACGACGCCTCGCGCGGTGTCCACCTGACGGGCCGACGCGCCGGTGAGGCCGCGGCGCGCGGGGGAGCGGGCCTGCTCGTGCTCACGCACATCCCGGCCTGGAACGACCCCGCGGTGACCGTCGCCGAGGCGTCCGCGGTGTACGACGGGCCGATCGAGCTGGCCCACCCCGGCGGAGTGCACGTCCTCTGAGGACCGCAACGTCCGCACTCGAGGGGGTTCCGGCCCTCCGGAGCGCGGACGTCCGGGGTGCCAGCCTGGTCGGCGACGAGTTCTCGCTGCGTCCGGGGGTGTCGGGGCGCGCGGTGCATGCCGCGGCCTCGTCGGCGACGGGTTCTTGCCGGCGTCCGGGGGTGTCGGGGCGCGCCGTTAGGCTCGTCGTCATGACTTCTGCTGCCACCACCTCGTCTGCGACCGGGAGCCCGACGCGCGTCCGCGCCGACGGACGTGCCCCCGACCAGCTCCGTCCCGTGACCCTGACGCGCGGCTTCCTGGAGGCGGGCGAGGGCAGCGTGCTCGTCGAGTTCGGCGGAACCAAGGTGCTCTGCGTCGCGTCGTTCACGCCGGGCGTGCCGCGCTGGAAGAAGGGCTCCGGCGAGGGCTGGGTCACCGCCGAGTACTCGATGCTCCCGCGCGCGACGTCCAGCCGCTCGGACCGCGAGTCGGTCAAGGGGCGCGTCGGGGGCCGCACGCACGAGATCTCCCGGCTGATCGGTCGCTCGCTGCGCGCGATCATCGACGTCTCCGCGCTCGGCGAGAACACGATCGTGCTCGACTGCGACGTGCTTCAGGCCGACGGCGGCACCCGGACCGCCTCGATCACGGGCGCGTACGTCGCGCTCGCCGACGCGGTCGCGTGGGCTGTGGAGAACAAGCACATCCCCAAGAACAAGGTCGTCCTGCGCGACTCCGTGGCCGCCGTGAGCGTCGGCATCGTCGACGGGCTGCCGGTGCTGGACCTGCCCTACGTCGAGGACGTGCGCGCCGAGACGGACATGAACGTCGTGGTCACCGGGTCGGGCACGTTCGTCGAGGTGCAGGGCACCGCCGAGCACGCGCCGTTCGACCGGGCCGAGCTCGACTCGCTGCTGGATCTCGCCGTCGCCGGCACCGCCCAGCTCACGGCCCTGCAGGTCGCGGCGCTGGCCTCGGCACCGGGCGACGGGTCCGCTACCCGGCTGGCCCGGTGAACGCCCGCCTGGTTCTCGCGACGCACAACGCCCACAAGGTCGGCGAGCTGCGCGCGATCCTCGCCCCGGTCCTGCCAGGGCTCGACCCGGAGTCGGTCGTCGGAGCGCGGGACGTCGACGCCCCCGAGCCCGTCGAGGACGGCCTGACGTTCACCGAGAACGCGCTGATCAAGGCGCGCGCGCTCGCGGCGTTCACCGGGTTGCCCGCGGTCGCGGACGACTCCGGGCTGAGCGTGGACGTCCTCGGCGGGGCGCCGGGGATCTTCTCCGCCCGCTGGGCCGGCCGGCACGGCGACGACTCAGCCAACCTCGCGCTCCTGCTCGCGCAGCTGGCCGACATCGCGGAACCGCACCGCGGGGCGCGCTTCGTGTGCGCGGCCGCGCTGGTGACCCCGGACGGGTTCGAGCACGTCGAGACCGGCACGCTCGAGGGTGTGCTCGCGACCGAGCCCCGCGGCGCCGGCGGCTTCGGGTACGACCCGATCCTCGTGCCGACCGGCGACACCCGGTCGTGCGCGGAGCTCACGCCCGCGGAGAAGAACGCGATCAGCCACCGCGGCACGGCGTTCCGCGCGCTCGTCCCGACGCTGGTGCGGGTGCTCGGGGGATGACCCGCGGTGTCTGACGGCCACGTTCAGCTGGTGGCGGACGGGGTGACCTACGGCTACCCCGGGCACCCGGTGCTCGACGGTGTCGACCTCGCGGTCGGTGCGGGGGACCGGGTGGGCGTCGTCGGCGAGAACGGGGCCGGCAAGACGACGTTGCTGCGGGTCCTCGCGGGCGAGCTCGCACCGCAGACCGGCACCGTGCGGCGCAGCGGCACGCTCGCCTCGGTGGAGCAGGAGCTCGACGCACCCGGCGGCGCGACCGTCGGCACCTTCGTCGCGGAGGCCCTCGGCGGCATCCGGGCGGCGGCAGGAGAGCTCGAGGCGGCGATCGCGGGGTTCGACCACGAGTCCGGCGACCTCGCGCGGCTGACCGCCGCTGTCGCCCGCTACGAGCACCTCGCCGCCTGGGACGCCGACCGCCGCGTCGACGAGGCGCTCACGCGGTTCGGGGCCCCGCGGGAGGCGGACCGGCGGCTGGACCAGCTGAGCGTCGGCGAGCGGTACCGGGTGCGGCTGGCGTGCCGGATCGGTGAGCGTGCGGACCTCCTGCTCCTCGACGAGCCCACCAACCACCTCGACGCGGCGGGGATCGACTACCTGACCGCCCGCCTGCGGGAGTGGCCCGGGGCGGTCGTCATCGTCACGCACGACCGCCGTCTGCTCGACGACGTGATGACCGCGATCCTCGACCTCGATCCCGCCATGGACGGCCGCCCCGCGCTGTACGGAGCGACGCGCTACTCCGACTACCGCTTCCTCAAGAGCCAGATGATCCGGCGCTGGCGGGCGCGGTACCGGGCCGAGCGCAAGCGTGCGGTCCAGCTGGCCGAGCGGCTCGACTCGACGTACGAGAACCTCTCCGACGAGTGGCGCCCGCCCAAGGGTTCCCAGACGCACCGGCGTGCCACCCGCGCGCGGGGTCACGTCAAGGCAGCGGACCGGCTGATCCAGAAGCTCGAGGCCGACGCCGTGGAGGTGCCGACGCCGCCGCTGGTGCTCACGTTCCCCGACCTGCCCTCGCTCCCGCCGCAGCCGCCGACCGGGCCGCTCCTGGACCTGCGCGCGCCGCGGGTGACCGGTCGCCTCGACCTCGCCGGGGTGCGCGTCGACGTCCCGGCGTGCGGGCGCCTGCTGGTCACCGGACCCAACGGCTCCGGCAAGTCGACCCTGCTCGCGGCGCTGGCGGGGTCCGTCCGGCTCGACCGCGGGGTGCGCTCGATCGCGCCCGGCGTGCGGCTCGGGGTGCTCGCCCAGGAGGGGCCGACGGAGCACGCCGCGGCCCTCGTCGCCCATCCGCGCGCTGCCGGGGCCGCCGAGCAGCTGTCCGGGTTCGACGCGTACGCCCGCCACGCGTTGACGCTCCTCGAGGCGCAGCTGCTCGATCCCGGTCAGCTGGTCCCGATCGCCGCACTCGGTCTGCTCACGGAGGAGGACCTCGACCGGCCGCTGCGCGAGCTCTCGGTCGGTCAGCGGCGCCGGTTCGACCTTGCGTGCGCGCTGCTCGCGGCGCCGCACGTGCTCATCCTCGACGAGCCGACGAACCACCTGTCCGTCGGGCTGGTCGACGAGCTCACGGCCGCGCTGCGCGCGACGTCCGCCGCGGTGGTCGTCGCCACGCACGACCGCCGGATGCGCGCCGACCTGGCGGACTGGCCGGAGCTCAGTCTCTGACCGGGCGCGGTGCCGGCGGCAGGACCCGCTCGAGCGCCAGGGTCGCGAAGGCGAGCGCGAGGAAGACCACCGCCACCACGCCCGTGCGCACCAGCGCCGAGGCGTACCCGATCTGCGAGACGTCGAGGAACGGGTACGGGTACCAGTCGACGATCGCGCCCCGGACGAACGTGTAGGCGATCCAGGCGAGGGGGTAGACGAGCGACCAGCCGACGACGGCGGGGGAGAGCCGGGGACGGGGCCCGACGACGAGCCAGGCCGCGACCGCGCCGACGGGCGACAGCGTGTGCAGCAGGAAGTTGGAGACGGCGCCCGCCTGCGTCAGCTCCTGCAGGCCCGCGAGGACCGAGTGGTAGACGATCCCCGTCACCGCGATGCACAGCAGCGCGTCGAGCCGTAGCACCGCGAACACGCGCCCGCGCCGGTCCGGGCGCCACAGGAGCATCCCGGACGCGACGGCCGCCAGGATGTTCGACTGGATCGTGAAGTAGCTGAACAGCCGGACCAGCCGCGTCGTGAGGTCCTGCGCGCCGAGCGCCGTGACCACTTCCATGAGGATGCCCACGCCGGCCGCGACGAGGACGATCCCGTGCAGGATGCGTGCCAGCACGAACCTGCCCTCGGTCACGGCAGCCGGCCGACGTATCCCATCGCCTGGCGGAGGAGGAGGCCCTGCCCGCCGTTCATCTCGAACTGGATCTGCTGCGCGCACGCCTCCTCGGGCGTCATCCACGCGAGGTCGATGGCGTCCTGCTGCGGCCGGCAGTCGCCGAGCACCGGCACCACGTACGCGAGCGACACCGCGTGCTGGCGGGGGTCGTGGTACGGCGTCACACCGGGCGTCGGGAAGTACTCCGCGACCGTGAACGGCTGGGGCGACGCGGGGATCTGCGGGAGCGCCACGGGGCCGAGGTCCTTCTCGATGTGCCGCAGCAGCGCGTCGCGCACCCGCTCGTGGTACATCACGCGACCGCTGATCAGCGCCCGGGACATGACTCCCTCCTGCGTGACGCGCAGCAGCAGGCCCACCTGCACGACGTCGCCCGAGTCGTCCACGCGCACGGGGATCGCGTCGATGTAGAGGATCGGCAGCTGCGTGCGGGCGCGACCGATCTCCTCGGGGCTGAGCCAGCCGGCCGGACGTTCGGGGCCGCGGGGGTACTCGGCGGAAGCGGTCACTGACCATGTCTACCTCGCCGGGAGCGCCCGCGACGGGCACGCCGCGCGGATCCACGCCTCCCGAGGTGTGCGTCCCGCCACCCTCGGGAATAGTCGTGGGTGGTTGCGTGCTCTATCTGGCGGTAACCGAGGACTGGAGGAACGTCATGGCGACGACTGAGCTGACCGGTAGCACGATCGGCCAGACCATCAAGGACAACGAGATCGTCCTTGTCGACTTCTGGGCAGAGTGGTGCGGGCCGTGCAAGCGGTTCGGGCCCGTCTTCGAGGACTCCTCGGAGAACCACCCTGACGTCGTGCACGCGAAGGTCGACACCGAGGCCGAGCAGGAGCTGGCCGCCGAGCTGCAGATCTTCTCGATCCCGACCCTGATGGCCTTCCGCGACGGGATCCTGGTGTTCAACCAGGCCGGAGCGCTGCCCGCTCCCGCGCTGGAGCAGGTGGTCGAGGCCGTGAAGGCGCTGGACATGGACGAGGTGCGCGAGAAGATCGCTGCCGCCGCCACCACCGACGCCTGACCTGACATCAGAAGGGCCGGTCCCCAGGCGGGGGCCGGCCCTTCTGCGTGCGTGGTTACCGCTGGAGGGTCAGCAGGCCCGGGCGGTACGGCAGCAGGCCGTAGTCCCCGCCGGAGCTGGGAGAACGACCCTGGTAGAGCAGCTGCAGGTTGCAGGGGTCGATCGTCATCGTCTGGTCGGCGCTCGTGCGGATGAGCTCACCGTGGCTGATGTCGTTGGTCCACGACGCACCGCTGTTGGCCTTGCCCGCGAACGGGTTGCTCTCGCTGGCCGCCTGCGGTGTCCACGAGCCGGAGAGGCTCGTGGCGGTGAACGAGCGGAAGTACCGACCGTTGGAGCCGATCGCCTCGACGATCATCAGGTACTGGTTCCGGTCCTTGACCTTGTACACCTGAGGGGCCTCGAACAGGTTGTTCGTGGAGTCGCTCATGATGGTCGTGTAGCTCGAGCCGAAGTTGCCCGGGAAGTTCCCGATGGGCATGCTCGCGCGGTAGATCTTCCCGTTGTCGCCGGCGAAGAACAGGTACATGTTCGTGCCGTCGCCGATGACGGTCTGGTCGATGGGACCGGTGCCGGAGCCGGAGATGCTGCCCGTGAACAGGGCCTGGGCCGACGACCACCCGTTCGGGTTGGTCGGGTCGCTGGACGTCCGGTAGGAGAACGCCGTCCCGCCCCACTGGTAGGTGAGCACCCAGATGTTCTTCGGCGCGAAGTAGAAGAGCGACGGGGCCACGGTGGCGGACGACATGGCGTTCTGCGATGCGGAGCCCAGCTCGGAGAAGTTGTTCACCAGGCCGAAGTTCATCGAGCCCCACGACGAGCCGTTGTCGTGCGTCGTGGCGTAGACGAGCTGCTTGCCGTTGTACGGGGCCGTGGTGAAGTCCTTCAGCGAGGCCCAGCCGGACCTTGGGGTGGCGAGCGAGCCCGTGGAGCTCCACCTGTAGCTCGACGGCAGGGCGCAACCACCCGTCGGCGGGGGCGTGGTGGGGTTGGTGCCGCCGAGGCGGACGAGCTGCCACTGCTGGTTGGTGCCGTTCCAGTCCGCGTACTGGACGATGTTGCCGCCGTCTGCGGTGGAGGCGCCCTGGACCTCGACGGCCTTGCCGCTGTTGCGGCTGATGAGCTGGATGTAGCCGTCGATGTCCTGGATGGAGAACTGCTGGTTGGTGGAGTTGGCGTCGGTCCACTGGATGATGGCGGCGCCGTCGGCGGTGGACCGGCCGGTGACGTCGAGGACCTTGCCGGACAGGCGGGACTTGAGCCGGTAGTAGCCGCTGCCGGAGTCGACGAACTGCCACTGCTGCTGGGCGCCGTCGTTGCGGGACCACTGGGTGATCCGGGCGCCGTCGGCGGTGGACAGGTTGTAGACGTCCAGTGCCTTGCCGCTGTTGCGGTTGACCAGCACGTACGACGCGTTGGTGTCGATCGACGCGGCGCTCGCTGCCGACGCGGCGACCACGGCGACCGCGCCGGTGATCGCGACCGTCATCGCCATCAGGAACGCCTGGAGGCGCCGCCTCGGTGGATGTTGAGTCCTGCTCATCTGTCCCACTCCTTCGGGGGTCGTGWGGGTGGGGCGCCGGTCGGCGCCCCACCCCTGCTACGGGTGTCGGTCAGCCGACGCGGACGAGCTGCCACTGCTGGTTGGCACCGTTCCAGCTGCTGTACTGGACGATGTTGGCGCCGTCGGCCGTCGAGGCACCCTGCACCTCGAGGGCCTTGCCGCTGAGCCGGCTGAGCAAGGTGGCGTACCCGTTCGTGATCGTGGCGCGCCACTGCTGGTTGGCCCCGCTGTTGTCGGTCCACTGCACGATCGCGCCACCGTCAGCCGTGGACCTGCCGGAGACGTCCAGGTTCTTGCCGGAGAGCCTCGACCTGATCTCGTAGTACCCGTCGCCGGAGCTGGTGAACTGCCACTGCTGCTGGTTGCCGTCGTTGCGGGTCCACTGGGTGATCCGGGCGCCGTCGGCGGTGGACAGGTTGTAGACGTCGAGCGCCTTCCCGCTGTTCCGGTTGACCAGCACGTACCAGGCAGAGGTGTCGATCGAGGTCGAGCCGCCACCGCCGCCACCACCGCCGCCGCCGCCCGCGTTGAGGGCGTTCAGGACGGACGTGTAGGCGGCCTTCTTGTTGCCGGAGGAGTCGAAGAGCAGAGGGTTGGCCCCCGTGCGCCACGAGTCGGAGTCGCGCACGCCCCACACCGTGATGCCCGTGCAGCGCGACACCGCGAGGCAGGCGTTGGTCACGGCGGCGTACATGCTCGCCTGGTTGCTGCCCTGCTGGATGTCGAGCTCGGTGAGCTGGACGTCCACGCCGAGGTCGGCGAAGCGCTGCAGGTTCGCCTGGAAGTCGCCGGGCAGGCTCGTGCCGAGGTGTGCCTGGAAGCCCACGCAGTCGATCGGGACGCCGCGCGACTTGAAGTCCCGGACCATGGTGTAGACGCCCGTGGACTTCGCGTTGATGCCGTCGGTGTTGTAGTCGTTGTAGCAGAGCTTCGCGTTCGGGTCCGCGTTGCGGGCGGCGCGGAACGCGGCCTCGATCCAGTCGTTGCCGGTGCGCTGCAGGTTGGAGTCGCGACGGCTGCCGCGCCCGTCGTCGGCGAACGCCTCGTTGACCACGTCCCAGGCGTAGATCTTGCCCTTGTAGTGGGTGGCCACCTGCGTCACGTGGTTGAGCAGGGCGCTGCGCAGCGCGCTGCCGGACATGTTCTGCATCCACCCCGGCTGCTGACCGTGCCACGCCAGCGTGTGGCCGCGGACGCGCTTGCCGTTGTTCAGGGCCCAGTTCAGGATGCGGTCGCCGTTGGTGTAGCTGAACTGGTTCTGGCTCGGCTCGGTCGCGTCCATCTTCATCTCGTTCTCGGCCGTGATCATGTCGAACTCACGGTTGGCGATCGTCGAGTAGGTCGAGTCGCCGAGCCTCCCGGCGGCGATCGCGGTGCCGTAGTACCGACCCTTCTCGGCCGCCGACGCGCCGAGCGTCGAGGCCGCCTGCGCCGGGTTCGCCAGCGCGACGAGCATGGTCAGGAGCAGTCCGGTGGTGGCGACGAGCGCGGCTGCTCGTCGACCCCGTCCGTGGTGGTGCGGCTGTTCGGGCGTCGTGGGCATGATGACTCGCTCTCTGTCGGGACCAGCACGCCGGCATGTCGGCTCGCGTCCGCTGACGTGTCGTCGTCGACACGGAGGAGGCGGTGGTGTGAGCGCTCACATCTGCGTGGCAGCCAAGCTCGGAGTTGAGGTGGTTCGCCGGAAAAGTAGCGGGATCTACACCGGTGTACAACGAGTTCGGGGCACGCGGAACGTTTAACCCGAGACATACAGAAGCTCCCGGCAGGATCACGTCCTGCCGGGAGCTGTCCGGACTGCGAGGCATGGTCAGCCCGCGATCACCGTGTGCGGGAGACGGGATTTGAACCCGCACGCCCTTTCGAGCACCAGGACCTAAACCTGGCGTGGCTGCCGTTTCACCACTCCCGCGCAGCGGAAGTTTCCCACAGGGTCACGCGACCTTGAGGTCCCGGCGCAGCTTGGCGACGTGCCCGGTGGCCTTCACGTTGTACTGCGCGAGCTCGACACGGCCCTCGGCATCGACGACGACGGTCGAGCGGATCACGCCTGTCACGGTCTTGCCGTAGTTCATCTTCTCGCCCCAGGCGCCCCACGCCTCGAGCACGGCGTGCTCCGGGTCGGACCCCAGCGGGAACGTCAGGTGCTCCTGCGCGACGAACGCAGCCAGCTTCTCGACGGTGTCCGGGGAGACTCCGACGACCGCGAAGCCGGCGCCCTGCAGCGAGGCGAGCGAGTCGCGGAAGTCGCAGGCCTGCGTCGTGCACCCGGGGGTCATCGCGGCGGGGTAGAAGTACACGATCACCCGACGACCGCGCAGGTCGGACAGGGTGACGGTGCCACCGTCGGCGGTCGGGAGCGTGAAGTCGGGGGCGAGGTCGCCGACGGCGAGACGGGGCACGTGAACTCCTGAACTGCGAGGTGGTGGGGTGCGGTCAGCCTACGTCGCACGGGTACCGTCGGACGCGTGAGCGACCTCCCGATCCGCATGCTGAACGACCGCCTCCTCGTCTCTCTGGACGGCGAGGCGGGGGAGCGTCGCTCGTCCGCGGGCATCGTCATCCCCGCCACGGCCGTCGTCGGCAAGAGGCTCTCGTGGGGTGCGGTGGTGGCCGCCGGCCAGCACGTGCGGCAGGTGGAGGTGGGCGACCGCGTGCTGTTCGACCCCGAGGACCGCGCCGAGGTCGAGCTCGGCGGAGCGACGTACGTGCTGCTGCGGGAGAAGGACGTGCACGCGGTGGCCGAGCCGCGCGGCGCGGGCGAGGGAACCGGCCTGTATCTCTGAGCGTTCATCCTGTCGATGCCCGTGCGCCCGCGTGCCGGCTCTGTCTTGCACCGCCCGCGTTCTGGTGGTGCCATGAACACCGGGACACCGTCCCTGAGGAGGTCGGCCCCCATGACCACGCACGAGACCACACCCGTACCCGTCGACGACGGAGCGGACGTCCAGCCGGTGCGCGACCTGCTCGCCGAGCACGTTCCCCTGGCACTGATCGTCGACCTGGTGGCCCCCGAGGCCACCTCGGCCGAGATCCTCGAGTCCGAGGGGCTGCCCGAGGACTCCTGGTGGGAGAACGACGCGGCGACGTCCGACGGCACCGGCGCGTGACGGTGGTCACGACGCCCGATCAGGATTGGCAGATCGGGTGGTCGGCCTGCTAGCGTTCTCAACCGCGCGCCATTAGCTCAATTGGCAGAGCAGCTGACTCTTAATCAGCGGGTTCGGGGTTCGAGTCCCTGATGGCGCACCAGAGAGAGGCCCCTGATCAGCGGAAACGCCGGTCGGGGGCCTTTCCCTTTGCCTACTCGCCGACCGACCCGTCGATCGCCTGCCGGATCAGGTCGGCGTGCCCGTTGTGGCGGGCGTACTCCTGGACCACCTTGGCCACGTACCACCGCACGGTCCGGCTCCTCGCCGGGTCACCGAGGTCCGCATGCGCCGCCAGCAGGACGTCGGCCTCGCCACGGACCTCGTGCCAGCGCGCCACCGAGTCGCCTGCCATGGTGGCGTCGATGCCGACGATGTCACCGTCGGGCTCCTCGTCGGTGCAGTACAGGAGGCCCGTGTCGACGCCGCTCAGTGCGTGGACCAGGTAGTGGTCCTCCATCTCCGTGAGGTGCCGCACGAGGCCGAGGAGGGTGAGGTCGGACGGCGGCGTCGACGCGATCACCAGCTGCTCGTCGGAGAGGTCGGCGCACTTGGCCGCGAGCGCGTCCCGGTGGAAGGCGAGCCACCCGAGCAGGACGCCGCGTTCGTCGGTGGCCTCGGGTTCCGGTGCACGGTGCATGTGCGCATCGTCCCGCCCGGGCAGTCCGCCGGCCACCCCATGCTGCGTGGCCCCGTCGAGCGCGCCACGATAGGCCGAGGTCCCCCGGCGGTCGGTGCCGGGGGACGCTGACGGACGGAGCCGGTGATGGCGGAGCAGACGCAGGAGTTCGACGTCGTGGTGATCGGCGGCGGCGCGGTGGGCGAGAACGTGGCAGACCGCGCGGGACGGACCGGGCTCAGCGTCGCGCTCGTCGAGCACGCCCTGGTGGGGGGCGAGTGCTCGTACTGGGCCTGCATGCCGTCCAAGGCGCTCCTGCGACCCGGCGCGGCGCTCGCGGCCGCCCGTGGGGTCCCGGGCGCCGCCGGCGCGGTCACCGGCGACGTCGACGTCGCCGCGGCGTTCGCACGGCGGGACGAGATCACCCATCACTGGGACGACGGCTCCCAGGTCGACTGGGTGCAGAGCACGGGGATCAGCCTCCTGCGGGGACACGCGCGGTTCACCGGGCCGCGAGCGCTCACGGTCGAGAGCGACGACGGGCCCGTGCAGGTGACCGCGCGGCACGCGGTCGTCGTGGCGACCGGGTCCGCGCCGGTGCTCCCGCAGGTCGAGGGCCTCGCGGAGCTGCCGCCCTGGACCAGCCGGGAGGCGACGTCCGCGCAGCAGGTGCCGGCGCGGTTGGCCGTGCTCGGCGGCGGCGTGGTGGGCGTCGAGATGGCCACCGCGTTCGCCGACTTCGGCAGCGCGGTGACGCTCGTCGTGCGCGGGGACCGCCTGCTGGCCGGGGCCGAGCCGTTTGCCGGCGAGGCGGTCGCGGAGTCACTGGCTGCGCTCGGGGTGACCGTCCTGTTCGGCGCGGAGACCCGGTCCGCGAGCCGCGAGGCGGACGGCGTGCACCTCGACCTCGGCACCGGTCAGGACCTGGTGGTCGACGAGGTGCTCGTGGCGACCGGTCGACGCCCGCGCACCACCGAGCTGGGCCTCGAGACGCTCGGGCTCGAGCCGGGCAGGGCGGTCGAGGTCGACGACGCCCTGCAGGCCACCGGGATCGACGGCGGGTGGCTGTTCGCCGCCGGCGACGTGTCGGGCCGGACGGCGACCACCCACCAGGGCAAGTACGACGCCCGCGTGGTCGGCGACGTCATCGCCGCGCGGTTCGACCCGCGGTCCTCCGCCGCGGACTCGCCCGACGGTGCCACACCGGGCGACCGGGCGCTGGCAGCCACGGACGAGCGCGCGGCGGGTCCGTGGAGCCGCTACCGGGCGACCGCCGACCTCGGGGCGGTGCCGCAGGTCGTGTTCTCCCGGCCGGAGGTCGCGTGGGTGGGACTCACCGAGGCTGCGGCACGGAAGAAGGGCCTCGACGTGCGCGTGCTCGGCTACGACCTCGAGAACGTGGCGGGCGCCAGCGTGTTCGCCGCGGACTACGCGGGTCACGCGCAGCTCGTCGTCGACGACGCCCGGGGAGTGGTCGTGGGCGCGACGTTCGTCGGACCGGAGGTGGCCGAGCTGCTCCACGCGGCGACGATCGCCGTGGTGGGCGAGGTGCCCCTGGACCGGCTGTGGCACGCGGTGCCGTCGTACCCGACCGTGAGCGAGGTCTGGCTCCGGCTGCTGGAGACCGCGGGCCTCTGAGCACACAGGAGGGGGCGGACCCGKCCGGGTCCGCCCCCTCCTGTGCAGTCGATCAGCTGTCCGCGGCGAGAGACCCGTCGCTCGAGAGGACGAGACCGATGGCGGCCTCACCCTGACGCACGGCCTGGCCGATCAGGCCGAAGTCGTAGGACTTGAAGTCCGCGAACTCGATCCCGTACGTGTCCTCGAGGCCCAGCTGGCAGAACGGGCGCTCCGGGCACTCGGCCGGCCCGGCCAGCACCAGCCCGCCGCAGTTCTCGGCGAGGTCGGACAGCGTGGTCAGGTCGTGCTCGGTGGCGAACTCGCTGGTCACCGCGAACGCGTTCTGGTCCTGTGCCGCGGACGGGGCGCCCACGGTCAGGCCGGCGGCATCCGCGAGCGGGGTCAGCGCGGTCACGGTCTCGTCGACGTCGGCGGAGGCCACGGACTCGGCGTCGGCACCGTTCTGCTGCGCGTTGAGGAAGTCCGCGAGCGTCGCCGCGTACTCCGGGACGGCCGTGAGCGTGCCGTCGGTCAGCGCCGGCAGGTACGTCTCGCGGTTGCCGATGGTGCGCACCTCGACCGTGTAGCCCGCCGTGCGCAGGACCGCCGCGTAGATCTCCGCGAGAGTCGCGCTCTCGGAGAAGTTCGCCGCACCGATCACCAGCGACGCACCCGCACCGGAGGGCTCCGTCGCGGCGAGACCCTCGGTGTCCACGAACTCCTCCGCCACCTCGCTCGACGTGCGGCGGTCGATGTCGACGGCCTTGTTGAGCTCGATGAGCTTGTCCGTGTCGAGGGCGGCCGACACGGTGTCGAGCAGCTCGATCACCGACGCGTTCGCGGCTGCGGCGGCCTTGTTGACGGCCGGGATGATGTTGTCGGCGTTCTGGAGCCCCTTGTCGTCCTCCAGGACGACGAGCTTCTCGCCGGCGATCGGGTCGCACGTGGCGAGCCCGGACGAGCCGGAGGACGTCGGGTCGGCCTCGCCTCCGCCCGAGCCAGGGCTGCCACAGGCGCCGAGCGCCAGGGTGGCGACGGCGATCAGGGTCAGGGTGGTGGAGCGTCTCGCTCGCATCGTGCTCTCCTCGGGGAGTCAGCAGGGGGCGGGAAGGGTCCCGGTAACGGACAGACGTGCCGTCGACGAGGTCAGGACGTTTTGCCCGACCTATTCGATCCGCTGGTCGCGGGCTCGGCAAGCCCTGGGGATGTGACACGCGCCCGGCGGGTTCGCCGGGACGGCGTGTCGGACGTGTCCCGGGCCAGCGCTCGCAGACCCGGGGGAGTGAGCAGGTACTGCGCGATCGCGAGGAGTCCCTCGGCGAGCAGGCACAGCCCGGCGACGAGGATGCCGCCCGCGAGCACCTGCCCGTAGTCCTGCGTGCCGAAGCCCGTGACCACGATGGTGCCGAGGCTGCGTCCGCCGACCAGTGCCGCGAGCGGGACGGTCGCGAGCACCTGGACGGCCGCGGTGCGCACACCGGCGGCGATGAGCGGGACGGCGAGCGGGAGCTCGACCGCCCACAGGCTGCGCCGACCGGACATGCCGACGCCTCGGGCGGCGTCCCGGACGTCCGCGTCGACCTCCCCGAGCCCCGTCACCGTGTTGGTGAGCAGGGGCGGGACCGCGAACACGGCGCACGCGAGCACCGTCGCCGTGTTGCCGAACAGCCCGCTCGCCGCCAGCAGGGTGAGCAGGGCGAGCGTCGGCAGCGCGCGCGTGGTGTTGGCGACGACCACACCGACGGTCGCGCCTCGGCCGCGGTGCCCGAGCCAGAGGCCCACCGGCAGGGCGACCACGGCGGCGAGGAGCACCGCGAGCACGGACACGACGATGTGGTCGCGGGTGAGCGCGAGCACGCCGTTGCGGCCGACCCAGTTGAGGGGGTCGTTCAGCCAGAGGAAGGCTTCGGTCAGGGTGTCCACGTCACACCGGCCGCTCGACGCGCGCCCACGGGGTGATCCGGCGCCCGACGCCCGCGATCACCAGGTCGCACACCAGCGCGAGCAGGAGGCAGAGCACCGTGGCCGTCATGATCTCCGCGTGGTAGTTGCTGCGGAAGCCGCGGAACATCAGCTGGCCCAGCCCGCCGTAGCCCACGACGACGCCCACGGTGACGAGCGCGACGGTGGTGACCGTGGCGAGCCGCAGCCCGGCGACGATGCTCGGGATCGCCTGGGGCAGCTCGACCGCGAACAGCAGTCGCGACCGGCCGTATCCCATGCCCCGCGCCGCATCGCGCACCGCAGGGTCCACCCCCTGCAGCCCCACCAGCACGTTCCGGGTGAGCACGAGCAGGGCGTAGGAGACCAGCCCGATGAGCACGGTGGTGCGCCCGATGCCCGTGTACGGCGCCAGGATGGCGAACAGCGCGAGCGACGGCACCGTGTAGAGGACGCCCGCGACGCCGAGCACCGGGCCCGCCAGCCGGGGCCGCAGGTGCGCGAGAGCGCCCAGGGGGAGCGCGAGCACGAACGCGATGCCGACGGCCTGGAGCGTGAGCGTGGCGTGCTGCTCGAGGAAGCGCGCGATGTCCGCTCCGTTGCGCTCGACGTACTCCCACGAGAACCACGGGTTGGGTGGAGCCTCGGCCAGACGCATGCGGCGAACGTACCCGGGGCCTCTGACATGCGCAGTCTGACCTGCGGGTGTCGGACCGGGCGACTAGCGTCCTGGGGGTGGCAGACGACCCGGCGATCGCCTTCGAGCACGTGAGCAAGTCGTACGCGTCCGACCGCGGGCGGGGGGAGTCCGGCGCGGCGGTCGACGACCTGTCACTGGCCGTCCGGGCGCACGAGGTGCTCGTCCTGGTCGGCCCGTCGGGCTGCGGCAAGTCGACCACGCTGCGGATGGCCAACCGGCTGGTGGAGCCGACGTCCGGGCGCATCATGCTCGAGGGCGAGGACGTCACCACGGTCGACCCCGTCGGCCTGCGTCGGCGGATGGGCTACGTGATCCAGAACGTCGGGCTCTTCCCGCACCGCACGGTCGCGCAGAACGTGGCCACGGTGCCGGGCCTCGTCGGCTGGGACCGCAAGCGGACGGCGGCGCGGGTGGACGAGCTGCTCGACCTCGTGGGTCTGGCTCCGGACCGATACGCCCGGCGCTTCCCGCACGAGCTCTCCGGCGGCGAGCGGCAGCGCGTCGGGGTGGCCCGCGCCCTGGCCACCGATCCGCCGGTGCTCCTCATGGACGAGCCGTTCGGCGCGGTGGACCCGGTGGGCCGCCGCCGGCTGCAGAACGAGTTCGCCCGGATCCAGCGCACCCTGGGCATCACCGTGATGCTGGTCACCCACGACATCGACGAGGCCGTCCGGATGGCCGACCGCGTGGCGGTGCTGAGCACGGGCGCGCACATCGAGCAGCTGGCGTCGCCGCTCGACATCGTCGCCCGCCCCGCCACCCCGGCCGTCGCAGACCTCGTCGGACGGGGGCGCACCGCTCGTCTGCTGGCGCTGGGCCGCCTGGAGCGCGCTGACCTCGATCCTTCCGTGCCGGCCGGTGGGACGGGCCCCGCGCTGGCCGTCGGTGCGGAGCTGGGCGACGTGCTCGACGCGCTCGTCGGCGCCGACGGGCCCCTGGCCGTGCGGGACGAGCAGGGTCGGGTCGTGGGCAGCGCCACCGCGGCCACCGTCGTGCGCGCCCTGGACCGGCTCACGGAGCGGGCCGAGGAGACGGACGCCACAGCGGACGCCGACGCGGCCGTCGGTACGCTGCGCAGGTGACCACCCCCACCGCACGCCTCGCCCTCGCGACCTGCGCCGAGCTCCCGGAGCTCGACGCCGACGACCACGCCCTGCGCGACGCGCTGCTCGAACGTGGTGTCGCCACGGACGTCGTGGTCTGGGACGACCCGACCGTCGACTGGGGCACCTACCCCCACGTCGTCATCCGCTCGACGTGGGACTACACCGACCGCCCCGCGCAGTTCGCCGACTGGACCCGCAAGGTGGAGCGCACCAGCACGCTGCTCAACCCCGCATCGGTCGTCGGGTGGAACATCGACAAGACGTACCTGCGCGACCTGGAGAAGGCCGGGCTGCCGATCGTCCCCACGATCTGGCTGGACCCCGAGCGCAACCTCGACTCCCGCGCCATCCACACGCGGTTCCCGGCGTTCGGCGACTTCGTCATCAAGCCGACGGTCAGCGCCGGCTCGCGGGACACCGGCCGCTACGACGCGGGTGTCACGCAGCAGCGGTCGCTCGCCATCACGCACGCCAAGAACCTGCTGAGCGTGGGCCGTCGCGTGATGATCCAGCGCTACCTGCGCAAGGTCGACACGGTCGGTGAGACGGCGCTGGTCTTCATCGAGGGCCAGTTCAGCCACTCGGTCCGCAAGGGAGCGCTGCTCGCGGGCCCGTTCCGCGAGGAGCAGGTGCTGTACCGCGACGAGACCCTGACCGCGCGCGATGCCAGCGACGCCGAGCGCGAGCTCGCGGAGCGCGTCGTGGCCGCGCTGCCGGAGATCGCCCCGGGTGCGGACGGTCCGCTGCTCTACGCCCGCGTGGACCTCATCCCGGACGACGAGGGCAACCCCGTCGTGCTCGAGGTCGAGCTCACCGAGCCGTCCCTGTTCTTCGCGCTCTCGGAGGGTTCCGCCGGGCGGTTCGCCGAGGCGATCGCCGCGCGGCTCTGACGTCGGCGGGCAGTGGCCGAGACCACTGTCCGCCGGTTCCAGAAGTGCTCCCAGCCTCGGGTACACTTCTCGACGCCCCGGCGTACGCGTCGGGGGATCGTGGTGGCTATAGCTCAGGTGGTAGAGCACCTGGTTGTGGTCCAGGGGGTCGCGGGTTCAAGTCCCGTTAGCCACCCCATCGCGTCGGGCGTCGACCATCTGGTCGGCGCCCGTCGTCGTTCCCGGGGGACTCAGCCCTCGGACAGCAGGGCGCCCTTGACCGAGGTGGCCACGATCTCGGCGGCGATCTTCTTGGCGGCCGCGGAGTCCGGACCGGGCTGGGCCGGGAGCAGGGCAGCGCGGTAGTACCGCAGCTCGTCGATGCTCTCGAGGATGTCCGCGAGCGCCCGGTGGCCCCCGTTCTTGCGCGGCGAGGCGAAGTACACGCGCGGGTACCAGCGGCGGGCGAGCTCCTTGAGGGAGGACACGTCGATCACGCGGTAGTGCAGGTGCCCGACGAGCTCGGTCATGTCGCGGTCGAGGAACGCCTTGTCGGTGCCCACGGAGTTGCCGGCCAGCGGCGCCTTGCCCGGGTCCGGCACCCACGTCCGCACGTACTCGAGCACCTTCGCCTGCGCGTCCTCGATCGTGGTGCCGCCCGCGAGCCCGTCGAGCAGGCCCGAGGTGGTGTGCATGGTGCGGACGAAGTCGTTCATCTGCTCGAGCGCCTCGGGCGGCGGCGCGATGATCACGTCGACGCCCTCGCCGAGCACGCGCAGCTCCGAGTCCGTGACGACGGCGGCGACCTCGACCAGCGCGTCGGCCCCGAGATCGAGGCCGGTCATCTCGCAGTCGATCCAGACGATGCGGTCGCCGCTCTCCTGTCCGGGCGTGGCGGGCGGGGGCGTCGGCGTGCTGGTCACGCAGGTCAGCCTAGGGGGCGTCCGGGCGTCGCGCGTTCGTGCACCGGGCGTGCCGCGGTTAGCGTCGACCAATGACCGACGACGTCGCACGCACGCCGCCCCGCCTCCCGACGCTCGCCGCGCTGTGGTCGCGGCCCGTGCTCTGGGCGTGGCTGCCGGGCATCGTGCTCGTCGCGGGCGGGCTCGCGGTGTTCTTCGGCGTGCTCGACACGGTCCGCGAGAAGGACGACCTGTCGAGCCTCGACCAACCCGTGCTCGAGTACCTGGTGGCGCACCGCACCCCGGGGTGGACGGGGGTGCTGGCGGCGATCACGTTCGTCTCGGGTCCCACGGTGCTCCCGATCCTCGTCGCGGTGGCCTGCGGCGTCTGGGCCCTCGTGCGGCGGGCGTGGTGGCGTCCGGCACTGCTGGCGGGGGCGATGGTCGCGTCGACGCTGATCAGCCTCTCCGTCAAGGGCCTGGTGGGGCGTGAGAGGCCGCCCGAGGACACGATGTTCGTCCCGGGTGCGGAGACGACGGCGTCGTTCCCGTCCGGGCACACGATCGGCACCGCGACACTCCTGCTGGTGGCCACCTACCTCGTCTGCAGCCGGCGACCGACGGCCCCGCGGCTCGTCGGCTGGGGGCTGACGGCGCTCGTCGGGACGGCGCTCGTGGCGCTCAGCCGGCTCTACCTCGGCTACCACTTCCTCACCGACGTGGTCGCGGCGGTGGCGCTCGCGATCGCGGTGGTGGGCATGGTGACCATCGTCGACCGCCTGCACACGGGTCCGCCGACCGACTGAGGTGCTACTCGGCGCCGTCGTGGCCGGGAACGGTCGAGGCCAGCCACGCGGCGACGGGGACGATCACGGCGACGGCCCCGGCGATCCAGAGGCTGGCGGTCCACGAGGTGCCCGCCCACCGCAGCACGCCGAGCGTGCCGACGCCTGCGGCCGCCCCGAGCCCGATGCGCTCGAGCCAGAGGACGACGAACCGGGCGAGGCGCCGCCGGCGGGGCAGCTCCTGCACGGGGTCCGGGGTGGCGTGCCGGCCCATCAGCGACGCCCGGGGTGCCGTGGGTGCAGGCAGTCGGACGGCAGCATGGCGACATGGTGGCACGCATGGCGGCGGGCGCGGACCGGAACCCCTGGTGGGGATCGGCCCGCGCCCGCCGCGGAGTGGGTCAGTGCGCGCTGACGGCGTCGACGAGGGTCGTCGAGCGGGTCGTGGCGCGCCGCGGATCCGGAGGTCGACCGATGTTCTCGGCCGGCTGTCTGACGTGCCGCGCGGCGGCGCGGACGCGTGCCTGGTGGGACTGAGCGAGGCGCTGGGAGTGGTCCTGGCGCGCGAGCTCGAGGGAGATGGTCGGGTTCACGGTGTGCTCCTCGGGCATGACGGTGTCCGGGCGGAATGCCCGGGCTATCGGTGGTGTAGGAGTACTGGACCACGTGTCAGATACCGCCGTCACCGGATTATTCGGCCCCTTTCGTCCGACTTCCGGTGGCGGGATCTCGACGGATGACGCCCGTCTGCCGGGTGGATCGTGTCGGTGGGCCAGGGGAGGCTGCAGGGGTGCCCACTCCCGCGCTCGCAGCCCCGTCGGTCGTCGCGGGACAGCCGCAGATCGGGCTGGCTCTCGGGAGCGCCCTGTACATCGCGTCGGTGCTCGGCACCGGGATCCTGCTGCTGCCCAGCCTCGCCGCGCGTGCGGCCGGACCGGCCTCGCTGGTGGCGGTCGCCGCGGTGCTCGTCGCGAGCGTGCCGCTGGCCATGACGTTCGCCGCGCTGGCCACCCGGCACCCCGACTCCGGCGGCGTGGCGACGTATGTGCGGCTCGCGCTGGGCGCCACGGCGGCGCGGATGACCGGGTACTGGTTCTTCTTCGGTGTCTGCGCCGGGGCGCCCGTGGTGGCGCTCCTCGGCGCGCAGTACGTGGTGGCGATGCTCGGCGCCACCCAGGCGCAGGTGTACCTCGTCGGCGTGGCGTTCCTGGTCCCGCCGCTGGTCACCAACGCGGTCGGTCTGCGCCTCGCCGGACCTGTCCAGCTCGCGCTGACCGGCGCGCTCGTGGTGCTCGTCGTCGGGGTCGTCGTCGTGTCCMTGCCGGCCTCCGACCCCTCGACCCTCGTGCCGTTCGCCCCGCACGGCTGGGCCGGCGTGGGGGCCGCCGTGAGCCTGTTCGTCTGGGCGTTCGCCGGGTGGGAGGCGGTCACGCACCTGGCGGGGGAGTTCCGGGACCCGCGGCGGACCATCCCGCGGGCGACCGCGATCGCGCTGGTGGTGGTCGGCGTCGCGTACCTGGCCCTCCAGTACGTGACCGTCACGGTGCTCGGCGACGCGGCGTCGTCGTCGCAGGTGCCGCTGATGGACCTCGTCGACGTGGGGCTCGCAGGTGCGGGCCGGGTCGCGGTGGCCGTCGTCGCGGCGATCGTCACGCTCGGGGTGCTCGGGACCTATCTCGGGGCCTTCGCCAAGCTGGGCGCGTCGCTCGGCCGGGACGGTGACCTGCCTCGGTGGGTGGCACGCGGTGCGCAGCCGGGCGGGGTGCCGCGGCGGGCGCTGCTCGTGGTCGCAGGCCTGGTCGCCGTGTACTTCGTCATCACCGTGGCGACCGGCGGGGACCTCGAGCCGTTCGTGCTCGTGCACACCAGCTGCATGGTCGCCATCTACGCCACGGGCACCGCCGCCGCCGTCCGGTTGCTCGACCGCGGGTCTCCCGGGTGGTGGGCGGCAGTCTGCGCGTGCGTGCTCGCCGCGGGGCTGGCCGCGCTCGCGGGGTGGCACCTGCTGGTCCCGCTGGGGCTCGCCGTGGTCGCGGTGGCGGTCGGTGCGGCCCGGGCGAGGGGCGGCTGGACCGCGGTGGATGGGCGCCCCCGGCAGGACTCGAACCTGCAACCGACGGATTAGAAGGCCGTTGCTCTATCCGTTGAGCTACGGGGGCCGGACGTGCGCCCACAGCCTATCCGCGCAGCATCGGATCCTTCGTTCCGGGACGAACCGCTCGCAACCGACCCGCGTGGCGCGTTTTGCCAGGTCAGATCGCACCGCGACAATGGGCGCGTGAGCGCACAGCCCGGCACCGCGCCAGTGCAGCCTGTGCCGACCGCGCAGCCGCTGGCTCCGCACGCACGTCACGCCGCCTCCGACCCCCGCGACGTCCTCGCGCGGCCGCTCGCGGCGACCTCCCTGCTGGACGCCGTGCGGGACCTGCGCCGCGACGTGGAGCGCACCGGCTTCCCGCTCGAGATCGACGGCATCGTGTCCGCGCGAGCCTCCCGGGCCCGACTGGTGGACCAGCTCGGCGAGCACCTGGTGCCCCGTCTCACGGAGCTCTCGGCGCCCGCCGTGGTGGTGGTCTCCGGATCGACCGGCGCAGGCAAGTCGACGCTGGTGAACTCCCTGGTGGGGACCGAGGTCAGCACCGCGGGGGTGCTGCGGCCGACGACCCGGCGGCCGGTGCTCGTGCACAACCCGCTCGACGCGGAGCTGCTCTCGCACCACCCTGTCCTGGAGTCCGTGAGCGTCGTGGCGGACGAGAACGTCCCGCGGGGGATCGCCCTGCTGGACGCCCCGGACCTCGACTCGGTGCTGGAGTCCAACCGCGAGTCGGCGCACCGCCTGCTCGAGGCGGCCGACCTCTGGCTCTTCGTCACCACCGCCGCGCGCTACGGCGACGCGCTGCCCTGGCGGGTGCTGCAGGGGGCCGTCGACCGGGGGGCCTCCATCGCCATGGTGCTCAACCGCGTCCCGCCGGACTCCCTGCCCACCGTGCGCGGGGACCTGCTCGACCGCCTGCGCGGGCACGGGCTGCAAGGTTCGCCTCTGTTCGTCGTTCCCGACCTCGGCCCGCACGAGGGCCTGCTGCCCGCCACGGTCGTCGCCCCGATCCGTCGCTGGCTGGCGATGCTTGCCGGGCCCGACCGTGCGCGCACCGTCATCGGCCGGACGCTGCGCGGCTCGCTCGCCGCGCTGCGGCCGTGGGTCGACGAGCTGGCGGAGGCCGTGCAGGCTCAGGCGGACGCGGCGAGCGCGATCGCGGCGGTCCTCGACGAGGCGGTCGTGGGGCCGACGGCGCAGGTGTCGGCATCGATCCGGGGCGGTGCGGTCGCGGACGGTGCGGTGCGGGCGCGGTGGGCGGAGCTCGCGTCGGACGCCGGCCCTCTCGGGCGGGTCGTGCGCCCGTCGGGTCGCATCCGCGGGTCGGCGCGGGAGGGCCGCGCACGGGTCACCGCCATCGGGCCGTTGATCGAGGACCTGACGCGGTCCGCGGCAGCCACGCTGACCTCCGCGGGTGCGCAGACCGAGGAGGTCCTGCGGTCCGCGCTCACCGGACCCGACGGGCCCGAGGGCGGCGTGTCCGTGGATGCCGCGTGGACGTCGGCCGCGCTGCGGACCGGCCGGCGGAGCGCCGCCGAGCAGGCAGCGCGCGGCTGGATCGCCCAGGGACCACGCGTGGTGCGGGCTGCGCTGACGCACGGGCCTGCGGAGTCGACACCCGAGGGCACCTCTCGGGGACGTCGCGACGTCGCGCGCGAGGTCCGTCGTCGTCGCAAGGCGGAGAGCGCGCTCGGTGACGAAGGGCTGGCCGCCGTGGCGCTCGCCGCGGCCTCCGGCGTCGTCGAGGCCCGGGACCTGCTGGTCGACCTCATCGACACCGCGGGGGAGCGAGCCGTCACCGAGCTGCGCGACGACCTGGTCGCCCGGGTGGCGGGGCAGGTGGCGGTCGAACGCGCAGCCGTGGGTGAGGTCCTGGCCGACCCGGACCTCGCCGAGGACGCCGCATCGCGGTTGCGGCTGCGGCTCGCCGTGCTGAAGGGGCTGACGTGAGCGCGGCCACCGTCGGCCAGCGGAACGACGACACCGCCGCTCTGACGGCCCGGGTCGACGCGCTGGACCGTGCCCTGGCGGTCGGCGGCGCGCGCCTGGCCCCGGCCGTGGTGACCCGGGTGGCCTCGACGGTGGACAGCGTGCGGGAACGGCTCGAGCTCGGCGTGGACCACACGGTCGTCGCGCTGGTCGGAGGGACCGGGTCGGGCAAGTCGAGCCTGTTCAACGCGATCTGCGGGCTGGACTTCGCCGACGTCGGGGTGCGCCGGCCGACGACCTCGGAGATCACGGCGTGCGTGTGGGGCGACGAGGGCGGTCCCCTGCTGGACTGGCTCGGCGTCGTGCCGGACCGCCGGATCGAGCGCGAGAGCCTGCTGGACGGCGAGAGCGAGGCACCGCTGCGCGGCCTGGTCCTGCTCGACCTGCCCGACCACGACTCGATCGCGCCCGAGCACCGCGAGGTCGTCGACCGGCTGCTGCCGCAGGCCGACCTGCTGGCCTGGGTGGTCGACCCCCAGAAGTACGCGGACGACGCCCTGCACAGCGGCTACCTGCGCCGGCTGGTCGGGCACGAGTCGTCGATGGTGGTGGTGCTCAACCAGGTGGACACGGTGCCGCCCGACGTCCGGCCCGAGCTGGTCGCGGACGTCGAGCACCTCCTCGTCGACGACGGGCTCACGGGGGTGCCGGTCCGCGAGGCCTCGGCGCGCACCGGCGAGGGCGTGAACGTCCTGCGGGAGCTCCTGGCCACGGTCGTCGGGTCTCGGTCTCTGGCTGCCCGCCGGGCGAGTGCCGAGCTCAACGACGCGGCTGCGCTGCTGGCGGCGGAGGTCGCCGCGCGCGAGCCCGCTCCGGCCGCGCTCTCGGTCACCGACGTCGTGGACCGGTTGTCCGCCGCGATCGGCCTGCCGGCCGTGGCGTCGGGCGTGGGAGCGGCCGTGCGCGGTCGGACGTCGGCGACCCCGGGGTTCGGCGCGGTGCAGGAGGACGCCGTCGGGCTCGCCCGGGCGTCATGGCTCGAGGCGGTCACGCCCGGGCTGCCCCGGCGTTGGGGGCAGGACGTCTCCTCGCGCGTGGCGTCGACCACCGAGATGCGGCTCGCCGTGACGGACGCGCTCACGCAGCTGCCCCTCTCGTCACGGCGGTCCGCGCTGGCGTTGAGCCTGACGGTCGCCGCCGTGCTGCTCGGTGGGGCGGCTGTGCTCGTCGGGTCGATCGCGGTCGGGTCGCTCATCGGGGCCGGCGAACCGAGTGCCTGGGCCGCCGTGGTGGCGGTCGTCCTCGTCGTCGCCTGCGTCGTGGCAGCCGTCGGGGCCGGTGCCGCACGCCGGTCGGCAGCGCGGAGACGGTCTGCCCGGGTGCTGCAGGACGGGCGGGCGGCCCTGGAGAACGTGGCTCGCGCGCGGCTCGCCGTCCCGACCGAGGCTGTGCTGGCCGAGCACCGGACCGTACGCGAGCTGATCGCCGCCGCCACGGGCTGACCCGCCCACAGCCCACGGTGCTGACGCCCTCTCCACGGGTCGTCTGCCGCTGCCCACAGGCGGCGTGCCCGCAGCCGACCCTGGTCGCACGAGCCCCGCACCCGCCGGGGCGCACGGCACCGGAGGAACCCCATGAGCTCGCAGTCCTTGGACCTGACCGTCGTCGGGTGGATCGGCACCGAGGTGCGGATCCACCACGAGTCGGACGGCGGCGTCCCGTTCACCACGTTCCGGCTGGGCAGCACGCGCCGCTGGTTCGACAAGCAGGCCGGCGTCTGGAAGGACGCGCAGACCGAGTGGTTCAACGTGAAGGTGTGGCGCACCACCGCGCTGAACGCGGCGCGGTCGCTGCGCAAGGGCGACCCCGTCATCGTGCAGGGGCAGCTGTCGACCGAGGAGTGGGTGGGCGCCGACGGCCCGCGGACGTCGCTCGTGCTGGACGCGAGCGCGCTCGGACCGAACCTGGCGTTCGGCAGCAGCCACTTCGCGCGGACGGTCAGCCCCGCGGTCGCGTCCGACGACACGTCCGACGAGGCACCCGCGGACGTCTCCGGGCTGGAGGAGCTCCCGGAGGACGAGGGCGCAGGTCAGGCACCCGCGCAGGACGAGGAGCAGGGGCTCGCACTGGCCGGCGCCAGGTGATCGCCTAGGCTGGGGCACCGGCACCCGACGACGTGGCTGGTCGGACCGCGCGCACACCGTGCCGCGCGGTCGACCCGCCGCCGGGATGCTGGTCAGCAGTGCCCCGAGCCACGCGAGCGCCGGGGCGACCCCACGAGCACCGAGGCGGACGAAGAGCCAGTGGCTGAGTTCATCTACTCCATGTACAAGACGCGCAAGGCGCACGGCGACAAGGTCATCCTCGACGACGTCACCCTCAACTTCCTGCCGGGCGCCAAGATCGGCGTCGTCGGACCCAACGGCGCCGGGAAGTCGACGATCCTCAAGATCATGGCCGGCCTCGACCAGCCGTCGAACGGCGAGGCGCGCCTGAGCCCGGGCTACACGGTCGGCATCCTGCAGCAGGAGCCGCCGCTGAACGAGTCCAAGACGGTGCTCGGCAACGTCGAGGAGGGCGTCGCCGAGATCAAGGGCAAGCTCGACCGGTACAACGAGATCTCGGAGCTGATGTCCCAGCCGGACGCGGACTTCGACGCGCTGCTGGCCGAGATGGGCCACCTGCAGGAGGCGATCGACGCCGCCGACGCCTGGGACCTGGATGCCCAGCTGGACCAGGCGATGGACGCCCTGCGCTGCCCGCCGCCGGACGCCGACGTCACCGTCCTGTCCGGTGGTGAGCGCCGCCGGGTCGCCCTGTGCAAGCTGCTCCTGGAGAAGCCGGACCTCCTGCTCCTCGACGAGCCCACCAACCACCTGGACGCGGAGAGCGTGCTCTGGCTGGAGGCCCACCTCAAGGACTACCCCGGCGCCATCCTGGCCGTCACCCACGACCGGTACTTCCTGGACCACGTCGCGGAGTGGATCTGTGAGGTCGACCGCGGCCGGCTGTACCCGTACGAGGGCAACTACTCCACCTACCTGGAGAAGAAGGGCGAGCGCCTGGCCATCCAGGGCAAGAAGGACCTCAAGCTGGCCAAGCGCCTCAAGGACGAGCTGGAGTGGGTGCGGTCCAACGCCAAGGGCCGGCAGACCAAGTCCAAGTCGCGCCTGGCGCGCTACGAGGAGATGGCCGCCGAGGCGGACCGCACCAGGAAGCTCGACTTCGAGGAGATCCAGATCCCGCCGGGTCCGCGACTCGGCTCGATCGTGCTGGAGGCCAAGAGCCTGGGCAAGGGCTTCGACGGGCGCGTGCTCATCGACGACCTGAGCTTCACGCTGCCCCGCAACGGCATCGTCGGCGTCATCGGTCCCAACGGCGTCGGCAAGACCACGCTGTTCAAGACGATCGTCGGGCTCGAGCCGCTGGACAAGGGCGAGCTCAAGGTCGGCGAGACGGTGTCGATCTCCTACGTCGACCAGTCGCGCGGCGGGATCGACCCCAAGAAGACCCTGTTCGAGGTGGTCTCGGACGGGCTCGACTTCCTCAAGGTCGGCAACGTCGAGATGCCGTCGCGCGCCTACGTGGCCGCGTTCGGCTTCAAGGGTCCCGACCAGCAGAAGCCCGCCGGCGTGCTGTCCGGCGGCGAGCGCAACCGCCTCAACCTCGCGCTCACGCTCAAGCAGGGCGGCAACCTGCTCCTGCTCGACGAGCCCACCAACGACCTGGACGTCGAGACGCTCGGCTCGCTGGAGAACGCGCTGCTCGAGTTCCCCGGTTGCGCAGTCGTGGTCTCGCACGACCGGTGGTTCCTCGACCGGGTGGCGACGCACATCCTGGCCTACGAGGGGACCGAGGACGAGCCGGGCAACTGGTACTGGTTCGAGGGCAACTTCGCGTCCTACGAGGAGAACAAGGTGGAGCGGCTGGGCGCCGACGCCGCCCGCCCGCACCGCGTGACGTACCGCAAGCTGCGCCGCGACTGACGTCCGACGAGGCCGCCCGTCCACGAGGACGGGCGGCCTCGTCGCGCTCACCGCACCTTCTCGGACCTGCGCCTATACGCTCGGCATGACCTGAGAGGCGGTGGCGATGGAGCACGACGAGCTGGTCGGCGCCCTGCTCACGCTGCGCAGCCGCGTCGCCGACGTCCGGCTTCCGCTCGAGACCGCCTCGGCTCCGAGCGCCCGTGCCGACCGCACCCGCGTCCTGGACCAGCTCGACGACTACCTGCTGCCGCGGCTGCGCGATCCGGGTGCTCCCGTGCTGGTCGTCGTCGGCGGCTCGACGGGTGCCGGCAAGTCCACGGTGGTGAACTCGCTGGTCGGCGCCGAGGTCAGCCCGTCCGGGGTGCTGCGGCCCACGACCCGCTGGCCGGTGCTCGTGCACCACCCCCTCGACGTCCGCTGGTTCAGCTCGGACCGCGTGCTCCCGTCGCTGTCCCGCGCGGACGCGGCCGGTGAGCAGGGGCTCGCGGGCGCGCGGCCGGGACTGCGGCTGGTGGCCTCCGAGGCTGTGCCCGTCGGACTGGCCCTGCTCGACGCGCCCGACGTGGACTCGGTCGAGGAGGGCAACCGCATCCTTGCCGCCCAGCTGCTGGGTGCCGCGGACGTCTGGCTGTTCGTCACGACCGCCGCGCGGTACGCGGACGCCGTCCCGTGGGAGCTGCTGGCCGACGCCGCCCAGCGGGGCACGCACCTGGCGCTCGTGCTGGACCGGGTGGACGTCGGTACCGAGACCGCGGTGGGCGACCACCTGCAGCAGATGCTTGGGGACGCCGGCCTGTCGTCGGCCACGGTGATCGTGGTGCCCGAGGTCGCTCTCGAGGACGGACTGTTGCCCGAGCACGCCGTGGGGCCGATCGCCGACTTCCTCACCCGGACGGCCACCGACCCTGCGGTCCGCGCGGCCGCGCTCGCCGAGACCTGGGACGGGGCGGTCGCCGACGTGTCCCGCCGGGCGCTCGACCTGGCCGCGGCGGCGGACGAGCAGCGGGAGGCAGACGCGCGGCTGCGCTCGGCGGTGACGGCGGCGTACGCGTCGGCGGCGGCCCAGATCGCGCACGCGACCTCCGACGGGACGCTGCTGCGCGGCGAGGTGCTGGCCCGGTGGCAGGACGTGGTCGGCACCAGCGAGTGGTTCCGCTCCCTCGAGCAGGGGGTGTCCCGGCTTCGCGACCGCCTGGTGGGGTTCGTGCGCGGACGCCGACCGGCCGAGCCGGCGCTCGTCGAGGCGGTGGCGCACGGGTTGTCTGCCGTCATCCAGGATGCCGCGGAGGACGCCGCCGAGACCGCTCACTCCGCGTGGCGGCACGACCCGGCGGGCCTCGCCCTGCTCGACGGGCTCGCCCTGTCGCGGGCGTCGAGCGATCTGCGGACGCGGACGGCGGAACAGGTCCGGGCCTGGCAGGGCGACGTGCTGTCCCTCGTCGAGACGGAGGGTGCCGACAAGCGGACGACCGCGCGCGCGCTGTCCTACGGGGTCAACGGGCTCGGCGCCGTGCTCATGGTCGCGGTCTTCGCGTCGACCGGCGGAATCACGGGTGCCGAGATCGGCATCGTCGGCGGGTCGGCCCTGCTCGCGCAGCGCCTGCTGGAGGCGGTCTTCGGGGACGACGCCGTGCGCCGGCTCACGCAGGAGGCGCACAGGAGCCTCGCGGCTCGGACGGACGCGCTGCTGGAGGAGGAGTCGTCCCGGTTCACGCGCCAGCTGGATGCCACGGGAGCGCGCGGACGGGACGGCGACGACCTGCGGGCGTCGGCCGCGGCCGTCAGCTCGGCGATGGCGGCGCGGACCGCCGCGACCGCGTGGGGCGCCGGCGAGCTCCCCGCCGGTGGCAGCGGGCACCTGCGCGGGACCGGGGCTGTCGGCCGCGCCGTGGCAGTGCCCGACCGTGAGGAGCCGGAGCGCCCCCGGTGGTGGAACCGGTGGTTCCGGGGCGACGGGTGAGCGCGTCGGCGGGGAGCTTGACGGGGCGCGTCGCGGCGCTCGACGAGGCCGTCGGTCTTGCCCGCGGGCGGCTGCCCGACGCCGCCCTCGAGGCACCCACGGCCGTCGTCGCCAAGGCGCGGGACCGTGCGTCGCTGTCGGGTGAGTACACGGTGGTCGCGCTCGCCGGCGCGACCGGGTCGGGGAAGTCGTCGCTGCTCAACGCCCTCGCCGGAGCGCGCATCGCGGAGCCGGGCGTCCGCCGGCCCACCACCGGGCAGCCGGTCGCGGTGATCGTCCCCGCCAAGGGCGACGACACGGATCAGGGCGCCGACGAGCTCCTGGACTGGCTCGACGTCCGCCAGCGGCACGTCGCCGCGAGCCGCGCCCTGGAGTCGGCGACCGGCCTGGTGCTCCTCGACCTGCCCGACCACGACTCCGTGGTCACCGAGCACCGCACGATCGCCGAGCGGCTGTACGCGCGCGTGGACCTGCTGGTCTGGGTGGTGGACCCGCAGAAGTACGCCGACGCCGCCCTGCACACCCGCTACCTGCGCGGGCTCCGGGACCACGCGGGAGTCGTGGTCCTGGTGCTCAACCAGGCCGACCGGCTAAGCCCCGCGGAGCAGCGGGCGATGGTGGCGGACCTGCAGCGGCTGGCGGTCGAGGACGGCCTGGGCGCGTCGCCGGTGCTGGCCGTGAGCGCGTCGACCGGCGCGGGCGTCGGCGAGCTGCGGGACCTGCTCGCGCGGGCCGCGCAGCGCCGGCTGGCGGCGACCGAGCGGGTGACCGGGGACGTGCGGCTGGCGGCGCGCGCCCTGGTCGAGGCGTGCGGCCGCCCGCCGAACGTGCGCCGGGAGGTCGGCGCGGCTGCGTCCCTCGTCCGCGCGTGGGAGTCCGCGGCAGGCGTCGACGAGGTCGCGGACGCGGTGCGGCGCTCCACCAAGCGGTCGGCGCGCGCCGCGACCGGGTGGCCGGTGACGCGGTGGGTCGCGCAGCTGCGTCCGGACCCCCTGCGACGCCTCGGACTGGGGCGGGACCGGCTCCGGGCGGGGCAGGACGACCTGCTGCGCTCGTCCCGCCCGGCGCCCGCGGCGGGAGAACGAGCCGCGGCGCTCAGCGCGGTGCGCACCTACGTGGACGCGGCCACGGCGGGAGCGCCGGACCACTGGGTCCTCGCTGCGCGGTCCCGGGCGGCCGACGTGGACCTCGACGACGTGCTCGACCGGACCGTGGTGCGGGTGCCCGTCGGCGCGGTCCGGGTGCCGTGGACGTGGCGGGTGCTCGCGTTCCTGCAGTGGGTGCTCCTGGCGGTGGCCGTCGCGGGGCTGGGCTGGCTCATCACGCTGGCCGCCATGGCGTGGCTGCAGCTGCCCGCGCCCGTGACGCCGATGTGGTGGGGGGTGCCCGCGCCGACGCTCCTGCTGCTCGGCGGGGTCGCCGCGGGACTGCTCGTCGCCGGACTCGGCTGGCTCGTCGGGGTGGTCGCGGGGCGCAGCCGTGCAGCGACGGCGCGCCGGCGCCTGGGTGCGTCCGTGGCGGCGGCGGTCAACGACCACGTCATCGGGCCGGTCGCCGCCGAGATGGACGCGTTGGCGCGGTGCCGCGCGGCGGCGTCGAAGGCTGCGGCCTGACCGCTCCTAGGATCGAGCGCATGACTCGCCTCGAGGTCCCCGTGCAGCTGCGCTGGTCGGACATGGACGCCTACCAGCACGTGAACAACGTCGAGATGCTCCGGCTGCTGGAGGAGGCGCGGATCGAGGCGTTCTGGAGCCACCCGGTGGCGCCCGACGGCAGCCGGGTGGAGAGCGCCTGGCCGACGGCGGTGCTCGACGCGGGTCCGGGCGCCGAGCTGTCCACGCTCGTCGCGCGTCAGGAGATCGAGTACCTCAAGCCGCTGGGCTACCGCAGGACCCCGGTGGTCGTGGAGATGTGGCTGGGCCACCTCGGCGGGGCCAGCCTGGACGTCTGCTACGAGGTGCGCGACGCGGGAGACGTCGGCCCCGAGCGCGTCACGTACGCGCGCGCTCTGACCACGTTGGTGCTGGTCGACGCGGCGACGGGAGCCCCGCGACGCATCGGAGCCGAGCAGCGCGCGGCGTGGTCCGACTTCGTCGAGGAGCCGGTCACGATCCGCCGGCGGCGCTGACCCGTCGGTCGGTGCGGGCGCGCTCGGCGGTCTCCGCCGCGCGGGCGATGTTCCGCTGCATCCCGCCGAAGACGATCCCGTGGAACGGGTACACGGACCACCAGTAAAGCTGCCCGAGCAGGCCCTTCGGGTGGAACAGCGCGCGCTGCGAGAAGACGGTCGGGGCAGCGTCGGACGTGCCCGTCGGCTCGACGCGCAGCTCCAGCCACGCCAGCCCGGGGACGCGCATCTCCGCGCGCAGCCGGAGCAGCCGACCCTCCTCGATGGCCTCGACGCGCCAGAAGTCGACGGCGTCGTCCACCAGCAGCTGGAGCGGGTCCCGACGACCACGACGCAGCCCCGGACCGCCCACGAGCCGGTCGGCCAGCCCGCGGACGCGCCACGCCAGCCCCCACGAGTACCAGCCGCGCTCGCCCCCGACGGCCTCGAGCACCCGCCACAGCGCCGCGGGGGAGGCGTCGACGGTGACCTGGCGCTCGTCGACGAACAGCGAGCCGCCGGCCCAGTCCGGGTCGCTCGGCAGCGGGTCGCTGGGCGCGCCCGGCACGGAGGCCGACGACCACCGCGTGGTGACGGCCGCGTCCTGCACGCGCTGCAGGGCCAGCCGCACCGCGCGGTCGAAGCCGATGAGACCACCGGGCGGGTCGGGCACGTGCTCGGCGATGTCGTGCTCGTCGCAGACCACCTCGTGCACCAGCGACTCGACCAGCGGACGCGCGAGGCCGCCGGGCACCGGGGTCACCAGCGACACCCAGAGGCTGGACAGCTTCGGGGTCAGCACGGGGACGCCGACGATGACCCGTCGGTGCAGCCCGGACGCGGCGGCGTAGCGCTGCATCATGTCGCGGTAGGTCAGGACGTCCGGGCCACCGATGTCGAACCCGCGGCTGACCTCGGCGGGCATCGTCGCGGAGCCGACGAGGTAGCGCAGGACGTCCCGGATGGCGATCGGCTGGATGCGGTTCTCCACCCAGCGCGGCACGGTCATCGCCGGCAGGCGCTCGGTGAGGTAGCGCATCATCTCGAACGACGCCGAGCCCGACCCGAGGATGACCGCCGCCCGCAGCACCGTCGTCGGGACGCCGCTGGCCAGCAGGATCTCGCCCACCTCGGTGCGGGACGCCAGGTGCGGGGAGAGGTCCTCGCCCTCGGGGTAGAGGCCGCCGAGGTAGACGATCCGCTCGACCCCCGCCTCGCGCGCCGCCTGCCCGAAGACGAGCGCGGTGTGCCGGTCGGTCGACTCGAAGCTGCGCCCGGAGCCCAGCGAGTGGATCAGGTAGTACGCGATCTGCGTGCCCTCCAGAGCGGCGCGGATCTGCTCGGGGTCCGCCGCGTCGGCGGCTGCGACCTCCACGTCGGCGTACCAGGGGCGTCCCCGAAGCCGGTCGGGGTGCCGGGCGACCGCTCGCACGCGGTAGCCGGCCGCGAGCAGCTCCGGGACCAGTCGTCCGCCCACGTAGCCGGTGACACCGGTGACGGCGACGAGAGGGGCGTCGGCGCGCGGGCGCCCGTCCGGACCGAGTCCGGGCACCAGGCCCTCGAGGGTCTCCGCGACCGGCGCGGGCAGGAGGTCGTCCGGGGCAGTGGCCATCTGGGAAGTCTGCGGTGCCTGGCGCGGACCCGCACCCGGTCGCGCCGGATCCTCAGCCGCCGCTCAGCAACGCGAGCGTCTGCCGCTCCGCGACGGCCTGCGATCGGGTCGGGCGGATGGTCGAGCCCCGCTCCCAGAGCTCGACGACCCTGGGGTCGATGTAGGACGCCCGGCACACGGCGGGCGTGTTGCCCAGCTCCTCGGCCACCGCACGCACGACGTCGGTGACCACGCGGCGGCGGGCGCGCTCGGACGCCGGGGGCGCACCGGCGTCGGCCAGCCCGCGCGCGGCGAGCACGGTCGCGTGCCACGTGCGGAAGTCCTTCGGGGTGGCGTCCTCGCCCAGCTGCCGCTTGACGTAGGCGCCGACGTCCGCGCTGGTCACGTCGTGCCACCCGCCGTCGTCGTCGCGCCAGGCCAGGAGCTCCGGGCCGTCGTCCCGCCTCCGGGTCAACGTCCGCACCAGGGCCGCGACGTCGTCGTCCTCGACCACCGTGTCCCGGACCTGGCCCGACTTGGCGGGGAAGTTCAGGTGCACGCGGCCGGGGTCTCCCTCGTTCTCGGGTGCCAGGACGCGGACGTGCGACCGCAGCAGGGTCGCCAACCCGTACGAGCCGTGCTGGAGCGCGTACCCCTCGCCGCCCACCCGCAGGTAGGCGAGGTCGAGCAGCCGGAACGCCAGCGCGAGCACCTTCTGGCGCGGCATGCCCTCGAGCGCGAGGTCCGCCCGGACGCGTCGTCGGGCTGCGGGCAGACGACGGGCGACGTCGAGCACGTGGTCGTGCTTGAGACGACCCCGACGCACGGTCCACTGCTGGTGGTACAGGTACTGCCGGCGCTCGGCGTCGTCGAGTCCCGCCGCCTGGATGTGGCCGTTGGGCCAGGGGCTGATCCACACCTCGCGCCACGCCGGCGGGATCGCGAGCGTCGTGATCCGCTCGAGGTGCTTCTCGTCGACGATCCGGACCTTGTCGAGGTCGAGGTAGACGAACCCCCGACCGGCTCGACGTCGCGACCAGCCGGGGGCGTCGATGCGGACGCGGCGCAGGCGAACCATGCCGGAAGTGTCGCCCGGCCGGTCTGAGTCCGCGCGGTGAGCGTCAGTCGGGGAAGCGGACCATGCCTTCCTGGGCCACCGAAGCGACGAGCGTCCCGTCCTGCGTGAACACCCGCGCGGCCCCGAGCCCGCGACCGCCCTGCGCGCTCGGCGTGGACTGCACGTACAGGAGCCAGTCGTCGACGCGGACGTCCCGGTGCCACCACATGGCGTGGTCGAGCGACGCGATCGACAGCCCGCGGGTGACCCACGAGCGGCCCGCCCGGCGCAGGATCGGCTCGAGCATCACCTGGTCGCACGCGTAGGCCAGGAGCGCGCGGTGCAGCAGCTGGTCGTCGGGCACCGGTCCTCGCGACCGGAACCACACGGCCTGCTGACCGGTCGCCTTCGTGGGCGGGCCGAGGTAGATCGCCCCGTCGACGTGCCGGACGTCGAACGCCGCCTCCTGCGTCCAGAACTTGGCTACCGGGTGGTCGATCCCACCGAGCAGCTCCAGCGCGGACGGCACCTCGTCGGGCCCGGGGATCCCGGCCGGCATCGGGTCGGCGTAGTCGAGGCCGGGCTGCTGCTCCTGGAAGGACGTGATCATCGACAGGATCGCCTCGCCACCCTGCAGCGCGTGCGTCCGCCGGGCGCTGAACGACCGTCCGTCCCGCAGCCGCTCGACCGCGAAGGTGATGGGCTCGCGCACGTCACCGGCGCGCAGGAAGTAGCCGTGCAGCGAGTGGGGGAGCCGGCCGTCCGTGACCGTCCGCCCGGCGGCGAGGAGCGCCTGCGCGAGCACCTGACCGCCGAAGACGCGCCCGCTTGGCTGCGGCAGGCTGCGACCGGTGAACTGGTCCGGCGTGCCGGGGTCCTCCTCCAGCCGCAGGATGTCGAGCACGGGGGCGGTCGGGTCGGGCTCGATCGTCATGGACGGCAGCGTCTCACGACGGGCGGCACCCGAAAGGTGTCCGCACGGCGTGACGTCGGTCGCAGCGGACTCAGTCGTCGAAGGTGTTGAGCATCGAGTGCGCGGCCCGCTCGAGGTAGTCCCAGAGCTCCGCGTGGTGCATCGGCGCAAGGTCCAGGCTGTCGACCGCGGCCCGCATGTGCAGGAGCCAGCGGTCACGCGCGTCGGGGTTGACCTTGAAGGGCGCGTGCCGCATGCGCAGTCGAGGATGCCCACGCTCGTCGGAGTACGTGGTCGGGCCGCCCCAGTACTGCTCGAGGAAGAGCGTCAGCCGCTCGGCGGCCGGGCCGAGGTCCTGCTCGGGGTACATGGGGCGCAGCACCGGGTCGTCGGCCACGCCGCGGTAGAACTCGTCGACCAGCCGCACGAACGTCTCGTGCCCACCGATCGCCGCGTAGAAGGAGTCGGATCTCACGCCGACATCCTCACACGCGCGCTCAGAGCCCCAGCTCCTCCAGCACCGGCAGGCCCGCGCGCACGACGGCCCGCGCGTCGGCCGCGCTGGACGTGCCGAGCGCGAGCTGCGCCAGCCGGCGGCACTCGTCGAGCGGGGTCACCGCCAGCAGCGCGGCGACGTCGGGCAGGGCGCGCGGTGTCATCGACAGGGAGGAGACCCCCAGTCCCACCAGCACCACGGCGAGCGCGGGGTTGGCTGCGGCCTCGCCGCAGACGCCCACCGGCCGACCCTGCTGCGCGCCCCCCCGGCAGGCCGCGGCCACGAGGTGCAGGACCGCGGGCTGCCACGGGTCCGACAGCTCCGCGACGGCGCCGAGCAACCGGTCCGCGGCCATCGCGTACTGGGTGAGGTCGTTGGTGCCGATGCTGGCGAACGCGGCGTGCGCCAGGATCGGCCCGGCCAGCAGTGCCGCGCTCGGTACCTCGATCATCACGCCGGCCACCGGCAGCCCGTGGGCCGCGCAGGCGGCGACGAACCGCTGGGCCTCGTCGACCGTGGACACCATCGGGGCCATCACCCAGACCTCGGCGGTCTCGGCGGCGGCGGCCCGGGCGATCGCGGTCAGCTGGTCCTCGAGCACCTCGGGGTGGCGCTCGGCGGTCCGCAGGCCGCGGACACCCAGCGCGGGGTTGATCTCCGGGTCGCCGGCGAGGAACGGCAGGGGCTTGTCGGCGCCGGCGTCGAGCGTGCGCACCACGACCTTGCGCCCGGGGAACGCAGCCAGCACGCGGCGGTAGGCCGTGACCTGCTCGTCGATGCTCGGGGCCTCGTCGCGGTCGAGGAACCCGAACTCGGTCCGGAACAGCCCGACGCCCTCGGCACCCGCGGCGGCGGCCGGTGCCGCGTCGGACGGGTCACCCACGTTCGCCAGCAGCTCGACATGGTGCCCGTCGGCGGTGTGCCCGTGCCCGTCGAACGTGCGGACCTGCGCGGCGAGGGCCAGCGCAGCCGCCACCTGCTCGTCCGTGGGGTCGACGGTCACCGTCCCCGCCGCGCCGTCCACCAGCACGAGCCCCTCGGCCACCACGGCCGCCTCGACGCCACGGGCCGCGACGACCGCGGGGATGCCGCGGGAGCGCGCCAGGATCGCCGTGTGCGAGGTGGGCCCGCCGGCGCCGGTGACGATGGCGAGCACCCGCTCGGTGTCGAGCGTCGCGACGACGGCCGGCGCCAGGTCCGCGGCGACCAGGACGAACGGCGTCTCGTGCGCCGGCACGCCCGGGGCGGCTCGGCCGATGAGCTCCGCGACGAGCCGGTCGCGGACGTCGGCGATGTCGCGCACGCGCTCCGCGAAGTAGCCACCGAGCGCCTCGAACTGCTCCGCGACCGCCTCGGCAGCCTCCCAGACGGCGCGCTCCGGCACCAGCCGGTCGTCGAGGACGCGCCGCTCGGCGTCGGCGACGAGCGTCGGGTCCGCGGCGATCGCCGCGGTGGCGTGCAGGAGGTCGGCGCTGTCGCCGTCGGCACGGTCGGCGGCGGCGTCGAGCGCGGCGCGGACCACCTCGGACGCCGCGGCGATCCGCTTCGCCTCTGCGGCGTAGTCGGTGCCGGGTGGCAGACGTCGTCCGGAGGGCGGTTCCGCGATCGGGTCGGGCATGAGCACGGCTGGAGCGACCACGCGTCCTGGGCTCACCCCGATCCCGGCGATGACCGTGGGGGATGACTGGCGCACTGGCCCCACTGGGCGCACCTCCTCGTTCGACCTGACGGCAGTGTGGTCCCTCGGTGTCCGCCCACGCCACCCGGCACGCACCGTCCGGCACTGCGAGGCTGCGGACGGTGTGCCAGGGTTACGCTGGCCCTTGGCGCAGATCGGCGCCGGTCGAGCTGGGGAGTTCCATTGAGCAAGGCAGAGCAGATCCTCGCAGCGCTGGGCGGCGACGGGAACGTCGTCGACCTCGAGCCGTGCATCACCCGGCTCCGCGTCGAGGTGAGCGATGCCCATCTGGTCGACGAGGCGGCGCTGAAGGCCAGCGGCGCGTTCGGCGTGGTGCGCTCGGGCCGCATCGTCCAGGTGATCGTCGGCCCCGAGGCCGACAACCTCGCCGCCGAGCTCGACAGCCTGCGCTGACCGGCCGCCGCGGCCCCGGGCGCGACGGATGACCACCCTGCGGCTGCTGAGCCCGCTGACCGGCGTCGTCCGGCCCGTCTCGGCCGTGCCCGACCCGGTCTTCGCGGAGGGCATGGTCGGCCCCGGTGTGGCCATCGAGCCGCAGCACGTGCAGACCCAGACCGTGCTGGCGCCCGCGGACGGCGTGATCGGCGCCCTGCACCCGCACGCGTTCGCGCTCGAGCTGAGCGAGGGACGGACGATCCTCGTCCACCTCGGCATCGACACCGTCGGCCTGGCGGGGCAGGGCTTCACGCTGCACGTCGACGGCGGTCAGACCGTCCGCGCCGGAGACCGCCTCGTGACGTGGTCCCCGGTCGACGTCTCCGCGGCCGGGCTGCAGACCGTCTGCCCGGTCGTCGCGCTCCAGGCGAACCCCGAGGCGCTCACAGTGCTGGTGGGCGACGGTGAGACCGTCCACGCGGGGGACCCTCTGATCGACTGGGCCTGACCGCTCGCTCTTGCCGTCAGCGGTCGCCGCGTGCACGGTGGAGACGAGCGCGAGCACGGGAGGCCCTGATGGCAGAGCTGTTGGTCGACTTCATCACCTCGCTCGACGGGTACGCGTCGGCCGAGGGCTGGCCGGGGTGGTGGGGCCTCGAAGGTCCCGAGTACCTGGCCTGGCTCCAGGAGTCGCCGGAGCGCGACTGGACGACCCTGATGGGCGCCACCACGTACCGGCTGATGTCCCAGTTCGCCGCGGCGGGCGCGGAAGGCGTCGACGAGCTGACCGCGATGCCCAAGGTGGTGTTCTCCACGACCCTCCGCGAACCGCTGGCCTGGGCGAACACCCGCCTCGTCGCCCAGGATCCCGTCGAGGCTGTCCGGTTGATGAAGGCCGACGACGACGTCGCCGGGCTGCGCACGATCGGCAGCCTGACGGTGTGCCGGACGCTGCTCGAGGCAGGGCTGGTCGACCGCTTCCGCGTCGTCGTCTTCCCGGTCATCACCGGGAGCACGGGGCGCGAGCGGATCTACGACCAGTACCCCGACGTCGGGCTGGAGCTGGTCGACAGCCGGACGTTCGACGGCCGGATCCAGCTCCTCGAGTACGTGCCCACGGTGCTCAACGGCCCGCCCGGGTCGTAACCCGCCACCAGTCAGTGCTCGTCGGTCGGAGCCGGTTCCTCCGTCGGCACTGGTTCGACCCCCGACGCCGCGACCCGAGCGTCCCGGTTGGCCACCATGTCGTCGAGCGGAGTGCTCCGTGGGTCCCGGGGAGCGGGGGAGTCGGTGGGAGCTCCCGGCGCCTCGAGCGACGCACGGTGGGTGGCCATGAGGTCGCGCTGGCCCGCCAGCGGCACGTCGGCGCGCTCGAGGGCGTCGCGCGTCGCGGTCCGCAGCTCGCGTGCGACCTCCCACTGCATGGCCGGCGACGTCTTGACCTTGAGCCGCAGCGTCACGGCATCCGCGCTGAGGCGTTCGATGCCCGTGATCGTCGGTTCGCCGAGGACGTGGGCGCCCACGACGGGGTTCCTGACCACTCGCGAGGCCGCCTCCGCCAGCAGTCCACGGACCTGGTCGAGGTCGGCGAAGTAGTCGACGTCGATCTCGACGACCGCGGTCGCCCAGCCCTGCGTCTTGTTGCCGACCCGCAGCATGGTCCCGTTCGGGACGTACCAGAGGGTGCCGTCCGAGTCGCGGATCTTGGTGATCCGCAGCGTGACCGCCTCGACAGTGCCGTTGGCGGGTCCCACGTCCACGACGTCGCCGACGCCGTACTGGTCCTCCAGCAGCATGAACAGGCCCGTGAGGAAGTCCTTGACCAGGCTCTGCGCGCCGAACCCGAGCGCGACGCCGATGACGCCGGCCGAGGCGATGAACGGGGCGATGTTGACCCCGAGCGTGTCCAGGATCAGGAAGAAGGCGATCCCCCCGACGATGATCGTGGCGCTCGACCGCAGCACCGAACCGAGGGTGCGGGCGCGCTGCGCACGGCGGGCGCTGGACAGCGGGTTCGCCTTGGCCAGGACGCCGCCCATCTCCGACTCCCCGATGGGCCGCAGGATCCCCCGGTCGAGGAACGGCGTCCCGTCGGCGACGTGGTTGGTGATCGTCCTGATCGTGCGACGGAGCAGAAACAGCGCGATGCTGCTGATCGCGACGATGAGGATGATCCGCAACGGGATGCCGAGGAACCACTCGCTCCACGACTGCGCCGCGGCCCTCACGCGCCACCTCCGGCCAGTCCCGTGCGGTCCGCGACGAACTGCAGCTGCTCGACCGTGAGCCCGATCGTGCGCGAGAGCGCCCGTCCGCCGTGGCCGACCCCGCGCTCGCGGCGGACGAGGACGGGCCGGTCGCTGCTGGTCGCGGCCTGCAGCGCCGCGGCGAGCTTGCGGGCGTGCAGCGGGTCCACGCGGGTGTCGCCCTCGAACACCGTGAACAGGGTGGCGGGGTACGCGGTGCCCTCGACCACGCGGTGGTAGGGCGAGTAGCCCAGCAGCCAGCCGAGCTCCGTCGGGTCGTCGGCGTCGCCGTACTCCTCGGTCCACGTGACCCCGAGGCCGAACCGCTGGTAGCGCACCATGTCGAGCAGGGGCGCCGAGCAGACGACGGCGGCGAACAGGTCGGGGCGCTGGGTCAGCGCGGCGCCGACGAGCAGGCCGCCGTTGGAGCCGCCCCAGCACGCCAGCTGGTCCGGGGTGGTCCAGCCCTGCGCGACGAGGTGGTCGCCGACGGCGTGGAAGTCGTCGAACACGTTCTGCTTGTGGGCCCGCATGCCGGCCCGGTGCCACTCCTCGCCCTCCTCGCCACCGCCGCGAAGGTTGGCGACGACGTACACGCCGCCGGCCTCCACCCACGCGAGCGTGGTCGCCGAGAACGCCGGGTCGAGGGAGATCTGGAACCCGCCGTACCCGTAGAGGATCGTCGGCGCCGGGGCGAGGGGGCGCCCCTCGGCGTCGAGCGCGTCGGTGCGCGCGACGACGAACGCGCGCACGGTCGTGCCGTCGGGGCTGGTCACCTTGATCTGCCTCGCGCGGACGTCCGGGAGGTCGGCGACGAGCCCGGGAGGAGACGCCCACAGGGTCGTCTCGCCGGTGCGCGCGTCGAACCGGTGCACAGTCGTGGGCGTCGTGTGGTCGGTGTAGGAGAACCAGATCTCCGGGCCCCCGTCGGGTCGCGTCGCGAGGCCCGAGATGGAGCCGAGCCCGGGCAGCGTGACCGCGTCGGGGAGGCGCTGACCGGTCCGGGGGTCGTGCGCGCTGACCTCGGAGACGGAGTGCCGTCGCCAGGACGCGAGCAGGAGGGTCGGCGTCGTGTCGTCCCCGCCGCCGTCGATGAACGCCACGTCCTCGAGGACCGCCGTGGGGTCCTCGGCGAGCAGGGTGGTCCAGTGCTCGACGCCCGGCGCCGTCGGGTCGGTGACCGCGATCCGCCCGCGGGGCGCGTCCAGGTTGGTGTGCACGTACAGCCGCCCGTCACGGGCCACCCATGCACCGGTCTCGGCATCCAGGCCGACGGCGACGTCGACGAACGACGGAGCGCCGAGGTCGGCGGCCGAGAGGTCGGCGATCCACACGTCGGTCCGCGGCGCCGTGCCGGCGGAGGCCGACACGATCAGCCAGCGCCCGTCGCGGGAGACCGACACGCCGTAGTAGTTGGTGTGGTCGAGGCCCGCGCCGAACACCTCGACGTCGTCCGTGGCCGGGGTGCCGAGCCGGTGGAGCCAGACGCGGCGGTGGTACTGCGCCTCGTCCTCCGGCAGCACCCCCGGGGGGAGCCGGCGCACGTAGTAGAACGCCTCGCCGCCGGGCAGCCACGCCACGGGGGAGTACCGCGCGCGGTCGATCGGGCCGTCCACCAGCTCGCCCGAGGCCACGTCGAGCACGTGCAGGACGCTCTCCTCGGTGCCGCCGGAGGACACCTGGTACGCGACGAGGTGGCCCTCCTTCGACGGCTGCCAGGCGTCCAGGGTGGTGGTGCCCGCGGGGTCGATCGCGATGGGGTCGAGCAGCACGCGCTCGTCGTCCCCGTCGACCACGACGACCACCGCGTGCTCCTGGTCGCCGGACCGGCGGGAGAAGAAGCGCCGCTCCCCGCGCCACGCGGGCGGGCTCACGAAGCCGGCACCGAGCAGCTCCTGCAGCCGCGCCGTGAGAGCCGTGTCGGCGAACGGCCCCGCGGCGGACAGGGTGTCGCGGTAGGTCACGTAGAGGTCGTCCTGCGCCGCCGACCACGCCTCGGTCTCCGCAGAGTCCGCGTCCTCCAGCGCGCGGAACGGGTCCGCGACCGCGTGCCCGTGCAGGTCCTCGACGAGATCGGTCCGAGGGGCGGTCGGGTACGTGCGCAGGGAGGGTGCGGTCATGGTCCGCAAGGCTACGACGACCGGCTGCGAGGGCGCGCGAGTGACGCAGTCGGGAGCGTCCGTCCTGCGTATGCGCACAGTGCTCTGGCAGGATCGGCGTGTGGCAGACGACCCGGGGACCGCGTCCGACGCCCTTCTGCGCCTGGCGGGGGCCTACGGGGTGGTCCCGGACCACTGGGACTTCCACGGCCGGAGCAAGCGCGCGTCGGCCGTCACCCTGCAGGGGGTGCTCGGGGCGCTCGGCGTCGACGCCTCCTCGCCCGAGCGCGTCGACCTGGCCATCGCCCACGTCGAGGACATGCCGTGGCGCCGCGTGCTGCCGCCGGTGCTCGTCGTCCGCGAGGGTCGGCAGGCGCACGTGCCTGTCCACGTCACGCACGGCGACCCGGTCCAGGTGTGGATCGAGCTGGACCCCGAGGTCGGGGGTGGTCGGCGTGAGGTCGCCCAGGCGGACGTCGCTGTCGACCCCCGCACGGTCGACGGCCGGCTCGTCGGCCGCGCCACGTTCACCCTCCCCGCCGACCTCCCGCTCGGCTGGCACGAGATCGTCTCCGAGGGGCCCAGCGCGTCGGCGCACAGCCCGCTCGTCGTGACACCGTCCCGCCTGGAGCTCCCGCCGGCGCTGCGCGAGCGCCGGACCTGGGGGCTCATGGCGCAGCTGTACTCGGTGCGCTCGCGGGCGTCCTGGGGGGTCGGTGACCTCGCGGACCTCGCCGAGATCGGGTGGCTGGCCGGACGCGAGCTCGACGCCGACTTCCTGCTCATCAACCCGCTGCACGCCGCCGAGCCCACGGTGCCGCTCACCCCGTCGCCGTACCTGCCGACCACCCGCCGCTTCGTCAGCCCCCTGTACATCCGGGTCGAGGACGTCCGTGAGACGGGCTACCTGTCGTCAGCGGACCGGGCCCTCGTGGAGTGGGCGGCCGAGCCGGTGCTCGCCATGGACGACGACGCCGGCCCGATCGACCGCGACGCCGCCTGGACCGCCAAGCGCGCGGCGCTCGAGGTCGTGTTCGCCGCCCCGCGCTCGGCCGCACGGCAGGCGGCGTTCGACGCGTTCGTCGCGCAGGAGGGCAGCGGGCTCGAGACGTTCGCGCTCTGGTGCGCGCTCGCGGAGAAGTACGAGGGCGTGACGCCGTGGCCCGCCGAGGCGCTCGACCCGTCGTCCAGCCTGGTGACCGGGCTCCGCACCGAGCTGGCCGAGCGCGTCGAGTTCCACACGTGGCTGCAGTGGGTCGCCGACGAGCAGCTGGCCGCGGCTCAGCGCGCCGCGCTCGACGGGGGCATGGCGCTCGGGATCATGCACGACCTCGCGGTCGGCGTGCACCCGGAGGGCGCGGACGTGTGGGCGCTGGGCGACGTGCTCGCCCGCGGCGCGACCGTCGGAGCCCCGCCGGACATGTACAACCAGCAGGGGCAGAACTGGTCGCAGCCGCCGTGGCGTCCCGACGCGCTCGCGCGTGCCGCGTACCGGCCGTACCGGGACATGCTCCGCACCGTCCTGCGGCACGCGGGGGCCATCCGCATCGACCACGTGATCGGCCTGTTCCGCCTCTGGTGGATCCCCGAGGGCGCCGACTCCGCGGACGGCGCGTACGTCCGCTACGACCACGAGGCCCTCGTCGGCATCCTGGCGCTCGAGGCGCACCGCGCGGGAGCCGTGGTGATCGGGGAGGACCTGGGCGTGGTCGAGCCGTGGGTGCGCGACTACCTGTCCGACCGGGGGATGCTCGGCACGTCGGTGCTCTGGTTCGAGCGGGACATGCACGGCGCACCGCTGGCCCCCGAGCACTACCGGCCGCTGGTGCTGGCCACCGTGACCACCCACGACCTGCCGCCCACCGCGGGGTACCTGGCCGGCGAGCACGTGTCCATCCGGGAGCGGCTGGGCCTGCTCACCGACCCGGTCGAGGTGGTCCGCGCCGCGGCGCTGGCCGAGCGGGACCAGATGCTCACGGTGCTGCACGACCGCGGGCTGGTGGGCGACGACCCGTCCGAGCGCGAGATCGTCGAGGCCCTGCACCGCTACGTCATGGCGACCCCGTCGGTGCTGGTGGGAGTCTCGCTGGCCGACGCGGTGGGGGAGCGTCGCGCGCAGAACCAGCCCGGGACCGACCAGGAGTACCCGAACTGGAAGGTGCCGCTGGCGGACAGCTCGGGGCGGGTGGTGCTCGTGGAGGACCTGTTCACCAACCAGCGCCTGCGGTCGTTGGCGGCCGTCCTCAACAGCGGAGGATGAGCGAGCAGCTGCGCCGCATCCGTGTGGTCGGCAACACCGGCTCGGGCAAGACCACGTTCGCGGCTCGGGTGGCCGCCGCGCTGGACGTGCCGCACCTGGAGCTCGACGCGGTGTTCTGGGACGCGGGGTGGACCAAGCGGGACCTGGACGAGGCGCACGCGCTGATCCGCGCGTTCGTGGGCTCGTCGCCGGACGGGTGGGTCACCGACGGGAACTGGGCCAGCCAGCTGCACGGGTTGCTCCAGGACCCCGACGCGTTCGTCTGGCTCGACTTCCCGCGCCGCACGGTGATGTCGCGCGTCGTCCGCCGGACGGTCTGGCGTGGGCTGCGGCGCACCGAGCTCTGGCACGGCAACCGCGAGGACCTGCGCTCCCTGCTGCGTCGCGACCCCGACCAGAACGTCGTCCTGTGGTCCTGGACCCGCCATGAGCACTACCGACTGCGTTACACGGCGCTCGCGGCCGAGTCCCCGATCCCGGTCATCCGCCTGCGCAGCCCGCGCGAGGCGAGCCGCTGGCTGGCCACCCTCCCCGGCTGAACTCGCCGAACCCGCTGAACCCCGTGCTCGCGTGAAGACTTGGTCGCGTCGGGCGCAACGAAGTCTTCACGCGAGAGCACCGTGCCCGTCGGGGCGCGACACCTACGCGCGGCGGAGGTCCGCCTGCTGCGCAGCCAGCGCACGGCGCACGCCGTCGCGGGACTCGAGCACCAGCCGGCGCAGCGAGGGGGCGGCGTCCGGGTGGCCGTCGAGCCAGGCGTCCGTCGCGCCGAGCACGTCCACCGAGGCGTCGTCGGCCAGCTCGGTCGGGTACAGGCCGACGACGATGTTCTGCGCCATCTCGTTCGTCTTGTCCGCCCAGGCGGACTCGAGCGCTGCGAAGTACGGCTCGACGAACGGCAGGAGCAGCGACCGGTCGTGCACGCGCCCGAAGCCGGCGATCGTCGCGGCCTGGATCGCGTTCGGCAGCCCGTCCTGGTCCACCACGGAGGCCCAGGCTGCGGCCTTGGCGTCGGCGGTCGGGACGGCTGCACGCGCGGCCGCTGCCGCCCGCTGGCCCGTGGCCGTGGCGTCGTCCGCCAGCTGCGCGGCGATGTCGGCGTCTCCGGCACGCCCGCCGGTCACCAGCGAGGTGAGCAGCTCCCAGCGCAGGTCCGTGTCGATGGACAGCCCCTCGAGCGTGGCGTGACCGTCCAGCAGGTCGCGGACGGCGTCCAGCTGCTCGGTCGTCGCCGCGCGGCCTGCGAAGGACTTGACCAGCTGCAGCTGCGTGTCGGAGCCGGCCTCGGCTGCGCGCGCGAGGGCGAGCAGGCGGTCGGCTGCGGCGATCTCCGTGGCGGACCGGTGCTCCGGTGCCACGTACAGGTCGAGCGCGGTGGACAGCTGGCGCAGGAGGACGAGCACCACGGAGGAGTCGGTCTCGTGCGCGATGTTGTTCAGCACCAGGTCGACGAAGTCCCGCGCCGGGGTCTCCCCGTCGCGCGTGGCGTCCCAGGCGGCGGTCCACACGAGCGTGCGGGGCAGCGAGTCGTCGAACTTGCCCAGGTGCTCGATCGACGCGGCCAGCGACTGCTCGTCGAGCCGGACCTTGGCGTACGCGAGGTCCCCGTCGTTGACGAGCAGGAGCGTCGGGCGCTGCACGCCGACGAGCTCCGGCACCTCGGTGCGGGGGCCGTCGATGTCGAGCTCGACGTGGACGGTCCGGACCAGGCGGCCGGTCGTCGGGTCGAGGTCGTAGCCGCCGACGGCCAGGCGGTGCGGACGCTGCACGGGGTGCTCCGCCGGCACCTCCTGCAGGACCGCGAAGGACGTGATGACGCCGGCGTCGTCGACCTCGAGCGACGGGCGCAGCAGGGTGACGCCGGCCTTCTCCAGCCACAGGCCCGACCAGGCGGACAGGTCGCGGCCGCTGGTGGTCTCCAGCTCGGTGAGGAAGTCGCGCAGCTCGGTGTTGCCCCACGCGTGCTTGGCGAAGTACGCGCGCACACCGGCGAAGAACTCGTCCTGGCCCACCCACGACACCAGCTGCTTGAGCACGCTCGCGCCCTTGGCGTAGGTGATCCCGTCGAAGTTGACCTCGACGTCCTCCAGGTCGCGCATGTCCGCCACGATCGGGTGCGTGGACGGCAGCTGGTCCTGCCGGTAGGCCCAGTTCTTCTCCAGCGACGAGAACGTGGTCCAGGCGCTCGTCCAGCGGGTGGCCTCGGCGGTCGCGAGCGTCGACATGTACTCGGCGAACGACTCGTTCAGCCACAGGTCGTCCCACCAGCGCATGGTCACCAGGTCGCCGAACCACATGTGGGCGAGCTCGTGCAGGATCGTCACCGCGCGGCGCTCGATGGTGGCGTCGGGCACCTTGGACCGGAACACGTAGGACTCGAGGAACGTGACCGCTCCCGCGTTCTCCATCGCGCCGGCGTTGAACTCCGGGACGAAGAGCTGGTCGTACTTGGCGAACGGGTACGCGACACCGAACGCCCGCTCGTAGAAGTCGAAGCCCGCACGCGTGAGGTCGACGATGTTGTCGGTGTCCAGGTGCTCCGCCAGCGAGCCGCGGCAGTAGACGCCCAGGGGGATGGTGCGGCCGTCCTGGCTCGTGAGCTCGCGGTGCTCCGCGTGGTACGGGCCGGCGATGACCGCGGTGATGTACGACGAGATCCGCGGGGTGGTCTCGAACGTCCAGGTCGCGGTGCCCTTGTCGACGCCGCCGTTGCGGTTCACGCCGTCCTCGACGACCTCGGGCATGCCGACCTGCGGGTAGTTGGACACGACGGTCCAGTGCGCGGGCGCGGTCACGGTGAACGTGAACGTGGCCTTGAGGTCGGGCTGCTCGAACACGGCGAACACCCGCCGGGAGTCGGCGACCTCGAACTGCGAGTACAGGTAGACCTCGTCGTCCACGGGGTCGACGAAGCGGTGCAGGCCCTCGCCGGTGTTCATGTACGCGGCGTCGGCGACGACGAGCAGCTCGTTGCTCGCCGCGAGGTCGTCCAGCCGGATCCGCGAGTCGTCGACCACGTCGGCGACGTCCAACGAGCGGCCGTTGAGGGTGACCTCGTGCACGGTCGGCGCGATGAGGTCGATGAAGGTGCTCGCGCCCGGCGTGGCGGTGAACCGCACCCGGGTCCGGGAGGCGAACGTCGTCGGGCTCGTCGTGAGGTCGAGCTCGACCTCGTACGACTCGGCGGCGACGACGGAGGCGCGCTCGCGCGCCTCGGCACGGGTGAGGTTCTCTCCAGGCACGCAGGTACTCCTCGGGAGTCGATCGGTGGGGCTCTTGGCCGGGTCGATCATCGCACGCAGAGGCGTGCGGCCTAGGGTCGTGGCGTGCACGCGACCTACGACGCCGTCATCGTCGGCGGGGGCCACAACGGCCTGACCGCCGCCGCCTATCTGGCTCGCGCGGGGCGGACGGTCCTGCTGCTCGAACGCGCCGACCACGTGGGCGGCGCGACGCTCTCGGCGCGGGCGTTCCCCGGGGTGGACGCGAACGTGTCGCGCTACTCCTATCTCGTCTCGCTCCTGCCCCGACAGGTCCGCGACGAGCTCGGGCTCCGCGTCGAGCTCCGCCGCCGCCGGATCTCCTCGTACACGCCGGAGGACGGCCGGGGGCTGCTCGTGGACACGGCCGACGACGCCGCCACCGCGGCCTCCTTCGCCGACGTGGGGGCCGGGGCCGACGTCGGCGCGTGGCGCGCGTTCGGCGCACGCACCGGCGCGCTCGCCGCGCGGCTCTTCCCGACGATGACCGAGCCGCTGCTCTCCGCCGCGGACGCGCGCCGGCTGCTGGGCGACGACGACTGGCGCGACCTGGTCGAGCGGCCCATCGGCGAGCTGGTGGACGCGACGTTCTCCTCCGACCTGGTCCGCGGGGTCGTGCTCACCGACGCACTGATCGGCACGTTCGCGCGCGCCCACGAGACCGGCGGCCGCCCGAACCGGTGCTTCCTCTATCACGTGATCGGCGGCGGGACCGGGGACTGGGACGTGCCGGTGGGGGGCATGGGCGCCGTCGCGGGGGCGCTCGAGGCTGCGGCGCGGGGGGCCGGTGCGGAGCTGGTGACGTCGGCCGAGGTCGTCGCCGTCGACCCGGGGACGACCGGGGACGCGGAGGTCGTGTGGACGGACGCCGACGGCGGCGAGCACCGCGTGGGCGCGCGGCACGTGCTGGCCGCCTGTGCACCCGCGGTCCTCGACCGGCTGCTCGGGCGGGCCGCCGGGGACGCGCCCGAGGGGGCGCAGCTGAAGCTGAACATGCTGCTCACCCGCCTGCCGCGGCTGCGCTCGGGCATCGACCCGCGCACCGCGTTCGCCGGCACGTTCCACGTCCACGAGTCGGCGACCGAGCTGGAGGCCGCCTACCGGCAGGCCGCCGCCGGTCGCATCCCCGACGTGCCGCCGGTCGAGACGTACTGCCACTCGCTCACGGACGACTCGATCCTCGGGCCTGGGCTGCGCGCGACCGGCCACCAGACGCTCACCGCCTTCGGCCTGCACATGCCCGCGCGGCTCTTCGTCGCGGACCCCGAGGGCTCGCGCGCCGCTGCGCTCGCGGCCACGATGCGTTCGATCGACAGCGTGCTGGCGGAGCCGCTCGAGGACTGCCTCGCGCGGGACGAGGACGGGCGCCCGTGCCTCGAGGTGCGCAGCCCGGTCGACCTCGAGGCGGACGTCGGGCTGCCCGGCGGGCACATCTTCCACCGCGACCTGGCGTGGCCGTGGGCGGAGCGCGCCGACGAGGTGGGCGGCTGGGGCGTCGAGACAGCCGACCGGCGCGTCCTGCTCGCCGGGGCGGGCGCGCGGCGCGGTGGCGGCGTCAGTGGGATCCCCGGTCGTGCGGCGGCGATGGCGGTCCTGGGGACGGTCTGAGGAATACCGCGGCGCGCCCCTATGGTTGCGCGAGGCATCGACCACCCCGGAGGACACCTGTGACGAGCACGCCCACCGCCCGACCCGTCGTCGACTTCTGGTTCGACCCCGCGTGCCCCTGGGCGTGGATGACGTCACGCTGGATGGACGAGGTGAGCGCGATCCGCGACGTCGACGTCCGCTGGCACGTGATGAGCCTGTCCGTGCTCAACGAGAAGCGCGAGCTCCCGGACACCTACCGCGAGCTCATGGACGACTCGTGGGGTCCGGTGCGCGTGATCATCGCGGCCGCCCGCGACCACGGGGATGCCGTCATCAAGCCGCTCTACGACGCGATGGGCACCCGTCGCCACCCGGGCGGACGCCGCGACACGTCGGCGATCATCGCCGAGTCGCTGGCCGAGGTCGGACTGCCCGCGGAGCTGGCCGACGTCGCCGGGACCGAGGACGTGGACGCCCTGCTGCGCGAGTCGCACGGTGAGGGGATCACCCTGGTCGGCGACGACGTCGGCACCCCCGTCGTCGCGATCGACGGGGTCGGGTTCTTCGGACCCGTCATCACGCCCGCGCCCACCGGTGAGGCCGCCGGTCGCCTGTTCGACGGGCTCGCATTGATGACCTCCGTGCCCGGCTTCTACGAGCTCAAGCGCTCGCGAACGGCAGGCCCCTCGTTCTGATCGCCCGACCTGCGCGATTGGCCCGCCCGGTTCGTCCCGTGTGATCCTGGTCGTCGGCCCCGCCCGCGACCGGGCACGGGCCGAGACCCCACCGGGAGGAACGGAGCAGCATGGCCATGGCACGCAACGTCCGGCTCTTCGTCATCGTCGACGCGGTGCTCGTCGTCCTCGTGGTCGTGCTGGCGGTCGTGTTCTTCAGCGGCGGGGGCGGCGGAGGTGGCGACGACGCCTCCGACGACGGGTCCACCGGCGCGACGGCGTCGAGCACGCCGTCGGGGAGCTCGTCGGCGACGTCCACCGAGCCGCTCGCGTTCGCGTCCCCGACCGGCAACATCGCGTGCACCATGTCCGTCGACGGCGTCACGTGCACCATCGCCAGCTACACGTACGCGCCCCCGGTCGTGGCCGGCTGCACCGAGGTCACCGGTCACGTGCTCGTGCTCAACGCGGACGGCGTGGCGTTCAGCTGCGTGAGCGGCCCGCCGCCTGCCGTCGCCGGTGACGACGTGACGGTGCTGGAGTACGGGTCCTCGACGAGCGTCGGTGACTACACCTGCCGCAGCGCCACGGACGGGGTCCAGTGCGTCGACGCGTCCGGCGTCGGCTTCCAGCTGGCCCGAGCCAGCTGGTCCGAGCTGCCCGCCTGACGACGAGCAGCCCGGACCCAGCCCAGCATCACCAGATGCGGACGCGGTCCTCCGGGGCCAGGTACAGCGCGTCGCCCGGCTGCACGTCGTAGGCCGCGTAGAACTCGTCCACGTTGCGCACCACGCCGTTGCAGCGGAACTCGTTGGGCGAGTGCGGGTCGGTGGCGAGCCGGCGGATCATCTCCTCGTCGCGGCCCTTCGACTGCCACACCTGCGCCCACCCGAGCAGCACGCGCTGAACGCCGGTCAGCCCGTCGATCACGGGCGCGTCCTCCAGCGGGGTGCCGAGCGCGATGCGGTACGCCGTGAACGCGATCGACAGGCCGCCCAGGTCGCCGATGTTCTCGCCGATCGTCAGCTCGCCGTTGACGTGGTGCGAGCCGTCCAGCTGCACGGGGGAGAACTCGTTGTACTGGTCGATCAGGGCCTTCGTGCGCGTCTCGAACTCGGCGCGGTCGTCGGCCGTCCACCAGTCCTCGAGGCGCCCGTCCCCGTCGTACTTCGACCCCTGGTCGTCGAAGCCGTGGCCGATCTCGTGGCCGATCACGGCGCCGATCCCGCCGTAGTTCACCGCGTCGTCGGCCTCGGCGTCGAAGAACGGCGGCTGCAGGATCGCGGCCGGGAAGACGATCTCGTTCATGCCGGGGTTGTAGTAGGCGTTCACCGTCTGCGGGGTCATGAACCACTCGTCGCGGTCGATCGGCTTGCCGATCTTGCCCAGCTCCCGGTCCTGCTCGAACGCGTACGCGCGGCGCACGTTGCCCAGCAGGTCGTCGGGGGCGACCTCGAGCGAGGAGTAGTCGCGCCACGTCGCGGGGTAGCCGATCTTCGGGGTGAACGCGTCCAGCTTGGCCAGCGCCTTGGCGCGTGTCTCCTCGCCCATCCACTCCAGCTGCGAGATCGACTCGCGGTAGGCGGCGACGAGGTTGGCGACGAGCTCCTCCATCCGTGCCTTGTGCGCGGGCGGGAAGTGCCGGTCGACGTAGACCTTGCCGACGGCCTCGCCGAGCACGCCCTGCACCAGCGACACCCCGCGCTTCCACCGGTCCCGCAGCTCCTGCGCGCCGGTCAGCGTGCGGCCGTAGAAGTCGAAGTTGGCCTCGACCAGCTCGTCGGACAGGTAGGGCGCGCGGTCGGAGATGACGTGGAACGTGAGCCACGCCTGCCAGTCCTCCAGGGGCTCGCTCTGCCACAGGGTGGCGAACGCCTCGGCGAACGACGGCTCGCGCACCACCAGCTGCTCGAACGCGCCGACGGGGGCGCCGAGGGCGATCACCCACGAGTGCCAGTCGAAGCCCGGCGCGCGCTCGGCCAGCTCGGTGAGGGACAGGGCGTTGTACGTCAGGTCGGCGTCCCGGTCCTTGACCACGTCCCAGTGCCCGGCGGCCAGCTTGGTCTCGAGGGCCACGATCCGCCCGGCCAGCTCGTCGGCCTGCCCCTCGTCGGCAGCCGCGCCACCGAGAGTGAGCATGCGCGCGACGTGCGGGCGGTAGGCGGCGAGCACGGACGCGTACTGCTCGTCGCGGTAGTAGGCCTCGTCGGGCAGGCCCAGACCGCTCTGCACCAGGTGCACGGCGTACCTCGTCGGCTCCTTCGCGTCGTTGTCGACGTAGAACTGCACCGCGCCACCGGCCCCGGTGCGCTGCAGGGCGCCCAGCGCGCCGGTCAGCTCGGCCTGCGTCGTGGCCGCCTCCACCAGCGCGAGGTCCGTGCGCAGCGGGGCGGTGCCCGCGGCGGCGACGGCGTCGGTGTCCATGAAGGACGCGTAGACCGCGCCGACCTTGGCCTCGACGGAGTCGGCCGCACCACCGGCCGCTGCCGTGGCGCCGGCGTCCGCGATGATGTCGCGCACCTGCTCCTCGGCCCGGTCGTGCAGGGCGCGGAACGAGCCGTCCATCGCCCGGTCGGCGGGGATCTCATGGCTGGCGAGCCAGCGGCCGTTTACGTGGGCGTAGAGGTCGTCCTGGGGACGGACGTCGGGGTCGAGGGCGGTGAGGTCGATGCCACTGCGCGTCATGGGCACAGCCTACGGACGGGTTGCGGCCCGGCGAGATCGGTTATGCCGAGGGCGGACCGGGACCTCCGCACGGTGCGGCAGGATGGGCCCATGCGTATCCATGTCGCCTCCGACCACGCCGGTTACGAGCTCAAGGTCGCGCTCGTCCAGCACCTGCTCGCCGCCGGCCACGACGTCGTCGACCACGGTGCCGACACGTACGACGCCCTCGACGACTACCCCCCGTTCTGCTTCGCGGCCGGGGAGGCCGTCGTCGCCGAGCCGGGCAGCCTGGGTGTTGTTATCGGCGGCTCGGGCAACGGCGAGCAGATCGCCGCGAACAAGGTCACCGGTGTGCGCGCCGCCCTCGCCTGGAACCTGGCGACGGCGCAGCTGGGCCGCCAGCACAACGACGCGAACGTCGTCGCGATCGGCGCCCGTCAGCACTCCGTCGACGAGGCGCTCGCGCTGGTGGACGCGTTCGTGGCCGAGCCGTTCAGCCACGACCCGCGCCACCAGCGCCGGATCGACCTCCTCGCGGACTACGAGGCCTCCCGCTAGCTCACCAGACGTAGTTGCACATCGGCGCGACGGACGACAGGAACGCGGCCGCCGCGGGCTGCAGGGCGCCGGGCGTCACCTCGGCCACCAGCCCCGCGCGGGCCAGGGCCGCGAGCGACCGGCCACCGAGGTAGGCGGCCCCGAGCTCCCGCACGTCGAGCCGCACGTCGGCGGGATCCTCGGTCCGCGTGACCTCGGCCGGGTACGCGCCGTCGTCCTGTCGGGCACCCGTCGTCAGGCGCCACCGGCCGGCGTTGGCGGGCAGTCGGGTGTCGGTCACGTCGAGCACCACGTCGAGTGGTGCGGCGTACCGACGTCCGGCGAGCGCGACGGGGAGGTCGAGCAGGCGGACCCACAGGTTGTCGTTGACCTTGGGCACCACGGCGCGCGGGTTCTCCAGCAGCAGCAGCAGCGGGTCGTCGAGGGGGAGCATCGGCCCCTCGACCGTCGCGGTGAGGTCGAGGTCGAGCAGGAACGACCACAGGCGGTGCGTCGCGGCCGCGTCGAGCGCGACCGCCTCGCGGACCTTGACGATCCCCGCCGGGCCGCCCTCCGCCCAGTTCTCCTTGCGCCGGAACAGCGCGAAGGCGCGCGCAGCCCCGGAGGCGTCGTGGACCGTCGCGATGCGCAGCGGCTCGGCGCCCTCGCGCCAGGCGGGCGGGTCGACCAGCACCCGGGTGCGCCACACGTCGGTGTCGCGGGTGATCCAGCCGGGCCGACCGGCGCCGGCGGCGCGGTGCACCTCGTCGACGAGCGCGCTGTGCGCGGCGACGTCGGCGGTCGCGAGCCGGACCGTGAGCTCTTCGGAGCCCGGGGCGGCGCGGAGGGCGGCACCACGGCCGATCTTGACGCGGACGTCGTCGGCGGCTGAGCCGTACCCGTACCGCCCGTAGATCGCGTGCTCCGCGGCGAACAGCGCGGACACGGGCTCGCCGCGGTCCAGCGACCGCGCGAAGTGCGAGTCGATCATCGCGGTGAGCAGTCCGCGGCGACGCTGGTCGGGTCGGGCGCCCACCCAGGTGAGACCCGAGCACGCGATCGACGTCCCGGGTACAGGCATGTCGTGGGCATAGGACGCGTGGACGGCAGCGAGGCCCCCGTCGGGATCCTCCACGGCCTGTGCGCGGTCCCACGCGAAGGTGATCGGCACGATCGCGTCGGTCTCCGCGTTCGAGTCGAAGGCGAAGGCCAGGCGGTCGACCTCGAGGAACTCGTCCTTGCGGTCCTCGGGTACGTCGACGAGGCGGTATCCGGCGGGAAGGGGGCTCATACCCCCATCGTCGGGTACCGGACGCGTGCGTAGCACCCCCATTTCCGGTCTCGGGACCCGTGCAATGACCTGCGGATACGCTCACCGGGTGCGGGGGACGCGGCGGGCGCCGGAACAGGGGCTCTACTCGCGCGCCTCGCTCGCGGCGCGCCGCTGGAGCGGCCGCTCGCAGGTGGTCATCGTGGCGGTGCTGGTGCTCTGCGCGGCGCTCCTCGTGGTCGGCATCCTCAAGCAGCCCGAGTGGTTCCCGCCGTCCGCCTTCCTGCTGCTGATCGTCGTGGCCGTGTTCCTGCTCCGGCTGCGCCAGCTCGCGGTCCTGGGAGCGGTCGTGATGGCCTGCACCTGGGGCCTGTGGGTGTGGGGTGCGCCCACGATGATCCCGGGCGTCCTCGTGGTCGTCACGGTCGCCGTGATCGCCAGCATCGCGTTCGCCCGCGGGCGCGAGCGGCTCGGCCTGCAGGGTGCGCCCGGCGACCTCATGCTGGTCGACCTGCGCGACCGGCTGGCTGCCCACGGGCGCGTCCCGCCGCTGCCCGCCGGGTGGCACGTGGACAGCGAGTTCCGCTCGGCGCACGCCGACGGGTTCTCCGGCGACTTCATGGTGGCGGGCTCGCGCTCGGGCAGCTCGGCGCTCGAGATCGTCCTGGTGGACGTGTCCGGCAAGGGGCTGGACGCCGGGGTCCGCTCGCTCCAGCTGTCCGGCGCGTTCGGAGGGCTGCTGGGCGCGATGCCACGGGAGGAGTTCCTCGGAGCCGCCAACCAGTACCTGCTCGACCAGGCGTGGGACGAGGGGTTCGCGACGGCGATCCACGTCGCGATCGACATGACCACCGGCGACTTCTGGGTGTGCTCGGCGGGTCACCCGCCCGCCGTCCAGCTGCACGCCGGGTCGGGTCGGCTCGCACTGCTCGACACGGTCGGCAGCCCCGCGCTCGGGGTCGTCCCCGACATCCGCAGCGAAGCGCGGGCCGGCCGGCTGGAGCGCGGCGACGTGCTCATGCTCTACACCGACGGCGTGATCGAGGTGCGCGGCGGGGACCTCGACCAGGGGATCGACCGGCTCATGGGGGTGGCGGACCGGGTGCTCAGCCCCGGTCGCGGCTCGGCGGCGGCGGTGCTGGCGGGGGTGCGGGCGGGCGATGACGACGACCGCGCCGTGGTCCTGGTCCGCCGCGACTGACCGACGCTCAGGGCTGGATCGACTGCGCCAGCCAGTCGGCGTAGCCCGCGCGCCCGCCGTCCGGTCGCAGGTGGATGTCGTCTCCGTACAGCCAGCCACGGTTGGCCGTCGCCAGCGTGTTCCAGTCGAGGACTCGGACGTTCGGGTACTCGGGTGCCACGCGGGCGAAGAGCTCGTTGTCGAACGCGGCCCACGTGCGCGGGACGTGCACGTTCACCAGGAACACCCGCCGGTCCGCCGTGAGGTCCAGCAGCGACCGCAGGGTCGCCTCGTCGATCGGTCCGTTGGTCCCGCCGTGCACGATCACCGTGTGGCCGAGGGTGCCCGCGGCCGCGGCGGCCCGGACCAGGTCGACCATCACGGCGAACTGCCGGGAGACCTCGGCGTCCACCGCGATGCCCCGGGCGCCGAGCTCCGCCGCCGCGCCCAGCATCACGGAGTCCCCGAAGCCGGAGGCGCCGCCGACCGTCTCGACCGGCGGGGGCGGCACCGCGGGCGCGACCGGGGTGGTGGTGCTCGGCGTCGGGACCGGGGTGGCCGTCACGCGGGGTGTCGACGATGCCGGACGCGTCGAGGTCACCGCGGGCGCCGCTGCCGGCTCCCACCGGGCGGTCGAGGACGACGCGGGCACCTGCGCGAGGGCCGCGGTGGCCACCCCGCCGACGACCACCATCCCGACCGCGGCCGCGACCACCCGGAGCACCGCGCGCGGCCGGTCCGTGCCCGCGTCGCGCACCCGGGCAGCCAGCCGGCCGAGCGCGCCCCGCCGGACCGGCAGCTCGACGAGCCGGTAGGACAGCTCGGCGATCGCCAGGACGCCTGCGAGGCGCAGCGGGGTCGCCAGCCACGGCTCCACCGCGATGTCGACACCCGGCCGCGTGAGCATGAAGACGGGCCAGTGCCACAGGTAGATGCCGTAGGACCGTTCGCCCAGCCAGCGCCAGGGCTGCCGGGCGAGGGCGCGTCCGAGCAGTCCGGCCGGGTCGGCGACCGCGCCGACCAGCACCGCCGCCAGCAGCGAGAACGCGAGGAACCCGCCGCGGTAGAGAGCGTTGCTGAACTCGTCCACCCAGACGAACGCCGCGAGCACGCCGAGCAGCGCCGCGCCGCCCAGCACGTCGGTGACGCCCGCCTCGAACCGTCGCACCGAGCTGCCGCGCTCGCGCACCCACGACCCGGCGTGCTGCCACGTCCGCCATGGGGTCCAGACCGCCGCCATGGCCGCGCCGACCAGCAGGCCCATCGAGTGGGTGTCGGTGCCGAAGTACGCGCGGCTCGGGTCGTTCGGTACGGGGGAGGACGTGCGGACGGCGATCACCACCATCGCGGCGGTGGACAGCAGCGCCAGGACCGCGGCGAGCTGCCCCACGCGCGCGCGGCCCGCGCGCAGCGCCAGGAGGGCCACCAGCGGGAAGACCAGGTAGAACTGCTCCTCGATGGCCAGCGACCACAGGTGCTGGAGCAGCGGGGGGCGGCTGGTCAGCTCGAAGTACGACCGGTCCGCGACCACCTGCCACCAGTTCGACACGTACCCCGCGGCCGCGAGGATGTCGCCACGCAGCTCACGCGCCTCCCCGGGCATGGCGACGGCGACACCGGCCATGGCGACTAGCAGGAGCCCGAGGGCGGGCAGCAGCCGCCGGGCGCGCCGGGCGTAGAACCGCCGGAACGAGAACCGCCCGGTCAGCTCCACCTCGTCGAGGACCAGCGTGGTGATGAGGAAGCCGGACAGGACGAAGAACACGTCCACGCCCAGGAACCCGCCACGCATCCACGGTGCGCCGAGGTGGTAGACGACCACGCCCGCGACGGCGATCGCGCGGACCCCGTCGAGGCCGCCCAGGTGCGGCAGGCGTGTGAACGGCACCACTGCTGTCACCCGGGGTGCCGTGCGCGTCCCGACGAGCGCGGAGCGCTGGACGGTGACGGTCATGGATCTCCCGGGTCGGTGCGGTGCGCGGTCGACGCGGGGCGCCTCCCGTGCGGCCAGGCTAGGTCGGCCGGGAGGGCGGGCAGCCGAGGACACGCGGGAGGCGGTTCAGTCGTCGGGGAACCAGATCGCGCGGCGCAGCGCCACGCGGGTGCCGTCGGCCGTCAGGGGAGTGCCCTCGTCGGTGAGCAGACGCAGCGCTCGGGTGGCATGGCGCGCGGGCGGGCTGCCCGCGGCGTTGACGACGCGCCACCAGGGAACCCCGGAGCCGGCGTGGCTCATGACCTGGCCCACCTGCCGTGGACCGCCACGACGCACGCCGTCGCGAGCCTGGAGCAGGTCACCGACGACCTCGGCGATCGTCCCGTAGGTCATCGCGCGCCCCGCCGGGATCGTCGCGACGAGGTCGAGCACGGCCTCCGCGTAGTCGTCGTCCACCGGGAGCTCAGCCCAGTGCGCGCTTGGAGCTGATCACTCCGGTGTCGAAGCCGGCGAGGTGCAGGCCGCCGTGGAACCGGGCGTGCTCGATCTTCACGCAGCGGTCCATGACGACGGTCAGTCCCGCGGCCTCGCCGCGCCGGGCGACGTCCTCGTGCCACGAGCCGAGCTGCAGCCAGAGCGCCTTGGCGCCGACGGCGATCGTCTCGTCGAGCACCGTCGGCAGGTCGTCGTGGCGGCGGAACACGTCCACCAGGTCGGGGACCACCGGCAGTGACTCGAGCGACGGGTACACCGGCCGGCCGAGGATCTCGTCGGCGCGCGGGTTGACGAAGTACACGTCGTACGGGGAGCTCGACAGCAGGTAGGTCGCGACGAAGAAGCTCGCCCGCGCGGGGTTGTTCGACGCGCCGACGATCGCGATGGACTTCGTGGAGTGCAGGAGCGCGAGGCGCTCGGGGGCGCTCGGTCCCAGCCAGGTGCGCGTGCCGGTGCTCATGCCGCCACCCCCGTCCGGGTGCGTCCGGTGGCGGCCGTGAGGGCCTGGTCGAGGTCCCAGAGGATGTCCTCGGCGTCCTCGAGCCCGACGCTGATCCGCACCAGGTCGGCGGGAACGCCGGCCGCGGCGAGCTGCTCGGCGTTCAGCTGCTGGTGCGTGGTGGACCCGGGGTGGATGACCAGCGTGCGCGCGTCGCCCACGTTCGCCAGGTGGCTGGCCAGCTGCAGGCCCTCGATGAACGCGCGGCCGATGGTGCGGCCGTCCTTGTCGTCCGTGGCGCGCAGCCCGAACGCGAACACCGCGCCGGGGCCGAGCGGCAGGTAGTGGTTCGCGCGCTCGTGGTGCGGGTGGCTGGGCAGGCCGGCCCAGTTGACGTACGAGACGCGGGGGTCGGCCTCGAGCCACTCGGCGACCACCCGGGTGTTCGCCAGGTGCGCGTCCAGGCGCTGGGGGAGCGTCTCGACACCCTGGAGCAGGTTGAACGCGGACTGCGGGCTGAGCGCCGGCCCGATGTCCCGCAGCTGCTCGGAGCGGAGCTTGGTGAGGAACCCGTACTCGCCGAAGTTCTCCCACCAGCGGACCCCGCCGTAGGACGCCACCGGCTCGGTCATCTGCGGGAACCGGCCGCTGCCCCAGTCGAACCGGCCGGACTCGACGACGATGCCGCCGAGCGTGGTGCCGTGCCCGCCGAGGAACTTGGTGACGGAGTGGATGACGATGTCGGCGCCGTGCTCGATCGGCCGCACCAGGTACGGGGTGGCCAGCGTCGCGTCGACCACGAAGGGGATCCCGGCGGCGTGCGCGACCTCGGCCAGCCCGGCCAGGTCGGCGATCTCCCCGGACGGGTTGGCGATGACCTCGGCGTACAGCACCTTGGTCTCGGGCCGGATCGCCGCGGCGTAGTCGGCCGGGTCGGTGCCGGGCACGAACGTGGTGTCGACGCCGAACCGGCGCAGAGTGACGTCGAGCGCGGTCACGGTGCCGCCGTACAGCTGCGACGACGCGACGATGTGGTCTCCGGCGCCCACCAGCGCGGCGAAGGTGATGAACTCCGCGGACATGCCCGACGCCGTGGCGACCGCCCCGATCCCTCCCTCGAGCGACGCGATCCGCTCCTCGAGCGCGGCGACCGTGGGGTTGCCGATGCGGGAGTAGATGTTCCCGTACTTCTGCAGCGCGAACAGGTTGGCGGCGTCGGCGGTGTCCTGGAACACGAACGACGTCGTCTGGTAGATCGGCACCGCGCGCGCACCCGTCGTCGCGTCGGGGATCCCGCCGGCGTGCAGCGCCCGCGTGCGGAAGCCGAAGCGGTGGTCGGGGCTGGTCATGCGGTCTCCTCGGAGGCGCTGGTGCGGACGGCTGGCAGCACGGTACGCCGTGCAGTGAGTGCGGCGATCTCGTCGACCGCCCAGGGGTTCTGCAGGGAGGTGACGTCGCCCGGCGCGCTGCCGTCGAGGATCTGCGCCAGCAGCCGGCGCATGATCTTGCCCGACCGCGTCTTGGGCAGGTCCGGCACCAGGAGCACGTGCTTGGGCTTGGCGACGGGCCCGATCTCGTGGGCCACCTGCCCGCGCAGCTCCTCGCGGAGCGCGTCGCCGGCGGCCAGCCAGGCGTCCACGTCGTCGACCGGACCCGGCGGTGCGGCGGGCACGACGAAGGCGGCGACGGCCTGCCCGGTGACGTCGTCGTGCACGCCCGCGACCCCGGCCTCGCCGACCGCGGGGTGGGCGACGAGCGCGGACTCGATCTCGATGGTCGAGAGGCGGTGCCCGGAGACGTTGACCACGTCGTCGAGCCGGCCGAGCAGCCAGATGTACCTGTCGGCGTCGTACGACGCGCCGTCGCCGGCCAGGAAGTACCCGCCGTGCTCGCCGTGCCCGGCGAACCGCCGCCAGTACGCGTCGAGGTACCGCTGCGGGTCGCCCCAGATCGTGCGGGCCATCCCGGGCCACGGTCGGTCGACGACCAGCAGGCCGCCCTCGCCCGGGCCGACCTCCACGCCGGAGTCGTCGACGACCTTCGCCGAGATGCCCGGCAGCGGACGCGTCGCCGACCCGGGCTTGAGCACCGTGGATCCGGGCAGCGGCGCGATCATCGCGGCACCGGTCTCGGACTGCCACCAGGTGTCCACCACAGGTGCGCGGTCGGCGCCGAACGTGCGGCGGAACCACACCCACGCCTCGGGGTTGATCGCCTCGCCGACCGTGCCCAGCAGCCGGATGCTCGACAGGTCGTGCCCGCCGGTGAGCTCGTCGCCGAACCAGGTCATGAACGTCCGGATGAGGGTCGGCGCGGTGTAGTACGTGGTCACGCCGTAGCGCTCGATGATCTCGAGGTGGCGCTCGCGGTGGGGGCTGTCGGGGGTGCCCTCGTAGATGACCTGCGTGAGCCCGTTGGCCAGCGGGCCGTAGATCTCGTAGGTGTGCGCGGTGACCCACGCGAGGTCGGCGGTGCACCAGTGGACGTCGTCGGGCTTGGCGTCGAAGTGCGCCCAGTGCGCCCAGGCGGCGTGCGTGAGGTACCCGCCGGACGTGTGCACCAGACCCTTCGGGCGCCCGGTGGTGCCCGAGGTGTAGATGATGAACAGCGGGTGCTCGGCGTCGAACGCCTGCGCCTCGTGCACGTCGGGCGCGGTGTCGACGACGTCGTGCCACCAGACGTCGCGACCCTCGGTCCACGGCACGTCCTGCCCGGTCCGCCGGACCACCAGCACGTGCTCCACGTGGTCCAGCCCGGCCACGGCCTCGTCGGCGGTCGACTTCACCTCGACGGCCTGCCCGCGGCGGTACTGCCCGTCGCTGGTGACCAGCAGCTTGGCGCCCGTGTCCTGCACCCGGAACCGGACGGCCTCCGCGGAGAAGCCACCGAACACCAGGGAGTGCACGGCGCCGATCCGCGCGATCGCGAGCGTGACGATCACGGTCTCCGCGAGCACCGGCAGGTATACGACGACGCGGTCCCCGGGACCGATGCCGAGGGCGGTCAGCGCGTTCGCCGCCCGGGACACCTCGCTCTGCAGGTCCGCGTACGTGAGCGTGCGGCGGTCGCCGGGCGCTCCCTCGACGTGCAGGGCCACCTTGTCGCCGCGCCCGGCGTCGACGTGCCGGTCCACGCAGTTGACGGCCACGTTCAGGCGCCCGCCGACGAACCACTGCGCCTCGGGCACGGTCAGCCCGCCCTCTGCGTCGGCCACCGGCGGCGACCAGACCAGGGGCGTGTGCCACGGCGTCACCCAGTCGAGCCGGCGCGCGGCGTCCTCCCAGAAGGCGATCGGGTCGGCCTCGGCGCGGTCGAACGCCTCCGGTCCCACGTTGGCGTCGAGGTCGAGCGGGGGGTCGTAGGTGCGTGCCTCGGTCTGCAGGGTGGAGATCGTGGAGGTCATGCCCATCTCTTCAGCAGGTACTTCTCGGCCAGCCCGATGAGGCTGTCGGTCAGCTTGCCCAGCAGGGCCAGCAGGATGATCGCGAGGATGATCCGGTCGACACGTCCGTTGTTGCCGGAGTCCATGAGCAGGAAGCCCAGGCCCATGGAGGACGCGATCAGCTCGGCGGCGACGAGGAACAGCCAGGACTGCGCGAGCGCGAGCCGCAGCCCGGACACCACCGACGGCAGCACGGCGGGCAGCTGGACGCTCGAGAACAGCCGGACGCCGCGCAGCCCGTACGCGCGGCCGACCTCGACGAGGTGCGGGTCGACGTGCCGGAGCGCGGCCGCGACGGTCGTGTAGACGGGGAAGAACGCGCCGATCGCGATGAGCGTGATCTTGGAGTCCTCGCCGATCTTCATCCAGAGGATGAGCAGGGGGACCCAGGCGAGCGACGGGACGGCGCGGATGGCGCCGAGCGTGGGGGCGAGCAGGGCGTCGCCGAGGCGGGACAGGCCGACGACCGCGCCGAGCAGGAGCCCGGCGGCGCTGCCGATCGCGAACCCGATGAGCACGCGCTGCGTGGAGATCGCGACGTAGGGCGCGAGCAGGTTGCGCTCGGCCAGGTCCACGGCCGCGTTCCACACGGAGGCCGGGCTGGGGAGCTGGTACGGCGCGACGATCCCGGCGCTGGTGACCCTCTGCCAGAGCGCGAGCAGGGCCAGCGGGAGCAGGAGGCCGAGCACCGTCCGCGTGCCGCGGCGGGCGAGCGGACCTTTCGACGACGGCCGGGTCGAGCCGTTGTCGAACGGGTTGAACGCGCGGTGCGGGCGACCGTCTTGGTCGAGGATCGGCGTCGACGTGCCGACGACGGGCGGTGCGGTCATGTCAGCTCCTGGGAGGGACCCTGCCGCCCCCGAGAGTCCCGGGGGCGGCAGGCGCGGGTCAGGACGGGTCGGCGTTCTCGGCGAACGACGGCTCGAACAGCTCGTCGAGCGCCTTGTCGACGGCGTCCTGGGTGGCCACGTCGCCGTTCGCGACGAAGATCGGCCCGACGACCGCGAGCACCTTGCGCTGGGCGTCTCCGGGGACCGGGTCGATCTTGAGGGTGGTGCGCTCGGAGATGACCTTGGTGGCCACCGCGGGGTCGATCGCGGCAACCTCGGCGAGGATCGACGCGACCTCCTCGGGGTTCTCCTGGGCGTACGCGCGGGCCTTCTCGTACGTGGCGACGACCAGCTGGGCCAGGTCGGGGCTCTTGCCGAGGAACGACTCGGTCGCGTTGAGGAAGCCGTAGGTGTTGAAGTCGACGTTCCGGTACAGGAGCGTCGAGCCCGCGGTCGCCTCGCTGGCGGCCATCAGCGGGTCCAGCCCGGCCCACGCGGCGACGGAGCCGTTCTCGAGCGCGGCCTTGCCGTCGGCGTGCTGCAGGTTCTGCACCTCGACCTGGTCCAGCGGCACGCCGGCCTCCTCCAGCGACTGCAGCAGGAAGAAGTACGGGTCGGTGCCCTTGGTGGCGGCCACGGACTTGCCGGCCAGCTGGCTGACGTCGGTGATGTCGGACCCCTTCGGCACGACGATCGCCGCCCACTCCGGCTGGGAGTAGATGTCGATGGTCTTGATCGGGGAGCCGTTCGAGCGGGCCAGCAGTGCGGCCGACCCGGCCGTCGAGCCCACGTCGACGGCACCCGCACGGAGCGCCTCGTTGGCCTTGTTGGACCCGGCGGACTGGATCCAGTTGACCGTGACGTCGTCGCCCAGGGCCTCCTCGAGCCAGCCCTGGTCCTTGATGACCAGGCTCAGCGGGTTGTAGGTCGCGAAGTCGATGTTGAGCACGTCGGCGCTCCACTCGACGGGGGCATCGGCCGACGCGGTGGAGTCGGGCTCGGGCGCGACGGCGGGGGTGTCCTCGCCGGCGACGCAGCCGGTGAGCGCCAGGGCGGTCGCGAGGGCCAGTGCGGTGGCGGACACGGCGGTGCGGATGCTCATCGTCTCTCCTGAGTGGTGACCCGGGGGTGGGTCGGGTGGGTGGTGCGGGTCAGATGGAGTGGTGCTTGTCCTGCTCGGCGGGGCTGATGTGGTGGGTCGGGACGCCGAGGCCCTCGAGCAGCTCGGCGCGCAGACCGGCGAACGTGGAGTCGGCGCGATCGCGGGGTCGCGTCCCGGGCACGTCGATGACGCGGGCGATGCTGGTCTCGTCGCGCTGCGGGGTGCGCAGGAGCACCACGCGGTCGGCCAGGTAGAGGGCCTCCTCCACGTCGTGCGTCACCAGGAGCACGGTGGCCGGCTCGGCGGCGTGCACCTCGAGCAGGAGCTCCTGCATGCGCAGCCGAGTCAGCGCGTCGAGCGCCCCGAACGGCTCGTCGAGCAGCAGGACCCCGGGGTTACGGGCGAGCGCCCGGGCGAGCGACGCCCGCTGCGCCATGCCGCCGGACACCTGCCGTGGCCGCAGCCCGGCCGAGGCGGTCAGGCCGACCAGCTCGAGGAGCTCGGCCACCCGTCCGGCACCGTCCGCCCGGGACGTCCCCGCCGGCAGGCCGAGCGTGACGTTCTGGGTGAGGGTGCGCCACGGCAGGAGCCGCGGCTCCTGGAACGCGACGGCCGTCCGGGGGTCGGTCCCGCGCACGGGGGACCCGTCGATGAGGATGTCGCCGGCGTCGGGGGTGTCCAGGCCGCTCACCTGGCGCAGGAGCGTCGACTTGCCGCAGCCCGACGGCCCGACGAGCGCGACGATCTCGCCCGCGGCGAGCTCGAGGTCGACGCCGGCGAGCACCGCGCGCGGACCGGTGGGCGTGTCGAACGTGCGGCGGACGTCGCGCAGGGTCACCGGGTGGGCGACGTGCGCGGTCGCAGTCGTGGTCAGGGACATGGGGGGTCCTGGGGATCGGGCGCGGCCGATCGGGACGGGCTGGGGGGCCGGTCTGCCGCGCGTGGGGCGGGCACCGGCGATCCCTCGGTCAGGCCGAGGGGGAGACGAGGGGAGGCGTCAGGAGCCGGTGCGGTGCGGGGAACAGCACGCGGACCGACAACACATGAGGAGGGACGGACGAGCGGTCATGGCGGTCCGTTCCTTCCTCGAGAAGATTCTGGAGTGGGGAGATCCGGATTTCCCAGATGCTGAGACGGCTCATCCACCACGTGGGCACGACAGTAGCGGTTCCCGACGGGTGTCGGCAACGGCGCCCCCCGGTGCGCGAGCTCGTGGGTCGGGCAGCAGATCGTGGCGCTGCACCCACGAACTGACGACGAGTCCACGATCTCGCCCGCACACACGACCGCCCGCGTCGCCGAGGGGGCGTCGCGGGCGGGTCGACGAGTGGGTCAGGCCGTCGGGCGCAGGGCCTCCGCGATCGCCGGCAGGGTGCGCGGGTCGGCCTGCACGAGCATCGTCGTGATCGCCGTGCCCTCCCAGGCGGGCAGCTGGGCGCGGATGTCGTCGACGGTGCCCACCAGGGCGATGTCCTGCACGAGCTCGAGCGGCACCGCGGCGGTCGCACGGGCGCGGTCGCCGGCCAGGTAGTGGGCCTGGATCTCGTCGCAGGCCTCGGTGTACCCGAGCCGGTCGAGGACCGCGCGGTGGAAGTTGGCGCCCTTGGCCCCCATGCCGCCGGCGTAGAGGGCGATGAACGGGCGGACGCTGTCCGCGGCGGACTCGACGTCGGCACCGATCACCACCGGCACGGTGGCGACCACCTCGAACGCGTCCACAGAGGTCCGCTCCGGAGCGCGCTGCGCGAAGCCCTCGGCCAGCAGCTCCCGGTACTCGCCGTCCATCCGCGGCGAGTAGAAGAGCGGCAGCCAGCCGTCGGCGATCTCCGCCGACATCGCGATGTTCTTCGGTCCCTCGGCCGCCAGGTGGATCGGCAGGTCGGCGCGCAGCGGGTGCACCGTCGAGCGCAGTGCCTTGCCCAGGCCCGAACCCTCGTCGGGACCCAGCGGGAGCCGGTAGAACTGCCCGTCGAACGTCACCGGCGCCTCGCGCGCCAGCACCTGCCGCACGATCGCGACGTACTCGCGCGTGCGGGCGAGCGGGCGCGGGTACGGCTGCCCGTACCAGCCCTCCACCACCTGTGGCCCGGAGGCGCCGAGCCCCAGCACGAAGCGACCGCCGGAGAGGTGGTCGAGCGTGAGGGCGGCCATCGCGGCGGCCGTCGGGGTGCGGGCGGAGATCTGCGCGATCGCCGTGCCCAGCCGGATCCGGGACGTGCGCGAGCCCCACCACGCGAGCGGGGTGAGCGCGTCGGATCCGTAGGCCTCGGCGGTCCAGACGGAGTCGAACCCGAGCTGCTCGGCGCCGAGGACGGCCTCCTGCGCACCCGGCGGGGGACCCGCCGACCAGTAGCCCGTGTGGTAGCCCAGCCGCATCGTCAGTCCTCCGGTCCGGCGTCGCCGTCGACGCCCGCGCCAGGCTACCTGCTACCCCGGGTATCACCGGGGTGGGATGCTCTCAGATGTAGATCGCCGGGTCGTCGATCTCGACGTCGAACGGCGCGGCAGCGGGCCGCAGCCGGATCGTCGCAGGCACGCCGACTGCGATCGCCCCGGCGGGGACGTCGTGGATCACGACGGCGTTCGCGCCGACCTGCGCACCGTCGCCGATCCACACCGGGCCGAGGATCTTGGCGCCGGCCCCGACGACCACGTTGTCGCCGACCGTCGGGTGCCGCTTGCCGTGCCGCATCGACTTGCCGCCCAGCGTGGAGCCGTGGAAGAGGACCACGTCGTCGCCGACCTCGGCGGTCTCGCCGATGACGACGCCCATGCCGTGGTCGATGAAGAGCCGCCGGCCCAGACGTGCACCGGGGTGGATCTCGATGCCGGTGGCCGCCCGCGCGAGCTGGGAGATCAGTCGCGCGGGCAGCCGCAGGCCAGGCTGGTGCCACATCCTGTGCGCCAGCCGGTACACCCACACCGCGTGCACCCCCGGGTACCCGAGGGCGACCTCGGCGAGGGACCGGGCCGCGGGGTCGCGGTGCCGGGCTGCCTCGAGGTCTTCCCTCAGGGTGGCGAGGAAGTGCAGGTGGTCGGACACGGTGCCTTCGTCCTGTCGGTGGGGGTGTACGGGGACCGGGCTCAGTCGACGAGGTCCGCGTAGAGCACGGTCGACAGGTAGCGCTCGCCGAACGACGGGATGATCGCGACGATGAGCTTGCCGGCGTTCTCCGGGCGCTTGGCCAGGAGCGTCGCGGCGTGCAGGGCGGCGCCGGACGAGATGCCGACCAGCAGGCCCTCCTCGGCCGCGGCGCGGCGGGCGACCTTCACGGCCGTCTCGGCGTCGACGTCGATGATCTCGTCGTAGACCGTCGTGTCGAGGATCTCGGGCACGAAGTTGGCGCCGATGCCCTGGATCTTGTGCGGGCCGGGCGCGCCACCGTTGAGGATCGGCGACTCGGCCGGCTCCACGCCGACGATCTTCACGCCGGGCTTGCGGGCCTTCAGCACCTGGCCGACGCCCGTGATGGTGCCGCCGGTGCCGATGCCCGCGACGAGGATGTCGATCTCACCGTCGGTGTCCGCCCAGATCTCCTCGGCGGTCGTGGTGCGGTGGATCTCGGGGTTGGCCTCGTTGGCGAACTGGCGGGCCAGGATGGCGCCCTCGCGCTCCTTGACGATCTCGTCGGCCCGGTTGACCGCGCCCCGCATGCCCTCGGAGCCCGGGGTGAGGATGAGCTCGGCGCCGAACGCGCGCAGCAGGAGCTTGCGCTCCTTGGACATGGTCTCCGGCATGGTCAGGACGACGTTGTAGCCGCGGGCCGCGCCCACGAACGCCAGCGCGATGCCGGTGTTGCCGCTGGTGGCCTCCACGATCGTGCCGCCGGGCTTGAGCTCGCCGGACGCCTCGGCAGCGTTGATGATCGCGACGCCGATGCGGTCCTTCACGGAGTTGGCCGGGTTATAGAACTCGAGCTTGCCGACGACGGTGGCGGGGGCCCCGTCGGTGATCTTGTTGATGCGGACCAGCGGGGTGTTGCCGATGAGCGCCGTCGCGTCGTCGTAGATGCGTGCCATGGTTCCTCTTCGGTCGAGGCTGCCGGGGTGCCGGCAGCGGTGGGGGACTGACTAGCGATGCGTCGGGGTTCCGGCGCGCGTGGGCGCCGGTCGGCCGGCACGGATCAGCAGGGGATGTCCGGACCGGGGCGGGGCGAGCGCTGGCGCGGGAGACGGTCCCCGGTCAGGGGATCCTCGCGCAGAAGAGCAGCCAGCGCTCTACAGACAGCGACAACAGGGCAGCGCCACGCAGGCACGCCCGAGGACGGCGGGAGCGGCAGTGTGCACGCGCATCGCTTCGTCCTCCGAGACCGTTCGGTCGGTCGCGTCCCGCGGATGCGGAACCGCAATCGGCCACGACGCTAGCGTCAACGTCGGCGCGCGCGCAAAGAGTCCCCACCAGGCGGACGACTCAGGCGAGCCCCACCGCCGCGAGCCACGCCTCCGCGAGCAGCCCGTGCCCCGCGGGCGTCGGGTGCACGCCGTCGGACGCCCACGTCTCGGCGCCCGTCCGCGCCGCCGCCGCCGCGAACAGCCCGTCGGCCGGCACGAGCACCGCGCGACGCTCGGCGGCCACCCGCCGCACCACACCGATGCGCGGGTCCAGGTCCTCGCGCCACGCGTGCTGCGCAGGGGTGACCGGCACGACGAAGGGCTCGATGAGGACGAGACGATCCACCGTCTCGACGAGCGCGCGGAGGTTGTCCTCGTACTCGTCGGTCGAGGTCGCCGTGCCCGCGTCGTACCGGCGCCAGGTGTCGTTGATGCCGATCAGCACCGACACCACGGTGGGCTCCAGGGCCACCGCGTCCTGGTCCCAGCGCGCCCGCAGCATCGCCGAGGTGTCGCCGCCCACGCCGCGGTTGAGGAACGTGAGGTCGAGGTCCGGCCGACGAGCTCCTGCGAGCGCCGCCACGATGCCCGCGTAGCCGTGCCCGAGGCTCGTCGGGTCCGTGCGGTCGCGACCCCAGTCGGTCACGGAGTCGCCGGTGAGCAGGACGCGGTCGTGAGTCTGCAGGAAGGTCACGGGGGACACCTCATCACGTCCGCGGTGCGCGGTGAGGCGTCCGTCAGCGCGCGGACAGGTGCGTCCCCACCGCGTCAGCGACGGCGGCGGCGTCGGCCGGCATGCCCTCGAAGTTGGACGACCCGCGTCGACGCATCCACCGCAGTCCCAGGAACCACAGGCCCGGCAGCTCGGCCGCACCGTCGAGCTGGCGGGGGACTCCACGGGCGTCGAGGAGCTCGGCAGGGAGCCACGCGTGGCTGCCGCGCATGCCGGTGCACCAGACGATGCTGGTCACGTCCTCGTCCTGCAGGTCCAGCTCCGCGCCCTCCCGCACGGGGTAGGAGGTGTCGGCGTCCTCGGCGTCTGCCGGGGGAGCGCCCAGGCCCAGTCGGTCGATCGCGTCGTCGACGAGAGCGCGTGCCCGCTCGGCGAAGGCCTCACCGGCGGCGATGTTCCCGCGGACGGAGCTGTCGACCTGCAGCCGACCGCCCTCGACGCCGGTGATCCGGCCCAGCAGCGGGAGCCCTTCGCGGGCCATCCGGCGCAGGTCCGGCCCCGGCTCACCGCCCGGGACGACGAGCGGGTTCGGCAGACGCCGCAGCTCCTCGGGCACGTCGGCGGTCCGCTGGTCGAAGAACCCGGCCGTCGCGAGCCACGCGATCATCGGCCGGCCGCGGTAGGGCGACGGGAGCCGTCCCACCGGCGACGTGGCGAGCAGCACGCGACGACCCGCCGCCGTCAGGTCACGGACCACCTGCACACCCGACTGGCCGCTGCCGACCACCAGCACGGTCCCCGTCGGAAGGCCGGCGGGGGAGCGGTACGTGGTGGTCGTCTGCTGGACCACCGGCAGGTGCGTCGCGAACGCCGGCACCCGCGGGACGTTCTCCGCGCCGGTCGCGACGACCACCGCCCGCGCGTGCACGGGTCCGTCCGAGGTCTCCAGCGCGAGTCCGTCGAGCCGCGGCGCGAGCGCCGTGACCGCGACGCCCGTCCGGACGGGGCCCGAGGAGGCCAGCGCCTCGAGCCGGCGGACGACCTCGTCGCGCGGCGTGTACTCGTCGTCCTGCGCCGGGCCGAGCATCGGGTTGAGGAAGCCGGGCGTGTTCAGCCGGAACGAGTCCCAGCGGGACCGCCACGACTCGCCCACCCGTGACTTCTCGAGCACCTCGTGCTCGATGCCGCGGGCCGTCAGGGCGGCGCTCGCCGCGAGGCCGGCGGGACCGGCCCCGACGACGACACAGTCGATGCTCACTGGGTCGCGGTCACGTTCACCATCCAGTCGACGCCGTACTTGTCGGTGCACATCCCGAACGTGTCACCCCACGGTGCCTGCTCGAACGGCACGGTCACGGTCCCACCCGCGCTGAGGCCGTCCCAGTAGCCCTGCAGCTCGGCGAGGTCCTCCCCGCTGAGCGAGCAGGAGATGCTGCTGGCGCTCGCGAGCTCCATCGCGTTGGGGGTGTCGGCGCCCATGAGCACCATCCCGCCGGGCGTCGTGAGGTTCGCGTGCATCAGCTTGTCCGCCTCGGTCGGGTCCTCGCTCGCTCCGTACTCCCCGAACGTGCTCGTGCTCAGCTCGCCACCGAACACGGACTGGTAGAACTCCATCGCCTCCCGGGCGGTGTCGCGGAAGCTGAGGTACGGGTTCAGGTGCGTCGCCATGGGGGTCTCCTTCGACTGTGTCCGGATTCGACCACCTTGCCACCGTCCGCCCACACGCAGAAGATCGACAGCCATGGACCGCCTCGAGGTCGCACACCGACGGCTGCACAACCAGCACCTGTCCGGTCCGCCGCTCCCCGGTCCCGCCGCCGTCGTCCGGCACCTCGGCGCCGCCCAGTCGCAGGAGTACGCGATGGCGAGGTGGTCGCTGGGCCAGCGGACCAGCGGTGCCGACGACGCCGCGGTGCAGGCCCTCCTCGACTCCGGGGCGATCCTGCGCACGCACGCCCTGCGCCCGACGTGGCACTTCGTCGCGCCCGAGGACGTCCGCTGGATCCAGGCGCTCACCGGGCCTCGGGTGCGTCAGCTCAGCCGCTACTACGAGCGGCAGGCGGGGATCGACGAGGAGCTCGTGGACCGGGCGACGGCCGTCGTCGCCGAGGCGGTGCAGGGCGGCAACCACCTCACGCGCGCCGAGGTGCAGGACGCGCTCGCGCGTGCAGGCATCGAGGCGAGCGGCACCCGCCTGGCGTACCTCCTGATGGCCGCGGAGCTCGCCGCTGTCGTGGTCAGCGGCGTCCTGCGCGGCAAGCAGCGCACCTACGCGCTCCTCGACGAGCGCGTGCCGCTCACGCCGCCGCTCGACCCGGACGAGGCGCTCGCCGAGCTGACGCTCCGGTACTTCGTCAGCCACGGGCCGGCCACGGTCAAGGACTTCTCCTGGTGGGCGAGTCTGACGCTCACCCAGGTCCGGCGCGGGCTGTCGCTGGTGGAGGAGTCGCTCACGTCCGTCGACGTCGACGGGATCGCGCACTGGTTCGCGCCGGGGGAGGCACCGCGTCGCGACCCGTCGCCCACCGTCCACGTCCTGCAGGGATACGACGAGTACGGGGTCGCCTACACCGAGGGCCGGTCCGCCCTGAACATCGCCGACCGGGTCATCGCCCCGGCGAACACGAACCAGGTGATCCAGCCGCTGGTGCTCGACAGCCAGGTCGTCGGCTGGTGGCGGCGGGTGGTGGAGCGTGGTGAGATCGTCGCCGAGCCGCACCTCGCCGTCGCCCTCGACGACGCGCAGAAGCACGCGGTGCGGGCCTCGTTCGACCGGCTGGCGGCGTTCGCCGGCGTCCCGGTCAGGGTCGAACTAGACAGCTGACCAGAGAGTGTGTATAGTTCAACTTTGGATCTCCCGGTCTGCGTGATGGTGTCAGCATCCCATCACGAAGGATCGGCCCGGATGTGGAACGCGTCGCTACGAGAGCGATGGACGGCCACAGTCCGGGTGGCTGATCTTCGACAGCCCCCAATGGCGCTGGGGGCGGTTCAAGCCGCGCGCAACAAGGACAAGCGGGCGCGGTGGGCGAAGGCCAACAGGTGCTGACGGACATGCGGCCCCGGTGCAGCCCGCGACGAGAGTCGCGGAGCAGCACCGGGGTCGTTGTCATCCGCCGCCCCATGGCTCGCGACCGTGCGAGAACCCCGGACAGCACCTGATCCGTGCACGGCGGCCGTGACCACATCGTGATCTGAGGGCACTGGACGCCACAACATTTCCTTCTTAATCTAAGTCGTGAAGTAAGGAGGCTTCATGACGGTGGCGACGACGCGCGACCTGCGGCAGCAGAACCGGACCAAGGTTCTGCGCACGCTGGTCCTGTCCGGCGAGACGACCCGGGCGACGCTTGCCGCCGACTGTGAGCTCTCCCCGGCGACCGTCACGAACGTGGTGAACGAGCTGATCGACGACGGGGTCGTCGAGGAGATCGGTTCGGTGCCCTCCGAGGGAGGCCGCCCGATCGCGCGGTTGGCGCTGCGGGCCGCCGGCGCGCACATGCTGGGTGCCGACGTCGGCGAGCGTGGCGTCGCGGTCGAGCTGTTCGACCTGTCGATGACCCGGCTGGACCGCGAGTTCCGGGAGGCCCCGGCGTCCACCGCGGACCCGGCGCAGATCTCCGCAGCGCTCGCCGATGCTGTGGCGGCCGTCCGGGAACGCAACCCCCAGGTCGAGGCGACGCTGGTCGGTCTGGGCGTCGGTCTGCCGGGTGTCGTCGGCCCGGCGCGCGGTGCCGCGGCGGACCCGACCCTGTACGCGCAGAGCCTGGGCTGGACGCCGACCCGGGTCGCGGACCTCGTCTCCGCACCCGGCCTGGAGGTCTTCGCCGACAACGGTGCCAACGCGCTGGCGGTGGCCGAGCTGTGGTTCGGTGCCGCGCGTGGTGCGGACGACGCGGTGGTCGGGCTGCTCGGACGGGGCATCGGCCTGGGGGTCGTCTGCGGCGGCCGCCTGGTGCGTGGTGCGCTCGGGTCCGCGGGGGAGTGGGGCCACACCAAGCTGGGCCTGGGCAACGGGCCGGAGTGCCGGTGCGGTGCACGGGGGTGCCTCGAGGCGTACGTCGGGGCGCACGCGATCCTCGAGCGTTGGCGCGCGACCGGCGCGAGCGAGACCGGCGAGGGATGGCGGGCTCTGAGCGCGCTCGTCGCGGCCGCCGATGCCGGCGACGCGGATGCAGCGATGGTGGTCGACGAGACGCTCGACGTGCTGGCCACGGCCCTGGCGAACCTCGTCAACCTGCTGAACCCGGAACGGATCGTGCTCGGCGGCTGGGTCGGGCTGCGGCTGCTGCCCGCCCGTCGCGACGACCTGACCGCACGGGTCCGGCGCCTCAGCCTCGACCGGCCGGGCGGTCAGTTCACCATCGAGCTGTGCCGGTTCGAGGGCGACTCGGTCGCTCTCGGCGCGGCGCTGATGCCGCTGCAGGCATTCATCGACCGGCCGCGAGTGCGGGAGCGCGCAGCGGTCCGGTGAGTCGGAACCGGGGCGATCGGCTAGGACGGCCCCGGTTCCTTGGAGAGAACCACCCCTACCAAGAGGAGATAGCTCGATGAGGAGACTACTCGGGACCACCACGGCTGCGCTGTCCAGCGCCGCGCTGGTGCTCACCATGGCCGCCTGCACAGGCGGCGACCCGGCGGAGGCCGTCGAGGACGGCGGCTCGGCCACCCTGAAGGTCTGGGTCATGGGCGACGCCGGGCCCGCCTTCACGGACCTGACGGCGGCGTTCACGGAGGACACCGGTATCAAGCTGCAGGTGGACGCCATCCCGTGGGAGAACGTGAACGACAAGCTCACGACCGCGGTCGCGTCCGGCGACGGGCCGGACGTCGTGCAGATCGGGCTGTCCCTGCTGCCCACCTTCGCCGACGCCGGCGTGCTCGCCGACCTCACCGACGTCCTGGCCGAGCACCCCGCCCTGGCTCCCTCGAACTTCCCGGACGCCGTGTCACCGGAGAACCTGAGCACGGACGGGATCGCGCTCTCGGTGCCCTGGGTGTCGGACACCCGGGTGCTCTTCTACCGGTCGGACATCCTGGCCGAGGCCGGCCACGACGCGGCGCCCACGACGTGGGACGACATGCGGTCGGTGGCGAAGGAGCTCGCCCAGCGCGGCGAGGGCCAGTTCGGCTACTACATCCCGCTCTGGGACAACACGCTGCCCGTCCAGTACACGTGGCAGGCCGGCGGTGACGTCGTCGACGCCGACGGCGCGGTGGACTTCCAGTCGCCCGAGTTCGCCGCGGCTGCCGACCACTGGCTCGGCTTCTTCGAGGACGGCTCGGCGCCGACCGCCACCGACTGGGACCAGACGCAGGGCTTCGTCTCGGGCGCCACGCCGATGGTCGTCTCCGGCCCGTACCTGGCCAAGGCGATCCGCGACGCCGCTCCGGAGCTCGACGGGTCGTGGTCGGTGACGACCCTCCCGGCCGACCAGACCGGCACCTCGCTGTTCGCCGGCTCGAACCTGGGCATCTGGAAGACCAGCACGCACCCCGACGAGGCCGCCCAGCTGCTCGACTTCCTCGCCCAGCCCGACAACCAGGTCGCCTGGTACGACGCGGTCGGCGAGCTCCCGACGAGCAGCGCAGCGCTCACCGAGCTCGCGGGCCGAGGTGACGAGCAGCTGTCTGTGTACGTCGAGCAGCTCGACGACGCGCAGACGGTCCCGATGGTCCCGGGCTGGGACCTGGTCGCCAACGAGATGGCCAGCGCGCTCACCGCGATCGCGACCACGGGCGCCGACAAGCAGTCCACCCTCGACGCCTTCTACGCGAAGGCCGACGAGATCCAGTCGAACTACTAGCAGACGCGGTGGGGCCGGCACGGCCGGCCCCACCGCCGAGGTGAGCCCACCATGACTGTCCTCGCTCCACCGCGCCTGCAAGCGCCACCCGTCCCACGCCCGACGCGCCGCCGCCGCGGCGGCTGGGTCCCCTACGCGTTCGTCGCACCCGCGATGGTCGTGCTGGTCGCGTTCGCCGTCCTGCCCATCCTGGTGGCTGGGGTGGTCAGCACCACCGACATGGACATCAGCGGCTTGGCCGACCCGTCCAGCGTCTCGTTCGTCGGTCTGGAGAACTACCGCAGGCTGCTCGCCGACCCGCAGTTCTGGAACGCGCTGCGCACCACCGGCGCGTTCACCGTCGTGGGGGTGCCGGTCATCGTCGTSGCGTCGCTCGCGGTCGCCCTGCTGCTGCACCGCAGCGGCGGACGGCTGGCCAGCACGTTGCGCGCCTTCTACTTCCTCCCCGCGATCACCGCGATCGTGGCGGTCGCGCTGGTCTGGGGCTACCTCTACAACAGCCAGTTCGGGCTGCTGAACTACCTGCTCTCGCTGGTCGGGCTCGGCCCCGTCCCGTGGCTCTCCGACCCCACCTGGGCGCGGTTCTCCGTCGGCCTCGTCGCCGTCTGGCGGGCCACCGGTCTGAACATCATCATCTTCCTGGCGGCCTTGCAGGGGATCCCGCACGAGTACGACGAGGCCGCTCAGCTCGACGGCGCCACCGAGCTGCAGCGCACCCGCCGCATCACGGTGCCGCTGCTGAGGTTCGCGATCTTCTTCGTGACCGTCACCACTGTGATCAGCTGGCTGCAGTTCTTCGACGAGCCCTACGTGCTGACCCAGGGCGGACCGAACGACGCCACGACTTCGATCTCCCTGTACATCTACGAGCAGGGCTTCCGGTACAACCAGTTCGGGTTCGCCTCGGCCGGGTCGCTCGTCCTGTTCGTGATCATCGCGGTCGTCACGGTGGTCCAGCTGCGCCTGCGGGGCTCCGATGACCACTGACACGCGACCCGTACGACCGCGGCGGACGACCCGGAAGCCGTCCCGGCTCGTCACCAACCTCGTCCTGATCGTCGGTGCCGCGGCGACCGCGCTGCCGTTCTTCTGGATGATCTTCAGCGCGCTCAAGCCCCGCTCGGAGGCTGTCGCCTACCCGCCGCGGCTGCTCCCCGCCGAGCCGACGCTCGAGTTCGTCCGCTACCTGTTCACCACCCTCGACTTCGGGCGCTACCTGGTGAACACCCTGGTCGTGGTGGCCATCGGCTTCGTCGGGCTGCTGCTCATGGCGATGGCGGGGTACGCGTTCGCCAAGTTCCAGTTCCGCGGCCGCGGCCTGCTGTTCGCCCTGGTGCTCAGCACGATGATGATCCCCGTCCAGGTCACGATGATCCCGACCTACCTGATCCTGGCGCGGGTCGGCCTGACCAACACCCTCGTGGGCATCGCACTGCCCACCCTGGTCAGCGCGTTCAGCATCTTCCTGTTTCGGCAGTTCATGACCACCATCCCCGACGAGGTGCTCGAGGCGGCCCGGATCGACGGCGCCGGAGAGATCCGGATCTTCCTGTCCCTGGTGCTCCCGATGTCCGGCCCGATCCTCGCCGTGCAGACGGTCCTGACCTTCATCGCCGGCTGGAACAGCTTCCTGTGGCCGCTGGTCATCGCCGGGGACCAGTCCCGATACACCCTGTCCGTCGGGCTGGCGCTGCTCAACCAGCAGGTCGCCACCAACCCGTCCCTGCAGATGGCGGGCGCCGCCGTGATGGTCGTGCCGATCCTCGTGGTGTTCGTCGTCTTCCAGCGCTACATCGTGCAGGGCTTCACCTTGTCGGGGCTCAAGTGAGCGCCCCCACCACGCCGTCCGGGAGGACCCCCATGACCACGCCCACCCGACGCGGGCCGGCCACCTACGACGGGTTCGTCCACGCCCACGACGGCGCGCTCGTCGACGGCGCCGGCCGGCCGCTCCTGCTGCGGGGGATCGGGCTGGGAACGTGGCTCCTGCCCGAGGGGTACATGTGGGGCTTCGACGGCGGCCCGCAGTCGCCGCGCGAGATCGAGGCGCTGGTGCGCGCCCTCGTCGGCCCCGACAGGGCGGGAGAGTTCTGGGTGCGCTTCCGCGACGCGTTCGTCACGGAGGCCGACATCGCGAGGATCGCCGGCGAGGGCTTCGACCACGTCCGTCTTCCCATCAACTCCCGGCTCATGCTCGACGACGAAGGTGCCCTGCGCGACGAGGCCTTCGAGTACGTCGACCGCACCATCGCCTGGTGCCGCGCGCACGGCCTGTGGGTCATCCTCGACCTGCACGGCGCGCCCGGCGGTCAGACCGGGACCAACATCGACGACTCCCCGAACAACCGCCCCGAGCTCTTCGAGGACGACCGCTATTGGGCATGGACCGTCGACCTGTGGCGGGCCATCGCCACCCGGTACGCCGACGAGACGGCCGTAGCCGGGTACGACCTGCTCAACGAACCGCTCCCGAACCAGTGGCAGGACCTCTACGCCGACCGCCTGGTCGACCTCTACCTCGAGCTGACCGCCGCCGTCAGGCAGGTCGACCGGTCGCACCTCCTCATCTACGAGGGCACCCACTGGTCGACCAACTGGAGCATCTTCACCGAGGTGTGGGACCCGAACTCGATGCTGCAATTCCACAAGTACTGGTCCGCCCCCGACTTCCCGAGCATCGAACGCTTCGTCCGCACCGGACGCGACCTCGGGCTGCCCGTGTACATGGGGGAGGGTGGCGAGAACAACCCCGCCTGGCTCGCCACGGCGTTCCAGCTCTACGAGGACCACCGGATCTCGTGGAACTTCTGGACCTGGAAGAAGCTCGACACGGTGACGTCCCCGTTCTCGGTCACCCCTCCCACCGGCTGGGCCGACGTGGTCGCCTACGCCGCAGGTCAGGGCGGCAAGCCGACGCCCGGCGACGCGTGGTCGACGTTGGACCGGCTGGTCGACGCGGTCCGGCTGGAGTCCTGCGCGTACCGGCCGACCATCGTCAACGCGCTGCTGCGGCGCGTGCCGCTCGAGCTGCCCGCGATGAGCTTCTCGTTCCGCGGCCCGGGCACGTCGCACCACGTGCGGGCGCGCACGACCTTGCCGGGGCTCCGTGAGGACGACGGTGTCGCGCTGCGGTACGACTCCGACACCGACCTGCACTTCGACCTGATCGACGGGCGGCCGGGCGCCGTCGAGGACGACGTGGTCGTGGACCTCGACGCGGGCGAGTGGGTGGCCTACGACATCCACGTCGACGAGGGCCGCAGGGCCACCGTGGTGGTGACGGCCGACGGTCCGGTGCCCGACGTCGATCTGGACGGAGTCGGCCTGGGGTCGTCCGCTTCTCCGGGCCGCTGGGAGGACCTGCTCCTCACGGCGGGGCGGCACGTGCTGCGGGTCCGAGCCACCCGTGACGCCAGCTCGTTGCGGCGGATCTCCATCCACTGACCGGGGAAGGAGCCCCTACAGACTCGCTCGAGGCCCTGGCTGGTCGGGGCCTCGAACGAGGCGTACTGCCGTGCCTCCGGCAGTGCGAGCAGGGGGTGGGAGTCTGCGGACACTCCCACCCCCTGTCGTCGAGCCCGCGGATCGCACCGTGCCGAGTCGGCCGACCCGCCGGCGGGACCTTCGGCTCTCGTCCGGATGGGTGGTGGGCGGTTCGCTGGTGCTCCGAGCACTGCGACGACGACGACGAAGGAGCCACCGGTGCGCTCAGCTGCGCCCGAACCCGAGGAGCGGGTGGCAGGTCCGCAGCTGCCCGGCGCCCCCGTCGCGCCCCTCACTCTCCGCATCGACCGGCTCGCCGCCCTGCTGAACGCGGAGCTCGCCGACGACCCGGTGTACGACGGCGTCGAGCTGCAGTGGTTCGACGATGACGTGCACGGCACCGGCATGCTGGCGTTCCTGTCACGACGCGAGGACCGCACGGTCGACTACTACCTCCAGCCCGGTCTGCGGCTCGACCGTCGCGGCTACGAGATCGGCGGCGGCACGCGGTCGTGGAACGTGACCCAGTTCGCCGTGGCCCGTCTGGCCGTCGCCGAGGACGGCGTGGACGCCGAGGTCCGGTTCACCGACGTCGACGGCCGCCTCGTCGAGGTCCGCGTCGACGACCGTGACGGGGTACCGCGCCGCCGCGCGCGTCTTCTGGCGCCGGTGAGCGCCGGCATCCGGCGGCCGACGTCGCTCCTGCTGGTCTGGATGAACGCGTTCGACCTCGTGCGGGTCACCGCGACACCGCCCCATGTCCGCATCGACGGACGGACCGCCGCGGTCGGGCAGCTCCCGGGTGCGCGGATGCACCGCCGGCACCTGATCAAGTACGCGGCGTCCGTCGTGGTCGTCGAGCTCAACCCCGACGACATGGAGCAGCCCACGCTCGGCGGCGTCACCAGCGGGACGGTCACGGCCGTGTGCGACGACCACACCGCCGAGGTCCAGCTGGTGCCGTGGCTGGACCTGCGCACGATGGCTGACCGGGACCGTGCGCAGGGCCGCTGGCACGTGACGGTCGACGGTGCCCGCATCACGGGCGGCAGGTGGTCCGCAGTCCGCGAAGGCGACAAGGCCCGCGTCGACCTGGACGACCTGGAGCGCTGGCGGCCCGGCGCACTGCCGTGGCTGATGCGGCTGGTGACGACTGTGGTGCCGGTGTTCCGCCGCTGGCCGACGACCTACGCCTGGCGGGGGAGCGTCCTGATCGGCGACCCGCCCTCGGTCACCGGCCGGTGGCGCCGCACCGGCGGCCACGACGGAGACTCCTACCGACGCGCCACCGGGTCCTGAGCGCACGCTGCGTCCGCAGGGCCGGTAGTCCTGGCATCACGCCTGGGTGGGTGTCACCGCCGCCCGCAGGTGGGCGAGCCGATCGCGCAGCGCGGCCGGCACGCGGCCACCGAACGTCGCGAAGAATTCCTCGGTGAGGTCGGCCTCGCGAGCCCACGAGGCGGGGTCCACCTCGAACAGCTGCGCGAGCGCCCGGTCGTCGAGGTCGAGGCCGCGGGTGTCCAGCGCACCCGGGGCGGGCAGCAGGCCCACGGGGCTGGCCACCGCGCCCACGTCCGTGCGCCGGCCGCGCGCGCGGTCGACCTGGTCCACCATCCACGCGAGCACGCGGGAGTTCTCGCCGAAGCCCGGCCACAGGAACCGGCCCTGGTCGTCCTTGCGGAACCAGTTCACCTGGAACACCAGCGGCCGGTGCTCGCGGTCCAACCGGGCCCCGACGCTCAGCCAGTGCGCCCAGTGGTCGGCCATGTCGTACCCGCAGAACGGCATCATGGCGAACGGGTCCCGGCGCAGCTCGCCCACCGTGCCCTCGGCGGCGGCGGTGCGTTCCGACGAGATCGTCGCGCCCATGAACACGCCGTGCTCCCAGCTCTCCGCCTGGGCGACCAGCGGCACGTTCGTGGCGCGCCGGCCACCGAACACGATGGCGTCGAGCGCCACCCCTTCGGGGGCGGACCAGTCGGGCGCGATGGTCGGGCACTGTGCCGCGGCGACGGTGAACCGGGAGTTCGGGTGGGCCGCCGGCTCGTCGGACGCGGGGGTCCAGTCCCGGCCCTGCCAGTCGACCAGGTGGGCGGGCGGCTCCGGGGTCAGGCCCTCCCACCAGACGTCGCCCTCGTCGGTGAGGGCGACGTTGGTGAAGATCGTGTCGTGGCTGATCGTCTCGATCGCCGACGGGTTGGTCGCCTCGCCCGTCCCCGGGGCGACGCCGAAGAAGCCCGCCTCGGGGTTGATCGCACGCAGGGACCCGTCCGGTCCGGGGCGCAGCCACGCGATGTCGTCGCCGATGGTCTCGACCTGCCAGCCCGGCAGCGTGGGGACGAGCATGGCCAGGTTGGTCTTCCCGCACGCCGAGGGGAACGCCGCGGCGACGTGGTACGTCCTGCCCTGGGGCGAGGTGAGCCGGATCAGGAGCATGTGCTCGGCGAGCCAGCCCTCGTCGCGTCCCATGACGGACGCGATCCGCAGCGCGAAGCACTTCTTGCCCAGCAGGGCGTTGCCGCCGTAGCCGGACCCGAACGACCAGATCTCGCGCGTCTCGGGGAAGTGGGCGATGTACTTCGTCGAGCTGCACGGCCACGGGACGTCGGTGTCGCCGGGCAGCAGGGGTGCACCGACCGAGTGCACCGCGGGGACGAACGGCGCACCGGCCTCGATCAGGTCGAGCACCTGACCGCCGACGCGCGTCATCACGTGCATGCTGACCACGACGTAGGGCGAGTCCGTCAGCTGCACGCCCGCCTGGGACAGCGGTCCGCCGACCGGGCCCATGGAGAACGGCACGACGTACAGGGTCCGGCCGCGCATGGCTCCCGCAAACACGGGATCGAGCTCGGCGCGCATCGCGTCGGGCTCGCGCCAGTTGTTGGTCGGGCCGGCGTCGGCCTCGTCGACCGAGCAGATGAAGGTGCGTGACTCGACGCGGGCGACATCGTCGGGGTCGGACCGTGCTAGGTAGCTGCCGGGTCGCAGCGTCGGGTCGAGGGGGAGGAGAGTGCCCGTGCGCACCATCTGGGCCACGAGCTCCTGCCGTTCGACGTCGGACCCGTCGCACCACACCACGGCGTCCGGCTCCAGCAGCCGGGTCGCAGCGTCGACCCACGTCCGGACGTCCCCCAGCAGGGCGGCCGACATCACGTCGGCGAGCGTGGTGGTGGTGAGGGTGGCGGGCGACTCAGCCAACGACGTCATGTCTGCGCGATCTCCTTGGGTGCTGCGAGCGACAGCGCTCGTGTACACCCATCGTCACGTCAAGGTGCATCGATCTGCGGTCATCGCAGCCTGTCAAGTTTGGCCGATGTTGACATATAGTCACGTTGTGGCCGCACCAGTCAACGATTCCGACGTCGCCGGCTCGCAGGTAGCACCGGACGCCCTCACCCTCGGACGGCGACTGCGGCACCTGCGCACGGCGAGAGGTCTGACGCTCGACGCCCTCGGGCGCCAGGTCGGCGTGACGCCGAGCCTGCTGTCGCTGTTCGAGAACGGCCACCGCGAACCGCGCCTCGCTCTGCTGCGCACGCTGGCGGACGCGCTGGGGGTGACGGTCGCCGACCTCCTCGACGCCGAGCCTCCGTCGCGCCGGGCCGCCCTCGAGATCGCGCTCGACCGCGCGCAGCGCTCCCCGGGGTTCGAGCGGCTCTCGCTGCCGCCCGTGCGGCCCGGGCGGTCGTTGCCGCTGCCGGTGCTCGAGCACCTCGTCGGCCTGCACGCCGAGCTCGCCCGCCGCGACCTGGAGGCGGTCGCGACCCCCGAGGAGGCGCGCCGCGCGAACACCCAGATCCGCCTCGAGCGCCAGCAGCGCGACAACTACCTGCCGGACATCGAGCGGCTCGCCGAGTCCATGGCCCGTAAGGCCGGGTACACCGCGGGCGCGCTGACGCACCGCGCGGTGTCGCGGATGGCGGAGCAGCTCGGGCTGGCGATCATCCACGTCGACGACCTGCCGAGCTCCACCCGGACCGTCACCGACCTCGAGCACGGCCGCGTCTACCTGCCGCCGGCGTCGACCCCCGGAGGCCACGGACTGCGCTCCCTCGCTCTGCAGGCCATCGCGCACCGGGTGCTCGGGCACGAGCGGCCCACGTCGTACGACGACTTCCTGCGCCAGCGCATGGAGACCACCTACTTCGCGTCCTGCTGCCTCATGCCCGAGACGGCCGCCGTGGAGCACCTCCAGCAGCACAAGAAGGAGAAGGACCTGGCGATCGAGGACCTGCGCGACGCGTTCGGCGTCACGCACGAGGCGGCCGCGCAACGGTTCACCAGCCTGGTCACCCACCACCTCGGCATCCCCGTGCACTTCCTGCGGATCGGCGGTGACGGTGCCATCTACCGGGCGTACGCCAACGACGGGTTGCCGCTGCCCACCGACGTGACCGGCGCGATAGAGGGACAGCTGGTGTGCCGGAGCTGGGGTGTGCGGCGCGCGCTGACCCGGCGCGACCGCACCTCCGAGTCGTACCAGTACACCGACACCCCGGCCGGGACGTTCTGGTGCTCGACGCAGACGGGGTCCGGCACGACCGGGCAGATGGCGCTCACGGTCGGCGTGCCCTTCGCGTCCGCGACGTGGTTCCGCGGCCGGGACACCCAGGAGCGACACCAGTCGACCTGCCCGGACGAGGCCTGCTGCCGTCGACCACCGGCATCCGCGGTCGCGCGCTGGCAGGACGCGTCGTGGCCCAGCGCCCGGATCCACCAGCAGGTGTTCACCGCGCTGCCCACCGGGGCGTTCCCGGGAGTGGACGCCCGCGAGGTGTACGCGTTCCTGGACCGGCACGTCCCGCAGCGATCGACCGACGACCAGGCCTGATCGCTCAGGCGCGACCGCGCAGGATCTGCACCGCGTCGTCGCGCGGCACGTCGAACCACACCGTCTTCCCGTCCGCACCCCGCAGGTCGCAGCCCCACCGTGTCGCGTAGGCATCGACGAGCTGCATGCCGTGACCACCCACCGCGGCGGGGTCCGCGGCGCGGAGCCGGGGCGGGCTGGAGCTCTGGTCGTCGACCTCGACCCGGATCTGACCGTCGACGTCGTGCACGCGGATCGTGACGTCGCCGGACGGAGGCCCGTGCAGGACCGCGTTGGTGATCAGCTCACTGCTCAACAGCTGGAGGAGGGGCGCGTCGATGGCAACCAGGCCGCCGAGCAGCGCCTCGGTGTCGACCCAGGCCCGTGCTGCCGCGATGGACGTCTGCCCTGCGACGAAGTGGAGAGCCATGATGCTCCCGTTCGCGTGTCATCGACGAGCTCGAGGCGATGTTCGCGTCGTRCTTCCCCACGCCCGGCCATCATCTCCCACCCGTGGCCGGACCGCAGGGGGAGGACCTGCGGTCAGCTCGTCGGGGCGACGTCCGGCTCCGGCAGGGGATCGACGATCCCGACGGAGATGAGGGTGACGCCGAGGTCGCGGACCCGGGCAAGGAGCCCGTGGAGCTCGGCCTGATCGGCGACGACTCCGGTGAGGCTCGTCGCCCCGTCGTCGTCGTGGGTCAGGGTCAGGCCCCCGAGCGAGGGCGCCCAGTGCGGATCCAGGTGTCCCCTGACCCGCAACGTGTAGACGGCGGCCGCACCCGCCCGGTCGACCGTGCCGACCGGGCGGGCTGGCTGGGGGTGGATCGTCACTTGGCGCCGGCCGGGTCGAGCTGCGCGCTCGTCGGCGCGACCGCGGGCAGGTCGGTCGCCGTGCGCTGGTCGCGCCACAGGGAGTAGCCGAGGGCGACGAGCGCGATGCCGTCGGGGATGGCGAACAGCCGCTGGTTGACCTGCGGGAGCAGCGGGATCGCGAGGGTGGCGACCGTGCTCACGGCCAGGAGGACGGAGGCCCAGCGGGCGAGGATGCCGGTACGGAAGAGCGCGATGCCGAAGAGCAGTCCGCCGACGACGTAGCCGAACGCGGCGAGGAGGTTGAGGGCGGTGAACGACCCGACGTCGCCGGTCGCGCTTCCTCCCGTGGCGATGGCGAGGATGTCGGTGACGTAGCCGGGCGTGCTGTGGGCGAGGGACGGCAGGACGACCAGGCCGATGACCTCGGAGCACATGATGAGCAGGTAGCCGCCGGCCGCGACGAGGTAGCCGACCAGGCCGAGGACGCCGATCTGCCTGACCTGCCGCAGGTACATACCGGTGATGCCGACGAGCGCGAGGACGGCCATGAGCACCTTCATGGTCTGGCGGACCTGCCACTCGGTCGTCGTGACGAAGTCGGCGTCCAGCTGCGGGTGGTTGATCTGGACGGTGATGAACAGCAGGCCCGCGGCGACCGCGGCGAGGCCGGCTGCCCGGGTGAGCGTGGAGGTGGTGATGGACATGTCCGGCTCCCTGGTTCGGGTCCGTGGCGGGGCGCCGCGGCATGACCCGAACCTAGGAACCGGGCTGGTGGTCCGGCATCACCACCTGTGGTGAACGGCGATGTGACGCCCGGTCCGGCTACAGCAGTCCACGTTCGTGCGCGCGCAGGACCGCCGCCCGGCGACTGGTGACACCGAGCTTGGTGAAGATCCGCTTGGTGTGGCTGCGCAGCGTGTTGAGGGTGACGAAAAGGTCGCGGGCGATCTGGGGGCCGGTCAGCTCGCTGTCCAGCAGCCTCAGCACCTCGAGCTCACGCGCGCTGAGCGGCTCCGCCGACGGGTTCTGGACCGCGATGCCGGTGCGGTCACCGCCCGAGGCCGCGATGCCGAGCAGGCGTCGTGCGTGCTCACCAGCGTCGTCGTGGCGGTCGACGGCTCGCAGCAGCTCTCGCATCGGAGCTCCCTCGTCCAGGAAGAGGCGCACGGAGGCGCCCGGTTCCGGTGCCTGGCTCCAGGCCTGGCCGAGCGTGCGCAGGGCGTCCTTGCGGTCACCCTGTGCGTCTTGCGCCAGCGCAGTGAGCAGGTGGATCTCGAGGAGGCTTCCGGCGCGCCCGGTGCTCTCGGCCGCCTTCTGGAGCCGCGCCAGGAGGAGGAGCGCACGGGCCAGGGCGTCGGGATCGTGGTGTGCTCGGTGCTGGGCGATGAGCAGCCGCACCAAGGTCAGGTGGTCGAACTCGCTCAGGTACGCGACCTCGTCCGTGGCGGACACACCCCGCTGTCGTGCCCAGTCGGCGGCCTGCACGAGGCTGCCGTGGGCGATCCAGACGCGAGCCTTCATTGCGGCGATCGGCCGCACGTCGGGGAAGAACCCCGGTCGATAGAGCAGCTCGGCCTGGTGCAGGAGGGCGATGGCCCGCTGCGGGTCACCCTCGACCGCGGCGACGCGGCCCATCGACGCGAACCATCGGAATCGGCTCTCGGCCATGACCGCGCCCTCACCGAGTGCCGCGGCCTCCTCGAGGTGTCGCGTGGCTCCCGCGACGTCCCCGGCCTCCAGGTCCAGCTCGCTGAGCCCTACGTGGAGCGCGGGGGTCGCGCGCAGGACGGGCCCGTCGTGCGCCGCGCTCACCTCGAGCGCACGCAGGTAGAGGTCGCGTGCCGTGCTCGGCCGGCCCGCCACGAGCCACATGTCCGCCAGCACGGGGGTGCTGCTCAGCTCGTCCACGAGGTTTCCCGCCGCATGCAGGCTGGCGACCGCCTCCGCGAACGTGTCGAGCGCGGAGGACACGTCGCCGCGGGCCCACGCCGCCAGGCCGAGGAAGCCGGACGCGCCCCCGCGTGCGAGGTGGTCGTCGGGGCCCGCCAGCTCGAGCGCTCGCCGGGCATGCTCTGCGGTCCCCGCGACGTCACCGCGGGCCTGTGCGAGCGAGGCGCGGTGCACGGCGATCGTCGCCGGCAGCGACCGGAGCTCCTCGGCCTTCGCCGGCGTCGGCGTCGACCCGTCGGGCGCGGTCGCGAGCGCGCGGTCGGCGTCGTCGAGCCGCGCACCGACCGCGTCGAGGTCGCCGGACACCAGGAGCATGTAGGCGAAGAAGACGCTGAGCAGAGGGCTGCGTCGGACGGCGTCCTCGGGGAGCACCTTGAGCCAGCCGAGCAGCAGCGCCTCGCGCCGGTGGCGTCGGATGTCCGGGACGGCCAGCTCCATGAGGTGGACTGCGCGGTCGACGTCCCCCGCCGCGAGCGCGTGCCGCACCGCCTCGTCGGCCGATCCGTGCGCCTCGTACCAGAGGCTGGCCCGCCGGTGCAGCACCGGGACCAGGTCGGGCTGCTCGGCCAGCAACCGCGCCCGCAGGACGTCGGCGAACAGGTGGTGGTACCGGAACCACTCGCGTCGCTCGTCCAGGTGGACGAGGAAGAGGTTCTCGCGCTCCAGGGTCATGAGCATGCGGCTGCCACCGTCGCCGCCGACGACGGCGTCGCAGAGGGCGCCCGTCAGGCGGTCGAGGACGGCGGTGCGCAGCAGGAAGTCGCGCACGGCCGCCGGCTGGTGCGCCAGCACCTCCTCCGCGAGGTAGTCGACCAGGTACCGGTCGGTGCCGGCGAACTGGTCGATGAAGCCGCGGACGTCGTCGCGCCCTCGCAGGGAGAGCGCGGCCAGCTGCAGCGCCGCGATCCAGCCCTCCGTACGTCGCTCCAGGGCCACCACGTCGTCGGCCGAGAGGCGTAGCCCGCTGACTTCGCCGAGGTACGCGGTCGCCTGGTCGAGCGTGAACCGCAGGTCGGCGGCACGGATCTCGACCAGGTCACCGTCCACCCGCCATCGCGCCAGCGGCAGGTCCGGATCGACCCGGGTGCAGAGCACGACATGGACCTGGGGCGGGAGGTGCGTGAGCAGGAAGGCCATGCCCCGGGCGATCTCCGGGTCGTCCACCAGGTGGTAGTCGTCGAGGACCAGCCAGACCTGGCCCGGTGCTGCGGCCAGCTCGTTGAGGAGCGTGGTGAGGACGAGGTCGACCGCCGCGGGTGAGGAGGTGATCAGGTCGAGCGCGCGGGATCCCACGCCGCCCGTCGCGCCTTCGAGCGCGGTGAGCACGTACCTCCAGAACGTCGCGGGGTCGCTGTCCGACGAGTCCAGCGAGAGCCACGCCACGGTGCGCCCGTCGTCGGGCGCGCCCGCCACCCACTCCGACACGAGCGTGGACTTGCCGAACCCCGCGGGAGCGCACACCAGGGTCAGCCTCGCGTCGACCCCGGGGCGGACACTCTCGAGGAGCCGTGGGCGGGCGACCAGACCCCGTCGCAGCGTCGGGACGTGCAGCTTCGTAGCAATCAGCGGACCCGCCACGCCATCCCCGTTCCAGGAGCACGACCGCGTGCGTGCCGCGGCCCACGCTAGTGGCCAGGACGCCTCACGCCTGAGCGCGAGCGCCGCGACCCGATCGCGCGCACGACCGATCGGGGCATCACCCGCGCGACGCCGGACCCCAGTCGGTACCGCAGGCTCGGCGTGGAGATGACGGCGCCGCGCCGCGTGTCGGCAAGGGCGGTGGCGACGACATGGTCAGCGCGCAGCCAGGCGATCTCCGGCAGCCACGTCATGTCGATGCCGGCGCGGTCGTGGAAGTCCGTGTGGACGAACCCGGGGCACACGACGGTCGCGGTGACCCCGGTGCCCCGCAGCTCGACCGCCAGCCCCTCGGTGAACGTCCGGACCCACGCCTTGTGCGCGGAGTACGAGCCGAGGGTAATGAGCGCGGCGACCGACGCGACGTTGAGGATGGCGCCGCGCCCGCGCGCGGTCATCTGCCCGGCAGCGGCGTGCGACAGCACCAGCACGCAGCGGACCATGACGTCGAACACCGCCTCCTCGCGCCCGAGGTCGCCGTCCACGAACCGCTGCCCGGCGGCGCCGCCGGCGTTGTTGACCAGCAGCCCGACCGGGCGCTCTGTCGACCGGAGCCGCTCGGCGACGCGCTCGACGTCGCCACGGACCGACAGGTCCGCGAAGAGGACCTCGACGTGGACGCCCGCCGCGGCGTGCAGCTGACCGGCCAGCCGCTCGAGCCGGTCGAGATCCCGGTCGACGAGGACCAGGTCGTGGCGCGCGGTGGCGAGCTGCCAGGCGAACTCGAGCCCCAGCCCGGCGGCCGCCCCGGTGATCAGCGCGGTACCCACCGCACCAACCTAGAGGTCCGGTCAGCCGCGGAGCGCGTACGCGAGGCCGTCGGTGACCGACATCCCCGCCCCGCGAGCGAGCGCTGCGTCGAGCACCTCCGGGGGGACGGCCGCCCGCACCGCGGCCATCGACTCGTCGTGCTGCTCGCGCTCGTCGGGAGGCCACTCGCCCCCGGCACGCCCGAGCATCGCCGTGGCCGCCCCGAGCAGGGTCGCCGCGCGCTCGTGGTCGCCCGCGGCCGCGGTCACCGCGGCGAGGCCGTTGAGGGTCCAGGCGATCGACATCTCCGCGCCGCGTGCAGCGCTGATCCGCAGTGCCTCGAGGGCGAGCTCCTCAGCGCGTTCCAGGTTGCCGAGCCGGCGCTCGACCATGCTGAGGTTCGCCGACTCCGACCAGACGACGAACTCGTCACCCGAGGACCGACCCATCGAGAGCCGCGCCGACATCACCTCTCGCGCCGCCTCCAGGTCGCCGGACATCTGCAACGCCACGCCCAGCACGTGCAGGCTGCTGGACCGCCCTGGGTCGCTGTCGGGAAGTCCGTCGGTGACCGCCAGCGCCTGACGCAGCAGGCGTACGGCGTCGTCCGCGTCGGTGTTCAGCGCCACGCGGGCCGACCCGGCGAGGACGAGGGCCTGGAGCGAGCGGTCACCGACCGCCTCCGCCGAGGCAAGGGAGGTGGTGAACCGCTGGTCCGCCAGCTGGTACCGACCCGCCCAGAAGACGAGGTAGCCGTGGTCGTAGAGCGCCCTCGCACGCGCTGACTCGTCGCCGGCGCCCGTCCCCAGGGCCCGCTCGAACCATCTGTCACCGTCGTCGATCCGCGACGTCGAGATCCAGAACGGCACGAGCGCCGACGCCAGGCGGTACGCCGCCTCCGGCTGYCCCCCGGCCAGGTGCCAGTCGAGGGCCTCGAGCATCTCCGGGTAGCGCTCCTCTACCGGCTGGTTCGCGGCCGGATCCTGCTTCCGGGAGCGTGCGCGCGCGTCCTCGGCGATCTCGAGCAGTGCGGCGGCGGTGGCGGCATCCACGATCGGAGCGTACGAGCCGCACGACCCGGGCGTCATCAGATCGGGTCCGGATCCGGATCCACCCTGCGAGCGGACGTCGGGAGTCGAACAACGCCATGGGGCCGAGCCTGTTGCGCGGTCTATCTGATTCGTGATCGCTCGAGGGGTTCTAGTGAGGCGGTGGGGTCTCAGCGATCGCGGGGGATCCGCCCTTCGGGGACTCGTTCGAGCTGCGTCCAGCCACGCCAGCCGCGTTGCTCGAGGATCGCCAGCAGCCGTCGGGCGACCGGCGTGGACTCGGCCATGGTCGCGTCCAGCAGGGAGGCGAAAGGGTCCGACGCATCGGCGTCGCCGATCTCCACCGCACCGCTCTGAACGGCCCGGATACGGAGGTCCTCGACGATGTCGGCGAGCTCGACGACTCGCGGATCGTCGGCGGACCACTCCGACACGGAGCCGAGGAGGCGATAGAGCCGGGTCATGGCCGGGTCCTCGTCCAGCTGCCGGTTCTTGTCGGCGATCACGGCCTCGAGGTCGAGCGGAATCTGCGGGGCGAGCATGATCCACGCGTCCCGTTCGAGCTCGATGTAGGCCTCGCCGACGCCGAGCCCGCGCAGCCGGTCCAGGTAGTCCAGGACGATCTGGGGAAGAGCCAGGTGATCGCCGGCGGCGAGCTTCGCGATCCGCTTGCGGTTGCTCTGGAGGCGACGGATGTCGGCGCGCAGGGCCTTGTCGAGCTCCTCGACTGCTCGGGCGAACTCGTCCGGGCCGGCGACGAGGAGCTCCTGCACTCGAGCGAGGGGCACGCCCGCATCGGCCAGCACGCGGATCCGGATCAGCCGCACGACGGCGGCTGCGTCGTAGCTGCGGTAGCCGGAGTGGTCGCGTTCGGGCTCGGCGAGCAGGCCGATCTGGTGATAGTGCCGGACCGTTCGCACCGTCACCCCGGCGTAGGACGCCAGCTGGCCGATCGTGAGCATGGGCTCCAGACTGCCTCAACCGGCGACGCCGCGGACCGCCTCGGCGATCGCGCGGAAGTCCTTGCGGAGGATCGCGCCGTGAGTGCTCGCGACCTTGGCGTGGATCGTGATGTTCGGGTTGCGTTCGGCCACTGCGGGGACGCTGGCGCGGATCTTCTCCTGCCCATCGCCCTTGCTGCCGAACGACGTTCCGGATGCGAGGACATACCGGGTCGGCACGGTGATCCTGTCCATCACCGGACCGAGCTCGCGTTCACGCGCGAGCCTGCCGACGTCGATGTTGCACTCGGCCATCTCCAGGGCGGTCATTCGCGGCGTGAGGCCCGTGACGCGAAGTGGCACCATCAGCCACTGCAGGCGACGGAAGACCGTTCGGATCCCGTGCTCCATCTCCTCCGTGAGCCAGTCGTTCGGCTGTGCTCCGTCGACCAGCACAGCGCCGATCGTCCGGTGCGGGTTGCGGCTCGCCCAGTGTGCTGCGACGAAGGCGCCGTACGACCACCCGACCACCAGCGCTCGGTCGACACCTCGAGCGTCGAGCACGGCATCGACATCGCGGACGGCGGCCGCGAACGAGTAGTCCGCCGAACGTCCGGACCTGCGACCACGGGCACGCTCGTCGTACGTGATGTGCCGCCAGTCCGGCCCGAGCTCGGCGACGACCCGCCGCCAGTAGCCCTGGGTCGCGAACTGGCCGTTGAGGTAGATCACCGGCGTCCCGGAGCCACCTGAGTCGGTGACGGCCAGAGCGGTGTCGTCGACCGGCACCATGCCGGTCCAGCTCGGGGTCGAGGTCGTGCTGATCATGGCGTCTCCGTTCCGTCCTGCACCGTGTGATCCAGCGTGCAGGGTTGACGCCGCGTCAGGGTCAAGCCTCCAGAGGGCGCCTTCTGTGCGGTGTCACGTGGGGACGCCGGGGGCGAGGGCGATGCCGAGCGTGTCGACGGGGTGGCGGACACGCGGGTGCTTCTGGTCGACCACGGGTCGGGGTCGGTCGGGCCCGAGTGCAGCCCTGATCACCCGGCGCATCCTGAGGCGCCGACAGGGGTCATGTGACCCGGCACGATGTGAGAGCGGACGACGGGAATCGAACCCGAGTAGCCAGTGTGGAAGACAGCGCTTCGCCGGTCAGCTCGTCAGGACTGGATGCGCGCTGGAAACCAGCGTGGGCCAGACCTATGAACGATCAGCACTTGCACCGAAGGCTCTCGGCTGGCTCGGGAACAGAGCCCATCCTGTCCGGCGCTTTGTCGGGTCTGCGTGCGTCCGGTCTACGGGGCGCCGGACTCGGCCTCGTCGAGCTCGTGGAGGCGGGGTGGCGCGGCGCCCGGGCGGGAGACTGTGATCGCGGCCGCTCGGGATGCTCGGCGCGCTGCGAGCTGGACGGCGTGGTTGCGGTTGGCGGACAGTCCTGGGCGGCCCGCGGCTCCCAGCAGCTGCTCCCGACCGAGCCCGTCGATCAGGGCGGACATGAAGGCGTCACCTGCGCCGACGGTGTCCACCACCGTGACGACGGTCGGCTCGATGTGCACCACGCCGTCCCGGGTGGCGCACCAGGACCCTTCTCTGCCGAGGGTCACCACGACCACCGCCGGTCCACGATGCACCCAGTCCTGGGCGATCTGCACCGGATCGGATCCGGGGTAGAGGTAGGCGATGTCCTCGTCGCTGGCCTTGACCACGTCACTCAGCTCCACCATCTGTTCGACGCGGGCGGCTGCTTCGTCGTGGTCGGGCACGAGGGCGGGACGGATGTTGGGATCGAAGCTGATGCTCGACCGGCCACGCATGCCTTCGACCAGTGCTCGGACGGAGCTGGCGCCAGGAGCCATCAGGGCAGCGATGGATCCTGTGTGGACGTGCAGCGGCGTCCAGGGCGGGTCTACCTGCGGCAATGTCCAGCTGATGTCGAACGTGTACGTCGCTGCGCCGGTGTGGTCCAGGTACGCCACTGCGAACGGCGTAGCGGTACCGCTCGCCGCTGGGTCCGGCACGGCGAGGACTTGTACACCGGCTCCGGCGAGGTGAGCACGGATGAGGCGGCCGTGGTCGTCGTCGCCGAGCTGGGTCATCAAGGACACCTCGGCCCCGAGCTGGGCCAGGCCGAAGGCGACGTTCGCGGGGCTTCCCCCGGGGTGGGTGGAGGCAGGGCCGGACAGCGGGTGGACGACGTCAGCCACGGCCTCGCCGATGACGAGGTAGCGACGGGTGGGGGAAGGCGACGGCATGCTGCTCCTGGGTCTGCGTCGAGAGGTGTCGCTGCATCACGATCTCCGGGGCCGTCGAGGAGAGAGACGTCCGGCGATCCTCGGGTGGGCCGGACGCCTGACGTGGACGTCGCCATCCCGGCCCGACCGATGCTTCAGCTGGGTGACGACGGTTCCAGCATCACGGTGGTCAGTGGCACGTGGGGGAAGACTTGCTGGGTGAGCGTGACGAGTCCCTCGTCGACGTAGACCTCGAGGATGCTGGCGTCGACGACGATCTTGAGGTGGGTGGGGGTTTCGTCGCTGAGCAGCGGGGCGGTGTCGGCCGACGAGAAAGCGGGATGGAAGTCGACGGCGCCGCTGCGGCTCCGGTCGCACGTGATGGTGCGTGCGTCCCCGTCGACGGTGATGGTGACCCTGCCGCCGTGGGGATCGTCGGATCCGAGAACGACGTCGGTGCGGTCTCCCGGCCCCGACGGCACCTGGACGTCGAAGACCTGGAGACGGGTCGCGTCCGTGGGGAGCTGTGGCTCCTGTGTGACGCGCAGGGCTCCGTCCGAGCACCGGACCAGCTCGAGCTCGCGGACGAGAGACATCGCGGACCGCCACGGGTGGGTGGGGGTGTCGTTGGCGTAGTCCCAGTTGCTCGCCCAGCCGATCATCAGCCGCCGGCCTTCCGGAGCGTCGTTGAACGAGACGGCCGCGTAGTAGTCGCGCCCGTAGTCCAGCCAGTCGTAGTCGGCAAGGCGAGGGGAGTCCGACAGTCGGTCCGGGACGAAGGTCGAGCCGTCGAAGTTCCCGACGAAGTACTGGGTCCCGGACCCGCCGGCGACGGCGCCAGGGTTCAGGCTGACCACCAGGACCCACCTGGTCTCGCCGGTGCCGCGGACCTCGAGGGGGAACAGGTCAGGGCACTCCCACATGCCCCCCACGGCATGGGCGGGCCCGAAGCGCGACTCCAGGGTCCAGTCGAGGAGGTTCGGCGAGCTGTAGATGACGACCTGGCGGTCCTGGGCTTCGACCGCGACCATGATCCAGCGTCCGTCGTCGCCGCCATGCCAGAACACCTTCGGGTCGCGGAAGTCCGAGGACCCGGTGTCCAGCACGGGGTTGCCTGCGTATCGGGTCCACGTGACCCCGTCGTCCAGGCTGTACGCCAGGGACTGGGCCTGGACTCCCGGACGGCGTGACGCGCTGGTGTACGCGCTGGTGTAGATGGCGACGAGCGCTGTCTGGCCGGGTCCGGCGAAGCCGGCGGTGTTGCGCACGTCGGCGACGGCGCTGCCCGAGAACACGTTCTCCTCGGGTGTGTGCGCGATGGCCACGTCATGCTCCGACCACGTGACCAGGTCGGTGGAGGTGGCGTGCCCCCAGGACATCGGGCCCCAGACGTTGCCCTCGGGGTTGTTCTGGAAGAACAGGTGGTAGACGCCGGCGTGGTGGAGCAGCCCGTTGGGGTCGTTGAGCCAGGTCTCTTGGGCGGTGAAGTGGGCGGACGGCCGCAGGTGCGGGGTGGCGGCCGGCGCGGGCGGGGCGACGTCGGCCGTGGGCACGGTGGGGATCGGGTTCACGAGAAGTCCTAGAGGTTCGGCGGCGAGCGGATCGGCGGGCGGCGGCGTCGGTGACTACCCCTCGACCGTGTCCACGGCCAGGGCACGCGAGGCGACGTCCGCGGCGGGCCGGTACAGGTGGCAGCGGACCCAGTGCCGGTCCGCTGCCGGCCCGACGTCATGCCGGACGGGTTCGGTTCGGCTGCAGACCTGGTTCGGGTCCCCGTCGAAAGGACAGGACTCCGAGTCGAGCACCGCGGCGCGCAGCCTCGCCCGTTCGTCGGGGTCGTAGCTGCCGGCCCGCAACGGGTCTGGCACGGCGGACAGCAGCAGCTGGGTGTACGGGTGAGCCGGCCGGGCCATGAGGGCCGTGGACGCGCCGCTCTCGACGAGCTCTCCGGCGAACATGACCGTCGTCCTGTCCGCGACATACCGCGCCGAGGCCAGGTCGTGCGTGATGAAGAGCATCGAGATGCCGCGCTCGTCACGCAGTCGGCGCATGAGGTTGAGGACGCCGATCCGGACCGACACGTCGAGCATGGACGTGGGCTCGTCGGCGAGGATCACCTCGGGGTCCATGGCGAGCGCGCGGGCGATGGAGACACGCTGACGCTGGCCGCCGGAGAGCTCGAACGCGCGCGAGTCCAGCATGTCCACAGGCAGGTCGACCGTCGCCATCAGCTCCGCGACGAGCTCCCGCATCTGGTCGGCTCCCTTGGCCCGGCCGTGCAGCCGGGCAGCCCGCTCGAGGAACTGCTGGACCCGGTGGGCCGGATTCAGGGAGCCGAAGGGATCCTGGAAGATCATCTGCACCTTCCTGCGGAACTCCCGGGACGCGCGTCTCGGCTCGCTGCGGAGCACGTCGACGCCGTCGACGAAGATCTGTCCCGCGGTCGGCCGCTCCAGCCGGGCGATGCAGCGCGCGATCGTGCTCTTGCCGCTGCCCGACTCACCCACCAGTGCCAGGATCTCCCCGCGCTCGAGGTCCAGGTCGACCGAGCGGAGCGCACGCACGACCGTGCGCGAGAAGAGGCCTCCGACCGGGAAGTCGACACTGAGTCCTCGCAGGCGGATCACGGCGTCCGGCACCGCCTCGGTGTCCGCACGGGTACCAGTCGCCGGCGCTGAGATGCTCATGATCGTCCTCCATCGATGACGGTGCCCACCGGCACGGGTGCGACCCAGTGGCCGGGCTGTTCCTCGCGCAGGTCAGGGATGTCGGTGAACCGCACTCCCTCTCCCAGGCCCACCAGGGGGGCGACGGGTCCGGTCAGCGGCGGGAACGCGCTGATGAGCGCGCGGGTGTAAGGGTGGAGCGGGTTGGCGAACATGGTCTTCGCGTCGGCCGTCTCGACGAAGCGGCCCGCGTACATGACGGCCATCCGGTGGGACAGCTCGATCATCAGCGACATGTCGTGGGTGATGAACAGGACGGAGAACCCGAGCTCTCTCTGCAGCTCGGCGATCTGCGCCATGATCTCCTGCTGGACGACGACGTCGAGCGCGGTCGTCGGCTCGTCCATGATCAGCAGGTGGGGCCGCAGGGCGACCGCCATGGCGATGACCACGCGCTGGCGCATGCCCCCGGACAGCTGGTGCGGGTAGGACCGCAGGCGCGCCGGGTCGATGCGCACGAGCTCGAGCAGCTCCGCCGCCCGGGCCCGCGCCTTGCTCTTCGGCAGGCGCTCGTGGGTGGTGAAGATGTCGACGATCTGGTCACCGACGGTCATGACGGGGTTGAGGGAGTTCATGGCCGACTGGAACACCATCGCGACCTCCCGCCACCGGAGCGCGCGCAGCTCCTCGGCGTCCAGGGTGAGGATGTCTCGTCCCCGGAACCGGATGGACCCACCCGTGATCACGGCCGGCGGGCGCAGCAGCCGCATGATCGCGTTGGCAGCGGTGCTCTTGCCGCAGCCGGACTCGCCGGCCAGCCCGAAGATCTCGCCTCTGCCGATCTGGAAGCTGACCCGGTCGACGGCGCGCACCGTGCGGTACTCGCCGTGATACTCGACGGACAGGTCCGAGACCTCCAGGACCGGCGCGTCATCTCGTGACGACGGGAGCGTGCTCATCGGTTCACCTCCTGGTGGGTTGCCGAGCCGAGCGCCGCACGGCGGCTGGTCCTGCGCCGGCGGGTGGATCGCAGCCGGGGGTTGGTGACCTCGTCGACGCCGTAGTTGATGAGCGCCAGGGCGAAGGCCACGAGGGCGATGGCCGCACCCGAGGGCACGAAGGCCCACCACGTGCCGGACATCAGGGCTCCGTCGTTGCTGGCCCAGTACAGGTTGGTGCCCCAGCTGACCACGCTGACGTCGCCGAGCCCGAGGAACTCCAGGCCGGCCTGGGCGCCGATGCCGAAGATCACCGACCCGATCAGCGTGATCATCACGATCGACGCCATGTTGGGCAGGATCTCCCGGAACATGATCCAGCCCGCACGCTCGCCGGTGACGATCGCGGCGGCCACGAAGTCCTTCCCGCGGATGGAGAGCGCCTGGGACCGCAGGACCCGGGCCGACCCGGCCCAGCCGGTGAACGTCAGGACGAGCATCACCGTGGTCATCCCGGTCGGCAGGAACGCGGCCAGGATCACCAGGAGCGGCAGTCCCGGGATGAGGAGGAAGACATTGGTGAGCAGGGACAGCGAGTTGTCGGCGCGGCCTCCGAAGTAGGCCGAGGACAGGCCCACCAGCAGTCCGATGAACGTGGCCGCGATGCCGACGACGAACCCCACGAGCAGAGAGCTGCGCGCCCCCCACATGGTCAGGGCCAGGACATCCTGCCCCTTCGCGGTGGTGCCGAACAGGTGCTCCGCCGAGGGCGGTTGCGCTCCGAGCGAGGTGATGGTCGACGGGTCGCCGGGGGCGAGGAGCGGGGCGAGCAGCGCCACGGCGACGAAGAGCGCGAGGATGATCATCCCGGTCAGCGCCTTGCGGTTGGCGACGAGGCTGTGCACGAGGCCCTGACGGACCGGGTGTCGCGGAGGGCGGTCGAGCGCCGCCGGTTCGGTGGGGCCGCTCAGGATCTCGCGGTGATCGGTGGCGACGAGCAGCTGCACCTCGGCAGGGTCGGTAGCAGACACGAGTGTTCCTCCTTCCGGTTCAGGAGACCCGCACGCGCGGGTCGAGGCGGACGTAGACGACGTCGACGAGGAAGTTCGCGGCCAGGACGGCGGCCGTGATGGTCAGGAAGATGCCCTGCATCAGCGGGTAGTCCAGGGCGGAGACGGCCGCGAGGAGCTGGTACCCCAGGCCGGGGTAGGCGAAGACGACCTCGGTGAGCAGGGCGCCGCCGACGACGAACCCGATGGCCATGCCGAACGATGTGGTGGCGGGCAGGGTCGCGTTGCGGGCGCCGTACCGGAGCATGACGCGCGACGGTCGCAGCCCCTTGGCCTCCGCCATGACGATGTAGTCCTCGGAGTTGGTGGCGATCATGGTGTTCCGCATGCCGAGCATCCAGCCGCCGATGGACACCAGCACGATCGTCGTGACGGGCAGGACGAGGTGCGCGGCGACGTCGGCGATGAACTCCGGTGACCAGGACGGGGTCATCCCCGCGCTGTAGGCGTGCCGCAGGGGGAACCAGCCGAGCGTGACGCCGAACAGGTACAGCGCACCCATGGCGAGCCAGAAGTAGGGGAAGGAGCCGATGAAGACGAGGACCGGCGGCAGGATCGAGTCCAGCACGCCCCCACGCCGCCAGGCGGCGAGGATCCCTAGGGAGTTCCCGACCACCACGGCGATGATCAGCGCGGTGCCGCCGAGCAGCAGCGTCCAACCGATCTGGCTGGCGATGACCTCGGTCACCGGGGTGGGGAACCGGGAGATGGAGACCCCCATGTCGCCCGTGAAGATGCTCTGCCAGTAGCTGAGGTACTGCTGCCAGATCGGGCGCTCGTCCAGCCCGAACAGGACGCGCATCTGGTCGACCTGCTCCGGGCTCATCCGTCCCTGGGACTGGCTGAGCATCCGGGAGACCGGGTCTCCGGGCATGAAGCGGGGGAGAAGGAAGTTGAGGGTGACAGATACCCAGAACGCGACCAGGTAGAAGCCCAGGCGCCTGACGACGAATCGCATGGCATTCACTCCGTTGTGTTGTGCGGCGCACCCGACGGCGCCTGCGCGGGACAGCGCGTGCGCCGTCGGGTGTGCAGCTGCGGGAGAAGGCGGGCGAGGGTTACTCGGAGACGACCGGCTCGAGCGTGGTCAGCACCAGGACCGTGGTCGGGCCGCGGGTCGACAGGGTCGCGTACGGGTCGTCCTCCGTCGGGAAGCCCGTGAAGCGCGTCGTGTTGTACGCGCCCCACCGGGGGCCGGGGAACAGCGGGACGACCGGTGCGAGCTCGTCGAAGAGCACCTGGAGCTCGTCGATCGCCTGCTGCTGGCTCGCGTCGTCGGTGGATCCGGCGAACTGCGTGAGGAGCGCGTCTGCCTCGGGCACGCCGAACCGGTGGTAGTTCTGCGTTGCCTGCTCACCGACGGGCTTGGCCGTCTCGGTGGACATCACACCGCGGAAGAACTGGTACGGGGTCGCCTCCATGTTGCTCCACACGATTCCCGTGTCGAAGCTGCCGTCCTCGTAGCCGGCGACCACCGCGGACCAGTCCGGCGCGTTCACCGTCGCGTCGATGCCGACGTCGTCGAGGTTCTGGTCGATGATGTTCGCCGCCGACAGCCAGTCCGACGACGTCGCTCCGACGGAGATGTCGAACGCCAAGGGGGAGCCGTCGGGCATCGTCCGGATCCCGTCGGCGCCGCGGGTGTACCCGGCCTCGTCGAGGATCGCGTTGGCACCGTCGACGTCACGATCGGTCCAGTCGCAGCTTCCCGCCACGGACTCGTTGCGCCAGGCGTCGTACCCGTCGGACAGCCCTGTGCAGTCAGACGGGTGGGTGTAGCCCTGCATCGCGACCTCAGTGATGGACTCCCGGTCGATCGCCATGCTCAGGGCCTTGCGGACCTGCACGTCATCGAAGGGCGGCTTGGTCGTGTTCAGCTGCCAGTTGATCGTGCTGTCGGTCGCGGGGAACCAGAAGTGCCGGTTGTCGGGGTCGTCGGCGACGAACGCGTTCTCGATGTCGGGGATGAACTGGTCGGCCCAGTCCGTCTCCCCGTTGGTGGTCGCCAGGTTCGCGGGGTCGTTGCCCGCGAAGGCCAGCATCTGGATCCCCTCGATCTTCTGCTTGTCGGGCTGCCAGTAGTTCGGGTTCTTCCCGAGGCTGAAGGCCTGGCTCTCGAAGCTGATGACCTCCGTGTACGGCCCGGTGCCGACCGGCGTCTCGTTCGTCTCCAGAGCGGCGTCGTCGATGCTCTCCCAGACGTGCTCCGGCACGATCACCTGCCGGCCGAGCTCGTACAGGGCCGGGGCGAAGGGGGTGGTGAACGTGAAGGTCACCGTGTCGTCGTCCTCGGCCGTGACCGTGTCGAGGTACTCGAAGCCGCCGGCGACCTCCTTCTGCAGCTCGAACGTGAAGGCGACGTCCGAAGCCGTGAAGGGCTCCCCGTCCGACCACTGGACGCCATCGCGCAGGGTGAACGTGATCCCCGTCCCGTCGGGTGCGGGAGTCCACTCGGTCGCGAGCCACGGCGTCGTCGTGCCGTCGTTGGGGTTGAAGACCAGCATGGACTCGTAGATCGCCTGCTGCGTCATCGGTGCGGCATTGGGCGAGAACGGGTTGAAGTTGCGGCTGAACGTCGCCGTGTCTTCCCGGGGGATCTGCAGGAGCTGGGTGCCGTCGAGTGCCCCGGATGTACCGCCTCCGGCGCACCCCGTCAGGGCGAGGGCGCCCGCAAGGGCGAGCGCGCCGAGTGCGCGCACCCGTCGGGACGTTGTCGGTCGTGTCATCATGCTGCTCTCCATCTCTGTGCTGCTTCTCTGCTGCTTCTGGGCTGCGAGCGAAGGGTGTGGGAATGGACTCGATCGGCTGACTGGACCTCAGACCGACGAGCGTTTGACCAGCGGGCAGCCGATCGTCACCTGTTCGGGGGCGATCGGCTGCCCTGCTGCCAGAGCGGCGCCGAGCATCTCGACGCCGCGTGTGCCCATCTCGTGGAAGGGCAGCGCAACTGTGGTGAGCTTCGGCCGCAGGTAGGCGGCGATCAGCTCCTGGTTGTCGAACCCGACGACGGCGACGTCGGAGGGGATGGACAACCCGTGCTCCTTGATGGCGTCGTACGCCCCCATGGCGATGCGGTCGGTGCCGCAGAAGATCGCCGTGGGGCGGTCAGGGAGGTCCAGCAGGGCACAGGCGGCCACGTAGCCGCCATCGGCCGACGAGTCGACCGACATCACGAGGTCGTCCTCGGGCACGACACCGGCGTCGACCAGGGCCCGGCGGTAGCCGGCGAGCCGGCCCCGCGCTGCCGTGGTGTCGGGCTCGAGGTTGATGAATCCGATGCGTCGGTGACCAGCCTCGATCAGGTGACGAGTCGCGCTGTGCCCTCCGCCCTCCTCGTCGGGCACGATCGACGGCAGGCGACCGTCTGCGTCGAAGCAGTGGACAAGAACCGTCGGCACGTCGAAGGCGATCGGCGGCAGCGTGACCTCGCGATGGAAGCCTGAGGCGTAGATCAGCCCTTCGACACGCTGCTCCAGCAGCTTCTCGATCGCCGCGTGCTCGAGTCCGGGATTGCCGTCGGTCGCCGCGATGAGAAGGAACTTCCCTTCCTTCCACGACCGGTCCTGCGCTCCCTTCACCGTCTCCATCCCGAACGGACTGGTCACGATCTCCGTCACCAGCCCCAGCAGGCCGGACCGCTGAGCGGCCAGCGCCCGGGCGGCGGCGTGCGGCCGGTACCCGAGCTCTTCGGCGGCCCGCAGGATCCGCTCTCGAGTCGCGGGCGAGACGCTCCCGTCGTCGCGGTTGTTCAGGACGAACGACACCGCCGTCCTGGACACCCCGACCCGCTGGGCGATGTCCCCCATACGGACTGCCTTTGATCCATCGCCAGCCACGGCACACCAATCCTGTCGACATTGACTCTTGGTCAGCGGCATCCGTGGGCGCAGCGGGTTGAGGACTAACGCGCGTTAGGGTGTTCGCTTGCGGCGACCTTACGCGCGTTAGTTCCGGAATGTCAACGGCTCCGTCGAGGGCTCTCGTGCAGCAGCGCGTACGAGCGAGCGCGGGCAGCTGGCGCCCCGTGACCTCCATCTCGGAGGACCAGGCGCGCACGCGTGGCGGACTGCTCTGTCCGAGCTCGAGCAACCCCGACGGTCGGCCCCAGGTGGTTGTCCAGACGGAGCACCGCACACGCTGCGCCTTCCGCACCCGGCGAACCCCGTCACATCCGCGCTGCTCTTGCCGCATCGGCGCTCGCCCTCGGGGCGCCATTCGCAGTCGTGCCTTCGACGGGGCACCGCGCCCGCTACGTGACCGCGGGAGCTGTATCGATCGCGTGGTTCGCATACGTCTGGTCTCAGCTGAGCTGAAAGGGGCATCAAGAAGGAGAGAGTCGCGTCCTACGCGACGTGACTCAGAGCCAGCGGGCGGAGCGGACGACGGGAATCGAACCCGCGTAGCCAGTTTGGAAGACTGGGGCTCTACCATTGAGCTACGTCCGCACAGGTCCTGGCTCTGGGAGCCACGACCGCGGCACCCAGGGTACCGGGTGCGCAGGGGCGTCTCGTGCACCCACCTCGCCCGCCCGGGCCGCGGTCGGGTGCGCACGGGGTGTGGCGCAGGTTGGTAGCGCGTCCGCTTTGGGAGCGGAAGGTCGTGGGTTCGAATCCCGCCACCCCGACAGAGTCACACGAGAGCGAGCCGGCCGGAGCGGCTCCCACGTCTGCCCGTCCGACGACGAGACACTGACCCCGTGCTGCACCTGCGGATCTCGGTCCCGGCGGACCTCACGAGCGGCGTCGTCGCCGTGCTCGAGCGCGCGCCCGCGGTGAGCAGCCTGGCGGTCCTCGACGGTGCATCACGGCGACCTGAGGGCGACGTCGTGCTCGCGGACGTCGCGAGGGAGGCGGCCAACGACCTCTGCGACGAGCTCCTGGAGCTCGGCGTGCAGCGCGAGGGCACGCTCACGATCGAGCCGGTGGACACGTGGGTATCGCAGCCGGGCTACGACGCCGAACGGCTCGCCCCCGGCAGCAGCGCGGACGCCGTGGTGTGGATCGACGTCACGCGGCGTGCCTACGCGGAGTCGGAGCTCAACTGGACGTACCTGAGCTTCATGAGCCTGGCGACGCTCATCGCCGCCATCGCCATCGTGCTCGACTCGCAGATCCTGGTCATCGGCGCGATGGTGCTCGGGCCGGAGTTCGTGCCGATCGCCGCCCTCGGCATCGCGCTGGTCCGCCGCCGGTTCCACCTGCTCCGGATGGCGCTCTGGACCCTGGTGGTCGGGTTCCTCCTCGCCATCCTCCTCACGTGCGTGGCGGCGCTCGCGGCCAAGCAGCTCGGCTGGGTGACGCTCGAGCAGGTCACGGCTCCCCGGCCGGGCACGGAGTTCATCTACACGCCCGACAAGTGGTCGTTCATCGTGGCGGTCATCGCCGGGGCCGCGGGGGTGCTGTCGCTCACGTCGGCGCGGGTCGGTGGGCTCGCGGGTGCCTTCATCTCGGTGACCACCGTGCCTGCCGCGGGCAACGTCGCGCTCGGCCTGGCGTTCGGGCAGCTGGTCGAGGTCCGCGGCAGCGCGCTCCAGCTCGGCATCAACATCGTGGGCATGGCCCTCGCGGGGTGGCTGACGCTCGTCTTCCAGAAGACCGTGTGGAACCGCTTCGCCGACCGGCGCGAGCGCCTGCGCGCGAGGATCTTGCGCCGCGACTGAGCCCGGGATGTATCAGGGCGAATCGCCCAGGGTCTTGTTCAGGGACTGTTTCCCCGACACCCCTGGGAGATCCCCCCATGAGCAGGATCCTGTTCACCCTCACCCCCGTCACCGGCCATGTGCGCCCTGCGCTGCCGCTCGCCCGCGCGCTCGTCGGCGAAGGGCACGAGGTCGTCGTCTACACGGGCACCAAGTTCGCCGAGGCGGTCCTGGCGACCGGTGCGAAGCATGCACCGATCGTGCAGGGCCGCGACCTCGACGACGCGGAGTTCGACGCCTGGTCGGTCGCGCAGGGTGCACCGGCGCCGGGCATCAAGCGGCTGCAGTGGGACGTGCGGCACCACTTCGTCGGCACCGTGCCGGGTTTCCTGGCCGACCTGGACGGCATCGTCGCCGCCGAGCGGCCCGACGTCCTCGTCATGGACAACGGGTTCGTCGCGGGCGCGATCGCCGCGCGCCGGTACGACCTGCCCTCCGTCCTGTTCTCCGTCTCGCCGCTGGCGATCTCGAGCAAGGACACGGCCCCGTTCGGTCTGGGCCTGCAGCCGCCGCGGACCGGGTTCGACGGCCTGCGCTACGCGGCGCTCGGCTGGTTCATCGAGAAGGTGCTGTTCCGGGACTCGCAGAAGGCGGCGGAACGCGTGGTCGCCGACGCCGGCCTGCCGGTGCCCGACGGGTTCTTCCTCGACTGGGTGCAGACGTCCGCCACCCAGGTGCTGCACCCCTCGGTGCCGTCGTTCGAGTACCCCCGCAGTGACCTGCCGGAGAACGTCGAGCTGGTCGGACCGTTCCTGCCGGCGGGTGTCGACCGCTTCGAACCGCCCGAGTGGTGGGACGACGTGCGCGAGGCGCGCGCCACCGGTCGTCCGGTCGTCCTCGTCACGCAGGGGACGGTCGCCACCGACCCGGAGCGGCTGCTCTGGCCGGCCATCGACGCCCTCGCCGACGAGGACGTCCTGGTGATCGCGACCACCGAGCCCGCGGGCTACCCGGCGAACGTGCGGGCCACCCCGTTCGTGCCGTTCGACCGACTCCTGCCGATGGTGGACGTGATGATCACCAACGGCGGGTTCGGGGGCGTCCAGCAGGCGCTCGCGTCCGGGGTGCCCGTGCTCGTCGCGGGTCGCTCCGAGGACAAGGCCGAGGTGGGTGCGCGGGTGGTGTGGTCCGGCGTCGGCCTCGCGCTCCCGACCGACAGGGTCACGGACGCGACGACGTCCGAGGCCGTCCGCGACGGTGTGCGCCGGTTGCTGGACAACCCGTCGTTCGCGCGGCGGGCCGGCGAGCTCGCCGCCGAGTACGCGGAGCACGACGGCGTCGGGCGTGCGGTGTCCGTCATCACGGAGGTCGCGGGTCTCGCTCGATGACGGGGCGACGGGCGTGGGCGGTCCCACAGCCTCTCGGCTTGGGAGCGCCGCCCGCCGTGGCGTAAGGTCGAGGGTCGCCAGCGTGCGGTCGTCGGCCCGTTCTCGGGCGTGCGACGGCGCGCGGCCCGAAGCACCGGAGATCGCCGGAGTCGCCGGCGCCCGCCCCGATCAGTTGGAGACCATCGAAGTGAAGAGCGCCGTCGAGACCCTGGAGCCCACCAAGGTCAAGCTGACCGTCGAGGTGACCTACGACGAGCTCAAGCCGAGCATCGAGCACGCGTACGAGCACATCGCTCAGGACGTCGTCGTCCCGGGCTTCCGCAAGGGCAAGGTGCCGCCGCGCATCATCGACCAGCGCGTCGGCCGCCCCGCCGTCCTCGAGCACGCGATCAACGAGGGCCTGTCCGGCTTCTACGCCGAGGCCGTCCGCGAGAACAAGCTGCGCCCGCTGGGCCAGCCCGAGGTCGAGGTCACCAAGATCCCCGGCCTGACCGCCGCGCCCGCCGGCGAGGAGGGTGAGCTGCACTTCACCGCCGAGGTCGAGGTGCGCCCCGAGATCACGGTCCCGGCGCTCGACGGCATCGCCGTCACGGTCGACGACGTCGAGGTCTCCGACGAGGACGTCGCCGCCCGCCTGGACGCCCTGCGCGAGCGCTTCGGCACCCTGGTCGGCGTGGACCGCCCCGCGGCCGAGGGCGACTTCGTCGTCATCGACCTCACCGCCACCATCGGCGACGAGCCGGTCGACACCGTGTCCGGCGTCAGCTACCAGATCGGCTCGGGCAACATGCTCGAGGGCCTCGACGAGGCGCTCACGGGCCTGTCGGGCGGCGAGACCACCACGTTCGAGACGGCCCTCGCGGGCGGCGAGCACGCCGGCGAGACCGCCCAGGTGAGCGTCACCGCCACCACGGTCAAGGAGCGGCAGCTGCCCGACGCCGACGACGACTTCGCCCAGCTGGCCAGCGAGTTCGACACGCTCGAGGAGCTGACCGCGGACCTGCGCACGCAGGCGTCGAGCATCAAGGCGTCCAACCAGGCCGTGCAGGCCCGTGACCTGCTGCTCGAGCAGCTGCTCGCCGCCACCGAGATCCCCGTCCCGTCGGGCGTCGTCGAGGCCGAGGTGCACCGTCACCTCGAGGGCGAGGGCCGGCTCGAGGACGACGAGCACCGCGCCGAGGTCGGCGAGCAGGCCACCACGGCGCTGCGCAACCAGATCCTCCTGGACACCTTGGCCGAGCAGCTGGAGATCAAGGTCAGCCAGAACGAGCTGCTCGACTACCTGGTGAACGCGTCGCGCCAGTACGGCATGGACCCGAACACCTTCATCCAGACCATCGACCAGCAGGGCCAGATCCCGACGATGGTCGCCGAGGTCGCCCGCTCGAAGGCGCTCGCCGTCGCGCTGCGCCGCGTCGCCGTCACCGACGGCTCCGGCCAGGCCGTGGACCTCTCGGAGTTCATCGGGTCCGACGAGGAGGACGCAGCGGACGTCGCCGCGACCTCCTCGGCCCCGTCAGACGCCGCCGCCGACATCGCGGCCTTCGACGAGTTCGACGACGTCGAGACCGCCGAGGACACGAAGGCCTGACGCCTCTCTCCTGAAGGCCCCGCACCGATGCCCGGTGCGGGGCCTTCGGTCTTCTCCCGGGTCCGCGGGGCCAGGCTCTGCCGTCAGCGAAAACGCTCGGTGCGGGGCCATGGACGGGTGCCGCTGCGCGTTAGGGTCACTGCATCGCACGGGTCCCCGACAGGGGAGGACCGCGCGGTGCAGGACAGACGTCACCGTCAGATGAGGGAGCCTTCGTGAACGAGCTAGTGCCGATGATGGCCAGGGCGGACGGCCCGGCCTTCGGCCTCAATGACTCCATCTACAACCGACTGCTCCGCGAGCGCATCATCTGGCTCGGCTCCGAGGTGCGCGACGAGAACGCCAACGCCATCTGCGCGCAGATGATGCTGCTGGCCGCGGAGGACCCCGACAAGGACATCTGGCTGTACATCAACTCGCCCGGTGGCTCGATCACCGCGGGCATGGCGATCTACGACACCATGCAGTACATCCAGCCGGACGTCGCGACGATCGCGATGGGCATGGCGGCCTCGATGGGCCAGTTCCTGCTCTCGTCGGGCGCCCAGGGCAAGCGCTACGCCCTGCCGCACGCGCGCGTGATGATGCACCAGCCCTCGGGCGGCATCGGCGGCACCGCGACCGACGTGCGGATCAACGCCCAGCTGATCCTCCACATGAAGACCGTGCTCGCCGAGCTCACCGCGGCGCAGACCGGCAAGAGCGTCGACCAGATCAACGCCGACGCCGACCGCGACCGCTGGTTCACCGCGCCCGAGGCCCTCGAGTACGGCTTCGTCGACCACGTCGTCGAGAGGGCTGCCACCGTCGCCGGTGGTGGCGGCACGGCCTGACGGCCGGCCTCCCTCTGACCCCTTCATCTTGAGGAGAAGCTCATGAGCATGGAATCCCAGTTCATGGCGCGCGCGGGCATGCTGGCCGGCCCCGGCGGTCTCGCACCGTCGTCGCCCGCCGCCCGCTACGTGCTGCCGCAGTTCGAGGAGCGCACGGCCTACGGCTTCAAGCGCCAGGACCCGTACACCAAGCTGTTCGAGGACCGCATCATCTTCCTCGGCGTGCAGGTGGACGACGCCTCGGCCGACGACGTCATGGCCCAGCTGCTGGTGCTGGAGAGCACCGACCCGGACCGCGACATCATCCTGTACATCAACTCGCCCGGCGGCTCGTTCACGGCGCTCACGGCGATCTACGACACGATGCAGTACATCAAGCCGCACATCCAGACGGTCTGCCTCGGGCAGGCTGCCTCGGCGGCGGCCGTGCTGCTCGCGGCGGGCTCGCCCGGCAAGCGCCTGGCCCTGCCCAACGCGCGCGTGCTCATCCACCAGCCCGCGATGGAGGGTGGCGGCTACGCGCAGGCGTCCGACATCGAGATCCACGCCAACGAGCTGATCCGGATGCGCGAGTGGCTCGAGCTGACCATCGCGCACCACACGGGGCGTGACATCGAGCTGGTCCGCAAGGACATCGAGCGCGACAAGATCCTCACGGCCCAGCAGGCGCTGGAGTACGGGATCGTCGACCAGGTGCTGGCCAGCCGCAAGGGCGTCATCCCGACGACCGTGCAGCCCAAGTAGTCCTCCGGGGAGCCGGGTCCGCTGCCTGCGGACCCGGCTCCGCTGCTGGGCGACGGGTGACACCCGTGACAACCGGTGCTGACGCGTGCCGTGTGTTCGGCTGACATCCCGGCCCCGGTGGTGTGCAATGGGGGAGGACGCGCGCCTCGCGGGGCGACGCACGTACGACGCACCGCCCGACGGGCGGAGGGCGACACGAGGAAGGGGATCGACGTGGCTCGTATCGGGGACGGAGCCGATCTCCTCAAGTGTTCCTTCTGCGGCAAGTCGCAGAAGCAGGTCAAGAAGCTGATCGCGGGCCCGGGCGTCTACATCTGCGACGAGTGCATCGAGCTCTGCAACGAGATCATCGAGGAAGAGCTGGCCGAGGCCACCGAGGTCGGCCTGGTCGAGCTGCCCAAGCCGAAGGAGATCTTCGACTTCCTCGAGCAGTACATCATCGGCCAGGAGTCGGCCAAGCGGGCCCTCGCGGTCGCGGTGTACAACCACTACAAGCGGGTCCAGGCCGGTGAGTCGCGCACGTCGACGACCGACGACCACATCGAGATCGCGAAGTCGAACATCCTGCTGGTCGGCCCCACGGGCACCGGCAAGACCTACCTCGCGCAGACCCTGGCCCGCATGCTGAACGTCCCCTTCGCGATCGCGGACGCCACGGCCCTCACCGAGGCGGGCTACGTCGGCGAGGACGTCGAGAACATCCTGCTCAAGCTCATCCAGGCCGCCGACTACGACGTCAAGAAGGCCGAGTCGGGGATCATCTACATCGACGAGATCGACAAGATCGCCCGCAAGAGCGAGAACCCGTCGATCACGCGTGACGTCTCCGGCGAGGGCGTCCAGCAGGCGCTGCTGAAGATCATCGAGGGCACCACGGCCTCGGTCCCGCCGCAGGGTGGTCGCAAGCACCCGCACCAGGAGTTCATCCAGATCGACACCACGAACGTGCTGTTCATCGTGGCCGGCGCGTTCTCGGGGCTCGACGACATCATCGCGGCCCGTGCGCGCAAGCGTGTCGTCGGCTTCGGCGCCCCGCTGCTGGACTCGGTGGACGAGGGCGACCTGTTCGCGGAGGTCCGTCCCGAGGACCTGCAGAAGTACGGACTGATCCCCGAGTTCATCGGGCGGCTGCCCGTCGTCGCCGCGGTCTCCCGCCTCGACCAGGACGCGCTCGTGCGGATCCTCACGGAGCCCAAGAACGCGCTGGTCAAGCAGTACCAGCGGATGTTCCAGATCGACGGCGTGGAGCTCGAGTTCGACGAGGACGCCGTGGCCTCGATCGCCGACCAGGCCCTCCTGCGCGGGACCGGGGCACGCGGGCTGCGGGCCATCATGGAAGAGGTCCTCCAGCAGGTGATGTTCGAGGTGCCCAGCCGCGACGACGTGGGCCGGGTGGTCATCACGCGCGAGGTGGTGCTCGAGAACGTCAACCCGACGCTCATCCCTCGGGACACCGAGCAGGAGAAGCGCACACCCCGCGAGAAGAGCGCCTGACCGTCCGGGGTTCCCGCCTAGGATCGCGTCCGTGAGCGACCTGCCGACCCCGATCCCCGCTGAGCTGGCCCGCCTGCGCGGGAGCATCGACAACATCGACGCCGCGCTCGTCTACCTGCTCGCGGAGCGTTTCAAGGCGACGCAGCAGGTCGGCGTGCTGAAGGCGACCAGCGGTCTGCCGCCGTCGGACCCGGCACGTGAGGAGCAGCAGGTCGCGCGCCTGCGGGAGCTCGCGCGCACCGCGGACCTCGACCCCGTGTTCGCGGAGAAGTTCCTCGCGTTCATCGTCGAAGAGGTCATCCGGCACCACGAGGCCATCGCCGAGGACCACGCCCGAGGCGCCTGATTATTCGGGGTGGCGCGGCGCCCCCTGGGGGCGGAGGGTAGGAGGGGTCAGCTCCGGCATGCCGCGCGGGGGCGGATCACGCGTGCGCGGTCGCCGGGGACGATCGACACCGGAGGTACTTGCCCATGGATCTGCACTGGCTCAAGCCGCTGCTCGGACGCCCGGCACCGTTCACGACCGTCTACCTCGACGCGACGCGCAACGGTGCGACGGGTGACGCCGAGGCGGCTGACCGCTGGAGGGCCGTCCGACGCTCTCTCGAGCGCGACGGCGCACCGGCCTGGGTGCTGGACCAGATCGCCGACGTGGTCTCGGTCCCCACCGGTGTGCGCGCCCCCCACGGGCGGGTGGTCGTGGCCGACGCCCAAGGGGTGGTGGTCGACCGCGTGCTCTCCGAGCCTCCGGCCCAGTCCCACGCGGTGTTCGGTCCCGCGCCGGCCCTGCTCCCGGCCGTGCGCGCCGCCGACGAGACCGTCTCTTACCTGCTGGTCGAGGTGGACCGCAACGGAGCGGACCTCACCTGGGCTGCCGGTGGCACCGTACGCACCGAGGGTGGCCCGGAGACCGAGACCGTCGACGGTGGGCACGACGACGTGCACAAGACGCGCGAGGGCGGTCTCGACCGGCGCAGCCAGACGCGAGCGGAGGACTCCTGGGGTCGCAATGCCGAGGCGGTCGCGGCCGTGCTGGACAAGCGCGTCGCGGAGCGCAAGCCCGACCTCGTGGTGATCACGGGCGACGTGCGCGCCACCAAGCTCGTCTGCGAGGCCGTCGGCCAGCAGGCGCGTGAGCTGGTGGTCGAGGTGCAGGGTGGGTCGCGCGGTGAGGGCGTCAACCAGGGAGCGTTCGCGGCACGGGTCAAGGAGACGCTCGAGGCGTTCCGCACCCGGCGGCGGCAGGCGGTGCTCGACCGGTTCCGCGAGGCGCAGGGCCGCGGCGACGGTGCCGTCACCGCCCTGGGTGACGTGATCGAGGTGCTCCGGCGCGGCCAGGTGGCGGAGCTGGTGCTGCAGGTCAGCGTGCTCACCACGGGCCTGGCGGAGCGGACCCTGTGGGTCGGGCCCGAACCCCTGCAGCTGGCGACGAGCGCGGGGGACCTCCAGTCGATCGGCGTCACGGAGAACGCGCGCGAGATGGACGCGAACGTGGCCCTCGTCCGTGCCGCGCTGGCGCAGGACGCGGGCGTCACGTTCGCCGAGGACGGCGCGGTCGACCTGGTGGACGGCATCGGCGCGGTGCTGCGCTGGTCTGACGACTCCACGCCCAGCGAGGCGGTCCCCACCCAGTCCGCCGACCAGGCCCGCCTGCGCACGGTCGTCTAGACACTGCGACTTCCGCACTCGAGCGGTCTGAGCCTCCTTGAGTGCGGACGTCGCGTGTGGTCAGTCGGTGCTGCGGGTGTCCGTGTAGAGCGTGTCGATGTCCGCGGCGAAGTCCTTGAGCACCAGGGCGCGCTTCACCTTCATCGACGGGGTGAGGTAGCCGTTCGTCTCGGTGAAGTCCGTGGTGAGCACGCGGAGCTTGCGGATTGACTCGGCGCGGGAGACTGCCTCGTTGGCGCGCTCGGCGGCACGGTCCAGCGCCTCGAGGACCGCGGGGTACGTCGCGGCGTCGTCGACCGACATGGCGGGCAGGCCGTGGTTGGACAGCCAGCCGGGGAGCATGTCGGCGTCGAGCGTGACGAGCGCTCCGATGAAGGGCCGCTGGTCACCGACCACGACGACCTGGCTGACCAGCGGGTGCCCGCGCAGGCGGTCCTCGAGCACGGCGGGGGCGACGTTCTTGCCGCCCGCGGTGACGATGATCTCCTTGGTGCGGCCGGTGATCCGCAGGCACCCGTCCTCGTCGATCGTCCCGAGGTCGCCGGTGCGGAACCACCCGTCCACCAGCGCCTCGGCGGTGGCCTCGGGATCGTGCCGGTACCCGCGGAACACGTGCGGGCCCGAGACGAAGATCTGGCCCTCGTCGTCGACCCGGACGGCCGTGCCGGGGTACGCGGGCCCGACGGTGCCGATCGTGGTGACCCCGGGACGGCTGACGGTCGTGGCCGCGGTCGTCTCGGTGAGGCCGTAGCCCTCGAGCACCTCGACGCCGATGCCGCGGTAGAAGTGCCCGAGCCGCTCACCCAGGGGGGCGCCGCCGGAGATCGCGAACTCGGCCCGCCCGCCCAGCGCCGCGCGGAGCTTGGCGTGCACCAGCCTGCCGGCGAGGGCGTGGCGGGCACGCAGGGCGGCACCGGGCCCACCGGTCTCCAGGGAGCGCGAGTAGTCCTCGGCGGCCTTCGCGGCCCAGCGGAAGAGCTTGAGCTTGGTCCCCGAGCCGGCCTTCTGCTCCGCCGAGTTGTAGACCTTCTCGAAGACGCGGGGCACCGCCAGGATGAACGTCGGCTGGAACGTCCCGAGGTCCGCGAGCAGGTTCTTGGCGTCCGGCGTGTGTCCGAGCACGGCACCGGAGGGAACGCACAGCACCTGGATGAACCGCGCGAACACGTGCGCGAGCGGCATGAACAGCAGGGTGCGCGAGTGCGGCATCGCGACGACCTCGCCCAGCCCGGCGACCCCGTTGCGGGTGATGGCCACGAAGTTGCCGTGCGTGAGCTCGACGCCCTTGGGTCGACCCGTGGTGCCCGACGTGTAGATGACGGTCGCGAGGTCGTCCGCGCGGGCCAGCGCGCTGCGGCGTCGGATCTCCTCGTCGAGGACGCCGGTCCCGGCGTCGACCAGCGTGGCGACCGCGCCCTCGTCGATGACCAGCACCTCGCGCAGGCCTGGGAGGTCGTCGCGGACCTGGGCGACGACGGCCGCGTGCTTGGCCGTCTCCACGACCGCGAGCCGGACGCCGGCGTCGGCCATGATCCAGCGGACCTGCTCGGCCGACGACGTCTCGTAGACCGGCACGCCCAGGGCTCCGGCCGCCCAGCAGGCGAAGTCGAGCAGGGTCCACTCGTAGCGCGTGCGGGACATGATCGCGATGCGGTCGCCCGGCTGGACACCGCGCGCGACCAGGCCCTTCGCCACCGCGGTGACCTCGGCGTCGAACTCGGCGACCGTCACCGCGGTCCAGGTGCCGTCGACCACCCGCTCCGCGAACACCCCGGAAGGGTCGCGCAGGAGCCGCTCGGCGAGCATGCCCGGGATGCTGTCGGCGGGGTCCAGCTCCACCAGGGACTCGGAACGTGACTCGCGCACGTCAGGCCTTCGGAGCCGGCGGGACCAGCACGGCGTCGCGTGCCACGCACGTCTCCCCGTCACCGTCCACCAGCGTCAGGGTTCCGGTGACCCGGCCGGCCGCCCGGATGTCGTCGAGCGACACCTCGATGCCGGGTCGCAGCGCGGCGGGCACGACGAGCTCGACCGACGTGATCTCCGTGCGCATCGACAGCTTGGCCTCGGACTTCACCTTGCGCAGCGCAGTGAGTGCGGACCCGGCGGCACCGACGACGGCGGGGTCGGCCGGGGTGCGCAGCGGCTCCGCGGACGGCCACGGCGCGCGATGCACCGATCCCTGGCGCCACCACGACCAGACCTCCTCGGTGGCGAACGGGAGCACCGGCGCGAACAGGCGCAGCAGCACGTCCAGCGCGATCGCGAGGGCAGCGCGGGCGGACCCGCTCTCCGCCGACGGGTCGCCGTAGGCGCGGTCCTTGACCAGCTCGAGGTAGTCGTCGCAGAACGTCCAGAAGAACGTCTCGGTCAGCTCGAGCGCGCGCGTGTGGTCGTACGCGACCAGGGCCGCGGTGGCCTTGTCGACGACGTCCGCGAGACCGGCCAGCATGGCGCGGTCGATCTCCACGGTGACCAGCGACGGGTCCAGGGCGAGCGGCTCGTCGGCGGCACCGAACGAGAGCGCGAACTTGGAGGCGTTGAGCACCTTGATGGCCAGGCGGCGGCCGATCTTCATCTGGCCGATCTCGAACGCCGCGTCGGTGCCGAGCCGCGCCGAGGCCGCCCAGTACCGGACCGCGTCCGAACCGTGCTCCTCCAGCAGGCCCATGGGGGTGACCACGTTGCCCTTGGACTTCGACATCTTCTTGCGGTCCGGGTCGAGGATCCAGCCGCTGATCGCCGCGTCGGACCACGGCAGCGAGCCGTGCTCCAGGTGCGAGCGGACCACCGTGGAGAACAGCCAGGTGCGGATGATGTCCTGGCCCTGGGGGCGCAGGTCCATGGGGAAGACGCGGCTGAACAGGTCCGGGTCGGTGCGCCAGCCGCCGACGATCTGCGGGGTCAGGGAGCTGGTGGCCCACGTGTCCATGATGTCGGGATCGGCCGCGAACCCGCCGGGCACGCCGCGCTGCTCGGCCGTGTAGCCGGCGGGCACGTCGGAGGACGGGTCGATGGGCAGCTGGTCCTCGGACGGCAGCAGGGGCTTGTCGTGCTGCGGCTCGCCGTGCTCGTCGAGCGGGTACCAGACCGGGAAGGGCACGCCGAAGAACCGCTGGCGCGACACGAGCCAGTCGCCGTTGAGGCCGCTGACCCAGTTCTCGTAGCGGACCTTCATGAAGTCGGGGTTGAACCCCAGCTGGGCGCCGCGGGCGAGCAGCTCGTCGCGCAGGGCCTCGTCGCGCCCGCCGTTGCGGATGTACCACTGGCGGCTGGTGACGATCTCGAGGGGCTTGTCGCCCTTCTCGTAGAAGTTCGCCTTGCGCTGGGTGTTCACCGGCTCGCCGTCCAGGTCGCCCGTCTCGCGGAGCCCCCCGACGACCGCCTCGCGTGCGGAGAACGTGGTCTTGCCGGCCAGCTCCTCGTAGCGGGCGCGCGGGCCGTCGCCCACGAGCCACTCCGGGGTGTCGCGCAGGATGCGGCCGTCGCGGCCCACCACCGAGCGCGTCGGCAGCTGCAGCTCGCGCCACCACTGCACGTCCGTGAGGTCACCGAACGTGCAGCACATCGCGATGCCGGCGCCCTTGTCGGGCTCCGCCAGGGTGTGTGCGAGGACCGGGATCTCCACGTCGAACAGGGGGGAGCGGACCGTGGTGCCGAACAGGTGCTGATAGCGCTCGTCGTCGGGGTGCGCGATGAGCGCGACGCAGGCGGGGAGCAGCTCGGGGCGGGTGGTCTCGATGTAGACCGGACCACCGACACCGTGGAACGCGACCCGGTGGAACGCCCCGGGGTAGTCGCGGGCCTCGAGCTCGGCCTGGGCGACCGCGGTCTGGAACGTGACGTCCCACAGGCCCGGGGCCTCGGCCTGGTAGGCCTCGTCGCGCGCGAGGTTGCGCAGGAACGCCTGCTGCGCGACCGCCCGGGACTCGGCGGACACCGTCTGGTACGTGCGGGACCAGTCGACCGACAGGCCGAGCCGGCGCCAGAGGGCCTCGAACAGGCGCTCGTCCTCGACGGTCAGGCGCTCGCACAGCTCGACGAAGTTCTTGCGGCTGACCGGCAGCTGGGGGCCGGACTTGCCCTCGCCGCCCTCGAACGGCGGAGTGAACTCCGGGTCGTACGGCAGCGACGGGTCGCAGCGCACGCCGTAGTAGTTCTGCACGCGACGCTCGGTGGGCAGGCCGTTGTCGTCCCAGCCCATCGGGTAGAACACCTCGCGGCCGCGCATCCGCTGGAAGCGGGCCACGACGTCGGTGTGCGTGTACGAGAACACGTGGCCGACGTGCAGGGAGCCCGACACCGTGGGCGGGGGCGTGTCGATCGAGTAGATCTGCTCGCGGGTAGCGGTGCGGTCGAACGCGTACAGGTCCTGGGCGGTCCATGCCTCGTCCCAGCGGTCCTCGACACCCTCGAGGGAGACCCGGTCCGGTACCTGCCGCGTGCCCGTGAGGAGAGTGGGGTCCTGCTGCACGGGAGGCACGGTGAAGGCGTCGGAGCTCATGGTCCGACATCTTCCCAGATCGGCGGGCCTCCACGCTCCGGCGACGATCAGGCGAACAGTCGGTGAACGAGGGCGGTCCGGTCGCGGCGCGCCGCGACGCCGGTGCGAAGATCGCCACTCGCCGGGTCGTGAGCGCATGATCGGGAGGACACGAGCGGGCGGGGAGGCTGGGCGATGTCTGCCGAGGGGTTCCTCCGGTCCGACCGGGCACCTGCACCGCGCACGCTGCTGGACGTCCTGGAGGGCACCGTCGCCGTGCACGGGGACGCGCAGGCCATCGACGACGGCAGCACGGTCCTGACCTACCGGGAGCTGGCCGAGGCCGTCCGCGCGTCCGCGGCCGGGCTCGCGGGCGTGGGCATCGGGCCCGGCGACCGCGTCGGTGTGCGCATCCCGTCGGGCACGGCGGAGCTCTACACGGCGATCCTCGCGGTGCTGGCGGCGGGGGCGGCCTACGTGCCGGTCGACGTCGACGACCCCGACGAGCGCGCCAGGACCGTCTTCCGGGAGGCCGGGGTCGCACGTGTGCTCACGGAGGGGGACCTGGCGACCCTGCGGACGCGCGCGGAGACACGTCACCCGGGGCTCGACGACGACGCGTGGATCATCTTCACCTCGGGCTCCACCGGCGCACCGAAGGGGGTCGCGGTCACGCACCGGTCGGCAGCCGCCTTCGTGGACGCCGAGGCGCGGCTGTTCCTCCAGGCGGCACCCCTCGGCCCCGGCGACCGCGTGCTGGCAGGGCTGTCGGTGGCGTTCGACGCGAGCTGCGAGGAGATGTGGCTCGCGTGGGCGCACGGCGCCTGCCTCGTCCCGGCGCCGCGGGCCCTGGTGCGCACCGGCATGGACCTCGGTCCGTGGCTGGTGGCGCAGGGCATCACCGTCATCTCGACCGTGCCGACGCTCGCGGGGCTCTGGCGGTCCGAGGAGCTGGCCGGCGTGCGGCTGCTCATCTTCGGCGGAGAGGCCTGCCCGCCCGAGCTCGTCGCGCGGCTGGTGGGGGAGGGCCGCGAGGTCTGGAACACCTACGGACCGACCGAGGCGACCGTCGTCGCGTGCGCGGCGCTGCTGACCGGTGACGGGCCGGTGCGCATCGGCCATGCCCTCGACGGGTGGGACCTCGCCGTCGTCGCGCCCGACGGGACGCAGGTCGACGAGGGCGCGCTGGGCGAGCTGATCATCGGTGGCGTCGGGCTCGCGCGGTACCTCGACCCGGTCAAGGACGCAGAGAAGTACGCCCCGGCCGAGCCGCTGGGCTGGGCGCGGGCGTACCGCAGCGGGGACCTGGTGCGGTACGAGGCCGAGGGGCTGCTGTTCGTCGGGCGCGCGGACGACCAGGTGAAGGTCGGTGGCCGACGGATCGAGCTGGGCGAGGTCGACTCCGCGCTGCTCGGGCTGCCCGGCGTGGCCGGTGCTGCTGCCGCGGTCCGGCGGACCCCGGCGGGCACCTCGGTGCTCGTCGGCTACCTGGTTCCCGAGCCCGGCGTCACGCTGGACCTGGCCGACGCCCGGCACCGGCTGATCGGCTCGCTGCCGGCGGCGCTCGTGCCGCTGCTCGCGCCCGTGGAGTCGATCCCGACGCGCGGCTCCGGGAAGGTCGACCGCGACGCGCTGCCGTGGCCGCTGGAACGGGCGGGCACCCACTCGTCAGTGTCGGCACCGCCCGTCGGCCTCAGCGCGACAGGGGAGTGGGTGGCGGAGCGCTGGACGGCGGCGCTCGGCGTCCCGGTCGCAGGCCCGCGCGACGACTTCTTCGCCGCCGGCGGGGGAAGCCTCGTGGCCGCCCAGCTGGTCAGCGCCCTGCGCGAGCGCTTCCCGACGGTCACCGTCGCCGACGTGTACGAGTACCCGCGGATCGGGGACCTGGCCCGCCGGCTCGACGAGTTCGAGCCCGCCGCCGCCGCGGAGACGCGCGTGGTGGCGCCGACCCCGCTGCGGGCGCAGGTGCTGCAGACGGTGCTCGGCCTGCCGCTCGCCGCGCTCGTTGGGCTGCGGTGGCTCACCTGGCTGCTGGTCGCGGACGCGGTGCTCGTCGCGGCCACCGGAGCAGCGTGGGTGCCGGTCGTCCCCGGCGTGTGGTGGTGGGTGGCGCTCGGGTGGTTGGTGCTCCTGAGCCCGCTCGGCCGGATGGGGACCACCGTGCTCGTCGCCCGCACGCTGCTGCGCGGGCTGCGTCCGGGCCGCTACCCCCGGGGTGGTTCGGTGCACCTGCGCCTCTGGTTCACCGAGTCCTGGGCGGCAGCGGCCGGCGCAGAGAACCTCTCGTGCGCACCCTGGACCGCGACGTACGCGCGGGCGCTCGGGGCGACCGTCGGCAAGAACGTCGACCTGCACGCGCCGCCTCCGGTCACCGGGCTGCTCACGCTCGGCAACGGGTGCTCGGTCGAGCCGGAGGTGGACCTGCGCGGGCACTGGCTCGACGGCGACGTGCTCCGGGTCGGGCGCGTCCGGATCGACAAGCGCGCGACGGTCGGCACCCGCAGCACGCTCGCCCCCGGCACCCGCGTCGGCGCCTGGTCCGAGGTCGCCCCGGGCTCCGCGGTCCTCGACTCCGTCCCGCCCGGCGAGCTGTGGGTCGGGTCCCCGGCGGTGTTCGACGGGCCGGCCCGGCGGCACTGGCCGCGCGACCGCGCGCCACGGGCGCGCCGCTGGGTGGCGATCTACGGGGCGACCGCTGCCGCGCTCGCGGCCCTGCCGGTCGTCGCCGTCCTGTGCGGGCTGCTGGTCGTCGGCGTGGCGCTGCGCGGGGCCACCACGCCGGCGGAGGCGGCGGTCGACGCGCTGCGGGCGGTGCCGCTGGCCGCGGTCACGGTCGTCGTGGTGCTCGCGCTCGTCACGCTCGCCGCCGTGCGGCTGCTCGGGCTCGGGTTCCGCGAGGGGTACCACGCGGTGCACAGCCGCGCGGGCTGGCAGGTCTGGGCGACGCTGCGGTTGATGGACGACGCCCGCACGACGCTGTTCCCGCTCTACTCCAGCCTCGCGACCCCGGTCTGGTTGCGGCTGCTCGGGGCCGACATCGGCAAGGACGTGGAGGCGTCGACCGCCCTCATGCTCCCCACGCTCACGACCGTGGGCGAGGGCGCGTTCCTCGCCGACGACACCCTGATCGGGTCGTACGAGCTGGGGCACGGCTGGCTGCGGGTCGAGCGGAGCAAGGTGGGCAAGCGCGCGTTCCTGGGCAACTCGGGGATGATCGCGCCGGGCCGCACGGTGCCCAAGCGCGGTCTGGTCGCGGTGCTCTCGGCGACGCCGGAGGACGCCCGCGCGGGCACCAGCTGGCTCGGCTCGCCGCCGGTGAGGCTGCGACGGACCGCCGGCGAAGGCGACGACGCCCGGACGTTCGCTCCGCCGACGCGCCTGCGGGTGGCCCGTGCGCTGGTCGAGCTCTGCCGGATCGTGCCCGTGATCTGCACCGTCGGGCTGGGGGTGCTCGTCCTGCTGGTGCTCCAGGCGGTGCTCGACGCCCGCGGGCTCGGGGCGGCCGCGGCGATCTCCCCGCTGGTCGTGCTGGCGGCCGCCCTGGTCGCGTGCGCGCTGGCGACGGTGACGAAGTGGCTGCTCGTCGGCCGGCTGCGACCGGGCGACCACCCGCTGTGGAGCTCGTTCGTGTGGCGCAACGAGCTGGCGGACACGTTCCTCGAGGTGGTCGCGGTGCCGTGGCTCGGACCGGCCACCATCGGCTCACCGGCGCTCACCATCTGGCTGCGGACGCTCGGCGCCCGGATCGGCCGCGGGGTCTGGTGCGAGACGTACTGGCTGCCCGAGGCGGACCTGGTCACCCTCGGCGACGCGGCCACGGTGAACCGCGGGTGCGTGCTGCAGACACATCTGTTCCATGATCGGGTGATGAGCATGGACACGGTGGAGCTGGGGCGCGGCGCGAGCCTCGGCCCGCACGGGGTGGTGCTGCCCGCGGCGAGCCTCGACGACGGAGCGCGGGTGGGCCCGGCGTCCCTCGTGCTGCGCGGCGACACCATCCCCGCGGGGTCGCGCTGGACCGGGAACCCGGTGGCCCCGGCGTGACGCAGCCGCCCGAGGACCCCTACCTGCCCGGCAGGCCCGACGGGGGTCTGAGCGTGGACCGGTACGAGCTCGACCTCGACTACCGCGTGGCCACCAACCGGCTCGACGCCCGCGCGGTGCTGCACGCCCGCGCGACCCGACCGCTGGACCGCGTCTCGGTGTCCCTGCACGGGCTGCGCGTCACCCAGGTCCTGGTGGGCGGGAAGCGCCCGGAGCGGTGGACCCACAGGGAGGGGCGGATCGCGATCCGGCTGGGTCGGGCGGTCGACGCGGGCACGAGCCTGCCGATCGAGGTGCGCTACAGCGGGCAGCCCGGTCCCGTACGCGGGCCTTGGGGCGAGGTCGGCTGGGAGGAGCTCGAGGACGGTCTCATCGTCGCGGGCCAGCCCGACGGCGCACCCACGTGGTTCCCGTGCCACGACAGCCCGGCGGACAAGGCGAGCTTCACGGTCACGGTCACGGCGGAGGCCGGCTACGAGGTGCTCGCCAACGGCTCCCTGGTCTCCCGCACCCCGCGCGCCGGGCGCACGCGGTGGGTGTACGAGCAGCCGGAGCCCATGGCGCCCTACCTCGCCACGCTCCAGGTCGGGCGCTACGAGCGGGTCCCGACGAGCCTGTCCTCGCAGGTGCTCGTCCCGCCGCGGCTGCGCGCCGCAGCGCTGCACGACCTCGACCGGCAGCCCGCGATGATGGCGCTCTTCGAGCACAGGTTCGGCCCCTACCCGTTCGCGGGGTACACGGTCGTGGTCACCGACGACGTCCTGGAGATCCCGCTCGAGGCGCAGGGGCTCGCCGTGTTCGGGGCGAACCACATGGACGGACGGCGCGGGTCGGAGCGGCTGGTGGCGCACGAGCTCGCGCACCAGTGGTTCGGGAACAGCCTGACCGTCGGGCGGTGGCGGGACATCTGGCTGCACGAGGGCTTCGCCTGCTACGCCGAGTGGCTGTGGTCACAGGAGTCGGGGGGCTGGACGGCCGACCGGCATGCCCGGTCCGCGCGCGCCCGTCTGGCGGCGCTCCCGCAGGACCTGGTCATCGGCGACCCGGGACCCGGCGGCATGTTCGACGACCGGCTCTACAAGCGCGGCGCGCTCACCCTGCACGCCCTGCGGCTCGCGGTCGGGGACGACGCGTTCTTCGCGATCCTGCGGACCTGGACCGCGCGCCACCGGCACGGGACGGTGAGCACCGAGCTGTTCGTCGCGTGCGCGTCGGAGGTGTCCGGGACCTCGGTGGCACTGCTCGTGGAGGCCTGGGTCTACCGGCCGGCCCTGCCCGAGCTCAGCCCCGACCGGCCAGCCGCACCTGCGTCACCCGCACGCTGACCAGGCCGGCTGCGCGTACGGCGAGAGCACCGATCGCCCCGACCGCCGGGTCGAGGTCCTGGAGGTGCCACGGCCCGACCGGTCCTCGCTCGATGCGCGGCGGCTCGTCTCCGGGGCCGAGCACGAGGCTGCGCGGATCGACGTCGAGCCCGCACCCGACGGCCTTGAGCACGGCTTCCTTGCGCACCCAGGTGCGCAGCTGCGCCTCGCCGTCGACCGCGCGGGCCTCGTCGGCGCCGAGCACGACGTCGTCGAACCCGTCGAAGACGCGGCCGGTCGGGCGTTCGACGTCGATGCCGACCTCGTCCGCGCGCGTCGTCGCGACGACGACGGTCCCCGCGGTCCGGGAGAGGCTCAGATGAGGGGGCGCGGTCCAGCGCGCGTCGTCGGGCACGCTGCGCCACGACGCGCTCGGTCGACCGTGCGCGCGGCTCCCGCAGCGGGGGCAGCGGCGGTGCAGCTCGACCGAGCCGGCGGTCACCCCGGCCCACGAACCGACCGCGGTCCGCGCCAGCAGCAGGGACGACGCGATCCCGTCCCGCGCCTCCGCCGTCCGGATCGTCGCGACGCGGTCGCGCTCGCCGGGCGTCAGTGCGCCGAGGAGCTCGTCGGCGGGAACGGTGTGCGCCCAGTGCACCTCGATCGCCACGGTGTCGTCGCTCACGGGCATCATCCTGCCTGGTCGCGCGGTTAGGGTGATCGACGACGAGGGCCCACGAAGGAGCAATGGATGGCAACGGTCACGGCGGACGGCCTCACGGTCGGGTACGCGGCGATGCTCGAGCAGTTCCACCCGACCGAGGCGGTCGAGCTGTCCGTCCACGCGGAGGCCCACGGGTTCTCCGGGGTCATGGCGGCCGACCACTACCAGCCGTGGGTGCCGGCGCAGGGGCAGGCGGCGTTCGTCTGGAACGTGCTGACCGCGCTGGGGGAGCGCACGACGGGCGACATCGGCCCCGGCGTCACCGCCCCGACGTTCCGGTGGCACCCCGCGATGGTGGCGCAGGCGTCGGCCACCCTCGCCGCGATGTACCCGGGCCGGCACTGGCTGGGCCTGGGCTCGGGCGAGGCCCTGAACGAGCACATCGTCGCCAACTACTGGCCCGAGGCCCCCGAGCGGATCAACCGCATGTTCGAGGCCATCGACATCATCAAGAAGCTGTTCGCGGCGTCGATCGCGGGCAAGGACGTCAAGCACGCCGGGCAGTTCTACAAGCTGGAGTCCACGCGCCTGTGGACCATGCCCGAGGTCGCCCCCGAGATCCTCGTCGCGACGGCCGGTCCCGTGACCGCCAAGCGCGCCGGGCGGCTGGCCGACGGGCTCATCACGGTCGGCGCACCGCTGGAGAAGATCTCCGGGTTGTTCGGCAAGTTCGACGAGGGCGCGCGCGAGGCCGGCAAGGACCCCGAGGCGATGCCGAAGGTCCTGCAGCTGCACCTGTCGTGGGCCGAGACCGACGAGCTGGCCCTGGCGCACGCGATGCACGAGTGGCCCAACGGCGGCATGAAGTTCCCCAAGGCCGACATCCGCTCGCCGTTCGACTTCGAGCAGATGGCCAAGCTGGTGCGCCCGGAGGACTTCGAGGGCCGGATGGTCATCTCGGCGGACCCCGACAAGCACCGCGCCGAGATCCAGAAGTACGTGGACCTCGGGTTCGACCGCATCTACCTGCACAACGTCGGGCGCAACCAGCGCGAGTGGATCGAGACGTTCGGGGCGGACGTGCTGCCCAACCTGGTGCGATGAGCTCCCGCCTCGAGGTCTGGGCGCCCGACGGGCTGCCCGAGATCGCGCCCGGCGACGACCTCGTGCAGCTGCTCGCCGAGCTGCTCCGCGACGACCCGCTGATCGACGGTGACATCCTCGTCCTGACCAGCAAGGTGGTCTCCAAGGCCGAGGGCCGCGTGGTCTCCGCCGACGACCGCGAGCAGGCGATCACCGACGAGACCGTCCGCGTCGTCGCGACCCGCGAGCACGCCTCGGGGGTCACCCGGATCGTGGAGAACCGGCTCGGCCTCGTCATGGCCGCGGCCGGCGTCGACGCCTCCAACACCCCCGAGGGCACCGTGCTGCTGCTGCCGCTCGACCCGGACGCGTCCGCGCGGCGGATCCGGGCGGGGCTGTCGGCGGCGTTCGGCGTCCGGGTGGGGGTCGTCATCACCGACACCGCCGGGCGCCCGTGGCGGCAGGGTGTCACCGACATCGCCATCGGCGCCGCGGGACTCGTCGTGCTCGACGACCTGCGCGGTCAGGTGGACACGTTCGGTCGGCCGCTGATCATGACGCAGGCCGCGGTGGCCGACGAGATCGCGTCGGCCGGCGAGCTGGTCAAGGGCAAGGCCGAGGGGCGGCCGCTCGCGGTCGTGCGCGGCCTCGGGCACCTGGTGACCGACGACGACGGACCGGGCGCGCGCGTGCTCGTCCGGCTCGGCGACGAGGACATGTTCCAGCAGGGCAGCGCCGAGGCGTACTCGCAGGGCTGGAAGGACGCCCTCAGGGGCCAGCCGTAGCCTTCGCGGCCGCCTTCGCCGCCTGCTTGGTGGCCCGGACCTCGCTCAGCGAGACCGGGTCGGTGACGTCCGCGATGGACCGGCGCGCCCCGGGCTCCCCGTAGGCGCCGGCGGCCTCGGCCCAGCCGGTCGGCTGCACGCCGCGCTGCTTGCCGAGCAGGGCCAGGAAGATCCGCGCCTTCTGGTCGCCGAAGCCCGGCAGCGCCTTGAGCCGCTTCAGCACCGTCGGCCCGTCCGGGTCGCCGTCGGTCCACAGCCGCGTGACGTCCCCGTCGTAGTCGCGCGCGACCGCGGCGGCCACCGCCTGGATCCGGCCGGCCATCGAGCCCGGGTAGCGGTGCACCGCGGGAGGCGTCGCGCACAGGGCCGCGAACGTCTCGGGGTCGGCCTCCGCGATGCGGTGGACGTCGAGGCCGTCCATGCGGGCGGCGATCTTGGCGGGACCCGCGAAGGCCGACTCCATGGTCACCTGCTGGTCCAGGAGCATGCCGATGAGCAGGGCGAACGGGTCGTCGGTGAGGAGCTGGTCGGCGGTCGGGTCGCCGGTGAGCCAGAGAGTCATGACAGTGATCCTCTCGCGAGTCCCGGACACGCCCAAGACGGTTCCGCCGGCCGATAAGGTCGCGCCATGGCGATGTACCCCCCGGGACCGTACGGCTACCCGGTGCACGATCCGGGGGCGCCCTACGGCCGGGACCCGTTCACGGGGCAGCCGCTGTCGGACAAGCAGAAGCTCGTCGCCGGCCTGCTGCAGATCTTCCTCGGGACGCTGGGCGTCGGGCGGTTCTACACCGGGCACACGAGCATCGCGGTCACGCAGCTCGTCCTCACGGTCGTCGGGTGGATCACCGCGTTCCTCCTCGTCGGCCTCGTGCTCGTCTTCGGCGTGGCCGTCTGGGCGTTCATCGACGGCGTGATGCTGCTGGCCACCGACAGCACGGACTCCCGCGGCCTCAAGCTCCGGTAGCGGTGATCGGGCGACCTCCCGGCGCGGCGGTGGGTTCCGGCCGGTCGGACGCGGCGCCGCGCGTATGTTTGCCCGGTGCACCCGACTCCCGGCCGAGGGAAGGCAGTGCCGTGCCCGCGATGACGCAGGAGGCCCGCCCCCTCGTGGAGTGCGAGTCGCTCGTCCGCATCCACCAGCACGGCTCCGTCGAGGTGCAGGCGCTGCAGGGACTGGACCTCACGGTGGGCGCCGGGGAGATGATCGCGGTCGTCGGGCCGTCCGGTGCGGGCAAGTCCACGCTGCTGTCGGTGCTCGCGGGCGCGGACCTGCCGACGGCGGGCAGTGTGCGGGTGGCGGGCTGGGACCTCACGGCGTTGACCCGCGCGCAGCGCCTCGCCTACCGGCGTGACGTCGTCGGGTTCGTCCGCCAGCAGACCGCGCGCAACCTCGTGCAGTACCTCACGGCGCGCGGCAACGTCGAGCTGCCGCTCGCGCTGGCCGGCCGCGGGCCGCGAGCCCGTCGTGCCCGCGCCGACGAGCTGCTGGAAACGGTCGGGGTCGGCCACTGCGCCGACCGGCTGCCGTCGCAGATGTCCGGGGGCGAGCAGCAGCGCACCGCGATCGCGGTCGCACTCGCCAACGGGCCCCGGCTCCTGCTGGCCGACGAGCCGACGGGCGAGCTCGACTCCGCCACGGCGCAGGAGGTGTTCGACACCCTGCGGCTCGCGCAGCACGAGGCCGGCGTGACGGTCGTCGTGGTGACGCACGACCCGGCCGTGAGCGACCAGGTAGAACGCACCGTCGCGGTCCGGGACGGCCGGACCAGCACCGAGGTGCTGCGCCGGACGGAGGTCGCGGAGGACGGTGCGTCCCGGGTGATCGCGCAGGAGTACGCGGTCATGGACCGTGCCGGACGCGTCCAGGTTCCCCGCGAGTACCGGGAGGCCCTGGCACTGACGCGGCGGGTACGGCTCGCGCTCGAGGCTGACCGCGTCTCGCTGCTGCCCGACGTGGTCGCCCGGTGAGCGTGGCTCCGGCGCTCATGGTGCGCGGCGTGCGTCGCACGTACGGGACCGGGCACACCGCGGTCCACGCGCTGCGCGACGTGTCGTTCGAGGTGGCGCCGGGGGAGATGGTCGCTCTGGTCGGCCGGTCCGGCTCGGGCAAGACCACCCTCCTCAACATCGTGGGTGGGCTCGACCGCCCGGACGCGGGCGAGGTGGTGGTGCAGGGCGTGGACGTGACCGCGCTCGACGACGACGGCCTCGACGCGCTGCGTCAGCACTCCGTCGCGTTCGTGTTCCAGACGTTCGGGCTGCTGGCGGACCTCACGGCCGCGGAGAACGTGGGCCTGCCGCTGCGGCTGAGGCGGCTCACGGTCGAGGACCGTGAGCGCCGGGTGCGGCTGCTGCTCGACCTCGTGGGCCTCGGCGGGCACGCCGAGCAGCGCCCCGACGAGATGTCCGGCGGTCAGATGCAGCGGGTGGCGATCGCCCGTGCACTGGCGGCGTCGCCGCGGCTGCTCGTGGCCGACGAGCCCACGGGCCAGCTGGACACCGACACCGGCCTGGCCGTGATGGCCCTCATCCGTGGTGTCGTCGAGGCCGAGGGCATGGCCGCCGTCGTCGCCACGCACGACCCCGTGATGATCGCGCTCGCCGACCGGGTGGTGCGGATCGTCGACGGTCACCTCACCGATGCCTGAGCGCCGGGGCTTCCCGGCGGGTCCCGTGGTCCGCCGGGCGGCGGCGCAGTGGCAGCTGCTGGCGGCCGTGCTGGTGGTCATGGTGCTCAGCGGGGCGTTCGTGGGGACCGGGGTGCTGCTGGTCGGCCCAGGTCGCCAGGCCGCCCTGGCCGCCGCGGCGGCGTCCGCCGACGGTACGGGCAGGACGAGCGACGCGACCGGCCTGGGCGCCGCGAGCCGCGCGGACCTGGTCACCGTGACCGCGCGGACCGACGGCGCGTCGGACGACGACCCGCCCGGTGCGACGGCCGTCGTCGACGACCTGCTGCCCGCCCTGCGTGGGGCGCTCGCCCCGCTCGACGCCACGGAGTCGGTCTGGCTCTCGACACCGCCCGCGCGCCTGCCCGGCGCCCCTGCCCGGCTCGCGTACCTGCTGGACGCGGACACCGTCGAGGAGCACGCATCGATCGAGGCCGGGCGATGGCCGGCCGCCTCCGGCGGGTCGGAGGGCGGACCGACCGAGGTCGTCCTGCCGACCACCACCGCGAAGCTCCTCGGGCTGGGCGTCGGAGACCTGCTCAGCCTCGGGTCGACCCCGCTCGTGGTCGTCGGCCTCGTCGAGCGCGACGCGTCCGGTGCGTGGGACCGGGACCGTCTGCGCGGGGCCGGTGCGGACCTCGACTCCGGGTGGCTGCCCCTGTACGGCCCGCTCATCGTCGCCCCGGGGACCCTGCTGGCCGCCGACGCGCCGGTCGGACGGGTGAGCATCCAGGCGGACGCCGACCTCACCGCGCACGTCGACGCCCTGGGCGACGCGGCCGACCGGGTCGCCCGGCTCGGGGCCACCCTGGACCGGGAGGCCGGTGACCGGCTGGCCTCCGTGACGGCGGCCTCGCGCCTGCCGGGCTTCGTCGCGGACGCGCGTCGCCAGCTCGACGTCACCGCCGCGCTGGTCCTCACGACGGTGCTGCTGGTGGCGACGCTGGCCGGAGCCGCGATCGCCCTGCTCACCCGCCTGCTGGCGACGCGGCGCAGCACCGACACCGCGCTCCTGTCCGATCGCGGTGCCAGCCGCTCGCAGCTCGCGGGCGCGGCGGCCGGCGAGGGCCTCGCGCTCGCGCTGGCGGGTGTGGTGCTCGCCGTGCCCCTCGCCGCGGCCGGCTACCTGCTGGTCACGCGCACGGGGCCGCTCGCGGACGTGTGGGCCGCCAGCGGTGCCGGCCCCGCCGGGCCGACCGCGGACGGCTGGCTGCTGGTCGTCGCCTGCGTGGCGGCGGGCACCCTGGCGCTGGCCTCGGTCGGCGTGGTGCTCGCGGTCCGCGTCGGTGGCCCGTCGCGCGACGCGCGGCACGTCGTGGCGGGCGGGGTCGCGCGCTCGGGGGTGGACGTGCTCCTGGTGGTGCTGGCCGTGCTGGGCGTGGTCCAGCTGCGCGCCCACCGGTTCGACGAGGGCGCCCCGGACCCGGTGCTCGTCCTGGCTCCCACGCTCGCCCTGGTGGCGGCCGCCGCGGTGACCCTGCGGGTCATGGCGCCGCTGGTGCGCGGTGCCGAGGTGGCTGCGCGTCGCGCGCGCGGCCTGGCCGTGCCCCTGGCCGGGTGGCAGGTGGCCCGCGGCCGCGCCACGCAGGGCGTGTTCCTCGTCGCGCTCGCGGCCGCGTCCCTGACCTTCGCGCTGGTGTTCCAGGCGACGTGGCTCGCGTCGCAGCGCGACCAGGCCGCCGCCGACGTCGGCAGCGACGTGCAGATCTCGGTCGACGGCACGCCTGACCAGGGCGCGCAGGTGGCCGCCGCAGCTGCCCCAGGGGCGGGTGTCGCCCCGACCACGCACCGCACGATCACGCTGGGCTCGCGCCCCGGGGCCGTCACGCTCGTCGCCATCGACACGAGCCGAGCCGCGCTCCTCGTCCGCGGCCGGCTGGGCGGCGCGGCCACGTGGTCGACGCTCACCGACCCGGTGCGGCCGCGGCAGGGGTCGGCAGGACTCGTCGTCTCGGGGGCGACGGTGCCGATCGAGGTGACCGGTGGCCTGGAGGGCGTCGACGGCGTGGCGCTGCCCGCCCACCTGACCCTCGTGCTCGAGGGCGCGCACGGCGAGCGTGTCGCCGCCGTCGCGCCGGACGTCGTGCTCGACGGCACCCCTCAGCCCGTGACGGTCCCGGCTCCGACGGACGCGACGTGGCGCGTCGTCGGCGTCCGCGTGGTGGTGCCGGGCGGGGTGGAGCTCGCGCAGGGCGACGAGCCGCGGCTGAGGGTCACCGTGCGCGTCCCCGGTGCGTCGTCGCACGAGGGCGACCCCTCCGCGTGGACCGCGTACGCCGGCGACAGCGCCGACGACGGGGCCCTGGCGGGCCGGCCTGTTGCCGAGGCCGGTGCCGACACCCTCGGCTTCTCGGCCCGCGTCTCGCGGTTCGAGCTCGGCTTCACGTCGGTCGAGGTCGTGGTCGCCGGGTTCGGCCCGACGGAGCTGGTGCCCGTCCTCGTCTCGGCAGTGCTGGCCGACCAGCTGGGCGTGACCGTCGGCGACGCGCTCGACCTCGGCGTCGCCTCCGTGGTGCTCCCTGCCGTGGTCGCGGGAGTGCTGCCCTACGTGCCCTCCGCCCCGGACAGCCCCGCGGTCCTCGCCGACGTCGACACCCTGTCGCGCGCCCTCCTCGAGCGCGGCGACCTGGACCCGGTGGTCGACGAGTGGTGGGTCGCGACCGACCACCCGGACCTGGTGGTCGCGGCGACCGGAGGCGTGTCCCGCACCGCCCTCGAGGACGAGCTCACCTCCGGGGCGCTGCGCGCCGCCGCGGCCGTCGCCCTGGCGCTCCTGGTGGTGGCCGCCCTCGCGCTGGCGATGGCGGGCACGGTGGCGCGCGAGCTCGCCGTCGCGCACGACCGCTCCGCCGAGACGGCACGGCTGCGCGCCCTGGGCGTCCCTCGTCGAGTCCTGTCCGCCACGGGCGCTGCTCGCCACGTGATCCTCACGGCCGTCGCCGTCGGCCTGGGCGCGCTCGCCGGCGCCGGGCTCTCGCTCGTGCTCGGACCCGCGCTGGTCACCGCGCGGCACGGCGGGGTTCCGGTTCCTGCGGCGCTCGTCGTGTGGCCCTGGGCCGCGCTGGTGGTGGTGCTGGGCGTCCTGTTCGCGGGGTGCGCGCTCGTCGGGCTGCCCCCGGCGCGCCGGGTCGCGCGACGCTCGACCGCGGCGAGCCTGCGGACAGGGAGTGCCCGATGAACCGCCGCTCCTGGCGGGAGAAGGATCGGGCGCGTCCGTGGGCCGGCGCCATCCCCGTCGACCAGGTCGCCCGGCAGGCCTGGGCGACGCGCGGACCTCTGGCGCTGGCACTGGTCGTCGTCGCGCTGGTGACGTTCCTCGCGTCCTCGGCTCCCCGCCTGCTGGACCGCGCCGCGACCGACGAGGTGCGCGCGGCCGCCGGCGACGAGGGGAGCGCGCTCGCCGTCACCGTGCGGGACGGGAGCGACGTGCGGGAGCTGCGTCTCGGCACCGCGGACGAGCTGAGCAGCACCGCGCAGCTGCTCGCGGGCAACCTGCCCGGCCCGGTGGCCGCCGCTGTCACGGAACCTGTCGCCTCGCTCGTCGGCCCCGAGCTCGCGGCGGGCAGCGTCGGGGGAGTGCCCGTGCTGCTCCGGTTCGCCTACCTCGCGGACGGGCGGGTCGGTCGCGGGACGTACGACGTCACCGACCCGGCCACCGGTGCCGTCACCTGGGTCGCCGGCGGCCCGCCCGCGACGACGATCGAGCCCGACGCCGTGCCGAGCGACGAGCCGCTGCCCGTGGAGGTCGGGCTCTCCGAGCAGGTCGCCGCCGCCCTCGGGGTGGGCGTCGGCGACGCGCTCACCGTCGTGGACCCCGACGGCGCACGCATCGCCGTGCCGGTCACCGGCGTGTTCCGACCCGTCGACGCGGCGGCGCGGGTGTGGCGAGTCGCGCCGACCGTGATCTCGCCGCGGACCGTCGGTGGACTCGCCGGCCGGGTCGCGGTGTCCGCGCTCACCAGCGCCACCTCCGTGCCCGCCGCCCGCTACGACCTGCCCGAGGACCGCCTCGTCGTGTCCTACACGTTCGACTCCGTGCCCACCACCCTCGATGCCCGGTCCGCCGACGAGACGGCGCGTGCGGTGCGCGCGCTGGTGGCCGCTCCGCGCACCCTCGGCCTCCCCGCGGCGAGCCCGACCGTCACCACGCGGCTCGACCGGTTGCTGGAGGACGCGCAGGACCGGGTCGCGGCGACGACGGCTCAGGCGGCGGTCGTGCTGTCCGGCGTCGTCGCGACCGCGCTCCTGGTCCTGGTCCTCGCCGCGTCGCTCCTGGTCCGCCGCCGAGCGTCCGTGCTCGCGCACCAGCGCGCGCTCGGCGCGACCCTCGGCGCGCTCGCCGGCGCTGCCGCGGCCGAGTCGCTGGCCCTGGTGCTCGTGGGGTCCTCGATCGGGCTGGCGGTGGCGGGGATGCTGGTGCCGGGACCGGTGCCGTGGGGCTGGGTGGTACCCCCGATGGTGCTCGCCGCCCTGATCCCCCCGGTGCTCACCGCGCGGGTCGGCGGGCGCTCGGCGGCACCCCCGCCGGCGCGCCGGACCGGGCGGGCCCCCGCACGGGGTGCCGGTCTGCGGCGCCCCCTGGTCGAGGCGACCGTCGTGCTGCTGGCGGCCGCCGGCCTGGTCACCCTCCGAGCCCGTGGGGCGCGGTCGGCGGCCGGCAGCCTCGGTGCCGACCTCGTCGTGACCGCCGCTCCCGTGCTCGTCGCAGCCGCGGTCGCCGTGCTGCTGCTGCGCCTGCTGCCCCCCGTCACCCGCTGGGCGCGGCGTGCGGCGGCGCGGACGCGCGGGCCGATCACGCTCGTCGCGGTCGCGCGCACGCCGGTGGCGGTCGTGCCCGTGCTGACGCTCGTCCTGGTGGCGGCCATGTCCACCCTGGTGCTCGCGCTCCAGGCGACGGTCCGCTCCGGCCAGGAGGCCGGCTCGTGGGCCACCGTGGGAGCGGACGTGGTGCTGACGGCCGCACCGGAACCGGGGCTGCCCGAGGACCTGGCGACCGATCTCGGCGTCGCTCCCGAGGTCCTCGTCGCGACGGCTCGCGTGGTCGAGGGCACGCAGCTGCTCGGCGACGGCGTCGACGAGGTCGCCCGGCTCGTGGCGGTCGACGCCGCGGCCGAGGCGCGTCTGCTCGCGGCGACACCCGCACCGGACGCACCCGGTCTCGCTGCGCTCGGCGGTGCCGACGCGGCTGCGATCCCCGCGCTCGTCTCGGGCGTGCGTCCGGGAGCGACCTCCCTGAACCTGCGGTGGGACGGCGAGTCGATCCCGCTGGAGGTCGTCGGCGTCGCCCCCGACCTGCCGCTCGCCGACGCCGCGTCGTCGGTGACGGTCGTCGTGGACCGGGCGGCCCTTGCCGACGCGCTCGGCCGACCGGTGCAGGCGACGGTGGCCTGGTGGGCCGGACCTGGGGCGGCCTCCGCGGCCGGCTCGGCTGACGACATCGCCGTCACCACGCGGACGGGCCGGCTCGACGAGGTGCGGTCGGCGCCGACCGCCGCCGCGTTCGACCGGATGCTCCGCGCGGCCGGGACGGTGCTCGCGGGTCTCGGCATCGCCGCGGTCGGGCTCGCGGCGGCCGCCGGTGCGGTCGACCGTCGGCGCGCGCTCCTGCAGCTGCGCGCCCTGGGTCTGCCGCGTCGGTCCGGCGGGCGCCTGGTGCTCGCCGAGCTGGTGGGGCCGGTGCTCGGGCCGGCCGTCGCGGGGATGCTGACCGGCGTCGCGCTGAGCGCGCTCATCGTCGGGGCACTCGGCCTGCAGAGCCTCACGCACCAGGTCGGGCCGCCCGCGCTCGTCCTGCCGTGGTGGGTGCTCGGCACGCTGCTCGGGCTGGCCCTCGCCGTGAGCGTCGTCGTCGCCGTCGAGCGTCCGCGGCCCGGCCACGAGGAGCTGAGCCAGATGATGCGCTCCGGCTGACCCGGCCGCGCCCGGATGAGGCAGGATGCGTCCGTGCGATGGGTCGTGGTCATCCCTGTGAAGCTCGGCGCCGAGGGGAAGACCCGGTTGGCGGACGCGCTCTCGCCCGGCGCCCGCGAGCGGCTGGTGCGGGCCATGGCGGTCGACACCGTGGCCGCCGCCGGTGCTGCGTCGTCGGTCGACCGCGTGGTCGTCGTCACCGGAGACGTGGTGCTGCGGTCCCTGCTCGCGACCTCGACCGACCTCGTCGACGACCCCGGCGGCGGGTTGAACTCCGCCCTGCGGGCGGGTGTCGAGCGCGCCCGGGTGCTCGCCCCCGACGCAGGCACCGCGATCCTGCTCGGGGACCTGCCCGCGCTGCGGCCCGACGACCTGGCCGACGCCCTGGACATGGCCGCGGCGCACGACCGGGCGGTGGTCGCCGACGCCGAGGGCACGGGCACGACGCTCCTGGCGGCGCTGCCGGGCGTCGCGCTGGAACCGCGGTTCGGCGCCGGGTCGAGCGCCGCCCACGAGCGCGCGGGGCACGTGCGCCTGGACGTGGTGGCCACCTCGACGGTGCACCAGGACGTCGACGTCCCGGCGGATCTCGCGGCGGTCGAGCGGCTCGGCGTCGGCCCCGCCACGCACGAGGTGCTGGGCCTCGGCTGACTGGCGGTCAGGGCACGCGGTCGACCAGGGCGAGTGCCGCGGCGGCGATGGCGGCCGTCGTGGAGACGTCCGTCATCAGGGTGGGAGCGGAGGCCACCGTCCAGCCGTCGGCGTCGAGGAGCGCCACGGCGTCGGCGTCGCGCTCGTCGACGAGCCAGGCGTCGAGAACACCGTCCGGGCGCAGCCCGTAGTGCCGCGCGACCGCGACCGCGCTGGTCTCGACGCCGATCGCGGTCAGGCACGCGTCGGCCATCCCGCGCACCGGCGCCCCGCCGACGATCGGGCTCACGCCGACGACCGGGGCAGAGGTGGTGCGCAGGGCGTCGCGGATGCCGGGGATCGCGAGGATGGTGCCCACGGAGACCACCGGGTTGGACGGGGGGACCACCACGACGTCGGCGTCGGCGATCGCGTCGAGGACCCCGGGTGCCGGTGTCGCCGTATCGAGGTTGGTCTGGACGAAGCGGCGAGCGGGCAGTGCGGCGCGGTACCGCACCCACCACTCCTCGAAGTGCATGGTGCGGCCGTCCTCCACCACGACGTGCGTCTCCACCTCGTCGTCGGTCATCGGCAGGAGCGTCGCGCCCGGCTGCCACCGTTCCGCGAGCCGCGCGGTGACCTGCGACAACGGCAATCCACTGCGGAGCAGCTCGGTCCGGGCCAGGTGGGTGGCGAGATCCAGGTCGCCGAGCGTGAACCAGTCCCAGCCGAGGCCGTAGGCCTGGAGGTCGTCGCTCACGCGGCGGGACTCGTCGCGGCGGCCCCAGCCCTGGTCCTCGTGCACCGCGCCGCCGAGCGTATACATCAGGGTGTCGAGGTCCGGGCAGACGCGGACGCCGTGCAGCCACATGTCGTCGCCGGTGTTGGCGATTACGGTGAGGTCGGAGTCGGGCAGGAGTGCCCGCAGACCGCGGGTGAACCGCGCGCCACCCACGCCGCCGGACAGGACGGTGATCCTCACTGCGGCCTCCGTGGCTCGTGGAACGCGATGACCGGGCGGCCCGTGCGCGGGTGCTCCAGGATGTCGGCCTCCACGCCGTAGACCTCCCGCAGCAGGTCGGGGCGCAGCACGTCACGCGGGTGCCCGGCCGCGGCGAGGTGGCCGTCGGCCAGCACCAGCACGTGCTCGCAGAACGCCGCGGCGAGGTTGAGGTCGTGCAGGGCCGCGACCGTCGTCGTGCCCAGGTCCCGCACGAACGCCAGCAGGCTCAGCTGGGCGCTCACGTCGAGGTGGTTGGTGGGCTCGTCGAGCAGCAGGAGCTCCGGCTCCTGCGCCAGGGCGCGCGCGATCTGCACGCGCTGGCGCTCGCCGCCGGACAGCGAGGACCAGGGGCGGTCGGCGAGATGGTCCGCCTGCGCGCTGACCAGGGCGCGGTCGACCGCGGCGTCGTCCGGGTCCGTGCCCCACAGGCTCCGGTAGGGGATCCGGCCCAGGGACACGACCTCGCGGACGGTCAGCGGGACCGTGCTCGTGGACTCTTGCTCGAGCAGCGCGATCCGCTGCGCGCGAGCCTTCCTGCCCAGCTCGTGCACCGGGGCCGCCTCCACGAGCACCGCGCCCTTCTCCGGCGGTAGCAGTCCCGCGATGAGGCGCAGCAGGGTGGTCTTGCCGGCGCCGTTCGGGCCGAGCAGGCCGGTCAGGTGCCCGGCGGGCGGGGTGGCGTCGATGCCGTCCACCACCCAGCGGCCGCCGAGCCGGGTGCCGACGCCGTCGAGGGTCAGGTCCACGCCGACCCCTTCCCGCGCCGCAGCAGGTAGGCGAAGACCGGGACGCCGATCAGGGCTGTGACGATGCCGACGGGCAGCTCGCGCGGGTCGAACACCGTGCGCGCGAGGGTGTCCGCCCAGATCAGGAACACCGCGCCGCTCAGCGCCGCGACCGGGAGCAGCCGGCGGTGGGCCGGCCCCGTCAGCGACGACACCGCGTGCGGGAGGATCAGCCCGACGAAGCCGATCGCCCCGCTGACCGCGACCATCGCCCCGGTGAGCAGGGCGACGACGGTCATGAGCGTCCAGCGCGTGCGGTCGACGTCGATGCCGAGGGCCGCCGCGGAGGTGTCCCCGAAGGCGAACGCGTCGAGCCGTGTGGCACTGACCACCAGCACGCTGCCCACGGCCAGCACCGCGATGCCCGCGATGGCCACGGAGGTCCAGGTGGCGCCGGCCAGCGAGCCGAGCAGCCAGTTGAGGATCTCCCGGTAGGAGTCACCGGTGGCGGTCCAGAAGATGACGAAGCTGGTGCCCGCGGCGGCCATCTGCGACACCGCCAGCCCGGCCAGGACCGTCCGGCCCGGGGACAGGGTGCTCCCGGAGCGGGCGAGCGCCAGGGTCGCGACGAGGGCCAGCAGGGCACCCGCGAACGCCGCGACCGGCAGCAGGAGGCCCACACCGACGACGAGCACGGCGACCGCGCCCAGCGACGCGCCCGAGGACAGGCCGAGCAGGTAGGGATCCGCCAGAGGGTTGCGCGTCAGGCTCTGCATCACCGCACCGGCGAGCGCCAGCCCGGCACCCACGGCCGCCGCGGTGAGCACCCGGGGGAGGCGCAGGTCCCAGACGATCGCGTCGTGCAGGCGGGGCACGGCGTCGACCGGCAGGCCCAGGTGACCTCCGATGCTGCGGGCGACCTCTGCGACCCCCAGGTCGGCGGGCCCGATCGTGACGGCGACCAGCACGGTGACGACGAGGGCGGCCAGCCCCGCCAGGACGAGCAGGGCCAGGGGCGTCCGGGCCTTCACCCCAGCTCGGCGAGCTGGTCGTCGAGCGACGCCACGGCCTCCGCGTTGCGCACACCGGCCTCGCCCGCCGCGAACGGGACAGTGAGGTACCGCTTCTCGCGGACTGCGGTGAGCTGGCTCGTGGCGGGGTTGGCCTCCAGCATCCCGATCTTCTTCTCGGCGGTGTTCCAGGCGGCGTCGACGAGCACGATCACGTCGGGGTCCGCGGCGACGACCTGCTCCCAGCCGGCCGAGGTCCACGTGTCGTGCACGTCCGCGAAGATGTTGGTCAGGCCCGCGGCGTCCATGATCATCTGCGGTGCACCGATGCCGGCGCCGACGTACGGGGTGTCCGACCCGGAGCTGTACCAGAGGGCGGTCGTCTCCTCGGCGGGCTTCTGCGCCCCGTCGAGCGTGGCCTCCTGCTCGGCGATCAGCGCCTCCGCGCGCTCCGGCACCCCGAAGACCGCCGCGACCTCGCGGATCTCGTCGGCGACCTCGTCGAACGTGAGGGGGTCAGGCATGTAGCCCTCCTCCTTGCACGCCGCCGGGGACACGTAGGTGCCGATGCCGAGGTCGTGCAGGGCGGTGCGGTCGCCGGCGCCGTCGGCCGAGAAGTTGGACTCCCAGCCGGCGTAGACGAAGTCGGGCTCGAGCCCGAGCAGCGCCTCCTGACCGGGCACCTTGTCCGAGACCACCGGGATCGCGTCGTACGCGGCCGCGTAGTCCGCCGGCACCGGGCCGTCCGCGAACGCGGTCCCGATCATCACGTCCTGCAGGCCCAGGGCCAGGAGCATCTCGGTGGCGGTCGACTTGATGGTCACGACCTTCGTCGGCGGGGTGTCGACCGTGACCTCGGTGCCGCAGTTGTCGAGCGTGACCGGCGCGAACGTGGCGCTCGAGGTCTCGGTCGGCGCCGCCTGCGGCGTGCTCTGGGTCGAGCACGCGGAGATCGTCAGGGCGACGGCGGCGAGTGCGAGGACGGGACGGATGCTGCGCATCGAGAAGGCTCCGGGGGGTCTGCGACGGGCGCGCGGCAGCGGGTTGCTCGCGAGCGGGGGTGGGGTGCACGTCGCACCTCCGGAGGGCCGCCCACAGCCGGGCGGCGCGACCCGACCACAACCGGTCGGGTTCCGCGCACAGAGTAGGCCTGCCGGGTGGCGTCTGGGCAAGTGTCGTCGATCACGGCGCCGCGGCGAGCGCGAGCGCCCGGCCGACGTCGTCGACCTCGGAGCCGAGCAGGCCGACCGTGACGCGGACGTGGTCGCCGGCCGGGCCGTCGGCGGAGAACGGGGTGCCGGGTGCGACGCGGATGCCCGCGGCCTCGAGGCGGACCAGCGCGGTGCGCTCGTCGTGCACCGGGAGCCAGAGGTTGATCCCGTCGCCGGGGTCGAGCGCGATCCCGTGCGTGGCCAGCACCTCGCGCAGGGCGCGGCGGCGCGCGAAGTAGACGCGGCGGGCGTGGGCGACGGCCTCGATGGCGGCGCTGTCGGTGAGCAGGTCGACCAGGACGTGCTGCAGCAGCCGGCTGGTCCAGCCGGGCCCGAGCATGCGGCGGGCGACCAGCCCGTCGAGCACGGCGGCCGGACCTCCGACGGCGGCGATCCGCAGGTCGGGACCGTGCGACTTGGAGTAGGAGCGCACGTGCACCACGCGATCGGGCAGGAGCGCGCCCAGGCTGACGTCGCGGGCCGACGCGATCTCCCCGGAGTGGTCGTCCTCGACGACGAGCGCGTCGTGCCGCCGCAGCACCGCGGCCAGCTCGCGGGCGCGCGTCGACGTCATGCTCACGCCGGTCGGGTTGTGCGCGCGGGGCTGCAGGACGACGACGCGCGCACCGCCCTCCAGCGCACGGCCGAGCTCGTCGGGGCGCATGCCCTGCCGGTCGAGCGTCACCGGGACGCGTTCCAGACCGAGCTGGTCGAGCAGATCGAACAGCGGGGGGAACCCGGGGTCCTCCACGGCCACCCGGGACCCGTAGCCCGCTACCTGCTCGAGCGTGCGGCTGATGGCGTCGAGGGCGCCGTCGACGACGGTCACGCGCTGGGGGGCGAACGGCCAGGAGTCCCGGAGCAGGATCTCGAGGGAGGGGACCACCGGCGACGCCACGTAGGCCCCGGTGTCCGCGGCGGGTCGTTGGAGGGCGACCCGGGAGAGGGCCGGCCCGATCTGCGGGAGCAGCTCCGGGTCCGGGGTCCCGGTCGAGAGGTCGAGGCGGGCCGGTGCGCCGCCGGCGAGGTCGCGGTACCGCGGCGGCAGCCAGCTGGCCGGTGGCGGGAGGACGACGGTCCCCGCCCGTCCCCGCGACGTCACGATGCCGACCGCCGACAGCGCCTGCCACGCCCCGCTCACCGTCGCGGGGCTGACACCGAGCTCGGCCGCGAGGCCTCGCACGGTCGGCAGGCGGTCGCCGGGCCGCAGGTCACCGCCGCGGACCAGGCGCGCCACGGTGGCGGCGATGCCACGGGGGCTGCGGTCGTCGACGTGGGCGGCCAGGTCCATGCGCGCCAGGATGCCCGCACGCTGGTCCCCAGCCAGGCGTCCCCGGACATCGGTCCAGATGTTTACGTGCGCGTCATCGATCTTCGCGCCCCGGTAACGCGGAGTAACACCGCAGAAATGTTCAACCCGGACAGTCACATTCCAGGCTACGGTGCCAAGAACGGGCACTCCGGCGCCGGTGAAGGCTCCGAGGCCGTTCTGATACGAAGCGGAGGAGCCCCTATGACGGTCGTACGCGTCGCGTTCACCCAGGCCACCTGGACGGGCGACAAGGAGTCGATGACCGCGCTGCACGAGGCGTGGACCCGGGAGGCCGCCTCCCAGGGGGCGCAGATCATCGCGTTCCAGGAGCTGTTCTACGGCCCGTACTTCGGGATCACGCAGGACACCGCGTACTACGACTACGCCGAGTCCGTGCCGGGCCCGACGACCGAGCGGTTCGCGGCGCTGGCCAAGGAGCTGGGCATCGTCATCGTGCTCCCGGTGTACGAGGAGGAGCAGCCCGGCGTTCTCTACAACACCGCAGCGGTGATCGACGCCGACGGCAGCTACCTCGGCAAGTACCGCAAGCACCACATCCCGAACCTGCCCAAGTTCTGGGAAAAGTTCTACTTCCGCCCCGGCAACCTCGGGTACCCGGTGTTCGAGACCGCGGTCGGCAAGATCGGCGTGAACATCTGCTACGACCGGCACTTCCCGGAGGGCTGGCGCGTGCTCGCGCTGAACGGCGCCGAGATCGTGTTCAACCCCAACGCCACCGCACCGGGCATCTCCAACAAGCTCTGGGAGATCGAGCAGCCGGCCGCGGCGGTGGCCAATGGCTACTTCGTCGTCGCCAACAACCGCGTGGGCCTCGAGGACAACGAGTACGGCGACGAGGCGGTCAACTTCTACGGCTCGTCGTACGCGGTCGGCCCCGACGGCAACTACGTCGGCGAGGTGGGCTCGTCCAGCGAGAACCAGCTGATCATCCGGGACCTCGACCTCGACCAGATCCGGATCGTGCGCGAGCGGTGGCAGTTCTTCCGCGACCGCCGGCCGGACGCGTACGGCCCGATCGTGGCGCCCTGAGCGAGGAGGGACAGTCATGAAGACGCTCATCACGGGCGGCACCCTGGTCAGCGCGACGGGTCGGACGGCCGCGGACGTGCTCGTCGACGGCGAGACCGTCGCCGCGGTGCTCACGCCGGGCTCGACCCTGCTCGGCTTCGACCTGGCCTCGAACGTCGACCAGGTGATCGACGCCACCGGCAAGTACGTGATCCCGGGCGGCATCGACGCGCACACCCACATGGAGCTGCCGTTCGGCGGCACGAACGCCTCGGACACGTTCGAGACCGGTACCCGGGCCGCCGCCTGGGGAGGGACGACCACGATCATCGACTTCGCCGTGCAGCGCACGGGGGAGCGGGTCATGGACGGGCTCGGCGCCTGGCACGACAAGGCCGCGGGGAACTGCGCGATCGACTACGGGTTCCACCAGATCGTGGGCGGTGTCGACGAGGACTCGCTCAAGGCAATGGAGGGCCTGGTCGCCGAGGGGGTCTCCAGCTACAAGCTGTTCATGGCGTACCCGGGGGTCTTCTACTCCGACGACGCGCAGATCCTCAAGGCGATGCAGAAGGCCGCCGACCTGGGGCTGCTCACCATGATGCACGCGGAGAACGGGCCGGCCATCGACGTGCTCGCCGCCCAGCTGGTCGCGCAGGGCAAGACCGACCCGTACTACCACGGCATCGCACGCGCGTGGCAGCTGGAGGAGGAGGCCACGCACCGGGCGATCATGCTGGCCGACGTCACGAACGCCCCGCTCTACGTCGTGCACGTGAGCGCCAAGCAGGCCGTGGCGCAGCTGGCGTGGGCGCGGGACAACGGCAAGAACGTGTTCGGCGAGACGTGTCCGCAGTACCTGTACCTCAGCCTCGAGGAGCAGCTGGGAGCGCCCGGCTTCGAGGGCGCCAAGTGGGTGTGCTCCACGCCGTTGCGCTCGCGGGCCGAGGGGCACCAGGAGCACATGTGGCAGGCGCTGCGCACCAACGACCTGCAGATGGTCTCCACCGACCACTGCCCCTTCTGCATGAAGGGCCAGAAGGACCTGGGGGTCGGTGACTTCCGGGCGATCCCCAACGGGATCGGCTCGATCGAGCACCGGATGGACCTCATGTACCAGGGGGTCGTCACGGGTCAGATCACCCTCGAGCGGTGGGTCGAGCTCACCTCGACCACCCCCGCGCGGATGTTCGGGCTGTACGGGAAGAAGGGCGTGATCGCCCCCGGCGCCGACGCCGACGTGGTGGTCTACGACCCCGCCGGGCACACGTCGATCGGGGTGGGCAAGACGCACCACATGAACATGGACCACTCCGCGTGGGAGGGCTACGAGATCGACGGGCACGTCGACGTCGTCCTCTCGCGGGGATCCGTCGTCGTGGACGAGACCGGCTACCACGGGCGCGCCGGGCACGGGAAGTACGTGCCGCGCGGCCTGTCCCAGTACCTCCTGTAGAAGGGCTCACCACATGGACTTCGGCGTCGTGCTGCAGACGAACCCGCCCGCCTCGCGCACCGTCGAGCTGGCCCGGCTGGCGGAGACCCACGGGTTCAGCCACGTCTGGACCTTCGACTCGCACCTGCTCTGGCAGGAGCCGTTCGTCATCTACTCGGCGATCCTCGCGGCCACCCGCAAGGTCATGGTCGGGCCCATGGTGACCAACCCGGCCACGCGCGACTGGTCGGTGATCGCCTCGCTGTTCGCCACGCTCAACGAGATGTACGGCAACCGGACCATCTGCGGGATCGGCCGCGGCGACTCCGCGGTGCGGACGCTGCACGGTAAGCCGTCCAACCTGGCGACCCTGCGGCAGTCGATCGAGGTGATCCGCGAGCTGGCCAACGACCGGCCCGCGTACCTGCACGGGGCCGAGGTGCGGTTCCCGTGGTCGAAGGGGTCGGCGCTCGACATCTGGGTGGCCGCGTACGGGCCGCTGGCGCTGAAGCTCACGGGGGAGGTGGGCGACGGGTTCATCCTGCAGCTCGCGGACCCCGACATCGCGGCGTGGACCATCAAGGTCGTCCGCGACGCCGCCGAGCAGGCGGGCCGGGACCCCGACGCGATCCAGTTCTGCATCGCGGCCCCGATGTACATCGGTGACGACCGGACGCACATGCGCGAGCAGTGCCGGTGGTTCGGCGGCATGGTCGGCAACCACGTGGCGGACATCGTGTCCCGGTACGGCGCCGACTCGTCGGTGCCGAAGGCCCTGACCGACTACATCGCTGGCCGGCAGGGTTACGACTACAACCAGCACGGTCGCGCAGGGAACACCCACGCCGCGTTCGTCCCGGACGAGATCGTCGAGCGGTTCTGCCTGCTGGGCAGCGCGCAGGAGCACGTCGAGAAGCTCGAGGCCCTGCGCGCGCTCGGTGTGACGCAGTTCGCCGGCTACCTCCAGCACGACAACAAGGAGGAGACGATGCGCGTCTACGGCGAGCACGTCATCCCCGCGCTCGCGACGCCGGTCGTGGCGACCGCATGACCGATCTCGCGACGACGCTCGCTCCGGAGCGCACCGCGCCGGTGCCCGTGCGTCCGCGCGAGCGGTCCGCCGTCGGACGCCGGGTCCTCGTCGGCGTCCTCGCGGTCCTCCTGCTCGCCGCGCTCTGGGAGCTGGTCAAGGTCGTGGTCCCGGACGCGGGGGGCCACCTCGGCGAGGCGAGCGTGCTGCCGCGCACCGACGACCTGGCCATGCCGCACGTGTGGACGATCGTCGAGCGGGTGCTCGAGCCCGAGACGTCCGCGACCGGCTCGCCCACCGTGCTGAGCGCGATGCTCTCGGCCTGCTGGTTCACCCTCCGGGTCGCGCTCGCGGGCTGGCTCGTGGGGTCGGTCGGCGGGCTGGTGCTCGCGGCGCTCATGCAGCGGTGGCAGCTGGCGGAGTCGGCCCTGGTGCCCTGGGTGGTGCTCAGCCAGACCGTCCCGCTCATCGCGCTGGCCCCGCTGGTCGTCGGCTGGGGCGGTCGCATCCACCTCGGCGAGCTCGAGTGGCAGCGGTGGATGTCGGTGGCGCTCATCGCGAGCTACCTGGCGTTCTTCCCGGTCACGATCGGCGCGCTGCGCGGGTTCCAGTCGCCCCCGGCCGCCCAGGTCGAGCTGTTCCGGGCGCAGGCGGCCAGCTGGACCCGCACCATGCGCTCGCTGCGCCTGCCCGCCAGCGTCCCGTACCTCCTGCCGGCACTGCGGCTCGGCGCGGCGACCGCGGTGGTCGGCGCGATCGTCGCCGAGGTGTCCACGGGCACCAAGGGCGGCATCGGGCGGCTGATCATCGGCTACGCCCAGTCCGCCAGCGGCGACCCCGCCAAGCCGTGGGCGGCGATCATCGCGGCCGCGCTGCTCGGGCTGGTCGCCGCCCTGCTCGTGTCCCTGCTCGGGCTCGGCCTGGGTCGCTACCGCTATGCGGAGGTCAAGTGAACGCCGTCGAGGCCCGCAGCGTCGGGAAGGTCTTCGCGTCCCGGTCAGGAGACGTGCACGCCCTGGAGGGCATCGACCTCACCGTCGCGGCCGGCGAGTTCGTCTCGCTCATCGGCCCCTCCGGCTGCGGCAAGTCGACCCTCCTGCGCCTGATCGCGGACCTCGACACCCCCACGACCGGCGAGCTCACGGTGTTCGGCAAGACCGCGCAGCAGGCCCGCGAGGCCCAGGACTACGGCATCGCGTTCCAGCAGGCCGGCCTGCTGCCGTGGCGCACGGTCACGGGCAACGTGGAGCTGCCGCTGGAGCTGCACGGCGTGGGCAAGGCCGAGCGCGGGAAGCGCGCCGCCGAGCTCCTCTCGCTCGTGGGGCTCGACGAGTTCGCCGGCCACTTCCCGCACCAGCTGTCCGGCGGGATGCAGCAGCGGGTGGCCATCGCCCGGTCGCTCGCGGAGCGCCCGAGCCTGCTGCTCATGGACGAGCCGTTCGGCGCGCTCGACGAGATGACGCGCGAGCGCATGCAGACCGAGCTCGTGCGGATCTGCGCGGAGAGCGGAGCGGCCGTCGTGTTCGTCACGCACTCGATCCCCGAGGCCGTGTTCCTGTCGCAGCGGGTGGTCGTCATGTCACCGCGGCCGGGCCGGATCAGCGCGGTCGTGCCGGTGAACCTCGGGGACCAGCGCGGGGAGGACCTGCGGGAGGACGCCTCGTTCTTCGCGGCCGTCACCGCGGTGCGCGAGGCGCTGCACGGCACCCCGGTCACCGCGCGAGGGGTGGACCTGCGATGACCGCCGCCACCGTCCGCCGCTGGGCCGCGCCGATCGTGCTCGGCGTGGTCGCGCTGGCGATCTGGCAGGCGTTCGTCGTCGGCGCCGGCATCAAGCCGTACCTGCTGCCGAGCCCGACGGCGATCGTCGAGCAGCTGGTGCTGGTGGTCCCGCTGGTGTGGTCCGCGGCGCTGGCCACGGGCATGAACGTGCTGGTCGGGCTCTTGGTCGGTGCGGTGGCGGCCATCCTTGCCGCGATCGTGGCCGCGCGCAGCCGGATGGCGGACACGCTGCTGTCGCCGACCGCCGCGGCCCTGTCGGTCATGCCGATCGTCGCGCTTGCCCCTGCGCTGAACACCATGTTCGGGACCACGTCGACCACGCCGCGCCGGGTCGTCGTGTCGGTCGTGGTGTTCGCGCCCGTGTTCGTCAACACGCTGCGCGGCCTGCGCCAGGTCCAGCCCGTGCACCGCGACCTGCTCAAGGCGTACGCGGCGACCCCGCGCCAGATCACCCGCACGGTGACCATCCCCGGGGCGCTGCCCTACCTGTTCACGGGCCTGCGCATCGCGTCGTCGACGGCCGTCATCGCGGCGATCGTCGCGGAGTACTTCGGCGGTCTGCAGAACGGCCTCGGCTCCCGGATCACCTCGGCCGCGTCCAACAGCGCCTACGCGCGGGCGTGGGCGTTCGTGCTCGGCGCCATCCTGCTCGGACTCGTGTTCTACGTCGCGACCCTCGCGCTCGAGCGCGCCGTCGCGAGGCGTCAAGGGGGCTAGAACGTCCGCCTGCCACCGCAGCCAGTCGGCCGATATCCGCACAGCACAGCCAACGAGAGGGATGACGATGAGACTCACCAGGCGTACTGCGTGGGGCGCGGCCGCGGTCGGCGTCACCGCCGCGCTCGCCCTGTCCGGATGCAGCTCCGACAGCGGCGACGAGCCCGAGGAGGAGCCGTCGATGAGCTCCGAGGTGCTCATCCCGGTCAAGCTCCAGCTCCAGTGGTTCACCCAGGCCCAGTTCGCCGGCTACTACGCGGCGGTCGACCAGGGGTACTACGTGGACGAGGGCCTCGACGTCCAGATCATCGAGGGCGGCACCGACATCGTGCCGCAGTCGGTGCTGGCCGACGGCTCGGTCGACTACGCGATCGCGTGGGTGCCCAAGGCGTTGGCATCCCGTGAGCAGGGCGCCGGCATCACCGACGTCGCCCAGATCTTCCAGAAGTCCGGCACCCTGCAGGTCTCGTTCGCGGACAAGGGCATCTCCACCGCGGCCGACCTCGAGGGCAAGACGGTGGGCAACTGGGGGTACGGCAACGAGTTCGAGCTGTTCGCCGGCATGACCAAGGCGGGCCTCGACCCGGCCACCGACGTCACGCTGGTCCAGCAGCAGTTCGACATGAACGCGTTCCTGGCCGGCGACATCGACGCGGCGCAGGCCATGACGTACAACGAGTACGCGCAGCTGCTCGAGGCCGAGAACCCCGACACGGGCGAGCTGTACACGGCCGACGACTTCACGGCGATCAACTGGAACGACGAGGGCACCGCCATGCTCCAGGACGCCATCTGGGCGAACTCGGAGAAGCTCGCGTCCGACGAGGAGTACCAGGACACGACCGTCAAGTTCATCAAGGCGAGCATCAAGGGCTGGATCTACGCGCGCGACAACCCGGAGGAGGCCCGGGACATCGTCGTGGCCCAGGGCTCGCAGCTGGGCAACAGCCACCAGCTGTGGCAGACCAACGAGATCAACAAGCTGATCTGGCCGTCCCCGGACGGCATCGGCATGATCGACGAGGACGCGTGGACGCAGACCGTCGACGTGGCCCTCACCACCAAGAACGACCAGGGGGCCACGGTCATCACGACCGAGCCGGATGCCGAGGCGTACACCAACGAGTACGTCGAGAAGGCCTTGGCCGAGCTGGAAGACGAGGGCGTCGACGTGTCCGGCGAGGGCTTCGAGCCCATCGACGTCACACTCGAGGCCGGCGGCAACTGACCCGTCGCGGGGGGGGGGGGG
>NZ_JBFUBX010000007.1:0-42048 GCF_056405535.1 Cellulomonas sp. P1_G12_2 | reverse complement strand
CGCGGTCCGCACCACCAAGGAGAGGCACCATGAGCACCGACGACGACGCCACCGCGCTGCGTCTCGACCGCGACCACGTCTTCCACTCGTGGTCGGCGCAGGCGCACCTGAACCCGCTGGTCATCGCGGGCGGGCTCGGGTCGACCGTGTGGGACCACGCGGGCCGCAGGTACCTGGACTTCTCCAGCCAGCTGGTGAACACCAACATCGGGCACCAGCACCCCAAGGTGGTCGCGGCCATCCAGGAGCAGGCTGCGACGCTCACCACCGTGGCGCCGGCGACCGCCAACCTCACGCGCGGGCGCGCCGCCGAGAAGATCCTGAGCCACGCGCCGGCGGGGTTCTCGTCGGTGTTCTTCACCAACGGCGGCGCTGACGCCAACGAGAACGCGATCCGCATGGCCCGCCTGCACACCGGCCGCGACAAGGTGGTGTCGGCCTACCGGTCGTACCACGGGAACACCGGGGCGGCCGTGGTGGCGACGGGGGACTGGCGGCGCGTGCCCAACGAGTACGCCCGCGCGCACGTGCACCACTTCGGCCCGTACCTGTACCGCTCGGAGTTCTGGGCGACCACGCCGGAGCAGGAGAGCGAGCGCGCCCTGCACCACCTGGAGCGAGTGATCCAGGCCGAGGGTCCGACGTCGGTCGCGGCGATCCTCCTGGAGACCATCCCGGGCACGGCCGGTGTGCTGGTGCCGCCGCCGGGGTACCTGGCCGGCGTGCGCGCGATCGCCGACCGGTACGGCATCCTGCTCATCCTCGACGAGGTCATGGCGGGGTTCGGCCGCACGGGCCAGTGGTTCGCGTTCGACTCGTTCGACGTGGTCCCGGACCTCATCACCTTCGCCAAGGGCGTGAACTCCGGGTACGTGCCCGCGGGCGGCGTGATCCTCAGCGAGCCGATCGCGACGACGTTCGACGACCGGGTGTTCCCCGGCGGGCTCACCTACTCGGGGCACCCGCTCGCGATGGGCTCGATCGTCGCGGCGCTCGACGCCATGGCGGAGGAGGGCATCGTCGAGAACGCCGACGCCATCGGGCGCGACGTGCTCGGACCGGGGCTCGCCGAGCTGGCCGAGAAGAACCCGCTCGTGGGCGAGGTACGCGGGCTCGGGGTGTTCTGGGCCGTCGAGCTGGTCAAGGACCAGGAGACCCGCGAGCCTGTCGACGCCGCCCTCATGGGTCGCATCAAGGCCGGGGCGCTCGCCCGCGGGCTGCTCCCGTTCCTCGCGGACAACCGCGTGCACGTCGTCCCGCCCTGCGTCGTCACCCCCGACGAGGCCGCGTCCGGGCTCGCCCTCCTGACCGAGGTGCTCGCCGAGGTCGCCTAGCCTTCTGCCCAGTCCGACACCAGCACTGGAGTTCCTGCATGAGCACAGCCACGCCCCGACCCCGTCGCGCCCTCGTCACGGGGGCGTCCTCCGGGATCGGCGCCGCGACCGTCCGCCGCCTGCGCGCGGAGGGCTGGGACGTCGTCGCGACCGCCCGCCGCGCCGACCGTCTGAGCGCCCTGGCGCAGGAGACCGGGGCGGACACGATCGTCGCGGACGTCACCGACGACGCGGACGTCGCGCGCCTCGCGGCCCAGGTGGCCGACGGTGGCCCGCTCGACGTGCTCGTGAACAACGCGGGCGGCGCGTTCGGGCTCGACCCCGTGGAGTCGGCCGACCTGGCGCACTGGCGGCAGATGTACGAGCTCAACGTGCTGGGCACGCTGCGCGTCACGCAGGCCATGCTCCCGCAGCTGCGGGCGGGCGACGGCGGGGACATCGTCGTGGTCACCTCGACCGCGGCGCACGGCACCTACGAGGGCGGCGCCGGGTACGTCGGGGCCAAGCACGCGGAGCGCATGCTCGCCACGACGCTGCGCTGGGAGATCCTCGGCGAGCCCATCCGGATCATCGAGATCGCGCCCGGCGCAGTGGCCACCGAGGAGTTCTCCATGGTCCGCTTCGACGGGGACAGCGAGCGGGCAGCGGCGGTCTACGCCGGGTACGAGCCCCTGGTCGCGGACGACATCGCCGACGCCATCGCGTGGTCGCTCAGCCGTCCCGCGCACGTCAACGTGGACCTCCTGGTGGTCCGTCCGCGCGCGCAGGCCAGCAACAACAAGGTGGCCCGCACCGGCGTGTGAGATCGGTCGGGCAACTGTCAGAGGGCGTACGTAGGGTGGAGCGGTGCCCTCCCCAGAATCCACCACCCGGGTACTCCTGCGCCTGCACCGCTGGGCGCGGCCGGCGCTCCCGCGCATCGCGCTCGGTGGCCTGACCGCGCTCGGCGCCAGCCTGCTCGCGCTCGCGGTCCCGCAGGTGCTGCGCGTGATCGTCAACGGTCCGCTGCTGAGCGAGGGGTCGGAGCGCGGGGTGGTCCTGGGGGCCCTGGCGATCCTCGGGCTCGGGCTGCTGGAGGCGTTCCTCGTCTGGTGCCGCCGCGCCCTGATCCTCGCGCCGGGCACGTCGGTGGAGCGGGACATGCGCACCGACCTGTTCCGGCACCTGCTCGACCTGCCGGTCGAGTTCCACGACCGGTGGTCCGGCGGGCAGCTGCTGTCGCGGATCATGTCGGACCTCGGCACGATCCGGCGCTGGACGGTCTTCGGCCTGGTGATGCTGCTGGTCAGCGCCACGACCGTGATCGTCGGCGTCGGGCTCATGCTCGCCACCAGCTGGGTGCTCGGCCTCGTGTACCTGGTGGGCGCGGCGCCCATGATCTGGCTCGGCTTCCGGTTCCGCCAGGACTACAAGGTGGTCGCCCGGCAGGCCCGGGACCAGGCGGGGGACCTGGCCACGACCGTCGAGGAGTCGGTGCACGGCATCCGCGTGCTCAAGGCCTTCGGCCGTGGCGACGACGCGCTGGACGACTTCGCGCGGCAGGCGGACGAGCTGCGGACCACCGAGGTGCACAAGGCCAGGACCCTCTCACGCGTCTCGTTCGCGCTCGGGGCCATCCCGGAGGCGATCCTCGCGGTCTCCCTCGGGATCGGCGTCGTGCTCACGTCCCGCGGCGAGCTCAGCGTCGGCGCGCTCGTCGCGTTCTTCGCCACCGCGGCCGTGGTGAACAGCCCGGTGGAGCGGCTCGGCATGCTGCTCGCGATGACGCTGGACGCGAAGGCCGCGACCGACCGGTACCTGCAGGTGATGGACACGGGGTCGACCGTCCAGGACCCAGGGACGCCGGTGGCGCTGCCGGTCGCGGACCCCGCCGGCTCGCGCGTCGAGCTCTCGGGCGTGCACTTCGTCCACCCGCGCGGCGGCTCGGACATCCTCGCGGGCATCGACCTGGTGCTCGAGCCGGGGGAGACGATGGCCCTGGTCGGGCTCACCGGCAGCGGCAAGACGACCCTGCTTCAGCTCGTCCCGCGCCTGTACGACGTCACCGCGGGCAGCGTGCGGATCGACGGCGTGGACGTCCGCGACCTCACGCGCGCCGACCTGCGCTCGGCCGTGTCGATCGCGTTCGAGGACCCGATCCTGTTCTCGGCGTCCGTGCGCGAGAACGTCCTGCTCGGCACGGACCTCACCGGCGCTGCGGCCGACGACCTGGTGCGCGAGGCCCTCGAGGTCGCCCGCGCGGGGTTCGCCTACGACCTGCCCGACGGGCTCGACACCGTGATCGGCGAGGAAGGGCTGAGCTTGTCGGGCGGTCAGCGCCAGCGCGTCGCCCTGGCGCGCGCGATCGCCGTCCGACCGCGGGTGCTCCTGCTCGACGACCCGCTCTCGGCGCTCGACGTCACCACGGAGGCGGCGGTCACGGTCCGGCTGCGCGAGATGCTCACCGGCACCACGACGCTCGTCGTCGCGCACCGCCCGTCAACCGTCGCGCTGGCGGACCGCGTGGCCGTGCTCGAGGACGGGCGGATCACGGGGGTCGGCCGGCACGCAGACCTGCTCTCGACCCACCCGCACTACCGGTATGTGCTCACGGCGCTGTCGGCGCTGGACGAGGCGGAGACCGACGAGCTCGCGCAGGTGCGGCCGTGAGCGCCGTGACCTCGGAGGCCTACGGTGTCGAGACCGGCCGCGAGGAGTCGCGGCGCATCCGGCGGCGGTCGCTCGGTCTGCTCCGGTCGCTGCTGCGGCCCGTCGCGCGGGCGGCGTGGGCGACCGCGGCACTGGTCGTGGGCTCGCAGCTGGCCGCCGTGGCCGGCCCGGCGCTCGTCGCGTACGGGATCGACCAGGCGCTCCCGGCCCTGACGGCCGGCGACGCGCGGCCGATCACCCTGGCGACGGCCGCGTACCTCGCGGCCGCGCTGCTGGGCGGGCTGCTCACCGCCGCGACGGTCCGGGCGTCGGCCCGCGTGAGCCAGACCATGCTGCTGGACCTGCGGCGCCGGGTGTTCCGGCACACCCAGCGGCTCAGCCTGGAGTTCCACGAGAGGTACACGTCGGGCCGGATCATCTCCCGGCAGACCTCCGACGTGGACGCCCTCCGCGAGCTCCTCGACGGCGGCGTCACCACGCTGGCGTCCGGTGTGCTGGCCATGCTGTTCACGGCCGTGTCCCTGGTCCTCCTCGACTGGCGCAGCGGGCTGGTCCTGCTCATCGCCGTGGTGCCCGGCGTCATCCTCACGCGCTGGTTCCAGGTGCGCTCGCAGGTCCAGTACCGCAAGCAGCGGACCGCGGCCGCCCGGCTCATCGTGCGGTTCGTGGAGACCATGACGGGCATCCGCGCGGTCCAGGCGTTCCGCCGGGAGCCCCAGGTCAGCGGTGTCTACGGGGAGCTCGCGGAGGACTACCGGGAGACGAACGCGCGGTCGATCCGGCTCAACGGCGTCTTCGACACCGGCCTCGTGCTCATCGGCAACGTCACGGTCGCGACCGTGCTGCTCGTCGGGGGCCTGCGGGCGCTCGACGGCGGGCTCGAGGTCGGGGTGCTCGTCGCGGCCGTCCTCTACGCGCGGCGGTTCTTCAACCCGCTCGCGCAGATCGGGATGTTCTACAACTCCTTCCAGTCGGCGACGGCCGCGCTCGAGAAGGTCGCGTCGCTTCTGGCCGAGGAGCCGACCGTGCCGGAGCCGGTCCGTCCGACACGGTTGCCGCACGCCCGGGGCGACGTCCGGTTCGAGGACGTCGAGTTCGGCTACGGCACCGGTCCGACGGTCCTGCCGCACGTCGACCTGCACGTGCCGTCCGGGCAGTCGATCGCGCTGGTGGGGGAGACCGGTGCGGGCAAGTCGACCATCGCCAAGCTGCTCGCGCGGTTCTACGACGTGCGCGCGGGGGCGGTCCGACTCGACGGCCTGGACCTGCGCGACATCGACCCGGGCGACCTGCGCCGGGCGGTCGTCATGGTGACGCAGGAGGCGTACCTGTTCTCCGGATCGGTCGGGGCGAACATCGCGCTCGGCAAGCCCGAGGCCACGTCCGCGGAGATCGAGGCGGCCGCTCGTGCGGTCGGTGTGCACGACCTCATCGCGTCCATGCCCGACGGGTACGCCACCGAGGTGGACAAGCGCGGGGTGCGGCTCTCGGCCGGCCAGCGCCAGCTGGTGTCGTTCGCGCGCGCGTTCCTGGCCGATCCCGCGCTGCTGATCCTGGACGAGGCGACCAGCTCGCTGGACGTGCCGGGCGAGGCACTGGTGCAGCGCGGTCTGCAGACCCTGCTCGCCGACCGCACGTCGGTCGTCATCGCGCACCGGCTCTCCACGGTCATGGGCTCGGACCGCGTGCTGGTGATCGAGGGCGGCCGGATCGTGGAGGACGGAGCACCGGACGCGCTGGTCGCGGCCGGCGGTCGGTTCGCGGACCTGCACGCCGACTGGCAGCGCTCGCTGCGCCGGACGACGTAGCGAGCGCTGCCTGGTCCCTACAGGTGGCGCGCGGCGTACTCGTGCAGCGCGTCGCGGACGAACGTCGCCCCCTGCTCGCCGCCGTAGTTCTCCGCGAACCGCGGGTCGGCCACGTACATCTCCGCGAGCCCGACCACGTAGTCCTTGACGGGGGTCGACCCGTGCCCCGGCGTCCCCGGGATGCTGCCGAGCCACGCGACGTGCCGTGCCGCGAGCTCCTGTGCCTCCTCGGACGTGGGGTCCGCACCCGCGGCCGCCGCGGCGCCCCACTCGGTGGCGAGCCGTGCGGTCGTCGCCTTCCACTCCGCCCTCTCGGCATCGGTCATCCCACGCCACCAGGCGTCCGACGTCGCGTACGCGTCGGCGCCCCAGCGACGCTCGACCTCCTCCTTGTGCTCGGTGTGGTCGAACCCGTCGAACATGTCCTCGGCCATGAGCGGCCCTCCGTTCTGTCGTGCGGTGATGGTCCGTTCGACCGAGGCGGCCTGCCGCTCCAGCCGACGCTGCTCGCTGCGCAGCCACTCGAGGTGGTGGCGCAGCGCGGTGGTCTCGTCCTGCTCCCGCTCGAGCACGCGCCGGATGTCCGGCAGCCCGAGCCCGAGGCGGCGCAGCAGGAGGATCCGCTGCAACCGGACCAGCGACTGGTCGTCGTACCAGCGGTACCCGTTGTCGCCGACGCGGCTGGGCTCGAGCAGCCCGATCGCGTCGTAGTGCCGCAGGGTGCGGCTGGTGGTGCCCGTCAGCCGGGCCACCTCCTGGATCGATGCCTCCATGCCGTCCACGGTAGGAGTTGACGCAGCGTCAAGGTCAAGCGGTCGCGGCGACCAGTCTGCGGAGCACGGCGCCGGTCAGCTCGGACGGCGTGTCGACCAGCTCGGCGACGCCGGCCGCGACCAGCTCGCCCGTCGCGGCGTAGCCCCAGGTCACCCCGATCGTCTCGATGCCGTGCACCTGGGCGCCGTGCACGTCGTGCTCCCGGTCACCCACCATCACCAGCGGGTGCGCGTCCGGGTTCGCGGCCAGCGCCGCCGCGATGACGTCCGCCTTGGTCGACGTCGACTCGTCCACGGGGGCGCCGAACACGCCGTCGACGAGCGCGGTGAGCCCGAACGCGTCGCAGATCGGGCGGGCGTAGATCTCGGGCTTCGAGGTGGCGACGACGAGCCGCAGACCGCCCGCCCGCAGCTGCGTGAGCACGTCGGGGATGCCGTCGTACACGCGGTTGTCGCGGATCATCCCGTCGACGAACACCTCCCGGTACGCCCGGACCGCCTCGGCCACCCGGCCCTGCGGGACCCCGTGCGCGGAGAAGCTCTCCGTGATCGGCGGCCCGACGAACGAGCGGAGCTCCTCCGGCGACGGCACGGGGAGGCCGAGCGTCCGGTAGGTGGTGGCGATCGCCGCGGTGATGCCGGGAGCCGAGTCGGTCAGCGTGCCGTCGAGGTCGAGGAGGACGAGGGGAGAGGTCACCGGTCGATGATGCCCGGAAAAGCAGGACGGCCTCGCACCGGCGTCTGCGTTACCCTGGGCCGCACAGGCGTCGACCCGGCCATCACCGGTGAGCCTCCGGAAGAACAGGTGCGCGAGCACCCCAGTAGAACCGGACGGGTAGGCCCGTCACAGCCCTCACGAAGTGGTCGACGACCCGCCAGGGGAGCCGGCAAGCGAGGTGGTACCGCGGTAGAGCCCGGCCGGTCCGGGTCCCATCGTCCTCGCAGCCGAGAGCGACGCACCCCACCGGGTGCCGACCACAGGAGAGCCGCACGGTGGCCTACCCGCTGCACCGCCAGTCCGACGTTCCCGCATCCCCGGACCTGCCGTCCCTCGAGAAGGACGTGCTCGCCTACTGGGAGGCCGACGGCACGTTCCAGGCGTCCATCGACGCCCGCGAGGCCGGCGAGCACGGCAGCAACGAGTACGTCTTCTACGACGGCCCCCCGTTCGCCAACGGCCTGCCGCACTACGGCCACCTGCTCACCGGGTACGCCAAGGACGTCGTGCCGCGCTACCAGACCATGCGCGGGCACCGCGTCGAGCGCCGGTTCGGCTGGGACACCCACGGGCTCCCCGCCGAGCTCGAGGCGCAGCGCCTGCTCGGCATCACCGACACCTCCCAGATCGAGGAGATGGGCCTGGCCGCGTTCAACCAGGCGTGCCGCGAGTCGGTGCTGCGGTACACGGGGGAGTGGCGCGAGTACGTGACGCGCCAGGCGCGCTGGGTCGACTTCGACCACGACTACAAGACGCTCGACGTCACGTTCATGGAGTCGGTCATCTGGGCGTTCAAGCGCCTGTACGACCAGGACATGGCGTACGAGGGCTACCGCGTGCTGCCGTACTGCTGGCGCGACGAGACCCCGCTCTCCAACCACGAGCTGCGGATGGACGACGACGTCTACCAGTCGCGCCAGGACCCCGCGCTGACGGTAGGCCTGCGCCTGGAGACCGGCGAGCTGGCCCTCATCTGGACGACGACCCCGTGGACCCTGCCGAGCAACCTCGCGATCGCGGTCGGCCCGGACGTYGACTACGTGACCGTCGAGCCGGGACCCGGCTCGGCGCTCGCGGGCGAGCTCGTGGTGCTCGCGGCCGCGCGCCTGGGCGCCTACGCCAAGGAGCTCGGGGAGGCCACGGTCGTGGCCACCGTCAAGGGACGGGAGCTCGCAGGCCGCCGCTACACGCCCGCGTTCGACTACTTCGTCGGCCGCGAGAACGCCCACCAGGTGCTGCTCGGCGACTTCGTCACCACCGAGGACGGCTCGGGCATCGTGCACATGGCGCCCGCGTTCGGTGAGGACGACATGGTCGCGTGCGAGGCCGTCGGCATCGCGCCCGTCGTGCCCGTCGACTCCAAGGGCCTGTTCACCACCGAGGTGCCGGACTACGTCGGGCAGCTGGTGTTCGACGCCAACAAGCCGATCATCGCGGACCTCAAGGCCGGCACCGGCCCGCTGGCCCGAGTCGCGGAGGACCAGCGCAGCGTCCTCGTGCGCCACGAGACCTACGAGCACTCCTACCCGCACTGCTGGCGCTGCCGGAACCCGCTGATCTACAAGGCGGTGACCAGCTGGTTCGTGCGCGTGAGCGACTTCCGCGACCGCATGGTCGAGCTCAACCAGGACATCTCCTGGACCCCCGAGCACATCAAGGACGGCCAGTTCGGCAAGTGGCTGTCGAACGCACGCGACTGGTCGATCAGCCGCAACCGTTACTGGGGCACGCCGATCCCCGTGTGGGTGTCGGACGACCCGTCCTACCCGCGCGTCGACGTGTACGGTTCGCTGGCCGAGCTGGAGGCGGACTTCGGCAGGGTGCCGACGAACGAGGCGGGCGAGCCGGACCTGCACCGACCGTTCATCGACGAGCTGACGCGCCCGAACCCGGACGACCCCACGGGCGCCTCGACGATGCGCCGCATCCCCGACGTCCTGGACGTGTGGTTCGACTCGGGCTCGATGCCGTTCGCCCAGGTGCACTACCCGTTCGAGAACGCCGACTGGTTCGAGCACCACTACCCGGGCGACTTCATCGTCGAGTACATCGGCCAGACCCGCGGCTGGTTCTACACGCTGCACGTGCTGGCCACGGCGCTGTTCGACCGGCCGGCGTTCCGCAACTGCATGTGCCACGGCATCGTGCTCGGCGACGACGGCCGCAAGGCCAGCAAGTCGCTGCGCAACTTCCCCGACCCGGTCGAGATGTGGGACCTGTACGGCTCGGACGCCGTGCGCTGGTTCCTCATGTCGAGCTCGATCCTGCGCGGGGGCAACCTCATCGTGGGCGAGGAGGGCATCCGCGACGGCGTGCGACAGGTGCTGCTTCCGCTGTGGAGCACGTACTACTTCTTCGCCCTGTACGCCGGCGCCGCGGACAACGGTGCCGGGTACACGGCCACGCCGGTCGATGCGGCGCGGGCTGCCACGCTCGCGCCCATGGACCGCTACGTCCTGGCGCGCACGCGTGACCTCGTCGCGACGACGACCGCCCAGCTCGACGCCTACGACATCGCGGCCGCGTGCGAGACCGTGCGCGAGCACCTCGACGTCCTCACCAACTGGTACGTCCGCACGCAGCGGGACCGGTTCTGGGCCGAGGACGCCGACGCCTTCGACACGCTCTGGACCTCGCTCGAGGTGCTCACGCGCGTCATGGCTCCGCTCGCGCCGCTGGTGTCGGAGGAGGTCTGGCGCGGGCTGACCGGCGGGCGCAGCGTGCACCTGACGGACTGGCCGACGCCGGACGCCGCGACCGTGGACACCGAGCTGGTGGCCGCGATGGACCAGGTCCGCGCCGTCACGTCGACCGCGCTGGGCCTGCGCAAGGCGGCGGCGGTGCGCGTCCGGCAGCCGTTGCACACGCTCACCGTGGCGGTCGACGACGCGGACGCCCTGGCGCCGTACGCCGACCTGCTCGCGGCCGAGCTCAACGTCAAGCGCGTCGAGCTGGTCACGGCAGACGCCGGCACCGCGGAGCGCTTCGGCATCACGCAGCGCCTCGCGGTGAACGCCCGGGCCGCCGGCCCGCGGCTCGGCAGGGGCGTGCAGGCCGTGATCCAGGCCGCGCGTTCCGGGGCGTGGCGCGTGGAGGGTGACGCGGTCGTGGTCACCACCGGCGACGGCGACGTGGCGCTCGAACCGGCGGAGTACGAGCTGACGACGGTGGTCGGCGCCGACGGGGGAGCGGCGGCGGTCCTGCCCGGTGGCGGGTTCGTCGTGCTCGACCTCACGCTCGACGACGACCTGCGCGCCGAGGGCTACGCCCGCGACGTCGTGCGTGCCGTGCAGGACGCCCGCAAGGCCGCCGGCCTGCAGGTGGGGGACCGGATCCTGCTCACGCTCGGAGTCCCGGCCGAGCACCTGGCCGCTGTCGAGCGGCACCAGGACACCATCGGGCGGGAGACCCTGGCCGTCTCGGTCACGGTCCAGGACGCCGTCGCGCAGCTCGAGGTCACGGTGGAAGCCGTCGACGCCGGAGGGTACGAGGCATGAGCCCACGTCAGCACGGAGGATCGGAGCACCTGCGCACGCAGGCCGAGAAGGAGGCCCGGGACGCCGCCGACGAGGTGTACCGCGGCATCCTGGCGCGCGCGCCCGAGCACGAGATCGACCCGTCGTTCGACCGCACGCTCGCCGTCATGGAGCTGCTGGGCGACCCCCAGAAGGCCTACCGCGTCGTGCACATCACGGGCACCAACGGCAAGACGTCGACCGCGCGCATGGTCGAGCGGCTGGTCCGCGAGCACGGCCTGCGCACCGGCCGGTTCACCAGCCCGCACCTGTCCCGCGTCAACGAGCGGATCGTCATCGACGGCGAGCCCATCAGCGACGAGCGGTTCGTCGAGGTGTGGCAGGACGTGGCGCCGTACGTGCACCTGGTCGACCAGCGCTCGGCGCAGGAGGGCAAGCCGCAGCTCTCGTTCTTCGAGGTGTTCACGGTGATGGCGTTCGCCGCGTTCGCGGACGCCCCGGTGGACGTCGCGGTGATCGAGGTCGGCATGGGCGGTCTGTGGGACTCCACCAACGTCGCCGACGGCGAGGTCGCGATCATCACGCCGATCTCGATGGACCACGAGCGGTACCTCGGTGACACGCTGCTGGACATCGCGTCGGTCAAGGCGGGGATCGTCAAGGACGGCGCGACGCTCGTCCTGGCGAGCCAGCAGGAGGACGTCGAGGGCGTCGTGCTCGCGGCCGCGGCCGAGAAGGGCGCGCGCGTCGTGCGCGAGGGCGTGGACATCGAGGTCGGCGAGCGGCAGGTGGCCGTGGGCGGTCAGCTCATCACCCTGCAGACGCTCGGCGGCACCTACACGGAGATCTTCCTGCCGCTGCACGGGGAGTTCCAGGCGCACAACGCCCTGCTGGCGCTGACCGCAGCGGAGGCCCTCCTCACCGGTGGTCGCGCCCTGGACCCGGGCATCGTCGAGGTCGCGTTCGCGGACGTGGACTCGCCCGGCCGGCTCGAGGTGGTGCGGTCCAGCCCCACGATCATCGTCGACGGCGCGCACAACCCGGCGGGCGTCGAGGCGCTGGTCACCGCGATCGAGGAGGCGTTCGAGTTCCACCGCCTCGTCGGCATCGTCGGGGTGATGGCGGACAAGGACCCCGAGGGGATGCTCTCGCTGCTCGAGCCCGTGCTGGCCGAGGTGGTGATCACGCGTGCATCGAACACCCGCGCGCTCGACGTCGAGGACCTGGCCGAGGTGGCGATCGACATCTTCGGCGAGGACCGGGTGCACGTGGCCGAGCGGCTCAACGACGCTCTCGACCTCGCGGTGTCACGCGCGGAGAGCGAGGTCGAGCGCGGTTCCGGCGTGCTCGTGACCGGCTCGATCCTCCTGGTCGCCGAGGCGCGCCGGCTGCTGGGTCGCCCCTGACTCCTGGTCACCCGTCCGGGTGACGCACGGGTGGTCGCACGCCGCTCTGCACGAATGTGCACCGACGGCGCACGTCCTCCCCTTGACGCCCGCATTGCCCGACAACAAGGTGAGGTTTGTCGGGACGCCGAAGTCCGCGACGGACGTGCGGGCCTCGCCGTGGGTGCCCGGTGGAAGGGATGGCTGCAGTGAAGAAGCTCATCAACGACCCGCAGACCGTCGTGGCCGAGTCCCTCGAGGGCTTCGGTGCCGCGCACCCGGACGTCGTGACGATCCACTCCGACCCGTGGTTCGTCGCACGAGCGGGCGGGGCGAGCGCCGGCAAGGTCGGGCTCGTGAGCGGGGGCGGCTCGGGTCACGAGCCGCTGCACGGGGGGTTCGTCGGCGTCGGCATGCTCGACGCCGCCGTGCCCGGGGCGATGTTCACGTCGCCGACCCCGGACCAGATCGCCCCGGCGCTCCAGGCGGCCGACTCGGGCGCGGGCGTGCTGGCGATCGTGAAGAACTACACGGGCGACGTGCTGAACTTCGAGACGGCCGCCGAGCTCGCGGAGGCCGACGGCGTGACCGTCCGCAGCGTCGTGGTCAACGACGACGTCGCGGTCGAGGACTCGCTGTACACCGCGGGGCGCCGCGGCGTGGCCGGCACGGTCGCGGTCGAGAAGATCGCGGGCGCCGCCGCCGAGCGCGGCGACGACCTGGACGCGGTCGTCGCCGTGGCCGAGAAGGTCATCGCGAACGTCCGGTCCATGGGGGTCGCGCTCACCGCCTGCACGGTCCCGCACGCGGGCAAGCCGAGCTTCGACCTGCCCGACGACGAGATCGAGATCGGCATCGGCATCCACGGCGAACCGGGTCGGCGAAGGATCCCGCTCGCGAGCGCCGACGAGATCACCGAGATGCTCCTGACCCCGGTCGCGGACGACCTGAACCTGAGCAGCGGTGAGAAGGTGCTGCTCTTCGTGAACGGCATGGGTGGCACACCCGCCTCGGAGCTCTACGTCGTCTATCGTCGGGCTCGCGCGTTGCTGGAGGAGCGGGGGGTCGAGGTGACCCGCTCGCTCGTCGGCAACTACGTGACATCGCTAGAGATGCAGGGTGCGTCGGTGACCGTCCTCCGTCTGGACGACGAGCTGACCGCCCTGTGGGACGCCCCCGTGCACACCACCGCCCTGCGCTGGTGACCGGACGAGGACCGTCGGCATCAGCGTGGGACTCATCTGACTTGCTCGAGGGAGCGTGGGCATGACGCTGGACGTGGCATGGGCGGTCGACTGGGTGCGCCGCTCGGCGCAGACCGTCATCGAGCACCGGGACGAGCTGATCGAGCTCGACCGTCAGATCGGCGACGGGGACCACGGCGAGAACATGACCCGCGGCTTCACGGCGGTCGTGGCAAAGCTCGACGCGCTCGACGGGGCGCCCGCGGACATCGGCGAGGTGCTCAAGCTCGTCGCCACCACGCTCATGTCCACGGTCGGCGGTGCCGCCGGACCGCTGTACGGCACCGCGTACCTGCGGGCGGCGAAGGCCACGGGCGTCCCCGAGCTGGACAGCCAGGGGGTCGTCGCGCTCCTGGAGGCGGCGCTCGAGGGGATCGTGGCGCGCGGCAAGGCGACCACGGGCGAGAAGACGATGGTCGACGCCTGGACCCCGGCCACCGAGGCGGCCGTCGCCGCCGCGGACTCCGGTGCCTCGCCGGCCGACGTGCTCAGCGCGGCGGCGGACGCGGCCCACGAGGGCGCCRAGGCGACCATCCCGCTCGTCGCCACCAAGGGCCGGGCCAGCTACCTGGGGGAGCGGTCGGCCGGGCACCTCGATCCCGGGGCGCGCTCGACCGAGCTCATCCTGCGCGCCGCCGCCCAGGCCGCGGAGTGAGCGGCGGGGCCGTCGAGCGCGAGCCGGCACCGGTCGCGCTCGTCCTGGTCTCGCACTCGCGCGGGCTGGCCGAGGGCGCCGTCGAGCTTGCGGAGCAGATGGCACCGGGCGTGCTGCTCCTCGCGGCGGGCGGCATGCAGGACGGCGGGCTCGGCACCAGCTACGACACCGTGGAGGCCGCGCTCACGCAGGCGACGCAGGACGGTCGTTCGGCGGTCGTGCTCACCGACCTCGGCTCGGCGGTGCTCACCGCGGAGTCGGTGCTGGAGCTGCTCGACGAGGACGTCGCCGCGCGGGTGCGGCTCGCGGACGCGCCGTTCGTCGAGGGTGCGGTCGCCGCGGCCGTCACGGCGCACGGGGGAGCGGATCTCGCGGGCGTGCTCGCGTCCGCCGAGCACGCCGGGTCGACGTTCGCGTCCGCCGCCGCGCCGACGGAGGCCGCCGCGACCTCGGGCGACGGGGTGCTTAGGGCCACCACGGTGCTGCGCAACCCGCTCGGCCTGCACGCCCGACCGGCGGCCGTGGTCGCGCGCATGCTCGCCGCGTACGACGCCAAGGTCCGGGTGAACGGCGCCAACGCGGCCAGCGTGCTCGAGCTCATGAAGCTGGGCGCCAAGCAGGGCGTGGAGCTCCGGATCGAGGCGGAGGGCGCCCAGGCGGCCGAGGCGCGGGACGCGCTCGTCGCTGCGGTCGAGGGTGGCTTCGGCGAGGTCTGACCCGCCCGTGTGAGGGACGGCACAGAAAGGTGCGTTCACTGCAAAGTTGCAGTGCATGTAATGTTGCACCTCGTGCAGAACACTTCCGTCGACCAGCCCGAGCTCCTCGGCCTGCGTGAGCGCAAGAAGCGCGCGCGGCGCGAGGTGCTGATCGACGCGACCCACCGGCTGGTCGGCGAGCACGGCCTGGACGCGGTCACGGTCGACGCGATCTGCGAGGAGGCCGGCGTCTCGGTCCGCACCTTCTTCAACTACTTCGAGACCAAGGACGACGCGGTGCTCGGCCACACCCCGTGGCCCTTCGACTCGGCCGCCGGCGAGACGTTCGCTGCCGGTGGGCCCACAGGCCACCTGCTCGCCGACCTCCAGGCGCTCGTCAGCTCGTTCCTCAGCGACCCTCCGATGGGGCGTCAGCGGCTCGCCCGCGCCCTCGAGCTCGCCGCGAAGGAGCCGCGCCTGCTCGCCCGCCACCTCGCGTGGATGGAGCAGCACAAGGGCCAGCTCTCCGCTCTCGTCGAGCGCCGCCTGGGCGACGACCCCCCGTACTCCTCGGAGATCGTCGGCGCCACGCTGCTCTTCCTCACCCACGCGACGTTCATGCGGTGGGACGCCGCCGGCGGTGCCGGTGGTGCGGAGGAGCACCTCACCGCCGTGGTCACCGACCTGCGCTCGATCCTGTCCGACTGATCTTCTCGACCCGCCCACACACCCCAGAACGAGGTTCTCCCCGCATGGCCATCGCAGCCCCCGAGGCCCCAGCCGCCGACAAGCCGCTGATCGTCCTCACCCCCAAGACCGTCTGGCTGATCTTCGGCGCCCTCATGGCCGGCATGTTCATGTCGTCCCTCGACCAGTCGATCGTCGGCACGGCGATGCCGACGATCGTCGGTGAGCTCAACGGTGTCGAGCACCAGGGGTGGGTGGTCACCGCCTACATCCTGGCGATCGCGATCGTCATGCCGCTGTACGGCAAGTTCGGTGACCTCTGGGGCCGGCGCTGGCCGTTCCTCGTCGCCATCGGCCTGTTCACGCTGGCCTCGGCCGGTGCGGGGTTCGCCCAGTCGTTCGGCGAGCTCGTGTTCTGGCGTGGCGTCCAGGGCCTCGGCGGTGGTGGTCTGATGATCCTGTCGCAGGCGATCATCGCGGACATCGTGCCCGCCAAGGACCGCGGCAAGTACATGGGCCCGATGGGCGCGCTGTTCGGCATCTCCGCCGTCATCGGCCCGCTCCTGGGCGGCCTGTTCACGCAGCACGCCGACTGGCGCTGGTGCTTCTGGATCAACATCCCGATCGGCGTCGCGGCGTTCGCCGTGGCCTGGTTCACCCTCAAGCTGCCCACGCACCGCTCGGGCAAGAAGATCGACGTCGCCGGAATCTTCTTCATGGTGATCGCCACGTCCGGCCTCGTGCTGGCCACGAGCTGGGACAGCTGGACCGGCAACCGGGGCTACGACTGGTCCGACCCGGGCCTGCTCGCGCTGGTGATCGGCACGCTCGTCTCGATCGCCGCGTTCATCATGGTCGAGCTCCGCGCGCAGGAGCCCCTGCTGCCGCTGCGCCTGTTCAAGAACCCGACCTTCACCATCGCCACGGCGATCGGCCTCATCCTCGGCATGGGCATGTTCTCCGCCCTGGCCTTCCTGCCGACGTTCCTGCAGATGTCCACCGGCGCCGGTGTGACCGAGTCGGGCTTCCTCCTGCTCCCGATGATGGTCGGCGTCATGATCACCGCGATCGGCTCGGGCATCGCGATCACGAGGACCGGCCGCTACAAGATCTTCCCGGTGGTCGGCCTCGCCATCACCACGGGCGGCGTCGCGTGGCTCACGCAGATCACCGGGGACATGTCGATGTGGCTCTTCGGCGCCATGATCTTCGTGCTCGGTGCGGGCATGGGCCTGGTCATGCAGACGATCGTGCTGGCCGTGCAGAACTCGGTCGACCCGCACGAGATCGGCACCGCGACCAGCACGAACAACTTCTTCCGCGAGATCGGTGCGGCGGTCGGGACGGCGCTGTTCAGCACCATGTTCACCACGAAGCTGGCGGACAACCTGGCCGGTGTCTTCGCCGGGGCGCCTGCCGGTTCGGGCGGCGAGGCCTCCAGCCTGACGCCCGCAGCGGTGCAGGCGCTGCCGGAGCCGCTCAAGACCGGGGTCATCGACGCGTTCACCAACGCGCTGGCGCCCTCGTTCTGGTACCTCGTGCCGGTGATCGCCGTCGGGTTCGTGCTCGCGCTCTTCCTGCGCGAGGTCAAGCTGTCCGACGTGGCCGGCATGGTCGCCCGCGGCGAGGCCGTCGCGGCCGACGGCTCGGGCGCGGACTCGGGCTCCGGCATCGTCGACGAGCTCTCGGCTTCCCCGCACGACGAGCTCCCGACCCAGCGGGACACCGCCTCGGACGACGTCGAGGCCTCCGCCCGCCGGTAATCTGACCCGATGAGCTCCACCGTCCCGGACGGCCAGGCCGTGCGCCGCAAGCGTGCCGCGAAGCCCCAGTTCACCCAGACGATCCTCGTCCTCGAGGCCGTCCTGGTGTTCTTCGCGACGCTCGTGGCGTACGGCCTGCGGCTCGCTCCCGCCTCCACCATCTGGTGGGTGGGCGGGAGCCTGTCCGTGGTGCTGATCCTGCTGTCGGGCCTGGTGTCGCGGCCGGGCGGCTACCTCGCCGGCTCGATCGTCCAGGTGTTCGTCCTGGCGGGCGGGTTCGTGATCCCGATGATGTTCGCGGTGGGCGCGATCTTCGTCGTCCTGTGGGTCGTCGCGCTGCGCCTCGGCGGCAGGATCGACCGGGAGCGGGCGGAGTACGATGCGGCGAACCCGGGAGCGGTCGGTCCGTAGAGCGCCGCACCCGTCATAGGGTTCAGGCCATGACTGACGCACCCACCACGCAGCGCACCCTCGTCCTCGTCAAGCCGGACGGCGTCCGCCGTGGGCTGTCCGGGGAGATCGTCCGCCGCATCGAGGCCAAGGGCTACACCCTCGTCGCCGTCGAGCTGCGCGAGGCCTCCGACGAGCTGCTGGCCGAGCACTACGCCGAGCACGCGGGCAAGCCCTTCCTCACGCCGCTGATCGAGTTCATGCGCTCCGGCCCGGTCCTGGCGGTCGTCGCCGAGGGCCACCGCGCGATCGAGGGCTTCCGTTCGCTCGCCGGCGCCACCGACCCGACGGTCGCCGCCCCCGGCACCATCCGGGGCGACCTCGGCCGCGACTGGGGCCTCAAGGTCATCCAGAACCTCGTGCACGGGTCGGACTCGCAGGAGTCGGCCGCGCGCGAGATCGCCCTCTGGTTCCCCGCGCTCTGACCTCAGCCTCCCCGGAGCTGAGGTGCGCGCACCTTAGGCTCTGTGCGTGCACCTCAAGACCCTCACCCTGCGGGGGTTCAAGTCGTTCGCCTCGGCGACGACCCTGAACTTCGAGCCGGGCGTCACCTGCGTGGTCGGGCCCAACGGCTCGGGCAAGTCCAACGTCGTCGACGCCTTGGCCTGGGTGATGGGGGAGCAGGGCGCCAAGTCGCTGCGCGGCGGCAAGATGGAGGACGTCATCTTCGCCGGCACCGCCGGGCGTCCGCCGCTGGGCCGCGCCGAGGTGGCGCTCACCATCGACAACGCCGACGGCGCGCTGCCGATCGAGTACTCCGAGGTCACCATCTCGCGGACGCTGTTCCGCAACGGTGGGTCCGAGTACGCGATCAACGGCCAGGGCTGCCGGCTGCTGGACATCCAGGACCTGCTGTCGGACTCCGGCCTGGGCCGGGAGATGCACGTCATCGTGGGCCAGGGCCAGCTCGACGCGGTCCTGCGCGCCACCCCCGAGGAGCGCCGCGGGTTCATCGAGGAGGCCGCAGGGGTCCTCAAGCACCGCAAGCGCAAGGAGAAGGCGCTCCGCAAGCTGGAGTCGATGCAGGCCAACCTCACGCGGCTCGGGGACCTGACCGGGGAGATCCGCCGCCAGCTCGGCCCGCTCGGCCGGCAGGCGGAGGTCGCCCGCAAGGCGGCGGTCGTCCAGGCGGACCTGCGCGACGCCCGCGCGCGGCTGCTGGCCGACGACCTCGCGCAGCTGACCTCCACGCTCGAGCAGGAGATCGCCGACGAGAGCGCCCTGCGCGCCCGCCGCGAGGAGGTCGAGGGCGCGCTCGCCGCGACCCGCGCCCGTCTGGCCACGCTCGAGCGCGAGGCTGCCGAGGCGGCACCTGCTCTGAGCGAGGCGAGCGAGGTCTGGTACCGGCTGTCGTCGCTGCGCGAGCGGCTGCGGGGCACGGCCTCGCTGGCCGCCGACCGCGTGCGCCTGCTCGGCAGTGCCGGGCCGGAGCGCGCCGGGGGGTCCGACCCCGACGACCTCGCCGCCCAGGCCGAGCGTGTCCGCGCGGCCGAGGCCGAGCTCGCGGCCGAGGTCGAGCTCGCCCGCGCCGCTCTCGAGGCCGCCGTCACCGCCCGCCAGGAGGCGGAGGCCGAGGCCACGGGAGCCGAGAAGGAGGTCGCCACCGCGCTGCGGGGGGCCGCCGACCGCCGCGAGGGCGTCGCGCGGCTGGCCGGCCAGGTGGCCGCACGCCGCAGCCGCGTCGAGGCGACGCAGGCCGAGCTCGGGCGACTGCGCGAGTCCTTGGCGGCCGCCGAGCAGCGCGGGCAGGAGGCGACGACCGAGTTCGCCGTGCTCGAGTCGCAGGTGGCGGGTGTCGAGGAGGGCGAGGAGGGGCTCGACGCCGAGCACGAGGCGGCCGTCGAGGCCCTCGAGCAGGCGACCGAGCGGCTGAGCACCCTGCAGGACCGGCTGAGCGCCGCCGAGCGCGAGCGTGCGGCGCTGGAGTCCCGGGCCGAGACCCTCGAGCTCAGCCTGACGCGCAAGGACGGCGTCGGGGCGCTGCTCGCCGCGGACGGCCAGCCCGGTCTGGTCGGGTCCGTGGCTGCGCTGCTGGCGGTGGACCCGGAGAACGAGGAGGCGATCGTCGCCGCGCTGGGTGCGGTGGCCGACGCCGTCGCGGTCGACTCGGTCGACGCGGCCGTGGACGCCATCCGCTACCTGCGCACCGAGGACGCCGGTCGCGCGACGCTGCTGGTCAGCGGCGCCACGGCTGCGGCCACGCCCGTGACCGACGTCCCGGCCGGCGCCGCGCGCGCGGTCGATCTCGTGCGTGCCCCGGAGCACGTCCGGGCCGCGGTCGAGACCCTGCTCGCCGACGTCGTGGTCGTCGACGACCTGGCGGCCGCGCGTGCGATCGTCGCCGTCCGGCCCGACCTCGTCGTCGCCACCCGCACCGGCGACGTCCTGTCCCAGCACCGGGCGTCCGGCGGCTCCGCGACGGCCCCGAGCGCCCTGCACCTGCAGGCGGCGCTCGACCAGGCGCGCTCCGGCGCCTCCCGGGCCACGTCGGACGCCGAGCGGATCCGGTTCGAGCTCTCCGGTGCCACCGAGGCCCTCACCGCGGCCCGTGAGGCGCACGAACGCACCCTCGACCGCCTCAACGAGTCCGACGCCGCACTCGCCGCCGTGGCCGAGCAGCTGGGCCACCTCGGCTCGACGGCGCGCGCCGCCAACGCCGAGGCCGCGCGGCTGCAGCAGTCCCTCGAGGCGGCGTCGCAGACGCTCCAGGCCGACAGCGCCGAGCTGGCGGAGCTCACCGAGCGCCTCGCGGCTGCCGAGGTGGAGCCCGCCGAGAGCGAGGCCGCGATCGTCGAGGGCAGCGCCCGTCGCGACCGGCTGGCCGAGCTGGCCTCGGGTGCACGCGCCAGGGAGACCGAGGCGCGCCTGACCCTGCGGACCGGCGAGGAGCGGGCACGTGCGCTCTCCGGCCGGGCCGAGTCTCTCGAGCGGGCCGCACAGTCCGAGCGGGTGGCCCGCGAGCGCGCCGCCGAGCGCGAGCGCGCCCGCTCGCGCCAGGCGACCGTCGCCCAGTCGGTGCGCGACGGGGCCACGCAGGCGCTGGTCGTGCTGGACGAGTCCTTGCGGCGCGCGTCGGCGGAGCGTGACGCGGCCGAGACGGCTCGCGGCGAGCGCGACCGCGCGGTCACCGCCGCACGCGCCGAGGTCGACGTCCGCGCCGCCGAGCTGGCCCAGCTCACCGACGTCGCCCACCGCGACGAGGTGGCCCGCACCCAGCAGCGGCTGCGGATCGAGGCGCTGCAGGCCCGCGCGATCGACGACCTGGGCCTCGACCCGGCCGTCCTGCTCGACGAGTACGGCCCCCACCAGGCCGTCCCCGTGATCACCGTGCCGGGCGCGGAGGTGGACCCCGACGCACCGACGGAGGTCCCGTACGTGCGCGAGCAGCAGGAGAAGCGCCTGCGGGCCGCCGAGCGCGCGCTCTCGCTGCTCGGCCGCGTCAACCCGCTCGCGCTCGAGGAGTTCGCCGCCCTCGAGGAGCGCCACCAGTTCCTGGTGGAGCAGCTGGCGGACCTGAAGAAGTCGCGCACCGACCTGCTCGAGATCGTCCGCGAGATCGACGAGCGCGTCGAGCAGGTGTTCGCCGAGGCGTACCGCGACACCGCCGCGGCGTTCGACGTCGTCTTCCCGCGGCTGTTCCCGGGAGGCGAGGGCCGGCTCGTGCTCACCGACCCCGACAACATGCTCACCACCGGCATCGAGGTCGAGGCGCGTCCGGCCGGCAAGAAGGTCAAGCGGCTGTCCCTGCTCTCGGGCGGCGAGCGGTCGCTCACCGCGGTCGCCCTGCTCGTGGCCATCTTCAAGGCGCGGCCCAGCCCGTTCTACGTGATGGACGAGGTCGAGGCGGCCCTCGACGACGCCAACCTCGGCCGGCTGCTCGAGCTCTTCCGGGAGCTCCAGGAGGACTCGCAGCTCATCGTCGTCACGCACCAGAAGCGCACGATGGAGATCGCCGACGCCCTGTACGGCGTGACCATGCGCGGCGACGGCGTGACCACCGTCATCAGCCAGCGGATGCGCGAGGACGTCGCCGTCTGACCGGTGCGGGCTCACCCGACAGGGTGTGGAGATTGTGTGCCGTTTGACGCTCCCTGTGCGTGGGACGCAGACGGACCGGCGATCGGCACGGACACTGGGCCCATGGCCATCTTCGTTGCGATCTTCCTGGCCCTCCTCGTCGCCGCCGGGGTGCTGCTCGCTGCGAGCGTCGCCAGCTCGGCGAAGGACAAGGGTGAGTCCCCGTTCCGCACCTTCCGCACCGCCTGGGCGGGGCGGAAGAACCCCGACACCGACCAGCGCGCCGCGGCCGACGCCGCCGCGGTGGAGCCCGTCGACCTCTCGCTGGCCCAGTTCCTGCGGGAGACGGTCGACGAGGGCGAGGCGTACCTGCAGGTGGACGACCTCGCGGCGACCCTCCAGCGGGCCCGCGACAAGGCCGCGGGCGTGCTGCCCGGCAACCGCGACCGCTGAGGTCCGCGCCTGACGCGCCGGTTCGCGTCCTGAGCCTGCCGCCCGACAGACTGTCCCGGTGACCAACGAGACGCTCGAGATCCTCCTGGCCGCCGGCATCCCGACGGTCATCGCCGTCGCGCTGGCGACCGTCTTCGTCCGCCGCCGCCGCGGCTCGACGACCGACGAGGCGCCCCCGACCGTCGACGTGCCGGCCCCGGCGCCGGCCCCCGAGCTCGAGACCCCGTCGCCCGCGCCCCCCGCGCCGCCCACCGAGGTGGTGCCCGAGGAGGCCGAGGCGCCCCCGGCCCTCGAGGTCCCGGCGCCGGTCGCCGGCCGGCTCTCGCGGCTGCGGGACCGGCTCGCCCGCTCCGGGTCGCCCCTGGGCACCCGGCTGCTCGCTGTGCTGTCCAAGGACCACCTGACTGAGGACGACTGGGACGAGCTCGAGGAGACCCTGCTCCTGGCCGACGTCGGCGCAGGCCCGTCCGGCGAGCTCATCGACGCCCTGCGCACCCGCGTCCGCGTCGAGGGCCTCAAGGACCCGGCGCACGTCCGCGCGCTCCTGCGCGAGCAGCTCCTCGCGCTCGTCGACCCGTCCCTCGACCGCAGCCTGAACACCGCGCACGGAGCGGCTGCCGACGGGTCGCCGCTCCCCGCGGTCGTCCTCGTCGTCGGCGTCAACGGCACCGGCAAGACCACGACCGTCGGCAAGCTCGCGCGCGTGCTCGTCGCCGACGGGAAGACGGTCGTGCTGGGTGCGGCGGACACGTTCCGCGCGGCCGCCGCCGACCAGCTCCAGACGTGGGGCTCGCGCGTGGGCGTGCACACGGTCCGGTCGGACCGCGACGGCGCCGACCCCGCGGCCGTGGCGTTCGACGCCGTCCGCACGGGCCGCGCCGAGGGGATCGACGTGGTGCTCGTGGACACGGCCGGACGCCTGCAGAACAAGGCCGGGCTGATGGACGAGCTGGGCAAGATCACCCGCGTGATCACGCGGGAGGCGCCCCTGTCCGAGGTGCTCCTGGTGCTCGACGCCACGACAGGTCAGAACGGTCTGAACCAGGCGCGCGTGTTCAGCGAGGTCGCCGGCGTGACGGGCATCGTGCTCACCAAGCTCGACGGCACGGCCAAGGGCGGGATCGTCGTCGCCGTGCAGCGCGAGCTGGGCGTCCCGGTCAAGCTCGTCGGCCTCGGCGAGGGTCCCGACGACCTGGCACCGTTCGACCCCGAGGCCTTCGTCGACGCCCTGCTGCAGGGGTAGCGCTCCTGGACGGCCGATCACCACGAAACCGAACGTTTACGTGCGGAAGCGGCTTGTCACACCGACGTAACGTCCCTCGCCTCTGACCGAAACTCGCCTCGTCGACTGTGATCCCCGGACCAGCCACCCCCGGCTGGCGAGTGGAGAGGCGATCTCGATGGAATTCGAGCTGGACAGCGGGAACACGGCGTTTATGCTCACCGCCGCGTCGCTCGTGCTGCTGATGACGCCGGGGCTGGCGTTCTTCTACGGCGGCATGGTGCGCGGCAAGAGCGTGCTGAACATGATGATGATGAGCTTCGGCGCGATCGGCGTCGCCGGTCTCATCTGGGTGCTCTACGGCTACTCCGGTGCGTTCGGCCCGGACCTCGGCGGCGGGTGGCTCGGCAACCCGTTCGAGTTCTTCGGCCTGCAGGGCGCGACGGACGACCAGAGCCTGATGGCCGCCTCGGGCGTGCCGTTCCTCGTGGCCGCGGGCTACCAGGCCACGTTCGCGATCATCACGGTCGCGCTCATCTCGGGTGCCGTGGCGGACCGCATCAAGTTCGGCGCGTGGCTCGTCTTCACGGCCGTCTGGGTGACCGTGGTCTACATGCCGCTCGCCCACTGGGTGTGGGGCGGTGGCCTGCTCAGCGCCACGGGCCTCACGGAGGGTCTCTCGACCCCGATCGACTTCGCCGGTGGAACGGTCGTCCACATCAACGCCGGTACCGCCGGCCTGGTGCTGGCGCTCGTGCTCGGCAAGCGCAAGGGCTTCGGCAAGGAGGCCATGCGGCCGCACAACCTGCCGTTCGTCATGCTCGGTGCCGCTCTCCTGTGGTTCGGCTGGTTCGGCTTCAACGCGGGCTCCGAGTTCGCTGCCGACGGCACGGCCGGTCGCGCCTGGCTCAACACCCTCCTGGCCACGGGCGTCGCGATGCTCGCCTGGCTCGCCACGGAGAAGCTGCGTGACGGTCACCCCACGTCGCTCGGTGCCGCCTCCGGCGTGGTCGCGGGCCTCGTCGCCATCACGCCGGCCGCTGCGGCGGTCGACACGTGGGGCGCCATCGCCGTCGGTCTCGTCGCTGGTGTGCTCTGCGCCCTCGCCGTCGGCCTGAAGTTCCGGTTCGGCTACGACGACTCGCTCGACGTCGTCGGTGTCCACCTCGTCGGTGGTCTGGTGGGGACGATCCTCATCGGCTTCTTCGCCACGGACACGAACAGCACCTGGTACCCGGACGGCGCACAGAACGGTCTGTTCTACGGTGGCGGGGTCACTCAGCTCGCCACCCAGACGATCGTCGCGCTCGCCGCGGTGCTGTTCAGCTTCACGGCGACGTACGTCATCGCGCTCATCCTCAAGGCGACCATCGGTCTGCGGGTCTCTGAAGAGGCCGAGGTCGGCGGGGTCGACCTGGCGCTGCACGCTGAGACCGCATACGAGACGCTGGGCGTCGGCGCCCGTGTCGTGACGGAGGTGAAGTGATGACGAAGCTCGTGACGGCGGTCATCCAGCCGCACCGGCTGGACGATGTGAAGTCGGCCCTCGAGGCTGCAGGCGTCCGTGGTCTGACCGTGAGCGAGGCCAGCGGCTACGGCCGCCAGCGCGGTCACACCGAGGTCTACCGCGGTGCCGAGTACACGGTCGACCTGGTCCCCAAGGTCAAGATCGACGTGCTCGTCAGCGACGCGGACGTGGTCAGCGTGACCGACGTCATCGTCCGCGCGGCGCAGACCGGCAAGATCGGTGACGGCAAGGTCTGGGTCGTGCCGGTCGAGGACGTGGCTCGCGTCCGCACCGGTGAGCACGGCGACGACGCCCTCTGACCAGGACGGCTGACCGCCACACATGACACAGGAACGGCCGCCCGCGGGGGGCGCGGCCGCGAACGGGTCGCCCGAGGTCCCGCACCCCGCGATCGGGGTGCGGGACCTCCGCACTGAGCGGCTCGAGCTCGCAGCCGGCCTGACCGGCCCCGGGGCCGACGGCATCGCGCGTCGTGCCGCCATCGTCGAGCTCGTCGTCGGCAGGCTGCGCGAGCAGTGGGACATCGCCACCGAGGGCGTCGACGTGTCCGGCATCGCGCTGGGGGCGGTCGGCAGCGTCGGGCGCGGCGACGCCAGCCCGGTCTCCGACCTCGACCTGCTCCTCGTGCACGAGGGGCGCGGCCACTCGACCGAGGAGCTCTCGGCCCTCGCGCAAAAGCTCTGGTACCCCATCTGGGACGCGGGCCTCGACCTCGACCACTCCGTCCGCTCCCTCGCGCAGTGCCGCCAGGTCGCGTCGAAGGATCTGCCGGCCGCCGTCGGGCTGCTCGACCTCCAGCCGGTGTCCGGCGACGCGGTCGTCATCGCGCGCGCCAAGTCCGCTCTGCTCGAGGACTGGCGCTCGGCCGCCCGACGACGACTGCCCGAGCTCCTCGCCTCCACGCGCCAGCGCGCCGAGCGCCACGGCGAGCTCGCCTACCTCATCGAGCCGGAGCTCAAGGAGTCCCGCGGCGGCATCCGGGACGCCGTCGTGCTCAGCGCGCTGGCCGCCACCTGGCTCACCGACCGGCCGCACGGCGCGGTGGACATGGCCTACGCCCACCTGCTCGACGTCCGGGACACCGTGCAGGTGGTGACGCGTCGGCACACCAACCGGCTCCTGCTCGCGGACCAGGACGAGGTCGCGGCGCTCGTCGGCTTCGACGACCGCGACGACCTCCTGGCCAGCATCGCCGAGGCGGCGCGGGTGATCTCCTACGCCCTGGACACGACCGTGCGCAACGCCCGCCAGGCGCTCCAGCGGCCGGCGCGGACGCCGATGCTGGTGCGCGGTCGGCGCACCGCCCCACGACTGCGCACGATCGCCGAGGACCTCGTCGAGCACGACGGGGAGATCGTGCTGGCCGTCGAGGCCCGGCCCGCCGACGACCCGCTGCTCTCGCTGCGCGCGGCCGCGACCGCCGCCCGGACCGGGCTGAGCCTCTCGCCGGTGACGGTCGCGAGCCTGACGGCCACCCCGCCGCTTCCCGTGCCGTGGCCCAAGGCCGCGCGCACGCACCTCCTGCAGCTGCTGGGCTCGGGCCCCGCGCAGGTGCCGATCTGGGAGGCGCTCGACCTGGCCGGCGTCGTCACCACGTGGATCCCGGAGTGGGCGGGCGTGCGCAACCGGCCGCAGCGCTCGGCGATCCACCGGCACACCGTCGACCGGCACCTGGTCGAGACCGTCGCCCGGGCGGGCCGCGACAAGCGCGTGGTCGAGCACGGGGAGACGCTGCTGCTCGCGGCGCTGCTGCACGACATCGGCAAGCGGGCCGGCGCGGGGGACCACTCGACCGAGGGCGCTCGGCTGGCGGGTCCGATCGTGACGCGCATGGGGTTCGACGACCAGGTCGCCGCCGATGTCACGCGCCTCGTCCGCGAGCACCTCACGCTCGCCGAGCTGGCCACCACGGCGGACCCCGACGACCCGGCGACCATGGCCCGGCTGCTGGACGCCGTCGACCACCGTCCGGACATGCTCGAGCTGTTGCGCGCGCTCACCGAGGCCGACGCCGGCGCCGCCGGGCCGCCCGCCTGGAGCACGTGGCGCGCGACGCTCGTCGACGACCTGACGGCACGGGCCACCCGTGAGCTGGCAGGTACGCTAGGTCGTCCCTGAACCCCCGAGCGTGAGGACCGCCAGGTGTTCGCCACCCTGTCCGACCGACTGACGTCGACCTTCAAGAACCTGCGCACCAAGGGCCGTCTGTCCGAGGCGGACATCGACGCCACCGTGCGCGAGATCCGCCGGGCGCTGCTCGACGCCGACGTCGCGGTCCCGGTCGTCCGTTCGTTCACCGGTGCCGTGCGCGAGCGCGCGCTGTCGGCCGAGGTGTCCGGCGCGCTCAACCCGGCCCAGCAGGTCGTCAAGATCGTCAACGAGGAGCTCGTCGCGATCCTCGGCGGCCAGACGCGCACGCTCAACCTCGCCAAGAACCCGCCGACGGTCATCCTGCTCGCGGGTCTGCAGGGTGCGGGCAAGACGACGCTCGCCGGCAAGCTGGCGCTGCACCTCAAGGCTCAGGGCCACACCCCGCTGCTCGTCGCGGCGGACCTCCAGCGCCCCAACGCCGTGACCCAGCTCCAGGTGGTGGGGGAGCGCGCGGGCGTGCCCGTGTTCGCCCCGCACCCCGGCAACCAGGGCAGCGACGACGTCATGCCGTTCGGCGCCGACCCGGTCGCGGTCGCTCGCGAGGGCCTGGCCACGGCGAAGGTCAAGCTGCACGACGTGCTGATCGTGGACACGGCCGGCCGCCTCGGTGTGGACGCCGAGCTCATGCAGCAGGCGTCCGACATCCGCGACGCGCTCGACCCCGACGAGATCCTCTTCGTCATCGACGCGATGATCGGCCAGGACGCGGTGACGACCGCGCAGGCGTTCGCGGACGGCGTCGGGTTCACCGGCGTGGTGCTCTCCAAGCTCGACGGCGACGCGCGCGGTGGTGCCGCACTCTCGGTGGCCAGCGTGACCGGCAAGCCGATCATGTACGCGTCCACCGGTGAGAAGCTCACCGAGTTCGAGGTGTTCCACCCGGACCGGATGGCGTCCCGCATCCTCGACATGGGCGACATCCTCACGCTCATCGAGCAGGCCGAGAAGGCGTTCGACGCCGGCCAGGCCGAGGAGATGGCCGACAAGCTGGCGTCCGGCCAGGACCTGACGCTCGAGGACTTCCTCACGCAGATGCAGCAGCTGCGCAACGCCGGGCCGCTGAAGAAGATGATGGGCATGCTGCCCGGCATGGGGCAGATGCGGGAGGCGCTGGACAACTTCGACGAGCGCGAGGTGGACCGCATCGAGGCGATCATCCGGTCGATGACCCCCACGGAGCGCCGCACCCCGAAGATCATCAACGGCTCCCGCCGCTCGCGCATCGCCGCGGGATCGGGCACCAAGCCGAGCGACGTCAACCAGCTGCTGGAGCGCTTCGACGGCGCGCAGAAGATGATGAAGCAGATGGCCAAGGGCGGAGGCATGCCCGGCATGCCTCCGGGCATGGGGAACCTGCCCGGCATGGGCGGCAAGAAGTCGCGCGGCCGCACGGCGCCCCCCGTCCGCAAGGCCAAGGGCAAGTCGGGCAACCCCGCCAAGCGCGCCGAGCAGGAGCGCGGCATCACCAGCAAGCCGGCCGCGCCGGCGGGGTCCGCGTTCGGGATCGCCCCGAAGGCCGAGCCCACGACCCCCGCAGAGATCGAGCTGCCGGCCGGTCTGGACCGCTTCCTCGGCGGACGCTGAGCCCTCGTGGTCCTGCACCTGCGCGGCACGGTCGTCCTGGATGACGAGCGCGAGGTCGGCGAGGCGTGGGTCGTCGACGGCCGCATCACGTTCGACCGTCCGTCGTCGGCACCCGACGCCGTGCTGGAGGGCTGGATCCTTCCCGGGCTGGTCGACGTGCACTGTCACATCGGTCTGGCGTCGGACGGCCCGGTCGACGACGGCACGGCCGAGAAGCAGGCCCTCGCGGACCGCGACTCGGGGGTGCTGCTCGTCCGGGACGCCGGATCGCCGGCGGACACGGGGTGGGTGCACGAGCGCGACGACCTCCCGCGGCTGATCCGGTCGGGGCGGCACCTGGCCCGGCCGAAGCGCTACCTGCGGCACTACGGACGCGAGCTCGAGTCGGTCGAGGACCTGCCGGGCGCGGTGCGCGAGGAGGCCGCCCGCGGGGACGGCTGGGTGAAGCTCGTCGCCGACTGGATCGACCGCGACCTCGGCGCCGACGGTGACCTGCGCCCGCTGTGGCCGGCCGACGTGCTCGCCGACGCGGTCGCCGCAGCCCACGGTGCGGGGGCCCGGGTCACGGCGCACACGTTCGCCACCGAGTCGCTCGACGCGCTCCTCGACGCGGGCGTCGACTGTCTCGAGCACGCCACGGGCGCCACCCCCGACCAGATCGACCGCATCTCGTCGGCAGGGATCCCCGTGACCGCGACGCTGCTGCAGATCGCGCAGTTCGAGGCCATCGCCGCCCAGGGGTCCCGCTACCCCCGGTTCGCCGCGCGGATGCGAGCCCTGCACGCGCACCGGTACGAGCTCGTGCGGGACCTGCACGATGCCGGTGTCCCCGTGCTCGTGGGCACCGATGCCGGCGGCACGATCGCGCACGGCCGGATCGCCGACGAGGCCGCGGAGCTGGTCCGTGCCGGCATCCCGGCCCGCGACGTGGTGGCCGCCGCCAGCTGGCGCACGCGCGCCTGGCTCGGCGCCGACGGGCTCGACGAGGGCGCGTCGGCAGACCTGGTCGTCTTCGGGGCGGACCCGAGGCGGGACATCGCGGTGCTCGCCGTGCCGCGTGCCGTGGTGCTGCGCGGAAAGGTCGTCTGAGCAGACGTCGGGAGATCGGTGACCTGTGCGACATGGTTGGGACCGGCCCTGCACATCTGGCACAATGGTCGGCTGTACCCGGCGTCTGCAGCCCCTCTACCTGCGTTCGTCGTGTCCCCGATCTTCCCGGCGCGCCCACCCCACGGGCAATGCGCGGGCAGGTCACCCCAGCAGACATCAGGAGAAGACCACACCGTGGCCACCAAGATCCGCCTCAAGCGTCTCGGCAAGATCCGCGCTCCGTACTACCGCATCGTCGTCGCCGACTCGCGCACCAAGCGCGACGGCCGCGTGATCGAGGAGATCGGCAAGTACCACCCCACCGAGGAGCCCTCGTTCATCGAGGTCGACTCCGAGCGTGCGCAGTACTGGCTCGGCGTCGGCGCGCAGCCGACCGAGCAGGTCGCCGTGATCCTCAAGATCACGGGTGACTGGCAGAAGTTCAAGAACCTTCCCGGCCAGGAGGGCACCCTGCGCACCAAGGCCGACAAGGTCGACCCGAAGGCCGCCATCGACGCCGTCGCTCTCGACGCCGAGAAGGCCAAGGCCAAGGCGTCCGAGAAGGCTGCCTCGCAGAAGGCCGCCGCTGCCGAGGCTCCGGCCGAGGACGAGCAGGCCTGATGCTCGCCGACGCTCTCGAGCACCTGGTGCGTGGCATCGTCGACCACCCGGACGACGTCCGCGTGAACGCGTCGACGCTGCGTCGTGGGGACCTGCTCGAGGTGCGCGTGCACCCCGACGACCTCGGCCGGGTCATCGGCCGCGGCGGTCGCACGGCGCGCGCGCTGCGTACCGTCGTCGGTGCGCTCTCGACGGACGGCTCGGTCCGGGTCGACGTCGTGGACGTCGACCGGCGCTGATCCATCGCGCAAGGCCCGGTCCCCTAACCTGGGGACCGGGCCTTCGCCATGACTGCCCACTTCAATCGTGAGGACCACCATGCAGCTGACCGTCGCGCGGATCGGCCGTGCCCACGGCCTGCGCGGAGAGGTCGCCCTCGACCTGCGGACCGACAACCCCGAGGACCGTTTCGGCGTCGGTGCGGTCCTGCTCACCGAGCCCGCCGCGCGCGGTCCGCTCACGGTCGTGAGCACGCGCACGCAGCAGGACCGGTGGTTCGTGAGCTTCGCCGAGATCAGCGACCGAACCATGGCCGAGGCGATGCGGGGGACCGAGCTGGTCGTCGACGAGGACGCGTCCGACGAGGACGACGCCTGGTACCCGCACGAGCTCGCGGGCCTGCGCGCGGAGCACGTGGACGGTCGGGTGCTGGGCGAGATCATCGGCCTCGAGCACCTGCCGGCGCACGACATGCTCGTCCTGCGCGAGCCCGACGGCGCGCGCACGCTGATCCCGTTCGTCAAGGTCATCGTGCCGGTGGTGGACGTCCCGGGCGGCCGCGTGGTGCTCGACCCGCCGGGAGGCCTGCTCGCGTCCGACGCCGCCAACCTGGTCGTGTCCGAGGAGACCGTGGGAGACGACGACTGACGTGCGCATCGACGTCGTCTCGATCTTCCCCGAGTACCTGGCCCCGCTCGACCTGTCGCTCGTCGGCAAGGCGCGCACGGGCGGCCTGCTGGACCTGCGCGTGCACGACCTGCGGGACTGGACCACGGACCGGCACCGGACGGTGGACGACACCCCGTTCGGCGGCGGCGCCGGCATGGTGATGCGCCCGGACGTGTGGGGGACCGCCCTCGACGAGCTGCTCGAAGACGACGCGCACCTGCTGATCCCGACCCCGTCGGGGGAGCCGTTCACGCAGCGCACCGCCGAGGCGCTCGCCGGCGAGAGCCACCTGGTGCTGGCGTGCGGGCGGTACGAGGGGATCGACGCCCGGGTGGCCGAGCACTACCGGTCACGCGGGCGAGTCACCGAGTTCTCCCTGGGCGACTACGTGCTCAACGGCGGAGAGGTCGCCGCCCTCGTCGTGGTCGAGGCGGTCGCCCGGCTGCTGCCCGGTGTCGTCGGCAACCCCGAGTCGCTCGTCGAGGAGTCGCACGGGACGGCCGGCCTGCTCGAGTACCCCGTGTACACCAAGCCGCCCGCGTGGGGCGGCCTCGGCGTGCCCGAGGTGCTCCTGTCCGGGCACCACGCGCGGATCGCACGGTGGCGCCGGGACACCGCGCTCGAGCGGACCGCGGCCCGTCGGCCCGACCTCGTGGCGGCCCTGCCGGTGGACGAGCTCGACAAGCACGACCTGGCCCTCCTGGCCCGGCTGGGCTGGGAGCCGCGGGACGGCCGCCTCGTCCGGACCCTGATTACCTGACGCTCCGGCCGGTGTGGCACACTTGTCCGTTGGTGCGCGCAGGTTGCGTCTCTGCCACAGGGGAGACGACTCACGACCACCCGGGGATCCGCCCGGACGCACCCGACCATCTGACCAAGGACGCCGGTCCTGCCTGCACAGGCAGCCGTGACGCCCTCGACGACGTTCCTGACCTGTGGCAGGGCGGGGAAGTGACATCACATGCACACGCTCGACAGTGTCGATGCAGCATCGCTGCGCTCCGACATCCCGGAGTTCCGCGCCGGAGACACCCTGAAGGTCAACGTCAAGGTCGTCGAGGGCAACCGCTCTCGCATCCAGGCGTTCCAGGGTGTCGTCATCGGTCGCCAGGGTGACGGCGTCCGCGAGACGTTCACGGTCCGCAAGGTCAGCTTCCAGGTCGGTGTCGAGCGCACGTTCCCCGTGCACTCCCCGAGCCTGGAGTCGATCGAGGTCCTGACCCGCGGCGACGTGCGCCGCGCGAAGCTGTACTACCTGCGCAAGCTCCGCGGCAAGAAGGCCAAGATCAAGGAGAAGCGCGAGTTCGCTCCCGCCGCGAAGAAGGCCTGAGCCCCTTCGCACCCGACGTCCTGACGGGCGGCCACCGATCGGKGGCCGCCCGTCGGCGTCTGCTGTGCGCGTCCTCGCGGTCGAGTCACGACGACGGTGACGGGCGACACAGGACGAGTCTCGCGGGGTGGTCGTGTGCGCGTCCGGGGCTCTCGCGTGCGAGAGTGTGCGGGTGATCGACGGACCTGCGCGCGACCTCGACGAGGACTCGTCGCCCACGTCGTGGCCGGGCCTGGAGGCGCCGCGCGGTGCCCACGCCGGGGGTCAGCCGGAGCGGCCCCGGCTCCCGGACGTGACCGCGCCCGAGCCGTCGACGCACGCCGGGCCCAGCCGCCGACACGCCGCCGCGAAGCGAGCGAGCGGCGCCGGATCGCTGCTGCGGGAGACGGTGATCATCCTCGTCAGCGCGATCGTCCTGTCGCTGCTGGTCAAGACGTTCCTGGTGCAGGCGTTCTTCATCCCGAGCCAGTCGATGCACGACACGCTCATCGAGCACGACCGCATCCTGGTCAGCAAGCTCACCCCGGGGCCGTTCGACCTGCGACGCGGCGACATCATCGTGTTCAAGGACCCCGGTGGCTGGCTTCCCGCCGACGTCGCCCCGGAGCCCGGCGCCTTGCAAGGGGCGGTGAACTCCGCCCTCACGTTCATCGGGCTCTACCCGGCCGATGCCAACGAGCACCTGGTCAAGCGCCTCATCGGCCTGCCGGGTGATCACGTCGCGGCCGAGCAGGGTGGGCCGGTCACGGTCAATGGGGTGGCGCTCGACGAGCCGTACCTCGCGGCCGGCGTGGCGCCCAGCGACATCGCGTTCGACGTCACCGTCCCCGCGAACAGCGTGTGGGTGATGGGGGACAACCGGTCGCACTCGTCCGACTCGCGGTACAACCAGGGCAAGCCCGGCGGTGGGTCGGTCCCCATCGACAACGTGGTCGGCATGGCCTTCGTGACCGTGTGGCCGATCGAGCGCATGGGGCTGCTGCGGAACCCGACCAGCACGTTCGCGGACGTGCCCGACCAGCCGTGACCCTCGTCACCGGGCGCCCCGCGCCATCTCGTACCGCCCCCTCGCGGACTGCCCCGCACCTGCGCCACGAACGGGTGCTGCTGCGCGACGGGGCGCGCCTGCTCGCGGGCATGGACGAGGTCGGTCGCGGCTCCCTCGCGGGACCGGTGAGCGTCGGCGTGGTCGTCGTCGACGCCGGCACGCGGTCCGCCCCGAAGGGCGTCGCCGATTCCAAGCTTCTCGCGCCCGCGGCGCGCACCCGCCTGCTGCCCGCGCTCAACCGGTGGGGGCTGGCGCGCGCGGTCGGCCACGCCAGCGCCGCGGAGATCGACGAGATCGGCATCATCGCCGCACTGCGGCTGGCCGGGACCAGGGCGCTCGCGACGATCACCCTGACGGTCGGCCCGGTGGACGTGGTCCTCCTCGACGGCTCCCACGACTGGTTGAGCCGGCCCGCGCAGCCGGATCTCTTCTCGCTCGACGACGAGCCGGAGGTGCCCGGCCCGCGCGTGCACATGCGGGTCAAGGCCGACCGCACGTGCGCGTCGGTCGCGGCCGCGAGCGTGCTGGCCAAGTGCGAGCGGGACGCGATGATGGTCGACCTGTCCGCGCAGCACCCCGCCTACCGCTGGGACGAGAACAAGGGGTACGCGTCGCCCGAGCACATGGCGGCGCTGCGCGAGCTGGGCCCGAGCGTGCTGCACCGCAGGTCGTGGCGGCTGCCCGTCGCAGGGGAGCCGCTCGTCGTCGACGAGTACGCCGACGAGGTGTTCTGAGCGCGCGGCTGCGTGGCGTCGCGCGGCCGCGGCCTCGGCCATGGGGGATGATGTCCCGGTGAGCGCGGAGGACCTGGAGAACTACGAGACCGACATGGAGCTCGCGCTGTACCGCGAGTACCGCGACGTCGTGGGGCTCTTCTCCTACGTCGTGGAGACCGAACGACGGTTCTACCTGGCCAACCAGGTCGACCTGCAGGTGCGGTCGGCCGCGGGGGAGGTCTACTTCGAGCTGACCCTCGCCGACGCCTGGGTGTGGGACGTCTATCGCTCCGCCCGGTTCGTGAAGTCGGTGCGCGTGGTGACGTTCAAGGACGTCAACGTGGAGGAGCTGGCCAAGGCCGAGCTCGACCTCGGGGGCAGCGCAGGCTTCGCCCGCTGATCCCCGGCGCGCCGATCCGCCCCACAGCCCCCGCCGGGCGCATCGTCGCCCACGGCGCCGCGGGCGCGCTGATCCGCCCACAGCCCCGCCCGACGCATCGTCCCCCACGGCACCGCCGCGAGGCCCTCTGCGCCGCCCCGCGCGCTGGCACTGTCCAGCCCGGAGGTGGTCCGGTGCGCGCGAAGGACGCAGTGGGGCGGTACGGGGAAGACGTCGCGGCGGCGCATGTCGTCGGCCGCGGGTGGGACGTGCTCGACCGGAACTGGCGGACGCGGGACGGCGAGCTCGACCTGGTGGCTCTCGACGGTGACGAGCTCGTGGTGATCGAGGTCAAGACGCGGCGGTCGATCGCCTTCGGGTACCCCGCGGAGGCGGTGACACCGCGCAAGCTGGCCCGGGTGCGTCGCCTCGGGGCGCAGTGGCTCGCGGCGCACGACGTGCACCCGCGGTCGGTGCGGGTCGACGTCATCGCCGTGCTGCTGCCCGCCCGCGGCGCGGCCGAGATCGACCACCTCGTCGGGGTGGTCTGAGTGGTGCTCGGCCGGACGCTGGGCGTGGCGCTCGTCGGGCTCACCGGGCACGTGGTCGAGGTCGAGGCGCACCTGGCACCCTCACTGCCGGCGTTCACGCTGGTCGGGCTGCCGGACGCGTCGCTGGCGGAGTCGCGTGATCGCGTGCGCGCCGCGGTCACGTCGTCGGGCCTGCCGTGGCCCAACCGGCGCATCACCGTGAACCTCTCGCCGGCTACCCTGCCCAAGTCCGGGTCGGGCTTCGACCTCGCGATCGCTGTGGCGACGCTGGCGGGCGCGGAGGCCATCGACCCGGCAGCGCCGCACGGCGTGGTCCACCTCGGGGAACTGGGTCTCGACGGCCGGCTCCGGCCGGTGCGCGGGGTGCTGCCCGCTGTCGCCGCCGCGGTCGCGGCCGGATGCCGTCGGGTCGTGGTCGCGGAGGCGAACGCCGCGGAGGCTCGGCTGGTGCCGGGCGCCGAGGTCGTCGGCGTCACGAGCCTCGCGCAGGTGGCCGCGCGCTACGGCGCCGACGTCGAGGTGACCGAGGTCGCCCCCGTGGCCACGGAGCCCGTCGCGCGGGCCTCGGGGATGTCCGAGCTGAACCTCGCCGACGTGGTCGGGCAGGACGAGGCGCGCAGCTGTCTCGAGGTCGCCGCCGCGGGCGGGCACCACCTGCTCATGGTGGGGCCGCCGGGCACGGGCAAGACCATGCTGGCCGCGCGCCTGCCGGGTCTGCTGCCCGACCTGTCGGAGGAGGACGCGGTCGAGGTCACCGCGGTGCACTCGGTCGCAGGCGCGTTCGACCCCGGTGGCGGTCTGCTGCGTCGCCCACCGTTCGAGGATCCGCACCACACCGCGACGCCCGCGAGCGTCGTGGGCGGTGGTGCGGGGATCCCCCGGCCGGGAGCGGCGTCGCGGGCGCACCGGGGCGTCCTGTTCCTCGACGAGGCGCCGGAGTTCTCCACGGCGGTCCTGCAGACGCTGCGGCAGCCGCTCGAGCACGGCGAGCTCGTGCTCCACCGAGCCGCGGGCACCGCCCGGTACCCGGCCCGCTTCCAGCTGGTCCTGGCCGCCAACCCGTGCCCGTGCGGGCAGGCGGTGGGGAAGGGTCTCGCGTGCACCTGCCGCAGCGAGCAGCGGCGCCGCTACTTCGGCAAGCTCTCCGGGCCGCTGCTGGACCGGGTGGACCTGCAGGTCGAGCTCAGCCCGGCCCGCGCCGGAGCGGGACCGGGCGAGTCGTCGATCGTCGTCGCGGCGCGCGTGGCTGCCGCGCGGGCCGCGCAGGCCGAGCGGCTCGGCGGCACGCCCTGGCGCACCAACGGCGACGTCCCTGGCAGCTGGCTCCGGGTCCGGCTCGGACCGGACCGGGCGCTCGTCGCGGACCTGGACCGTGCGCTCGACCGCGGCACGTTGAGCCTGCGAGGCGTCGACCGGGTTCTGCGCGTCGCGTGGACGCTGGCGGACCTTGCTGGTCGGTCCGCGCCCGACCGTGCGGACGTGGGCCACGCCCTGCTGCTGCGCACGCGCGGGAACGGCGCATGAGCGGCGGCGAGGTGCTCGCCCGTGCCACCTGGAGCGCGCTGGTGGAGCCGGGCGACGTGGTCGCGGGGACTCTCGTCAGCCTCCTCGGCGCCCAGGACGCCCTCGGGTGGGTCCGGCGCGCTCTTGTCGGCGGTCCGGACTTCTCCTGCCTCGGGCGCGGCCTGCTCGCCAATGCCGACCGGAGGCGCATCGAGCGGGTGCTGGCCCGTTGGGCCGTCAGGCTGCCGGACTGTGACCCCGTGCGCGACCTTGAGCGCCTCACCCGGCTGGGTGGCACGCTCCTGGTGCCGGGCGATCCGCGGTGGCCGGCGGCGCTGGACGATCTCGGCGCGGAGGCACCCTTCTGCCTGTGGGTCCGCGGCACCGCGGACCTGGGGCGGTCCCTGGAGCGTTCGGCAGCGGTCGTCGGATCGCGAGCCGCCACCTCCTACGGCGAACGGGTGGCCTTCGACCTCGCGGACGGCCTGGCGGGGGAGGGAGTCTGGGTGGTCTCCGGGGGTGCCTACGGCATCGACGCGGCCGCTCACCGCGGCGCGGTCGCGCGGGACGGCCGCACGCTCGTCCTGCTCGCGGGCGGGGTCGATCGGGCCTACCCGGCCGGCAACGCCCGCCTGCTCGAGGCGGTCGTGGGGGCCGGGGGCGCGCTGGCCTCCGAGGTACCCCCGACCAGTCTGCCCACCAAGAGCCGGTTCCTGCAGCGCAACCGGTTGATCGCCGCGGCGGGCCGGGCGACGGTCGTGGTCGAGGCGGCGTGGCGGTCGGGGGCCATGAGCACCGCGCACCACGCCGCACGGCTGCTGCGCCCCGTGGGCGCGGTGCCGGGGCCGGTGACGTCGATGGCGTCGGCGGGGTGCCACCGGCTTCTGCGGGACGGCGTGGCGGTGTGCGTGACCGACGCGGCGGAGGTGCGCGAGCTGGCCGGACTCATCGGCACCGGTCAGGACTGCGATCCGGACGCCGCTGCCGACGCGCGCGCAGCTCGGCCGCACGACGCCCTCGACCCGGTGACCCGGCGGGTTCTCGACGCGCTCCCACGGCGGACGCCGGCCCAGCTCGACCGTGTGGCGAGCGTCGCGGGGGTGACGGTGGCGGAGGCGCGGGGCGCCGTCGGCCTGCTGGAGCTCGAGGGCTGGGCGGCGCGGAGGGGCGACGGGTGGATCACCGTGGCCCGCTCGACATCATGACGGCGGCGGTCTGTCCAGAAGGCGCGCCGAAAGCGCTGTCATGTCGACGAGGGTGAGCAGATCTGCGGGTGAAAAAAAGGCGCATCTGGACCATTGTTCATCAGGGAATCGGACATTCGGTCGGGATTCGCCCAGCATTAGCCCGTGCAGGTGAAAGTCGTCCTTGTTCCCCGCCGTGTTTCAGGTCACGGTACTCACATGGACATGGCCGAGATCACAGCAGGGGCGCCGGACCGCGCTCGCCTGCTGTCCGATTTCTCGGCCCACCTGGGTGCTCAGCGCGGATTGTCGGAGCACACCAACCGCGCTTACCTCGGCGATGTCGACCTCCTCCTGGGCTATGCATCTCGGCACGGGCGGACCACCCTCGACTCGATCGACCTCGGCGTCCTGCGGGGCTGGCTGGCCTCCATGGCGACCACCCGCCACAGCCGCGCGACGCTCGCCCGGCGGGGGGCCGCCGTCCGCACGTTCTTCGCCTGGGCCGCCCGCACCCACCGCGTCCCCGCAGACCCGGCGCTGCGCCTCGCGACCGCGCGGACCGCGTCGGCGCTGCCCACGGTGCTCCAGGTGGAGCCGGTGACCCAGCTGCTCGACCAGGCTCGGGAGCGTGCTCAGGACGGTGACGCGGTCGCACTGCGCGACTGGGCGCTCCTGGAGCTGCTGTACGCCACCGGTGTGCGCGTCGGTGAGCTGTGCGGCGCCGACCTGGCCGATGTCGACGTCCACGAGCGCACCCTGCGCGTGGTGGGCAAGGGCGACAAGGAGCGGGTCGTCCCGTTCGGTCTGCCCGCGCAGAAGGCCCTCGCTGCGTGGCTCGAGCGCGGTCGCCCGCTGCTCGCCGTCCCCGCCTCGCCGTCGGCCCTCTTCCTGGGCCTCCGCGGAGGACGCCTCGACCAGCGCCAGGCACGCTCGGTCGTCCACCAGGCCGCGTCGCTCGCGGGGGTCGACGACGTCGCGCCGCACGCGTTGCGGCACACCGCAGCCACCCACCTCCTCGAGGGCGGGTCAGACCTGCGCAGCGTCCAGGAGCTGCTCGGGCACGCGAGCCTCGCCACGACGCAGCGCTACACCCATGTATCCGCCGAACGACTCCGCTCGGCCTTCCAGCAAGCCCACCCCCGCGCATGACGTACACGATGGAGTCGACGATGACGACGCAGCTGGACGCCGCCTTCCCGGTGCACACCCGCCTGACGAGCACGGCACCCGAGGGCGTCATCCCGCAGCCCCGCCTCTCGGAGACCGACCAGCTCGAGACGTCGACCGTCCCGATCACCCGGGGAGTGCCCAGCCCGCGGACCCCGGTGGCGCCGAGCCGGTCCACCGAGGAGGTCGACGCGCTCTGGGAGAGCTACAAGTCGACGCAGTCCCGCACGGCACGTGAAGGGCTGATCCTGCACTTCGCGCCGCTGGTGTCGGCTGTCGCCGGCCGCGTCGGGATGCGCCTGCCGAGCACGGTCGAGCAGGCCGACCTGGTCTCCTACGGCATGTTCGGTCTCATCGACGCCATCGAGAAGTACCAGATCGACCGCTCGGTGAAGTTCGAGTCGTACGCGTCGTCCCGCATCCGGGGCGCGATCATCGACGAGCTGCGCGCCATGGACTGGGTGCCGCGCTCGGTCCGGACCAAGGCCCGCTCGGTCGACCGCGCCTACGCCGAGCTCGAGGCGAAGCTGCACCGGACGCCGACCGAGGACGAGGTGGCTCGGCACCTCGAGATGCCGGTCGAGGACCTGCGCGCGATCTACTCCCAGCTCTCCACGGTGAACGTCGCCGCGCTCGACGAGCTGCTCGGTGGCGGCGACGACCGCCCGGGCGGGGTCTCGCTCGGCGACACCCTCGGCGACGAGCGCACGGTCGACCCCGCCAGCTCGATCGAGGCGGCCGAGACGAAGTTCCTGCTCGCCCGCGCCATCGAGTGTCTGGGTGAGCGCGAGCGCATCGTCGTCGTCCTCTACTACTACGAGGGCATGACGCTCGCCGAGATCGGTCGCGTGCTCGGTGTCACCGAGTCCCGCATCTCGCAGATGCACACCGCCGCGATGGTCCGGCTCCGCACCCGCCTCCTGGAGGCCGAGCGGGTCTGACCCGCCCGACCGCACGGCTCATCGTTCGCCCAGGGGGAGCAGGACCACCGGTCCGGCGCCGGGCAGCAGGCTGAGCGGGTCGACGTACTCGGTCCCGACCCGCACGCCCCAGTGCAGGCAGACGCCGGGTGCACAGTGCGACCCTCCGGCCTCGAGCGACCCGAGACGATCGCCGGGCGTGACGAGATCGCCGACCCGGACGGACGGGGTCAGCGGTTCGACGCTCGAGCGACGACCGGCCGAGTCGGTCACGGTCACCACGCGCCGACCGCCGACGAGACCGCTGTACGTGACCACCCCGGCGACCGGGGACAGCACGTCGGCACCGAGAGGTGCCCGAAGGTCGACCCCGCGATGCCCGGCCGCCCACGGCTGCGGTGGTGCCTCGAACCCCCTGGCCACGTCCGGCGAGGTCCCCCAGGGCAGTCGATAGGTCCCGGCCGGCGGTGCGGCACCGGGTGGACCGGCCGAGCCGTCCTCCGCGACGGCGACGACCCCGAGAGCGGTCAGCAGCGTGATCGTGCCGAGAGTGACTCCGACGCGTGCGGGCAGTGAGGTCATGACCGAGATGCTCCGGGAGGTCGGGGCCCGCCGGGCGAGCAGGAGCACGTCCCGTAGTGTCCGACGTCGGACGGTGGGCTGTGGGCGGCTCGAGGTGTCGCGACGGCCGGTCTCGTCCTGACCTGGTCCGGGCATCCGCTAAACTTCTGGTGCGACCGGTCCGTACCGGTCGACTTCGCGCGTCATCCACCCGATCCAGGGCACCGCCGGCCACAGCGCCGACGAGGTCCGCAGGACGGGGTCGATCACCGCAGCGGTCCGTGCACGTGCCTCGCGCAGCGCCCGGAGCGGCTGACGACATGACGCCAGGGGCGCCGACCAGCTGGTCGGAGCCGACAACCGAGATGCGGGCCCCGGAATGGGTCCGCCTTGACGCGTGCGCACCCTGCGGTGCGCGCCGGAAGGACGTGCCATGGCCGTCGTGACCATGCGCCAGCTGCTCGAGAGCGGTGTCCACTTCGGACACCAGACCCGCCGCTGGAACCCCAAGATGAAGCGCTTCATCTTCACCGAGCGCAACGGCATCTACATCGTCGACCTGCAGCAGTCGCTGTCGTACATCGACAACGCCTACGACTTCGTCAGCCAGACCGTCGCGCACGGCGGGACGATCCTGTTCGTCGGCACGAAGAAGCAGGCGCAGGAGCCGGTCGCCGACCAGGCCGCCCGCGTCGGCATGCCCTACGTCAACCAGCGTTGGCTCGGCGGCATGCTCACCAACTTCAGCACGGTGCACAAGCGTCTCCAGCGCCTCAAGGAGCTGGAGCAGATCGACTTCGACGACGTGGCGGGCTCGAACCTCACGAAGAAGGAACTCCTCGTCCTGCGCCGCGAGAAGGACAAGCTGGCCAAGACGCTCGGTGGCATCCGTGACATGGCCAAGGTTCCCTCGGCCGTGTGGATCGTCGACACGAACAAGGAGCACCTCGCGGTCAACGAGGCGCGCAAGCTCGGCATCCCGGTCGTCGCGATCCTCGACACCAACTGCGACCCCGACGTCGTCGACTACCCGATCCCGGGCAACGACGACGCGATCCGCGCCGTCCAGCTGCTGACCCGCGTCATCGCGGACGCCGCGGCCGACGGTCTGCTGAAGCGTCACTCGGGTCGCACCGCGGCCGCCGAGGGCACCGAGGCCGACGCCGAGCCCCTGGCCGAGTGGGAGCGCGAGCTGCTCGCCGGTGCCGAGGCCGACCTGGCCGGTGCCGCGGTCGCCGCCGACGCGACGGAGGCCGTCGCCGAGGCGACGACCGAGATCGCCGAGGAGGTCGTCTCCGAGGACGCCGTGGCCGAGCCCGTCGTCGACGAGGCCGTTGCCGAGCCGGTCGTCGAGGAGGCAGTGGCCGACGAGGTCGTCGCCGAGGCTGCCGCCGAGGAGACCCCCGCCGCCGAGACGCCCGCCGCCGAGACCGCCGACGCCGAGGGCGACGCCGAGTCCAAGTGACCCTGCCGGTGCCGGCGGCCCTCGACGGGTC
>NZ_JBFUBX010000006.1:0-168416 GCF_056405535.1 Cellulomonas sp. P1_G12_2 | reverse complement strand
CGGGCGGGCGCGAGGGCCTGCTCGGGCTGCGGTGTGGTGGTCATGCTCGGATCAGTCGCGCTGCGTGGCGGGGCGACGAGCGAACGCGAGGCCGACGAGGCCGGCGACGACGAGCCCGGCGATCGCGAAGGTCCACGCGGACGACCCGCCGTCGGAGACGAGACCGACCTGGCCGGCGTTCACCCCGGACGGGTTGCTGTGCAGGCCGGTGATGGTCTGCGTGGCGAGGGCCAGGGTGGACGGCGACGCGGTCGCGTTGCCCCAGGCGTAGACGATCGTGCTGGTGCCCTCGACGATCGGCACGTCGGCCGGGCCGAGCAGCGCGGGCGTCGTGGTCCCCGTGGCGGTCACGCTGGCGGACACCGTGCCGGCGGGGAGGTTGAGCACCTGCTCGTTCGGGTTGGTGAGGTTGGTGATCACGGGCGTGGTGCCGGCGAGCACGTCGACCCCGGGGGCCGCGGCGACGTGCCGGACCGTGAGCCGGCCCTCGCCGGCGGCCGTGGTGGAGATGTCGTTGGTGAACAGGGTGGCGGTCGGTGCGGCTGCGGCGTCGAGGTGCGCGACGGCCGTGTAGTTCTTGCCGGCCTCGAGCGCGAGGTCGACCGGGCCGATGGCCGGTGAGCTGGCGTCGGCCGCGTCGGCTGCCGTGATGGCGACGGTGTACGTGCCGGCGGGCAGGTCCAGCGGGCCGGCGAGGGAGCCGGGCGTGAAGTCGTCGAGCGTGCGCTCGCCGTTGACCCAGACGTCGACCGTGAGGCCGGGGACACCGTGCAGGACGGACAGCTTGGCGGGGTCGGCCGCGTTCGCGGGGACCGCGGCGAGCGTGACGAGGGCGAGCGTTCCGGCGGCGATGCCGGAGAGAAGACGTGTGCGCATGGTGCGTCCTTCGAGGACTGGCCCGGTGGGGTACCCCCGAGCGGCCGATGTGCTGACACCCCCTCTTCGGCCGCCTGCCCGTCCGTGGATGCACTAGGCGCCGGCGGCTTCCGCGATCGCTGCCGCCAGGTCCGCCGGGCGCGAGAACATCGGCCAGTGGCCGGTCGGCAGGTCCACGTAGGTGAGGTCGGTGCTCTCGCCCAGCTCGGTGTGGAACGGCGGACCGCCGTGGGCCATCGTCTTGATCTGCTCCGACGGGATGCTGGTGCAGATCGCCGTCACGGGGACCTCGAACCGGCGCGGGTCGCCGACGTGCACCGCGCCGCGCACCACGTCCGCGGGGTGGGGGACGGCGCGGCGTCGGAACTCCGCGAGGCCGTCCTCGTCGATGCCCTCGGTGCTCGACCCCTGGGCCGCGAACTCCTCCCAGCTGGGCAGCGGCACCTCGACCTCCTCGGTCGCGGAGGCGTCGATCGCGGCACCGTCCTCGAGCGGGCCGGAGTCGACGTAGATCGCGCGCCGGATGCGGTCCGGTCGCCTGTCGACGACCTCGCCGACGAGCGCACCGCCACCGCTGTGCCCGACGAGGACGACATCGCCCGCGAGGGAGTCGACGAGGTCGGTGACGGCGCGGACGTGGTCGGCGCGCGTGATGCCGGCGCGGTCGGCGCCGGGCTCGACCCCGGGGAGGGTCGGCGCGTGCACGTCGAGCTCGTCGGGCAGGGCGGAGACGACGTCGTCCCACGCCCAACCGCCGAGCCAGAAACCGGGGACGAGGATCAGTGAGGTGGTCATGGCTCCAGCGTGAACCCCGGCCGGTGACACCAGGATGTCACCTTTGTGTCACCATGCTGGAACCATGAACCGCACCGACCGTCTGTACGCGCTCGCGGAGGAGCTGCGGCGCGTCGGCCGCGCCGGGACGACGAGCACGCGGCTGTCGCGGCTGTTCGAGGTGTCCCCGCGGACGGTGAAGCGGGACGTGTCGGCGCTGCAGCAGGCCGGCCTGCCGGTCGTGGCGCAGGCGGGCCTCGGCGGCGGCTACGTGCTCGACGCGTCCGTCGGCCTGCCGCCGGTGAACTTCACGCCCGCGCAGGCGGTGGCCCTGGCGCTCGCGGTCCGTGCGCTGCCGGCGGGCAGCCCGTTCGGCACCGACGCCGAGGCCGCCCGCGCCAAGGTGCTCGACGCGCTCCCGCCAGCGGACCGGGCACGCGCCGACGAGCTCGCCGGTCGGGTCTGGTCGCGGCCGGACCGGGCAGGGGACGACGTGCCGCCACAGGTGCTGCGGGGGGTCGAGGAGTCGATCGGGCGCCGCCGGGTGCTGGCCGTCGAGTACCGCCGCGCGGACGGCACCGTCAGTCGCCGTCGCATCGAGCCGGTCGTCCTCGCGCGCACCGAGGGCACCTGGTACGTCGTGGCCTGGTGCCAGTCCCGGCAGGACCTGCGGTGGTTCCGGCTCGGGCGCATCCTGCGTGCGGACCTGACGCCGGAGGGCTACGAGCCACGCCCGGTCGCCGACATCGGCACCGCCCCGCCCGACGCGCGTCCGGTGTCGTCGCGCCCGTCGGACTGAGGTCGCGAAACACCGTGCGCCCGCGCGGGGCGCGCACTAGGTTGGGCGCGCTCCCACGCCCCGGCCGAAGGAGGGCGCCCATGCTCCGGTCCTGGTACCGCACCGCGGTCCTGCCCCGCCGGGACATCGCCCGCCTGCTGCCCACGGCGGGCGCGGGCCTGGTCGTCGGACTCGCGGCGCTCAACCTGGTGCTCGGCCTCCTGCCGGTCGCGTTCGTGCTGGCCACGAGCGTGGTGGTCGGGCAGGTGCCTGCGGCCGTCGACGGCGGCACGGGGTCGGCCGCGTGGGGTGACCTGGTACGGACGTTCGTGCTGGCGGCGGTCCTGTTCCTGGCCCGGCAGGTGCTCGCGCCCGTGCAGACCGCGCTGGGCGTGCGGATGCAGCGCCGGATCGACGGTGCCCTGCGCGACCGGGCGCTGCGCATCGCCCTGCGCTCCACCAGCATCGCGCCGATGGAGGACCAGGCCACCCTCGAGGCCCTGACGGAGGCGACGAGGGAGTTCGAGGCCGACTTCCGCAGCCCGGGAGCGTCGGCCGCGGGACTGCTCGCCCTCGTCGCGCGGTACGTGCAGCTGCTCGGGTTCGCCGCGGTCATCGGTGCGGTCGTGTCCTGGCCGGCCGCGGCGGCCGTCCTCGCCGCCACCCTGGTGTTCCGGTACGGGCAGCGTGGCGGGCTGCGGCGTTACTCCCAGGTGTGGAAGAACGTCATCGGCTTCCGCCGGAGGTCCGTGTACCTGCGCGAGGTGGCCATGGGCCCGGCGGCCGCCAAGGAGATGCGGGTGTTCGGGCTGGCCGGCTGGTTCACCGACGAGTACAGCGACGCCACCCGGCGGATGCTGGACCCGGTCGCCGCCCGGCGTCGGCAGATCTACCTGGTCCCCTATCTCGTCTACACGGCGATCGGGCTGGTGGTCGGCGCCGCGGTGCTGGTGTCGATCGGGCGGTCGGCGGCCGCGGGCGAGATCACCCTCACCGCTCTGGCGCTCGGCATCCAGGCGGTCGTCGCCGCGATCGCGCTGGGCGAGTACTACCCGGAGTCGGACGTGCAGACGCAGTACGGCATGCAGGCCGTCGCGGCGCTGGCCGAGTTCGAGCAGCGGATGGACGCGGCCGAGGCGCGGCTGGGCTCGTCGGGACCCGGACGGCCCGTGCCGCCGGGTGCCCCCGAGGCGTCGGTGCGGTTCGAGGACGTGCACTTCACGTACCCGGGCAGCGGTCGCCCTGTGCTCGACGGCCTCGACCTGGACCTGCCGGCGGGCCTGTGCACCGCGATCGTCGGCGTCAACGGTGCCGGCAAGACCACGCTGGTGAAGCTGTTGACCCGCCTGCACGAGCCCACCGCGGGCCGCCTGACTGTGGACGGGACCGACCTGGCGGACCTCGACGTCGTCGCCTGGCGCCGCCAGGTCAGCGTGGTCTTCCAGGACTTCGTCCGGTACGAGCTGTCGGCGGCGGACAACATCCTCGTCGGCGCCGTCCACGCCCCGCGGGACCCGGCCGTGGTCCGGGGTGCCGCGGAGCGGGCCGGGATCGCCGACGCCATCGACGCCCTGCCGGCCGGCTTCGACACCACCCTGTCCCGCGCTTACGAGGGCGGCGCCGACCTGTCCGGGGGCCAGTGGCAGCGGATCGCCATCGCCCGCTCGCTGTACGCGCTCGAGGCGGGAGCGCGGCTGCTGGTGCTCGACGAGCCGACCTCGGCGCTCGACGTCCGCGCGGAGGCGGACTTCTTCGACCGGTTCGTCGAGCTCACGCGGGGAGCGACCTCGGTGCTCATCTCGCACCGGTTCTCCAGCGTGCGCCGGGCGGACCGGATCGTCGTGATCGACGCCGGCCGGGTGGTCGAGCAGGGCACGCACGACGAGCTCGTCGCGGCCGACGGGCACTACGCCCGGCTGTTCCGGTTGCAGGCGGAACGGTTCGCCGCCGGGCTGGACGCCGACGGGAACGCGGTGGACGCATGAGGCAGACGGCGCAGGGGAGCTGGGCGCTGCTCCGGCTGGCGGCGAGCATCAGCCCCGGCAAGCTGGTGCTCTCCGCGGTCCTGATGGTGCTGCAGTCGGTGGCGCTTCCGCTGGCCGCGCCCGCGCTGGCCGCGCTGACCGACGCCGCCGTGGCGGGGGACGCCCGGAGTGCGTCGGTGGCGGCGGTGCTCGTCGCGGTGCTGGTCGTCGCCGCGCTCACGGCCGGGCACTTCGCGCACATCTTCTACTTCGAGCTGGGCGACGAGGCGGTGATGCGCCTGGAGCGGGACCTCATCGGCCTCTCCCACGACTCGCCGGGGATCGAGCACCACGAGCGGCCGGAGTACGCGGACCGGCTGCAGGTGCTGCGCACCGAGCTGGACCGGTCGGGCTGGGGCTCCATGCAGGCGCTGCTGTCGGCGATCGGGCTCGGCGTCGCGCTGCTCATCACGGGGGTCCTGCTGGCCCAGCTGAACCCGTGGCTGCTGCTCCTGCCGCTCGCCGCCGTGCCGCCGCTGGTCCTGGGCCGCCGTGCGGAGAGCGTGCTGGGTGCCGCGCGGACCGCCGCCGCGACCGACAACCGCCGCGCGCGCCACCTGTTCGTCCTGTCGCTCGACGCGTCAGCCGCCAAGGAGCTGCGCACCTGCGGGCTGGGCGAGGAGGTGCGCTCCCGGCTGGCGCGCTCGTGGGACGCGGCGACGGCCGTGCTCTGGGCGGGGGAGGTGCGCGCGGACGCCCTGCGCGCCGCCGGTCAGCTCGCGTTCGCGGTCGCGTACGTCGCCGCGACCCTGCTCGTCCTGCGCGACGCCGTCGCCGGCCGGCGCACGGTCGGTGACGTGGTGCTGGTGATCACGCTGGCGTCGCAGGTGAACCAGCAGGTCACCGCCGCGGTGACCATCCTCCAGCAGCTGCAGCGGGCCGCCCGGACCATGACCGACCTCGCCTGGATGCGGTCGCTCGTGCAGGCACAGACCGTGCAGGGGTCGTCGGTCCCCGCCCCGGACGTGCTGCGCGTCGGCATCCGGTTCGACGGAGTCTCGTTCACCTACCCCGGGACGGACGCTCCGGTCCTGGAGGGCGTCGACCTCGTGCTGCCGGCCGGGACCAGCGTCGCCATCGTCGGCGAGAACGGTGCCGGCAAGACCACGCTGGTCAAGCTCCTGTGCCGGTTCTACGCACCGACGACCGGCACGATCACGGTGGACGGCATCGACCTGCACGACCTCGACCCCGTGGCCTGGCGGGACCGGACGGCGGCGGGCTTCCAGGACTTCTGCCGGTTCGAGCTGCTCGCGCGGCAGAACGTCGGCGTCGGGGACCTGCCCCGGATCGGATCCGACGACGCGGTGCTCGGCGCCCTGGACCGGGCGCACTCGGCGGACGTCCTGGACAGGCTGGAGGACGGGCTCGACACGCAGCTCGGCACCAGCCACGCGGACGGCGCCCAGCTGTCCGGCGGGCAGTGGCAGAAGCTCGCGCTCGGCCGGGCGATGATGCGTGAGCAGCCGCTGCTGGTGGTGCTCGACGAGCCGACGTCGGCCCTGGACGCTCAGGCGGAGCACGACCTGTACGAGCGGTACGCGGCCCACGCGAAGGCCGTCGGCGCGACCACCGGGGCGGTGACGCTGCTGGTCTCGCACCGGTTCTCGACCGTCCGCATGGCCGACCTGATCCTGGTCGTCGCCGACCGCCGGATCGTCGAGTCCGGCTCGCACGAGGAGCTGGTGGCGCGCGGCGGCCTGTACGCCGAGCTGTTCGGGATCCAGGCGGCGGCGTACCTCTGAACCCCTGCGCGTGTGGGCGGCGACCGGCAGACTGGCAGCGCTCCGGGACGGACCGGGCGAACCGACCAGCAGGGGGATGCATGGACAAGGGCACGGCACGCGAGGTCAAGGCGCAGGCGACGGACTTCGCTCGGGAGCTGTCCGAGCGGGTGGTGCGGCCGTCCGACGTCGCCGACGGTGGCCTGGCGCTGGCCATCGGTCTCGCACCGCAGCCCGACGGCTCGTACGCGCTGGCGGTCCGCTACCGCCTCGGCCTGCCGTCCGTCCGGAGCATCGCGCGCAAGGTCGTCGCCGAGGTCGGGCAGGACGTGGACGTCCGCCGCACGGGCCGGATCTCCACCCTGGCCGACGACCCGTCCAAGGTGCGGCCGCGCCCCCCGGTCATCACCGCCCGCGCCCTGGGCGAGACGGGCCGCGTGCGCCCGCTGCGCCCCGGCATCTCGATCGCCCACGTCGACGTCACCGCCGGCACGCTCGGCGCGTTCGTGCACAAGGACGGGGTCGTCCACGCGCTGTCCAACTACCACGTGCTCTCGGGGCGGCCGGAGGCCCAGGTGGGTGACGTCATCGTGCAGCCCGGGCCGGCCGACGGCGGGCGTGCGCCGCGGGACCGGGTCGGCACGCTGGCCGCGCGCGTGGAGCTCGAGCCCGGCGGCGACGCCACGGTGGACTGCGCGATCGCGCTCCTGGACGACCAGGAGGTGGACCCGGAGTACCCGGTCGGCCGGATCACCACCACGGCGGTCGTCCTGGGCGGCGAGAAGGTGAGCAAGATCGGGCGCACGACGTCGATCACCTACGGGCACGTGACGGCCATCGAGCTCGACAACGTGGTCGTGGGGTACGGCGACGAGCTCGGGGAGCTGAGCTTCGACAACCAGATCGAGGTCGAGTCCACGGGGACCGGTCCGTTCTCCCGCGGGGGCGACTCCGGCTCGCTCGTGTACCGCGAGGACGGGGTCGCCCTGGGTCTGCTCTTTGCAGGCTCCGAGTCGGGGGGAGAGAATGGCACCGGGTTGACGTACATCAACCCCATCGATGCCGTTCTGGACCGGCTCGGGGTCACACTGGTCTGACGATCGTCGGACCAGCCGCCCCCGCGGCCGTCACGGTCGGCGGGAGGCGGGACACCATGGCGGACCTCGAGCAGGCCCGGGCAGCGAAAGAGCACCTGCGCATGACGTTGAAGGGGCGCCCGGACGTGCGAGGGATCGGCATCGCACGGGCCTCCGACGGGTACCAGCTCCAGGTGAACGTGTCCCGAGGCCCCGGTCCGGACCTGCCGGGTGCGGTCGACGGCGTGGACGTGCGAGTCCGCGTGGTCGGCGCTGTCCGGGCGAGCGCCTGACAGCGTCCCTACCCGTCCGCAACCGTTGTCGCTTCCCCAGGACGGGTGATCTCACGGACCTCTCATCCGTCTGCGTCGCTCGGGGTGGGGTCGAGGGTCGATGATGGGCGACGTGACGCGACCAGGCACGGCCGCTCAGGGTGCGCGCGCGGGAAGCAGGTCAGCCGCGGGCCTCGTCGGCGTGCGCGCGCTCGCCCTCGCGGCACACCGGCTGGAGCGCTGCCGGTCCGTCGAGGAGGTCGCCCAGGTCGCAGGGTCCACGGGCGTCGAGATGCTCGACGCCAAGAGCGTCGCGATCTGCCGGATCGACCAGGACACCTGCCGCGTGCTGCTCGTCGAGCCCGCGCCCACCGACCCGCGCGCGGTGTGGATGGCCCGGGCCTCGTACCGCGCCGCCGATCGCCCCGCGCTGCGTGCCCTCATCCGGGACCGCTCCAGCTGGGTGGCCCACGCCCGCACCGTGCACGACGAGCTGACCGTGCCGGACGACCCCGACGCGGGCGACCCGGTCGAGGTGGACACGCTCAAGGAGCTCGACGCCTCCACCGCGCTCGCGTCGCCGCTCGTGGTCAACGGCAGCGTCTGGGGTTCGATCTACGCGGTCCGGATGCGGCCGGGTGCTCCGTTCCGGGTCGACGACATCGCGCGCGCGGAGGTGCTCGCAGCGCTCGTCGCCGGTGCGATCGCGCGCGTGGACCTCGAGGCGCAGGTGCGCCACCTGGTCGCGGACGACCCGCTGACCGGCCTGGCCAACCGCCGGATCGCCGACGCCGAGGCCGAGGCGGCGCTCGAGTCCGGCCAGGAGACGTGCATCGTCATGTGCGACGTCGACGGGCTCAAGCGGGTGAACGACGAACTGGGGCACGACACCGGCGACGACCTGCTGCGGTCGGTGGCGGACGTCCTCAGCCGCGCGTCCGCCGCGCTGCCCGGGTCCACCGCCGCGCGCATCGGCGGCGACGAGTTCTGCCTGGTCACCGTCGGGCGCCGGCGCGCCGAGGTGGCGGACGTCATGGCCGCGACCATCGCCGAGTTCCCCCTGCCGCACGGCGCCGCGATCTCCTACGGCATCGCCTCCACGGCCGTGACCGGGTCGGTGTCCGCACGGCACCTGTTCCGCCAGGCCGACACCGCGCAGTACAAGGCCAAGCGGGCTCGTGCGCGGGCGCTGCGGTCGATGGTGCCGGCCGCGGCGGACCCCGCGGTCACCGCCGAGCGCGTGCTGGTGGCCGGGACCGCCGCGATCGTCGCCGCGCAGTCCGGCGTCGTCCCCCGCCTGTGCGCGTTCGCGGCGGCCGCGACCGAGACGCTCGGCGGGTCCGCGTGGGCGGTGCTCACGCGCCGCAGCCCCGACGAGCCGCCGTCCGCGGTCGCCCGCGGCGGCAGCCCGGCCGAGCTGGGCGTGGAGTCGTCGACCGCCGTCGTCATCCACGATCTGTGGCAGGTCGAGATCGGCATGTCGGCGACGGCCGCCACCGGCGAGGTCGTCGCGACCTCCCTGGACGCCCTCGCGGCGGTGGCGGTACTCGGAGCGCGCTGAGCGCCTGCGGCGGCTCCGCGGTCGGGGTCAGCCGTGCAGCGGCAGCGTCAGGGTGGCCGGTGCGCCCTCGACGAGCCGGATCGGCACGCCCCAGTCCTGCGCGTTGAGGTGGCATGCGGGGTACTCGATCGCGGGGTCGGCGTCGCAGCTGGCCGCGTGCGCGGTGACGTGCAGGACGCCCTCGGTCACGGTCGGGTCCAGCCGCAGCACCCGGTCGAGCGGGACGTCGTCGCCGGCACCCTCCAGCAGCAGCCCCGGCGGGGTCGACGAGACCTGCAGACGGGTGGATGGGCCGTAGCGGTCGTCGTACTTCTGCCCGGCCGCCGGGGTGAACACCACGTCGAGCCGCACCTCGCCCGGCGCCAGCTCGGTGACCGGGCGCTGCGTGCGGTGGCTGCCCGAGTCGAGGATCTGGCCGACCAGCGTGGCGGGCAGGGCGATCCGCGTGAGCCGGTGCGCCGCGGACTCGACGACCAGCAGGGTCGAGCCGCCGTCGAGCACGACGATCCCGCTGGGCTCCGCGAGGTCGGTGGCCAGCGTGCTGACCTCCCCGTCGGCATACCGGCGGACGGCGCCGTTGTACGTGTCGGCGACGACCACGGAGCCGTCGGGCAGGACCGCCACGCCGAGCGGGTGCTGCAGCCGCGCCTCGGCGGCGGGGCCGTCGCGGTGGCCGAAGTCGAAGAGCCCCTCGCCGACGACCGTGTGCACGGTCCGCTCCACCGGGTCCACCCAGCGCAGCGCCGAGGTCTCCGAGTCGGCCAGCCAGAGCCTGTCGTCCGCCCCGACGGCGAGCCCGGACGGCTGCGCGAACCACGCCTCGTGCAGCGGACCGTCGAGCAGCCCCTCGTTCATGGTGCCGCCGAGCAGCTCGATCGAGCCCTGCAAGTCGTCGAACGCCCAGAGCGTGTGGTTGCCGGCCATGGCGACGACGAACGCGCCGAGCGGCTCCGACCAGGCGACGTCCCAGGGGGAGGACAGCTTGTGCCGACGAGGGCCGGGGACGAACGTGCCGGTGCCGGCGGTGAGTCCCGCGACGGCGTCGCCCGGTTCCCCGATCACCGGGATCGACGCGAGCTCCTCGTCGGCCTCGTCCTCGTCCGACGCCAGGAAGTTGTCGGCCGCGCCGACCATGTACTGCTCGCCGGTCCCGGCCACGGTGGTGACCGCCCCGTCGGCGAGCCGGAGCCCGCGCAGCGCGTGGTTGACCGTGTCGGCGACGAGCACGTCGTACCCGAGAGAGGGCCGCAGCTCGTCGGGGACCAGGCACAGGCCGTTCGGCTCGCTGAACCGCGCCTCGTCGGGGCCGCCGTCGACCAGCCCGCGCTCGCCCGAGCCGATGCGGCGGACCAGCGTCTCCCCGTCGGCCTCCAGCTCGGCCAGGCTGTGGTGCCCGGCGTCCGCGACCAGCAGGCGCCCATCGGGGAGCACGATCGCCTTGGCGGGGAACCGGAGCGTGCCCTCGGCCGGCGCGGGGGCCACGTACGGCCCGTCGCCGCGGTGCAGCGTGCCCTTGGCCTCGTGCTCCGCGATCAGCTCACCGACCAGGATCTCTACGTTGCGCTTGTGCCCCTCGCCGGCCATCTGCGCGACGACGTAGCCCTCGGGGTCGATCACGACGAGCGTCGGCCAGGCACGCGCGGTGTACGCCGACCACGTGACCAGCTGCGGGTCGTCCAGCACCGGGTGGTGAACCTCGTACCGCTCGACGGCGGCGGCCAGCGCCACGGGATCGGCCTCGTGCACGAACTTGGGCGAGTGCACGCCGACGATCACCAGCACGTCGCGGTGCTGCTCCTCGAGCTCGCGCAGCTCGTCGAGGACGTGCAGGCAGTTGATGCAGCAGAACGTCCAGAAGTCGAGGATGACGATCTTGCCGCGCAGGTCGGCCAGCGTCACGTCACGGCCGCCGGTGTTCAGCCACCCCCGCCCGACCAGCTCGGACGCACGGACCCGGGGCAGTCTGCTCTCACGCACGGGACCATTCTCACCGACTCCGGTCAGGTCAGAGCGCGTTGTCCGCCTCCGGGAGGCCCCGGCGGGCGGACTCGACGAGGGCCGGCAGGCCGAGGATCGGGACGCCGTCGGGCTGCGGGTCGCCGGTCCACGTGATCGCCCCGATGCCGGACTCGACGGCCTCCTCGCCGAGCAGCGCGTCCAGGAACAGGAACGTCACCTGCCCGCGGACCTCGTCGGGCGCGTCGGCGAAGGCCGGGTGGCTCACGGCGACGTGCACCTGACGACCGTCGACCTGCGGGACGACGGTCATCGAGGCGATGTCCACCTCGGTGTCGCCGAAGCGCAGCGTGGTGCCCGCAGGGTTGGCCACCGGCTGTCGGAAGGCCGCGTACTCGAACGCGTCGTCGGGTGCCGGGGCTGCGGCGAGCCACCGCTGCGCGAGCTCCCGCAGGTCCGGGTCGCCCGCGGCGGTGACGACGAGCACGTGCCGCGCGAGCCGGCCGGGCCCGGTCTCGAACGCGAGGCCCAGCGGGTCGATCCTGCGGGAGACGGACTTGGCGAACGCGTTCAGGTCCTGCGACGTCCGCGCGTCGTCGTCGAACACGGCCGCAGCCTGCTCGTGGCCCTCCGCCGACCACCACGACCAGAAGTCGGCGATGGCGGCGTCCTGGCGTGCTCGGACCTGCTCGGCAGAGCGGCGGAAGAGTCCCATGGCCGGGGAACGTAGCAGGTCGGAGCGGCCGATCAGGTGCGGTCGAGGACGTAGATGCGCGGGTGGTGGCCCTTGGCGAACACGCGCGTGGTGGAGCGGATCCGCCAGAGGGCGTCGGCGTCGCGCAGGCAGCGCTCCATGACCTTGACCTCGTGCGTGAGGACGACGAACCGTGCACCGGGAGCGGCGGCGTCGTAGGCGGCCCGGAGCATGCCGGCGTGCACCTCGGCGTTGGTCGCGTGCGTGCCGTGCAGGGTGCCCCACGGGGGGTCGGCGAGGAGCAGGTCCCAGCCGGTGCCGACCGCCTCGACCAGCGCGGGGCCGGTGCAGTCGGCGCTCAGCAGACGGGCGTCACCCGCGTGCGCGGCGGCTCCGAGGTTCTCCGTCGACGCGGTCAGGGCGTCGGCGGACAGGTCGACGCCCACGGCCTCGGCGGCGGGGCCGGCCATGAGGCGCTCGATCAGGAGCGTGCCGGAGCCGCACATGAGGTTGAGCACACGGTCCGTCGGCAGCACCTCACCGAGCCGCACCATCGCGGCCGCGATCGTCGCGTTCACCGCGCCGGGGTAGTCGGTCACACGCCAGCGGCGGGCGGACAGCGGCCGGGAGCCGAGCCGGACCAGGACGTCCCAGCCGGGGTCGCCGGACGGTCCGGGGCGCACGCCGCGGCGCACCCGCAGGACGAGCTCACCCTGGGCCTCGTCGTAGCGCAGCCCGGTGGCCTCGGCGAGCAGGTCGGCCAGCCGCGCGAAGACCGCGGAGTCGCTGCCCGCGGCCTCGAACCGGAACGTGGACGAGCTGCCGGTCCGCAGCGACGTGTACATGGCGTCGACGATCCGGGACAAGTGGTCCCCGCTGGTCAGCGACTTGGGGCGCGGGACGTCGAACCTCAGGACGAGGAACGCGGCGACCGCGGTGCGCAGGCCGAGCACGTCGGCCGGCGGCCCCCACGTCGAGACGTCGAGCGCGTCCTCCCGGCCGGGAACGGGCGTCGGCGCGCCGTCGAGCATGAGGACCTCGGCGGCCTCGTCGGCCACGACGTCCTCGAGCCCGGGCAGGAACGTCAGCTCGAGCGCCGTGGAGCGGCGGGCTGTCGGGCGGGACCGCGGTCGTCGTTCGGACGGGTGGCTGCCGTGGTGGGCGGGGGGTGGTCCGCCGCGCGCGCGCTTGGCCACCAGGTCAGGCCGGCACGGGGACAGGTGCAGCGGCGTCTGCTCCGACAGCCCTGAGCACGAACGCCTCGGTCTGCTCGATCGCGCGCTCGCGCTCGGGCCCGTCGGAGGGCACGCCGCGTCCGGAGAGGCAGGCGTTGACCAGGGGCACCGTGACGTCGAGGTCCTGCGGGGGGAACGCGCCCGACTCGATGCCGGCCGCGAGGATGCGCCGCAGGATCTGCTCGACCACCATCACGTGCTCGCGGACGCGCTGCTGGGTGCCGCGCGAGAGGACCGACCGCAGCTCCGGCCCGGGCGCCAGGTGGTAGACGCGGGTGAGCGCGGCCTGCTGACGGACGTAGGTCTGCAGCTGCTCGGTCGGGTCCTCGATGTCGTCGAGCGCACGCTGCAGCGTGGCCGCGTACTGCTCGGTCTCGTGCGTGATGAACCCGAGCAGGAGGGACTCCTTGTCGGGGAAGTGGTTGTAGACCGCTGTGCGACCGACGCCCGCGGCGGCCGCGATCTCGGCGAGCGTGATGGCGTCGAACCCCTGCTCGGCCATCAGCGCGGAGAGCGCCGCGAAGAGCTTCTGGCGCGTCTGCTCCCGGTGCTCGTGCAGGGAACCGCCGATGATCTTGGGCATCGTGACATCATCGCACGTTCTGTCACTAAAGTCGTACGGCCGAGTGGCCGGGATCTTCGTACACTGCGTACAGCGCGGGGGCCGGTCGGCCACCGCGCGCGTGCATGTTCTCGACGACGAAGTCGAGGGGAGACCGATGACGGAGCTCGCCGACGCCGCACGGCTGCGCGCTGCGCACGAGCGGTTCGTCACCACCGGCCGCGCCCCCGACCGCACCGTCCGGACCCTCGTCGCCGACTCGTGGCGCCGGAGCCTGCGCAGCGGGGTGGACCCGGAGGTCGAGAACGCGCCGGTGGACATGGCCGGGAACGCGCTCGACGGGTACCGGAACGGGCTCCCGCTCGCGGCCGCGATGCCCGTGGTCCGGGAGCTCCTGGTGGCCCCGGGGTCCGGCGCCGGCTGGGTCACGGCCCTCACCGACGACGTCGGACGCCTGCTGTGGGTCGAGGGCGACCGCGCGCTGCGCGACCGGGTCGAGGGTGTCGGGTTCGTCGAGGGTGCGGTGTGGCGCGAGGACCTCGCCGGCACCAACGCCCCCGGTACCGCGCTCGCCACCGACCAGCCGGTGCAGGTGGTGGGCAGCGAGCACTACGCGCGCAAGGTCCAGCCGTGGAACTGCACGGCCGTCCCGGTGCACTCCCCGACGGGTCAGGTGCTCGGGGTCCTTGATGTGACCGGTGGGCCGGCGGTGGCGTCGGCCCTCGTCATGTCGCTGGTGCGCGCGACGGTCGCGGCCGTCGAGGCCGAGCTCGCCCGGGTCGTGGCCCGCCCGTTCCTCGTCGCGCGGTCCGCGCCGACCCCGTCGAGGCTGCGGGTGCTCGGCACGCCGCTGCTGCACCTGGGCGGCTCGGACCTGCGCCTCAGCCTGCGGCACGCGGAGATCCTGCTGCTGCTCGCGCGCCATCCGAGCGGACTGTCCGCCGACGAGCTCGCCGTGCTGCTCAGCGAGCACGAGCTCTCCGACGTCACCGTCCGTGCCGAGGTGTCACGGCTGCGCCGGCTCGTCGGCCCGCTGCTCAGCGAGTCGCGCCCCTACCGGCTGACCGGACCGCTGCGCACCGACGCCGACCGTGTCCAGGAGCTGCTCGCGGCGGGCGACCCCGACTCCGCCCTGGCCTCGTACCCCGGTCCGGTGCTCCCGCGGTCGGTGGCACCGGGGGTCGAGCGGATCCGCGAGGACCTGTCGGCCGACCTGCGGGCCGCGGTCCTGGCCAGCCCCCTGCCGGGCGTGGTCAGCCGCTGGGTCGCGTCCGACGAGGGCGCCGACGACTGGCAGGCCTGGGAGCGTCTGGCGTGGCTGGCGCCGAAGGGCTCCCCGGTCCACGTGCGCGCGGCGGGGCGCCTCGACCTGCTGGGCAGACGGCTCGGTACCCGGCCGCCTACACGCTGACCGCTCTGCAACCCTCCTGCAACCCTGCCCGACCTAGCGTCCGAGACCGGACGCGGCAATGGTGCCGCGGCCGCGGGCGCCCACCCTCAGGGCGCGCCCGCTGACCTGCCAGGAGGCGCGATGACCGTCTACGCAGCACCCGGGACGCCCGGGAGCATCGCCACGTACCGCGACCGTTACGACCACTGGATCGGTGGCGAGTTCGTCGCCCCCGCGGCCGGCCGCTACTTCGAGAACCCGAGCCCCGTGACCGGCCGGACGTTCTGCGAGGTCGCGCGCGGCGACGCCGACGACATCGAGCGGGCGCTCGACGCGGCCCACGGTGCGGCGCGCAGCTGGGGCAAGACCTCCCCGACCGAGCGCGCGGTGATCCTCAACAAGATCGCCGACCGCATGGAGCAGAACCTCGAGATGCTCGCGGTGGCCGAGTCGTGGGAGAACGGCAAGCCGGTCCGCGAGACCCTCGCGTGCGACATCCCGCTGGCCATCGACCACTTCCGCTACTTCGCCGGGGCGATCCGCGCGCAGGAGGGGTCGATCTCGCAGCTCGACGAGGACACCGTGGCGTACCACTTCCACGAGCCGCTGGGCGTGGTCGGCCAGATCATCCCGTGGAACTTCCCGATCCTCATGGCCACCTGGAAGCTGGCCCCGGCGCTCGCGGCGGGCAACTGCGTGGTGCTCAAGCCGGCCGAGCAGACGCCCGCGTCGATCCTGCTGCTCATGGATCTCGTCGGGGACCTCATCCCGGCGGGCGTGCTCAACATCGTCAACGGGTTCGGGGTGGAGGCCGGCAAGCCGCTGGCGTCGTCGCCGCGGATCCGCAAGATCGCGTTCACCGGCGAGACGACGACCGGGCGGCTGATCATGCAGTACGCGTCGCAGAACATCATCCCGGTGACCCTGGAGCTGGGCGGCAAGAGCCCGAACCTGTTCTTCGAGGACGTCGCGCGCGAGCAGGACGAGTTCTACGACAAGGCGCTCGAGGGCTTCGGCATGTTCGCGCTCAACCAGGGCGAGGTGTGCACGTGCCCGTCGAGGGCGCTCATCCAGGAGTCGATCTACGACGGCTTCCTGGCCGACGCGATCACGCGCACCGAGGCGATCGTGCAGGGCAACCCGCTGGACACCGAGACGATGATCGGCGCGCAGGCGTCCAACGACCAGCTGGAGAAGATCCTCAGCTACATCGACATCGGCAAGGCCGAGGGCGCCAAGGTGCTCACGGGGGGCGGGCGCCGGCACCTCGACGGCGACCTCGCCGACGGCTACTACGTGCAGCCGACGATCTTCGAGGGCAAGAACTCGATGCGGATCTTCCAGGAGGAGATCTTCGGCCCGGTGGTCGCGGTGACCAGCTTCTCCGACTACTCGGACGCCATCCACATGGCCAACGACACCCTGTACGGCCTCGGTGCCGGCGTGTGGACCCGGGAGGCGAACATCGCCTACCGCGCGGGCCGGGACATCCAGGCGGGTCGCGTCTGGACCAACTGCTACCACGCGTACCCGGCGGCGGCCGCGTTCGGCGGCTACAAGGGCTCGGGCGTCGGCCGCGAGAACCACAAGATGATGCTCGACCACTACCAGCAGACCAAGAACCTGCTGGTGTCGTACTCGGGCGCCAAGCTCGGCTTCTTCTGACCGAGGACGTCGGCCGGGCGACGGGTGGAGGGGATCCGTCGCCCGGCCGGCTCAGAGAGGGGGACCTCGTGGGCGTGCCCGACCGGGTCGACCTGACCGGCGCCGCGGCGACCCTGCTGCGGCAGCTGCGCGCGCAGCACGGCGAGCTGATGTTCCACCAGTCGGGGGGCTGCTGCGACGGCTCGTCGCCCATGTGCTTCGCGCAGGGCGACTTCCTCACGGGCGACGCCGACGCGTACCTGGGCGACCTCACGCTCGGTGACGGCGGCGTCGTGCCGTTCTGGATGAGCAAGGCGCAGTACGAGTACTGGAAGCACACGCACCTCACGGTCGACGTGGTGCCGGGCCGCGGCGCCGGGTTCTCGCTGGAAGCCCCCGAGGGCGTCCGGTTCATGATCCGGTCGCGGCTGCTCACCGACGACGAGGTGGGGGACCTGCGCGCGGCCGGCGTGCTCTGAGGGTGGCGGGAACTGCATGGTCGATGGCGGACGATCGGGCGGTCCGTCGTCTAGCGTGCCGTGCATGAGCAACGAGGAGATCCAGCCCGACACCAAGGACTGGACCTGGGTCCTGTCGCAGCGCTGCCCCGAGTGCGGGTTCACCGCCACGGACGTCGCCGGTCCGGCGATCGGCGCCACGGTGCGGGACCTGACGCCGCGATGGGTGTCCGCGCTGCACCGCCCGGACGCGCGGGACCGACCGGCGCCGACCACGTGGTCGACGCTGGAGTACGGCGCGCACGTGCGGGACGTCTTCCGGATCTTCGACGGACGCCTCGAGCTTCTGCTCACGCAGGACGACCCCCTGTTCGAGAACTGGGACCAGGACGCCACGGCGGTCGCGGACCGGTACGACCTGCAGGACCCGCTGAGGGTCGCCGACGAGCTGGTGGACGCGGCCGACGTGATCGCCGACCGGTTCGACTCGGTGGCTGACCAGCAGTGGGACCGCGCGGGACGCCGCTCGAACGGATCGGAGTTCACCGTGCGGACGCTCGGGCAGTACTTCCTGCACGACGTGGTCCACCACCTGCACGACGTCCGCGGCTGAGTTGTCCACAACTTCCGTCCACACCCGTGTGCAATATCGTTTAGGTTGTGGATAACCGCGTGACCAGCCTCGACTCGCCGAGAAGGCGCGCCGCGACGTAACACGCCCGCATCACTACGTGTGTACCGTCCGGCCGCATGAGCCTGCCGCAGGTCGTCCTCCCGGGGGAGCTCGACGGCCGCCACGTCCTCGTCGTGCCGCGGGGCACCGACGTCGTCGCCATGGCCACGGCGTGGTTCCCCGAGACCGCGTGGACGCGAGAGCCGGTGACCGCCGCGCAGGCGACGGCGAGCGCGCGACCCATGACCGGTGCACGGTTCCGCGGGATCGTCGCCGACGTGGCAGAACCCGCTCCGGGTGTGCTCCGGCTGGACGGGGCGGCCTCGCTCGAAGGCCCGACGCCGGCCGGGCACGCGGTCGCGCACGCGGCGGGGCTGTCCGCGCAGGATGTCGACCTGTACGCCCTCGTGCCCGCCGACCCGAGCGTGGCGCTCGACGTGGTCTACGGCTGGATGTCCGCCGCTGCCCGCCGCGCCGCGGGCAGCATCGTCCCCGCGGAGCGGACCCAGGTGGTCGTCCCCGACCCCGGCTCGGCGATCGACCTCACCCTCTGGTCACCCGTCCCGCTGTCCGCGCAGGACGCGCTGCCCCTCGTGCGGCCGGCGATGACCGGTGCCCGGGTGGGTCCCACCGACGTCCCGCACCCGCAGCAGGCCGAGGGGAACGCCGGCCCTCCCACGTTCTCCGTGACCGCGACGTTCGAGTACGACGGTGCGATCACCGTGAAGACGGGCCGGTCCAGCGAGGTGCCCGTGGCGCTGTCGCGGCTGGACTGGCGCGAGTTCGGGCCCTGGTCGTACCACGTCAGCTGGCAGCCGCCGGAGCCGGCGGAGCTGCGCAACGAGCACCCCTCCCAGCTCCACCTGATCGCGCGCTCGCGGGTGGAGCCGTCGATCGCCCGCGTCGCGGCGGCGCTGTGGCGGGCTGTCGGCGGGACGGTGGTGGACAGCGGCGGGTTCGTCGTGACGCCCGACGAGCTGCGCGACCGGGCGACCGCGCGCCGCTAGGCGAACGGCTCGCTGCCGGACGGCACGAGGTCGACGGAGACGGTCAGGCGCGAGCCCGAGCCCTCGGTGAAGATGACCCCGCGCAGCGGCGGCACGTCGTCGTAGTCGCGGCCCCAGCCGAGCAGCACGTACCGGTCGTCCACCAGCTGGTCGTTGGTGGGGTCGACCTCCACCCAGCCGGCGCCCGGCACCCACGCGGACACCCAGGCGTGCGAGGCGTCGGCACCCCGCAGCTTCTCCCGGCCGGCGGGCGGGCGGGTCTCGATGTAGCCGCTGGAGTACCGCGCGGGCAGCCCGTGCAGGCGCAGCGCCGCGATCATCAGGTGCGCGAAGTCCTGGCAGACGCCGGCCTTCTGCGCGAGCAGCTGGGCCTGCGTCGTGTGCACGGTGGTGGAGCCGGACCGGTACGCGATCTCGGTCCGGATCCGGTGCGCCAGCTCGACGAGCACCTCGACGACCGGCCGGTCGGTCTCGAACGTCGGGGCGGCCCAGTCCCGGACCTCGTCGGCGAACGCCACGTGCGGGGACGGCAGCAGGGCCTCGCGCAGGTCGACGATGCTCGGGTCCAGCCGTCCGACCTCGCCCGCGGCCACGCGCCGCGCGACCTCGTGCCAGCCCACGGTCGGCAGCGCCGCGGGGTCGGGCGCGTGCCGTGTGACCTCGATGGTGGAGCGCGCGGTCACGACGAGCCTGGTGTGCGGCGTCGTGACCCCGAAGTACGTCGTCCGGTTGCCCCAGTAGTCCACGTGCGCGGCGGTGTCGGCGGGGGGCGGCTCGATCTCCACGGTCGTCGACAGGCACGCCTGCCCCGGCACGTCCCGGGGGGTCATCGTGGTGCGGCCGTAGGAGTCCGTCACCACGTTCGCGTAGGTGTACGTGGTGCGGTGCACGAGGTCGTAGGTGCGGGTCACTCGCCACCACCGTCCCGCGCGTCCCAGGGGTCCTCGAGCGCGCGGCTGGGGGCCAGCCGGACGAAGTGCACGCGTTCGATCTCGTCGGCCGCGGCGTGCAGCCGCCAGAGCATCGACTCGAGGGTCTCCGCCAGCCGCGCCCGCCGGCCGTCCTCGGTGACCGCTGCGGCGATCGCTGCCGGGTCCACCTCGGCGAGCAGGTCGACCACGTCGGACAGCAGGTGGTCGCGCTGGTCCGGTGCTCGGCCGGCGAGCGGGACGAGGGCCAGCGACTCCTGCAGGCGGTCCAGCTGGTAGGCCAGCGACCGGGGGTTGGTGGGGTCGAGGAGCAGGAGCTCGAGCACCTCGGCCAGGCCCGCGCCGGTCTGGTGCCGGCGGCGGAACGTGATCGCCGACTCGTGCGCCAGCAGCACGGACTCGCGGACCACCGAGTCGACGTCCGCCGGGCGCTGCTGCACGACCGTGGCCAGCAGGCTCTCCACCAGGTGCTGGGCGCGCTCGATGCGCCGACCGGCGTCGAGGAACTGCCAGCCGACGTCCCGCACCAGCCCCTCGGCGGTGATCCCGGCGATGGCGAGCAGCCCTTCCAGGACCTTGTCGAGCGCGGGCCGCAGGCCTGCCGTCGCGGTGCTCCCGCTGACGACGCCGAGGTCGAGCGAGTCCGCGCCGGGGGTGCGGCCACGGGTCTTGTTCCGCTCGTCGCGCAGCGCGCGCTCGATGCGGGCGAGCGGACCGAACGTGTCGGTCGAGAGCTGGTCGCGGACCGCGGCGGCCGACGCGGCGAGGCGACGGATCGAGCGGGCGACCGTGCCGGTGGCCTGCGGGTCCAGCACGAGGTCGCGGAAGCCCGGGGACGTCTGCTCGGTCGGGGTGAGGGACGAGATGAGGACGGCGAGCGCCCGGCCACCGGCGGACGCCGGGCGCTGGTGGAAGTCGTCCCACCGGTCGACGACGACGCGCAGCACGCGGCTGGAGTCCTCGGCCCGCTCGGCGTAGCGGCCCATCCAGTACAGGTTCTCGGCGGTGCGCGGAGAGATGCCGGTGGCCGGGCGGCGCTGCGCGGGGACCTCGCCGGCGGCGGACTCGTCGGACGGCACCCACGGCTCGACCGGCGCGTCCGGCTGGGTGGAGAGCACCCACACGTCCTTGGCGGCGGCGCCGAGGGCCGACGAGACGACGTGCCCGGACGCGACGCGCGCGAGCCCGCCGGCCATCACCGTGTACGTCTGCCGGTGCGCCACCGCGTACGTGCGCAGCACCGCGGCGCGCGGCCCGAGGTCGGCGGGTCCGATGCCCTCGGCGGACGGCAGGTCGCTGCCGACGCCCACCGGTGCACCGTCGATCGTCGGCCCGGCCGGGCCGACCGGCTCCTGGCCCACCCACAGCCACGGCTCCGCGCTGATCCGCGCCGCCAGCTGCTCGCGCTCCCGGTGGCTCAGGGTCCAGCCGAGGATGGTGCCGACGTCGGTGCCGCGCACGGTCGGCAGGATCACCAGCTGGTCCAGCCGCGTCAGCACGTGCTGGAGCGACCTCGGCTCACCGCACCACCACGTGGGGGCCGACGCCAGCGCGAGGTCCTGGTCCAGCACCGCGTTGGCCAGGCGCGGGAGGTAGGTGAGCAGGGCCGGGTTCTCCAGCACCGAGCTGCCCAGCGGGTTGACCACGCTCACGGCACCGGCACGCACCGCCCGGACCAGTCCGGGGACGCCCAGCCGGGAGCCCTGCCGCAGGTCCAGCGGGTCGCACCACTCGGCGTCGACGCGCCGCAGGATCACGTCGACCGGCTCGAGGCCCTCGACGCCGCGCATCCACACGCGGCCGTCGCGGACCAGCAGGTCGGAGCCCTCGACCAGCGGCAGGCCGAGCATGGACGCCAGGTAGGCCTGGTCGAACGCGGTCTCGCTGGACGGCCCCGACGTCAGCAGGACCACCCGCGGCTGCTCGGCCTGGCCGGGGGCGACGGCCCGCAGCGCCAGCCGCAGCGCACGGAAGAACGGGCCGAGGCGCTGGATCGACGCCTGCCGGTACACCCCCGAGAGCACCTGCGCCACGATGCGCCGGTCCTCCATCGCGTACCCGACGCCCGACGGCGCCTGCGTCCGGTCGGCCACCGCGCACCAGGCGCCCGCCGCGTCGCGCACCAGGTCGGTGGCGGTGAGCACCAGCTCCCGGCCGCCCGGCAGCCGCAGCCCGTCGACCGCGCGCACGAACCCCGGGTGGCCCAGCACGACCGTCGGGGGGAGCAGCCTGTCGGTGAGCAGGAGCCGGTGGCCGTAGGCGTCCTGCAGGATCGCGTCCAGCAGCTCGGCGCGCTGCACCAGCCCGGCGTCCAGGCGGGCCCACTCCGGCTCGTCGACGATGACCGGCAGGGGGTCCAGGTGCCAGGGGTGCTCGCCGTCCTCCTGGTCCGCGCCGTACGTGACGCCGTGGTCGGCGAGCAGCCGCTCGGCCTCGTCGCGAGCGCGCGCCAGTCCCGACGCGCTCGGGATGTCCGCGGGGTCGGGGAGCCACGACCAGTCGGCTCGGTGGTCGACCGCCCCCGGCTCGCCCAGGGGGCGCGGGGAGGAGAGCAGGTCGGTCACACAGAGGAGTGTGTCTTACGAGCGCGTCAGGTGCGCAGGTCGGCGCGCTGTGGGTGCCCGGGTGGAGACTCGGTCCCACGAGCACCGAGCACAGGAGGCGTCGATGGGCAGGGATGCGGTCACGGGCTGGGTGGAGCGGTACGAGCACGCGTGGCGCACGCAGGACGTGGACGGGCTCGACCGCCTGTTCGCGGAGGACGCGCGGTACCTGCGCTCGCCGTACGACCCGGAGCCACTGGTGGGGATCGAGGCGATCCGCGGGTTCTGGGTGGACCCCACGCCGTTCACCATGACGGCCGAGGTCATCGCGGCCGACGGGCAGGACGCGGTGGTGCGGGTGGAGGTGCAGTACGGCGGCGACAAGCCGCAGGAGTACAAGGACCTGTGGGTGCTGCGCTTCGGGCCGGACGGGCGCGCCGAGCTGTTCGAGGAGTGGGCGTACTGGCCGGAGAAGACGTACTCGGCCTCCGAGGACGCCTGACCGCGGCTCAGTGCAGCAGGCTGACGATCTCCCACGACCCAGGGTCGGGCTGGAGGGCGATCCGGTCGCGTGCGAGGGCGAACGCTTCCTCGGGCGTCGAGACGACACCGCTGGCGTGGAAGGTGGTCGCGGTGCTCAGCACGCTGTAGAAGGGGCCCAGGGGGTTCCCGTCATCGTCACACTTGCCGACGGCGACGATGAACGCCTGGTGCATCAGGTCGGGGGTGGTGTCGGTGAGGAGCGTCACACCCTAGTCATCGGCAGATCGGCGGCGGACCTGGAACCCGGAGTGCGGGTGAGGCCGTGAGAGGGTCGTCGACATGCCTGCAGCCATCCGGCCGTTCCACCCGTCCGACCTGCCCGCGCTCTACCGGATCTGCCTTCTGACCGGCGAGGCCGGCGGCGACGCCACGACGCTCTACCGCGACCCTGACCTGCTGGGACACGTCTACGCGGGGCCGTACCCGATCGCCGATCCCGGCCTGACGTTCGTCGTCGTCGACGAGCTCGGCCCGGTGGGCTACATCCTGGCGACGGCGGACACCGAGCGGTTCGAGCAGTGGCTGGAACGGGCGTGGTGGCCGGCGCTGCGGGCGCGCTACCCGCTGGCCGAGGACCCGCACGACGGCACCGAGGACCACGTGCTCGTCGGCCGGATCCACGGGTGGACGGTCGCCGACGAGTCACTGGCGGACCGGTTCCCCGCCCACATGCACATCGACCTGCTCCCCCGCGCGCAGGGCCAGGGCCTGGGGCGGCGGCTCATCGAGACGCTCTCGGCGGCGCTGCGCGAGCGCGGGGTGCCCGGCCTGCACCTCGGCGTCGACAGCCGGAACGAGGGCGCGATCGCGTTCTACTCGCGCGTCGGGTTCACGGAGGCGCAGCGGCACGGCTGGGGCAGGACGCTGACGCTCGACCTGACCTGACCTGAGCGCTCAGTCCCGGCGCCCGTCGCGGTGCAGGGCGAGCACGCGACCGACATCCTCGACCGTGACGCCCGGCAGGTCGAGGACGTGCCGCAGCTGCGTGAGCGCATCGACCTGCTCGGGAGCCTTGCGCGGGGACAGGAACAGGTTGGCCAGGTAGCCGGTGAACGTCCCGAAGATGGCGACACCGACCACGATGATGATGGCGCCGACGATCCGGCCGGCGGTCGTCACGGGGTACTGGTCGCCGTAGCCGACGGTCGAGATGGTGACGACGGTGTACCAGAGGGAGTCCGAGGCGGTCGTGATGTTGGCGCCCGGGGCGTCGCTCTCGATGCGCAGCATCAAGAGGCTGCCGAACTGGAGCACGAGGATGCCCGTCAGCAGCAGGGTGAACAGCGCGCTGCCTGCCCGGTCCCGCACGAGGGTCCGCAGGACGGAGCGGCCGCCGACCCCCCGCATGAGCCGGAAGACGCGGACCAGGCGGAAGATGCGCAGGAACTTGAGCTGGGCCAGCGGAAGGCTGGCCAGCAGGTCGGCCCAGCCGAAGTGCCGGAAGAAGTAGTCCTTGCGCGAAGGTGCGGTGGTGAGCCGGTAGGTGAAGTCGATGAGGAAGACCACGCTGAAGATCGCGTCCATCGCCAGCAGGACGTTCTGCAGGTCGCCGTCGCCCCGGGCGACCGCGACGAGGACCAGGTTGACGATCGACAGCAGCGACAGCGCGCCGATGAAGATCTCGTACCCGATGTTCTTCAGCTCGCTGCGCGGCGCGCTCACGCGACGAGTGTGGCACCCGGCCGGGGGCCGACAGGTGCCCGGCACTCCGTGTCGCCGCACTTCCCCGTCATGGCGCGGGTATGACGGCCGTCAATGACTACTTGACTCCGAGGCGGACGAGGGGCACGCTGGTCATGACGTCGCAGGGCCGGTCCCCAGGAGGGTGGGGACCGGCCCTGCGCGACGTGCAGGTCGCCCGCCGGTACGCCTCAGTTCGAGCGGAGCGCGGCCGATCAGAGCAGGTGCCCGCGTGTGCAACGTCGCCAGCGACGCACCTGCGGTGCGCTCGGGCGCCACTGTCACGTCAGGAGCCCTCCCGTGTCCGTCTCGACCCGACTCTCCCGCGCCTCGATCCGCGTCAAGATCCTGGGACTCGTCGCCGTGTTCGCCATCGCGTCGAGCGCGCTGGGCGCCTTCGCCGTCGTGCAGGTGCAGAACATCAAGGACGACGCGACGGAGATGGCTGCCACCCAGGACACGGTCGGAACGTCGCTCGCGGCGCTCAAGGACGCGCTCTGGACCGTGCGGATGTTCATCCCGCTGGTGATGGCGTACGAGGGGGAGGGCAAGCAGGCGCAGTTCGACAAGCTGCAGGCCGCCTACGCGTCGATGGACACGGCGTCCAGCGGCTTCGCGACGGCATACCAGGGAGCCCACGGCGGCGACCTCCCGGCCAACTGGGACGAGTTCACGACGTCGTGGGCGAAGTACCGCGCCATGGTGGACGGTGACCTCATGGCCGCCGCGATGGCCGACGACCGGCCGCTGTTCGCGGAGGTGCGCGCCGGTGGCGCGGCCGATCTCGGCGCCGCGATGATCGCCAGCCTGACCGAGGTCGATGCTCAGGTCACCCAGTCGATGGACGCGATCACCGACCGGGTCGAGGCCGAGGCGTCGGCGTCGGCGAGGTGGACCGTGGCGATCCTGCTCGTCGGCGTCGTGCTGGCGTCCCTGCTCGGCATCCTGCTCGCCGGGTCGATCCGACGCGCCGTGGTGGACGTCAAGCGTGCCGTCGACGCGATGGCGACCGGCGACCTCACCGTCCCGGCGACGCCCCGCTCCGGCGACGAGATCGGCCAGATGGCCACGGCGCTCGGCGTCGCCCAGACCGCCCTGCGGGCGGTGATCTCCAAGGTCATCGAGATGTCGCACACCGTGGCAGCCGCTGCCGAGGAGCTGTCCGCGGCCAACGGAGAGGTCGCAGCGGGGTCGGAGGAGACGAGCGTCCAGGCCGGCGTCGTGGCCGCCGCCTCGGAGCAGGTGTCCCGGAACGTGCAGACGGTGGCGGCGGGTGCGGAGCAGATGGACGCCTCCATCCGCGAGATCGCGCAGAACGCCAACGATGCCGCCCGGGTCGCGGAGCGCGCCACGGGCGTCGTCGCGAGCACCAATGCGACGGTCGGCAAGCTCGGCACCAGCTCGCAGGAGATCGGCAACGTGGTCAAAGCGATCGCGTCGATCGCGGAGCAGACCAACCTGCTGGCCCTCAACGCGACCATCGAGGCCGCTCGGGCCGGGGAGTCGGGCAAGGGGTTCGCCGTCGTCGCCGGTGAGGTCAAGGAGCTCGCGCGGGAGACCGCCCAGGCGACCGAGGAGATCACCCGCCAGGTCGAGGCGATCCAGGCCGACACCGGGGGTGCGGTCGACGCGATCGGGGAGATCTCCGCGATCATCGCGTCGATCAACGACTACCAGACGACGATCGCCGCCGCGGTCGAGGAGCAGACCGCGACCACCAAGGAGATGTCCCGCTCGGTCGCGGAGGCCGCCACCGGGTCGGGGGAGATCGCCGTCAACATCTCCGGTGTGGCGTCGGGTGCGGCGTCGTCGTCCCAGACGCTGGTGCAGATGGGTGCCTCCGTGGACGAGCTCGCGCGGCTGTCCGGCGACCTGCGTGCGGAGCTGGCGGCGTTCACGTACTGAGCTGCGGTACCGCCGACCGACGGAGCGGGTGACCCCGGGGACGATGGGGTCACCCGCTCCGTCGAGGATCAGGCCGGGACCGAGAGCCCCTCCAGCCAGGCCTTCCAGGCCGGCTCCTCGCTCCGCGCGAAGTCCGCTGCGTCGGCCGAGAACAGGTACGCACGGACTCCCGCCGTCGCGGTGCCGTCGCCCATGCCCCACGAGTAGACGCTGAGCATCCCGGGCACCGGCGCAGTCAGCCGGATCAGCGTCTGTCGCTCGCCGGCCCGCTCGACCGTGCCGGTGGCCCCGCGCACGTCGACCGTCGCGCCCTCGTCGCCCAGCCCCAGCGCGGTGCGCATTGTCGACCAGAGGGCATCCGGGTCTCCGGGGTGGGTGGCCGCGGCCTCCAGGTGGGTGGCCTCCTGGCCCGGGAAGTGCGCCAGGTAGAGGCGCAGGTTGTCGAAGAACGGCATCCAGCCGGGGGCGAGCGTGTCCCACCACTCCTGCTCCCAGTCCGCGCCGATGCCGAAGCCGCTGCTGGTGACGCGCACGACGCAGGTGCCGCCGGACTTCGCCTCGACCACGAACTCGGACGTCAGCGGGCTGAGGGAATCCGGGTCCTTGCCCATCAGGGCGGCCCAGTCCTCCTCGTACTCGATCCGTCGCGGCGGGTCCCAGCCGGTGACCCGGCCGGTCGAGTCCATCTCGGGGCCCATGACGAAGCGCAGGGAGCCGCCCTCGCGCTCCTCCAGCTCGGTCGGCCCGAACCACGCGCTCATGCCCTTGGCGGTGGCGATGGCGTCCCAGACCTGCTCGGGGGTGCCGGGGACCTCGACGCTGAACTCCAGGCGGTACGGGACGTTCGTGATCGTGCTCATGTCTCCTCCTCAGGAACGGGGTGGGCGGCGACGACGAGCCGGTGCAGGCGCCCGTCGTCGTGGTGGTAGCGCGCGGCCAGGTCGAGCACCGCGGCGGTCAGGTCGTCCGCGAAGGCAGCCCGGTCGGCGGCCGACCGGAACCCGATCTGCGTGTCGATGGTCAGCGTGGGCAGTCGCGTGCCGGACGCGCCGGCCCGGCGGGCCAGGGCGCCGACCTCGCGCACCAGCCGGCCGGCCAGCGCGACGAGGTAGCCCGCCGAGAGGTGGTCGGCGTTGGCGCCTGGGTCGGCTGCGGACGCGCTGACGGCCGCCGGCGACACGACGTACGACGCCGCCGACGCCTGCAGCACCCGCTCGGTGATGCCTCCGTGCCGGCGTTCCTCGGACAGCTCCACGAGGCCGTGCGCCTCGAGCGTCTTGAGGTAGTAGTTGACCTTCTGGCGGGGGATGCCGACCCGGGCGGCGAGCCCGGCGGCGGAGGCCGGGACGGCCAGCTCGCTGAGCAGCCGGGCCCGGACCGGATCCAGCGCGGCGGCGGCTGCCTCCGCGCTCTCGATGACCTCGACGTCCTGCATGGGAACCACGATGCTCTTGACGAAAAAACTTGTCAAGGGTCGCGTACGCGCGTGCGCAGGGGAAGGGGGAGGTGGTCGATCTGGAGCGGGTGACGAGAATCGAACTCGCGCTATCAGCTTGGGAAGCTGAAGTTCTGCCACTGAACTACACCCGCGCGACCGACAGGATCGGTCCGGCAGAGAGCATACCCGGCCGGATCGTCGCGGCGAACTCCGCGTGCACAAACCCGACATCCGACAGACTGGACCGCGTCCGGGCCGCACGTCTGGAGGTGGGCGATGGCTGCGCAGCGCTCGATGCTCCCCGCAGCGCTCCGCGGCTACCGGCGCTCGTGGTTGGCCCCGGACATCGTCGCGGGGGTGACGCTCGCCGCCGTCGCCATCCCGGAGACGATGGGGTACACGGCGATCTCGCAGACGCCCGTGGTCACCGGGATCTACACCCTCATCTTCCCGACGATCGTGTTCGCCCTGCTCGGCTCGTCGCGGCTCCTGGTGGTCGGCGCCGACTCCGCGACGGCGGCGGTCCTGGCCGCCGGGCTGGCCGGGGTGGGGATCGCCGGCCTGGAACCGAGCTCGGCGGAGTGGCTCGCGTGGACGAGCCTGGTCGCGCTGGTGTGCGGCGTGCTGCTCGTCGTCGCCCGGCTGCTGCGGCTGGGCTTCCTCGGTGACTTCCTCAGCTCCGCGGTGCTCGTCGGGTTCCTCACCGGCGTGGGGATCCAGGTGTTCGCCGGGCAGCTGCCGGACATGCTCGGCATCCCGAAGGGGTCCGGCAGCTGGTTCCAGCAGCAGTGGCACCTGATCACGCACGTCGGTGACGCCAACCTGTGGACCGTCGGGTTCGCGGTCGGCACGATCGTCATCATCGTCGGCTGCAAGCGCCTCGCCCCCCGGGTGCCCGGCGCGGTGATCGCCGTGATCGCGTCGATCGTCATCTCCGCGAGCCTCGACGCCGCCTCCCACGGGGTCGGCGTGATCGGCGCGGTGCAGGGCGGGTTCCCGCCGATCGGGCTGCCGGCCGGCATCGACTGGGGCGACGTGCCCAAGGTCCTCGGGATCGCGTTCTCGTGCTTCGTCCTGATCATCGCCCAGAGTGCCGCGACGTCGCGCAGCTTCGCCATGAAGCACAGCGAGCGGGTCGACGTGAACCGCGACATCGTCGGGCTGAGCGCGGCAAACCTCGCGGCCGGGCTCACCGGAACGTTCGTCGTCAACGGGAGCCCTACCAAGACGCAGATCCTCGACGAGCAGCACGGCCGCACCCAGGTGGCCAACATCGCGATGGCGCTCGTCGCGCTGGCCGTGGTCCTGTTCCTCACGGGGCTGCTCACCGACATGCCCACCGCGGTCCTCGCGGCGATCGTCTTCCTCATCGGGATCGGGCTCATCGACGTCCAGGGACTGCGCCGGATCAGGGCGGCACGTGTCAGCGAGTTCGTGATCGCGCTGCTCACCGCGGTCGTGGTGTTCTCGGTCGGCGTGCAGGAGGGCATCGTGCTCGCCGTGGTGCTCTCGATCCTCGAGATCATCCGCCGGGCGTACTCGCCGGAGGGGTTCCTGGTGGGCGTGAGCAAGGACGGTTCCCCCACCTACGTGCCGGCTGTGCCGGGCGCGGAGAGCCTGCCGGGGCTGCTCGTCTTCCGGTACGACGCCGAGCTGTTCTACGCCAACGCCAACCGGTTCTCCGACGACGTCCAGGCGCTCATGGCGGGCGCCCCGAGCCGGGTCCGGTGGCTGGTGCTCGACTGCTCGTCGCTGACGGACGTCGACTACTCCGCCAGCCTGGCCCTGGCCGGCCTGATCACCGCGGTGCACGCGCAGGGCGGGGTGTTCGCGATCGCGGCCGCCGACCCCTCCCTGCTCGCCGGCCTCCGCCGCTACGGCACGCTCGAGGGGTTCGACAACACGCACATCTTCCCGACGGTCGAGGCCGCCGTCAGCGCGTTCCGGGCCGCGACGCCGGCCGCGTGAGCGTCAGCTTCGCAGCGTCATGGTGAACGCCCCGCAGCGCTCCTCACCGGGCTCCAGGACGAAGACGCCGGTGCCCGGCACGCCCGCGGCGTGCAGCGAGAACCCGTTGTTCACGTTGGTCACCGGCTCCACCGCGAAGTACGGCCGCTTGCGGGGGGCGTACAGGACCAGGTGGGCGTAGACGGGGTCGGCGTGCAGGTCGACGCTCACGCCGAGGTCCTCGTAGCTGATCCGCACGGGCGCGCCGGGCTCCCACGCGGTGAGCACGTCGTCGACGAACGTCGAGGTCAGCGGGCGGGCCACCCGGAAGTCCGCGCGCTGCGGCACGGCACCGGCCGGGCCCGACGCGAGGGCGTTGACCAGCGAGTAGCCCTTCTGCGCCGGCACCTCGAGGACGGGCTGCCCGGGCGTCGGGGGCGCCGAGGTGCCGACCGGGGACAACGTGCGCTGGAAGTACGGGTGGTGGCCGAACCCGGCCGGGAACGGCTCGCGGTCGACGTTGCGCACCGAGGTCCCCACGACCAGGCGGTCGCCGGCCAGTGCGTAGGTGATCTGCGCGCGGAACTGCCACGGGAAGTTCACGCCGACCAGGCCGGTGGTGTCGAGCTCGAGGACCACCCGCGTCTCGGTCCGGTCCGTCACCGTCCACGCGGAGTGCCGGGCGGCGCCGTGGATGGCCGTGCCGTCGGCGCCGTTGCGCTGGAGCTGCCAGGTGCGGTCGCCGAACGGCAGCACCCCGTCGCGGATGCGGTTGGACCACGGGACCATCGGGAAGCTCGAGCACTTCTCGGGCTCGCCCAGCGCCGTCCGCCGGGTCGGTCGCAGGAGGTCGCGCCAGACCCCGTCGGATGTGCGGATGCGCCCTCCCGCGAGGGACGCCCCCGTCGCGGGCAGCACGTCCAGCTCCCACGAGTCGTTGCGGAGGGTGACCGTCCGCGACGACTCGACGGTGGGCGCAAGCGCTTCGATCTCCTGGACAGCCGTCATCACAGCACCCGTCAGTCCCCCCGCGGGGTCAGACGGTGACCTCGACGCGGACGACCGAGCCCTCGGCGGCGTACGGGACGAGGTTGCCCTCGACCAGGGTGCCGTCGACCGTCAGGGTGCCGCGGGCACCCTCGACGCCGGAGTTCGTCACGTGGATCTCGTACGTGGCGCCGCGGGCGACGCGCGTGACGGTGAACGAGGGGACGTCCGGGCCGATCTGCGGGTCCACGACGAGACCGTCGTAGTCGGGGCGCACGCCCAGCAGGTACTGCGACACCGCGACGAAGTTCCAGGCGGCGGTGCCGGTCAGCCAGGAGTTCTTGGCCTCGCCCGCACGGGACGCCTGCTTGCCCGCGATCATCTGCGCGTACACGTACGGCTCGAGCTTGTGGACGTCGGAGATGTCCTCGCGGTACGCCGGGGTGATCCGCTTGTAGTAGTCGAACGCCTTGGCGCCGCGGCCCACCACGGTCTCGCCGATGATCACCCAGGGGTTGTTGTGGCAGAAGATGCCACCGTTCTCCTTGTACCCGGGCGGGTAGGTGGAGACCTCGCCGAGCTCGATCTGGTAGGTCGTGTACGCCGGGTACTGGAGCACCAGGCCGTGCGGGGTGCCCAGCATCTCGCCGACGGAGTCGAGCGCCTTGATGGCGGGGGAGGTCTTCTCAAGGCCGTCGACACCGATGCCGGCCATGACCGCGAAGCCCTGCGGCTCGATCCAGATCTTGCCCTCGGGCTTGGCGTCGGTGCCCACGGGGTTGCCGTAGAAGTCGTACGCGCGCAGGAACCACTCGCCGTCCCAGCCGTGCTCGAGCACCGCCTCGCGGACCTCGTCGACCACCTTGCGGGCCTGCGCGGCGACCTCGGTCAGTCCGCGACGCGAGGCCAGCTCGGCGAACTCCGCGCCGTAGAGCACGAACTGCGCGGCGATGAACACCGACTCCGCGTGGCCGCCGGCCTGGTTCTCCGTCGTCTGGAACGACTCGCCCGGGGTCGTCGAGAAGCAGTTGAGGTTCAGGCAGTCGTTCCAGTCCGCGCGGCCGATGAGCGGCAGGCCGTGCGGGCCGCGGTTGTCGACCGTGAACTGGAACGAGCGGACCAGGTGCTCGAAGAGGGGCACCTCGGACCCGGGCGCGTTGTCGAACGGCACGGGCTCGTCGAGGATCGCGACGTCGCCGGTCTCCTTGATGTACGCGGCCACGCCGGCGATGAGCCACAGCGGGTCGTCGTTGAAGCCGGACCCGATGTCGTTGTTCCCGCGCTTCGTCAGCGGCTGGTACTGGTGGTACGCCGAGCCGTCCTCGAACTGCGTGGACGCGATGTCGATGATGCGCTCGCGGGCACGCTCGGGGATGAGGTGCACGAATCCCAGCAAGTCCTGGTTGGAGTCGCGGAAGCCCATCCCGCGGCCGATCCCGGTCTCGAAGAACGACGCCGAGCGCGACATGTTGAACGTGACCATGCACTGGTACTGGTTCCAGATGTTGACCATCCGGTCCAGCTTCTCGTCGTCCGACTTCACCGAGTAGGTGGACAGCAGGCCGGTCCAGTGCGCGCGCAGCTGCTCGAAGGCGGCGTCGGTCTGCTCGGTCGTGGCGAACCGGCCCAGCAGCGCGTGCGCGCGCTCCTTGTTGATGACCTGGTGGGCGTCGTCGGCCCACTTCTCCTCGTCGGGGTTCTCGATGTACCCCAGGACGTAGGTCAGCGCGCGGGACTCGCCCGGCTCCAGGGTGATGTCCACATGGTGCGAGCCGATCGGGTACCAGCCGGACGCCACCGAACCGGTGGACGTCCCGGAGCGCGGGACGGCGGCCTCGCCGAGGCCGTTGTAGGCGCCGACGAACGTGTCGCGGTCGGTGTCGAAGCCGTCGGCCCGCGTGTTCACGCCGTAGACGGCGTAGTGGTCGCGGCGCTCGCGGTACTCGGTCTTGTGGAACACGGCGGACCCGTACGGCCCGTCCTGCTCGACCTCGACCTCGCCGATCGACAGGTTGCGCTGGTAGTTGGTCTGGTCGTCCTGCGCGTTCCAGAGGCAGAACTCGACGAACGAGAAGAGGCTGATCGACTTCTCGACGTCCGAGGTGTTGGTGACCGTGACCTTCTGGATCTCGGCGGTCTCGCCGATGGGCACGAAGAACAGGGTCTCGACCGAGATCCCGCCGCGCTCACCCGTGATGCGCGTGTAGCCGAGGCCGTGGCGCGTCTCGAAGTGGTCCAGGTCCGCCTTGACCGGCAGCCACGACGGGGTCCACACGTCGCCGCCGTCGTTCACGTAGAAGTACCGGCCGCCCGCGTCCGCGGGGATGTTGTTGTAGCGGTACCGCGTCAGGCGGCGCATCTTGGCGTCGCGGTAGAACGAGTACCCGCCGGACTGGTGCGAGATCAGCGAGAAGAACTGCTCGGAGCCCAGGTAGTTGATCCACGGATAGGGCGTGTGAGGCGTCTCGATGACGTACTCGCGTGCCTCGTCGTCAAAATGGCCGTACCGCATGGACTTGCCCCTCGAGTGCTCGGCAGTGGCGCCTGCGGCTCCCCGACCTCCCCCCGCACCAGTGCGGGTGGTGCGTCGTGCTTCCGGCGCGATATCAGTGTGCGAGAGCGCTCCCACGCATCTCCCGGACAGGAGCATAGCCGCCCGCATCCGATGGTGGAACAGGCCACGGGGTCCACAAGGAGAAGATCCCCCGCGGAGCACCCGCGATCGTGCCCCCGGTCCACCGACCGGACCTGCCCTGAGCCCGGCGCGAACCGGACTACCGTGTCTCCGTGCTGCTCTCCGACCGCGACATCAAGGCCGAGCTCGAGTCGGGCCGCGTGGCCCTCGACCCCTACGAGCCCGCCATGCTCCAGCCCTCGAGCATCGACGTGCGCCTGGACCGGTACTTCCGGCTCTTCGACAACCACAAGTACCCGTTCATCGACCCCGCGGCCGACCAGCCCGAGCTCACGCGGCTGGTCGAGGTCGGGGCGGGCGAGTCGTTCGTCCTGCACCCCGGCGAGTTCGTCCTCGGGTCGACGTACGAGGCCGTGACGCTGCCCGACGACATCGCCGCGCGGCTCGAGGGGAAGTCGTCGCTGGGCCGGCTCGGCCTGCTCACGCACTCGACCGCGGGGTTCATCGACCCCGGGTTCTCCGGGCACGTCACCCTGGAGCTGTCCAACGTGGCCACGCTGCCGATCCTGCTGTGGCCCGGCATGAAGATCGGCCAGATGTGCTTCTTCCGGCTGTCGTCGGCGTCCGAGCACCCGTACGGGTCCTCGGAGTACGGCTCGCGGTACCAGGGCCAGCGCGGGCCGACGGCGTCGCGCTCGTGGCAGAACTTCCACCGGACGGACGTCTGAGCCATGGCGAGCCCGCCTCGCATCCAGGCCGCTGACCCCGAGCTGCGCAGCCGCCACCTCCTCGGGCTCCCGGAGGACGTGGGCGCCGACGAGGTCGAGGTGCTGGCGATCAGCCGCTTCGCCCAGGCGCACTGGGAGGAGGCGGACGTCGTCCCGCAGCCCCGCGGGATCATGGGCCCGATGACCGCGGCGCTCGGCATCCGCGCCGTCGGGTCGTCGACCACCMCCGCCCGCACGCTCCGGCTGGCCCGGCTGTCCACCCTGACCGGTCCGTACCGCGTCGAGGCCGAGGACGCGGTCAGCCTCGGCCTGCCGACCACGTCCACGCTCGCCTACGTGCTGGTGGCGCCGCGGGAGCGCGGCGAGAAGCCGTACCCCGGTGGCGACCGCGACGGGCTCAAGCGCGCGTTCCCCGAGGGCATGCCGATCCGCGAGGAGGAACGCGTCCTGCAGTGGCTCGTGGCCGCGGCTCGGCGGCTGGGCGGCTCCGTGCGGATCGGGGAGCACGGCACGATCCTCACGCCCGACGTGGACAGCGCGATCGACCTGACCGTCCTGTCCGACTCCTGGCTGGAGCCCGCCGAGGCGCTCGCCGTGGTCCAGTCCGTGCAGGCGCGGGCGCGGCTGAGCGAGGCGACCGGGACGTGGGACGGACCGCTGCCCGGGGTCGGGCGCGACGCCACCGGACGGCCCGGCTGGGTCGCCGAGGCCGGTGGGCGCGGGCTGTCCGCCGCGCTCCAGCGGTACGGGGTCGAGGACGAGGCCGAGCGGCAGCGCCTGATGGACGAGGCCTCGGCGTTCGACGAGCTGATGCTGGCCGTGCCACCCGTGCCCGAGGCGTTCGGGGTGCTCGTCGACCTTGGGCACGACGGGATGCTCTCCGTGGAGGCGGGCGTCGAGACCACCCTGCCGCCGCTGATGCGCGACCTGCCGTGGACCCGGAACGGCATCGTGGCGTACCGCGTGCACTGGGAGCCGCCGTTCATCGAGGAGCTCGAGGCCGAGCGGCCGTCGTTCGAGCACCGCGTGGCGCGCTCCCGGGCCGCCCCGCTGGTGCAGGCGGTGGCGCGGGCGGTGCACGGGGCGATCGGCGGGGAGATCGCCGACGAGGCCGACTTCCTGGTCGACCCCGAGGACGTCTGACCGTGGCGGGCACGTGACCGGCACCGTGGTCCTGGTCACCGGGATCATGGCCGCCGGGAAGTCGACCGTGGCGCAGCTGCTGGCCGAGCGGCTGCCGCGGTCCGCGCACGTGCGGGGCGACCTGTTCCGACGGATGGTCGTCTCGGGACGCGCGGAGGTCGGGGTCGACCTGTCGGTGGAGTCCCTGGCGCAGCTTCGACTCCGGTACCGCCTGTCGGCGATGGTGGCCGACGAGTACGCGGACGCGGGATTCACGGCAGTCGTCCAGGACATCGCGCTCGGGGACGACCTGCCCTCGTGGGTGGCGATGTTCCGGAACGCGCCGCAGGTGGTCGTGCTGGCGCCGTCGCCGTCGACCGTGGCAGCGCGCGAGGCCGGCCGAGGCAAGACCGGGTACGGCGAGTGGACCGTCGAGGACCTCGACGCCGGGCTGCGTGACGGGACGCCGCGGATCGGGCTCTGGCTCGACACGTCGGACCAGACGCCGGCGGAGACTGTCGACGCGATCCTCGCGGGGCTGTCGCTGTGACGCCCCGGACGAGCGCCGGGATCCTGCTGTTCCGGCGCACTGCCGGGCTCGAGGTGCTGCTCGGGCACATGGGCGGACCGTTCTGGGCGCGCAAGGACGAGGGCGCGTGGACGATCCCGAAGGGGGAGCCCTCGCCCGGCGAGGACCCGTTCGAGACCGCGCTGCGGGAGTTCGCGGAGGAGCTCGGGGCGCCGGCGCCCTCGTCGGACCCCCTCCCGCTCGGGGACGTGAAGCAGAGCGGCGGCAAGGTGGTGACCGCGTGGGCGCTCGAGGGGGACCTGGACGCGTCCGCGATCGCCAGCAACCTCGTCGAGATCGCGTGGCCGCCGCGGTCGGGGAAGACGCTGCTGGTGCCCGAGCTCGACCGGGCGGGGTGGTTCTCGCCCGACGAGGCGCGGCGGCTGGTGGTGAAGGCTCAGGCGGCGTTCGTGGACCGGCTCGAGGAGCTGCTCACGTGAGGTGGTCGAAGTCGCCGTTCACCCAGCCGATGTGGCGCTCCGCGGAGCGGCGGACGACCGCCTTGGCGTCGGACGCGATCACGTTGGCGAAGTTGCCGTAGAGGCGGTCGAACTCCAGGCCGTCGAGGTGGTCGGCGACCCGGCGCGCGACGGCGCCGGACAGCGGCAGGTGGTTCGGGTAGCTGCGCATGAACGCGACCGACTTCCGGTCCGGGTTGGCGAAGACCGTGTCGCCGCTGAGCACCACGCCCCTGCCGCCCGCGCCGGCCGCCCAGTGCACGATCGCGCTGCCGGGGAAGTGGCCACCGGGCTGCGAGAGCGTCACGCCGGGCAGGATCTCGCGCTCGCCCGACCAGGTCTCGATGACCGGGTCGGGGCGGGCGACCCACCCCGCGTCCGCCTCGGCCACGAGCACCGGCGGGCCGCCGAGAGCGCGGCTCCACTCCACCTGGACGCCGAACATGTGCGGGTGGCTCGCCGCGATCGCCCGGACGGGCCCGAGGCGCAGGATCCGGGCGACGACCTCCTCGTCGAAGAAGCCGACCGGGTCCCACAGGAGGCTGCCCTCGGGCGTGCGGAGCAGCTTGGACTGCTGCGCGATGCCGGCCCCGGGCGTGCTGGTCACCGCGTACAGGTCCTTCTCGAGCTCGGCGAGCTGGCTGCGGTAGCCCAGCTCGCGGAGGTCCTGGAGGGTGATCCAGCGCTGCCCGGACGCGGGGACCCACTGGCGCTCGTCTGCGCAGATGGCACACACCGCGGTCGGCTCGGCACTCTCGACCGCGCACGTCTCGCAGATCCAGAAGCTCATGCGATCACGCTAGTCGCAGGTACAGGTCGCGCAGGAGGGCGATCTCGGCGCCGTGGTGGACGACCTCCTGGTTGGTCCACCAGACGACGTCGAGGAAGGCGTCCTCGGCGTCGGACCCGTTCGGGTACGTGCTGTAGCCGATCATGTCGAGGGCGGCGTCGTCGGCCCCCACGAGCGTCGCGCGCCACGCCGCGAGGGCCGCGGTCAGGTGCTCGATCGCGCCGGTGGCGGTGCCCTGCGGCTCGTCTGCCTGCTCCGTGTGGGTGTGCGTGCCGTCGGTGTGGTCCGCGCGGCCGGCCAGCGTCTTGGTCACGTGGTTGATCCGCCAGCCGATCGACGTGACCGGCGGCGGCCAGGGGTGCGGGCGGCCGCCGTCGTGACCCCACTCGCCCGATCCGACCAGCCGGGTCGCGCCCAGGCCTCCGGGTCCGTCCGACTGCCGGCGGATCGTCCAGGCGCCCGGGACCGGTTCCCAGAGGAGCTCGGCGTCGGTGAGCGGCGGGACCTCCACCTGGAGACCGTCGCCGCTGTCCACGGTCGGTCCGGTGAGGCGGTGCAGGAGGCGCTCGCTGGCGAAGTCGTACTCGGCGAGCAGCGGGGCGAGGCGTGCGGGGATGGTCACGGGACGACAGTGGTCTTCGATCCCGCAGGTCGCAAGGGGATTCACGACAGGCCGAGGGCCGCCAGGGTCTCCGGGGCGAGGGGGACCGTGTTGTCGGGGCCCGGTACAGCCCGCCCGTCGACGACCGTGTAGAAACCCTGGGACGCGTTGACGGGTGTGGGTGGCCAGTCGCCCTCCAGGTCGGCGAGGTCGTCGAGCAGGAGGACGTACTCGCCGCCCACCTCGAGGTCGGTCCGTTCGCCGGCGCCGGCGCTCGTGTAGGCGATCTCGAGGGTGGTCCCGGGCTCGACCGGCCCTTTCGCGGAGGCGGTGACGTCGACGGTCGCGATCGCGCGCGGGTAGCCCGCGGAGTCGTCCGGGGTGATCGCGGTGAAGGTGCCGCGGACGATGAGGTCCGCGACGCCCTCGAGCTCGGCGGTGGTGGCGTAGTGCGGGTAGTCGGCCACGGACGACGAGCCCGGGGCGTCGCGGAGCAGCGGGACGACGACCGCGATCCCGAGGACGACGACGGCGGTGGCCAGGAGCGCCACGGCGAGCCGGATCCCGCCCCGGCGGCCGGAGGGGACGAGCTCATGGTCCGGCACCAGGGCCCGCAGCTCGGCGCGGGCTCGGGGGGTCAGCGGCGCGTCGCGAACCTCGGGGACGGGGTTGGCGGCGTGGAGCAAGGTGCGGGTGGTCGTCATGACGGGTCCTTCCCGTACGTGCTGCGGAATGCGCGACGGGCTCGGTGCAGGCGCACCCAGACCGCCGACGTGGAGATGCCGAGGACCTGCGCGAGCTCGGCGCCGCTGAGCTCGTCCCAGTAGCGGAGCATCAGGAGGCTGCGGGTGGCGTCGTCGAGGCGGTCGAGCGCGTCGAGGACGTCGTCGTCGGGGGCAGGGTCGTGGTGCGTCTGCGCCACCGCCGACTGCAGCCGCTGGGCGCGCACCGCGGAGCGGTGGTGGTTGCGCACGACGTTCTCCGCGGTGACGAACAGCCAGCCCGTGGTGACGTCGACCCCGTCGCACGTGCGGGTCCAGGCGATGCGGAACACGTCCGCGGCGACGTCCTCGGCGTCCGCAGGCCCGATCCTGCGCGCCGCGAAGCGCACGATGCGGCCGTACGTCGCCCGGTAGAGCGCGGCGAACTCCGCCTCGACGCGGGGGTCGGCGGTCCCGATGACGTTCACACCCCTAGATGTCCGCTCGCGGCCCGGACCTTACGCGGGCTTCACCACGCACCACTCGTTGCCCTCCGGGTCGAGCAGCACCTGGAACGAGCCGGCGGTGTCGACGTGGATCGTGCCGAACCTCGTCGCGCCCAGCGCCTCGGCCTGCTCGGTGGCCTCCGCGATGTCGGCGACCTCGACGTCGAGGTGCAGGCGGTTCTTCACCGCCTTGCCCTCGGGCACCCGCTGGAACGCGATCCGGGTCCAGCCGGGCGGATCGACGTAGTGCCACGCGTCGTCGCGAGCCTGCGGGGTGCCGCCCAGGACGTCGGCCCAGAAGCGCGCGAGCGACCCCGGGTCCGCGCAGTCGAAGACGACCTCGTCGATGCGTCCGATCATGCGGCGACGGTAGCGGGCGCTGCTCCTTCGGTGCTGGCGAACTGCGTCCGGTACAGCTCCGCGTACACGCCGCCGCGGGCCAGCAGCTCGGCGTGCGTGCCCTGGTCGATCACCCGGCCGTGGTCGAGGACCACGATCGAGTCGGCCTGCCGCACGGTCGAGAGGCGGTGGGCGATGACGATGCTCGTGCGGCCGGACAGGGCCTCGTCGAGCGCCGCCTGCACGGCGGCCTCCGAGCCGGAGTCCAGGTGTGCGGTGGCCTCGTCGAGGATGACGACGTCGGGCGCCTTGAGCAGCATGCGGGCGATGGCGAGCCGCTGGCGCTCCCCGCCGGAGAGGCGGTAGCCGCGGTCGCCGACCACGGTGTGGATGCCGTCGGGCAGGGTCGCGACGAGGTCCGCGATGTGGGCCTGCTGCAGCGCGCGCTCGATGTCCGCGTCGGTGGCCTCCGGGCGGGCGTAGCGCAGGTTCTCCGCGATCGAGTCGTGGAACAGGTGCGCCTCCTGGCTGACCACGCCCACCGTGGCGCGCAGGGACTCGTGCGTGACGTCCCGCAGGTCGGTGCCGGCGATCCGGACGGCGCCGCGCGTCGGGTCGTACATGCGGGTGACCAGCTGGGAGATCGTCGTCTTGCCGGCACCGGAGTGGCCGACGAGCGCGACCATGTGGCCGGCGGGGACGGTGAAGCTGACGTCGCGCAGGGTGTCGTCGATCGGCTCGGTGCGCAGGGTCGCGACGGACTCCAGGGAGGCCAGCGAGACCTCGTCGGCCCCCGGGTAGCGGAAGTCGACCGCGTCGAGCTCGACGGTCGCGCCGTGCACCGCCTTCCGGGCGCGCAGGTCGACCGCGTCGGGCTTCTCGGTCACCGTCGGCTCCAGGTCGAGGACCTCGAGCACGCGCTCGAAGCTGACCAGCGCGGTCATGACGTCCACCTGGACGTTCGACATCGCGGTGAGCGGCCCGTAGAGGCGGCCGAGGTAGGCGGTCAGGGCGACGACGACGCCGACGGTCAGCTGGCCCTGGATCGCCATGACGCCGCCGAGGCCGTAGACGATCGCCACCGCGACGCTGGCCAGCGTGGTCAGGCCGACGCGGAACCAGGTGGAGTACAGGGCGCGCGTGACGCCGATGTCCCGGACGCGGCCCACCTGCTCGGCGTAGTTCCGCGACTCGCGCTCCGGGTCGCCGAAGATCTTCACCAGGTGGGCGCCGGCGACGTTGAACCGCTCGTTCATGATCTGCGCGGCGTCGGCGTTGAGGGCGTAGCTCTCCCGGGTGATCGCCGCGATCTTCTTGCCGAACCAGCGGGCGGGGAAGACGAACGCCGGCAGCAGGACGAGGCTCAGCAGGGTCAGCTGCCAGGACATGCTGAGCATGGCTGCGAGCACGAAGACGATGGTGAGCGAGTTGCTCACCACGTTCTGGAGGGTGGAGGTGAACGCCTGCTGCGCGCCGAGCACGTCGCCGTTGAGCCGCTGCACCAGCGCACCGGTCTTGGCGCGGCTGAAGAACGCGAGCGGCATGCGCTGCACGTGGTCGAACACCGCGGTGCGCAGGTCGAGGATCAGGCCCTCGCCCACCTGCGACGACACCCAGCGGTCGGCGACGGACAGGCCGGCGCTCACGATCGCGAGGACCGCGACGACGGCCGCGATGACGACGACGACCCGGGTGTTGCCGGCCGTGATGCCGTCGTCGATGAGGTACTTGAACAGCAGGGGCGTGACGGCGCCGGCCGCCGCCTCGAGGGCGATGAGGCCGACGAAGACCGCGAGCTTGGCCTTGTAGGGGCGCGCGAACTGGAGGATCCGCCGCAGGGTGTCGCGGGTCAGCTTGTGGTCCGCGACGGTGCGGTCCTTGGCGAAGCTGCGCATGTTGGGGCTGCCGGTCATGGACACGGGCCCACCTCCTCGGTTCTGGTGCGTCCCCTTGCCGGAACTGGTTGTTGCGTCGGCTCATTCCGGGGAGCGCGGCCTCGTGGGCCGCTCGATGCTGAGGTTAACTCACTATGTGTCTGGTTCACAACTTGAGATAGTCTCTGCCCGTGAACGAGTCCGGTGAGCTGCTCGAGCTCCTCCACGGCGTGCTCCGTGGGGTGCGGCGGGATACCGCTGCCCAGCTCGAGGTGCAGGGCACGACGCCCGGACAGCTGCGGATGCTGCGCACGCTGGAGCGGTGCGACGGGCCGTGCCGGCTGGGCGAGCTGGCGGCGTCGCTCGACGTGGCGCCGCGGTCGGTGACGTCGAAGGTGGATGCCGCCGAGGCGGACGGGCTGGTCCGGCGACTGCCCGACCCGACCGACCGGCGCGCGACGCTGCTGGAGCTCACGCCGGCGGGGCGCTCGTTGCTGACGGCCATCTCTGCGCAGCGGCACGAGGGGGCGGCGGAGCGGCTGGGGCGGTTGTCGCCGGAGGACCAGGCGGAGCTGCTGCGGCTGCTGCGGGTGGTGGGGGACTAGGGCGTCGCCTTCCCCCCCTTCGTCCACAGGCGTGCGCTTGTGGGCGGCCCGGCGAGCGCGGCTGTGGATATGTTTGTGCAGGTCAGAGGTTGTTTCCGATGTCCGGTTCGCGTAGAGTCGTACGCATGTTCGAAGCAATGCACGCGGAGGCGACACGGGCTGCCGAGCCCCTCGCCGACCTGCGTGCGTCGGCGTCGGCGCTGGTCGAGCGGGTCGCCGAGTGTGCGGACTGGTCCGGCTCCGAGCGGTCGGCAGCCCTGAGCTCTCTCGATCTCGTAGCCGCGCAGCTGTCCCGGGCACGCGCGCGTCTGCTCGTGGCCGAGCGGGACGCGGGGACGTCGCAGCGACCCGGGGATCGCTCGTTCGAGGCGGCCCGGGCGCGGCTGACCCGCACGGGTACCGCGGAGGCGACCCGGGAGGTCCGGCAGGCGGATGCGCTGGTGTCGATGCCGGCGGTGGCGGACGCGGTCGGCGAGGGGCGTGTCCCGCTCGGTCACCTCGACGTCCTGGCCCGTGTCGCCGCGACCGCGTCCCCGGAGGTCGCGCAGGCGCTGCGGTCGGCTGAGCTGCAGGCGACCGTCGTCTCGATGGCGGAGCGGCAGTCGGTGCCGGACTTCGCACGGTCGATCGCTCAGCTGGCGGCCGCACGGGACCCGCAGGCGCTGGAGGAGTCGCACGAGGCGGCCCGGCGCGAGCGGTCGTTGGTGCTCTCGCACCAGGCGCGGGGGACGTACCTGAAGGGGTTTCTCGACCGGGTGGCCGGCGAGGCGCTGCAGGCGGCGCTCGACTCCGCCGGCCAGGCGCCGGACGAGACGCGGTCCCCGGCGCAGGCGAACGCCGACGCCCTGGTGGCAGTGGCCCGCCGCGCGTGCGCGGGGTGGGAGCCGGGACGAGTCGGGGACGATGGCGGCACCGGTAGTGCTGCGCCCGGAGCGGCTAGCAGGGCGCACGTGTCGCTGATCGTGCCCGCGGAGACGTTCTCCGCCCTGCGTGAGCACCACCGCCGGCGGGAAGCGGCTGGCGCCGGGCTCGGGGCTCGTTCCGGACTCGTCGACGATGCCGGACTCGTGGACGATGCCGGGCTCGTGGACGATGCCGGGCTCGTGGACGGAGCCGGCCTCGTGGATCGAGCCGAGACCCCGGATGACGCCACGTCGTGGGTGCCTGTGGTGCCCGCGACGCTGGAGGACGGCACGCCAGTCGCCATGTCGGAGCTGGCACAGGCATTGTGCGACTGCGAGATCACGCGGATCGTCATGAGCGCCGAGGGGGTGCCGCTCGACCTCGGGCGGACCAAGCGGACCTTCGCGGGGGTGCACCGGAGGGCGGTCGTCGCGCGGGACCGGCAGTGCGCGTGGAACGGGTGCCACACGTCGGCTCGGTGGGCGCAGGTCCACCACATCCGGTGGTGGGACCGCGACGGAGGCTCGACGTCGATCGAGAACGGCGTGCTCCTGTGCGACTACCACCACCACGAGGTGCACCGGCTCGATCTGACGATCGAGCGTCACGCCAAGCCGCCCGGCCACGTCCGTCGACAGAGGTCGTCGGGCAGGCCGCCCGACACGGGGCCCGTGTTCTCGCCGATGCGCTACACGTTTCGCCGACGACCGGACGGCCGCACCGTCAACGCGCCGGACGCGGTTCGGCGCGAGTGACGCGCACACCCAGTGGCCATCGCGCACCGGGCGACCGCGCGACGACCGATCGACCTCGTGCGGCCGCGGGGTTCTCGCGCCTGGCGACCCGCGGGACGATCGACCCACCGGTGGCCGCGTCGGCACACCATCATGGGTTCATGCCCACCGCGCCGGACGACGCCGAGCTCGAGCTGATCCGTCGCTCCGGCGCCGTGCTGCGGGTCGGTCGACTGAGCCTGTCGGCCGGGACGGGCTCGTACCGGGTCAAGGCCTCGATGGCCCGGGTGGCCCGTGCGCTGGGCATCGACCGGCACGAGGCGCACGTGACGCTCACGGAGATCACGACGACGTCGCACCGGGGGCCGAGCTTCCGGACGGAGGTCATCGAGGTCCGCACGATCGGCGTCAACGTCGACCGGCTGACGAGCCTGGAGCACCTCGCGGGACGGCTGGAGACAGCCGGTCGTGCGACGGTGGAAGAGGTCAACGCCGAGCTGGATCGGATCGCCGGCAAGCCTCCGCTCTACCCGGTCGTGCTCAACGCGCTGTGGGCCGCGATCGCCTGCGCCGCCTTCTCGTTCCTGAACAGCGGCGGGGTCGTCGAGGTGCTCGGCGTGTTCGTCGGGGCGTTCCTCGGTCAGGCGCTCCGCCGCACGCTGCTCCACCGCGGGTTCAATCAGTTCGGCGTCACCATGCTCTGCGCGACCCTCGCGTGCTTCGGTTACATCGCTTTCGTCGGGCTGCTGCAGGTGACCGGTGTCACCGGTTCGGGTCACGACGCCGGGTACGTGTCCGCCGTGCTGTTCCTGATCCCGGGGTTCCCGCTGGTCACCGGCTTCCTCGACCTGGCGAAGCTGGACTTCTCGGCGGGGGTCGCGCGGCTCACGTACGCGCTGATGATCCTGACGTCCGCGGCGCTCGCGGTCTGGGCGTTGTCGCTGGTCGTCGGGCTCACCCCCGATCCGCCCACCCCGGCCGACCTGGACGCCGGTCTCCTGCTGACCTTGAGGTTCGTCGCCAGCTTCCTGGGTGTGCTCGGCTTCGCGCTCATGTTCAACAGCCCGTGGCGGATCGCGCTCGCCGCGGCAGGCGTCGGCATGGTCGCCAACGTGCTGCGGCTCGCGCTGGTCGAGGGCACCGTCCCGCCGCAGGCCGCCGCCGCGATCGCCGCGCTGGTGGTCGGGCTGCTCGCGGCCGTCATCGCGCCGCGGCTCGACGTCCCCCGGATCACGGTCTACGTCCCGGCCGTGACGATCATGGTGCCGGGCGTGCTGGCCTACCGGGCGGTCTTCCACATCTCCAACGGCGAGACGGCGGAGGCCTTGTCGTACGGGGTGCAGGCCGCGCTGGTGGTGGCCGCGCTGGCGATCGGGTTGGCGATCGCGCGCATGCTCACCGACCGCACCTGGGCGTACGAGCGCTGAGCCGGCGGAGACCGGCGAGCCATCGACCGCGTCTCACCTCCGTGGAGTCGCCCCGGGCCTCATCGAAACAAGCCTTGGCCGCCTGTGGTTGAGGTGAGAGAGAGCCGGATCGAGGAGGGTGCACGTGACGACAGGACCCGCGGTCGACGTCGACTGGGTGGACCCGCGCGACGAGGTCGAGGTCGTGGTGCTCCTCGCGAACGGTCGGCTCGCCGGTCGGTCGTTCGCCAACCGCGCGGAGGCGGAGGCGTGGGCGCGGCCCGAGGAGGGCGAGCAGGTGCTGGAGCAGAACCTCGTGTGCGGGTGCGACCGGTGACCACCCGCCGCTGAGCGGTCAGACCTGCTGCGCGCGCTGCAACCGGGCGTAGCGACCGTCGGCGGCGAGCAGGTCGTCGTGGGTGCCGACCTCCACCACGCGGGCGTCGTCGAGGACCACGATCCGGTCGGCGGAGCGGATCGTCGACAGGCGATGTGCGACGACGAGCGTGGTCCGCCCGCGCATCAGCCGCGCGAGGGCCTCCTTGACGGCGGCCTCCGACTCCGGGTCGAGGGCGGACGTGGCCTCGTCGAGCAGCAGGATGCGGGGGTCGCGGACCAGGGCGCGGGCGATGGCGATCCGTTGGCGCTGGCCGCCGGACAGCCGCGCGCCGCGCTCACCCACCACGGTGTCCCAGCCGTCGGGGAGGGCGTCGACGATCTCCGCGGCGTTGGCGTCGACGAGCGCCTGCCGGACGCGCGCGTCGGTCGCCCTCGGCATGCCGTAGGCCACGTTGTCTCGGATGGAGCCCTCGAACAGCACCGACTCCTGCGGCACGACGGACACGTGCCGGCGGACGGAGCGCAGGTCGAGGTGGGCGGTGTCGACGCCGTCGAGCAGCAGCCGCCCGCCGGTGGGGCGCAGGAAGCCGAGCGCCAGGTTGAGCACGGTCGACTTGCCGGACCCGGACGGGCCCACGAACGCGACGGTCTGCCCGGCCTCGATGTCGAGGTCGACGCCGTCGAGCGCGTCGGTGTCGGCGTCGGGGTACCGGAAGTGCACGTGCTCGAGGGTCAGCCGGCCGTCCACGTGGTCGACGCGGCGCTTGCCGGCGTTCTCCTCGAGGTCGGGCTCCTGCATGACCTCCGCGATGGACCGGACGGACTCGAGGCCCTTGGCGCCGACGGGCAGGAGCATGAGCAGGTTGGTCACCGAGCCGGTGATGAGCGCGAAGTACGAGCTGAGCAGCACCACCTGCCCGGGGGTGATGGTGAGGAACCCGGTGATCGAGACCCAGGCGGCGAGCACGAGGCACAGGACGCCGAGCAGCTGCAGGCTCACCCAGCTCAGCGACGCGAACCGCCCGTTGAGCACGTCGAGCCGGTAGCCGGCGGACCGCACACCCTCGGCGCCGACGGCGACGCGCTCCTCGGCGGTGGCCTCCAGGCCGTGCGCACGGGTGATCGGCATGAGCGTGGCCATCTCGCCGACGCGGGCGGAGAAGTGCTCGACCTCCCGGCGGAACGACTCGTTGCGCTCGCGCGACCGGCGCGCCAGGACGAACCGCAGCAGGACGGCGAGCGGGATGGTCAGCGCGTAGACCGGCAGGAACTCGGGGACGGCCAGCGCGGTCATCACGATCGCGCCGAGCATCACCATGGTCGCGGACAGCAGCGGGTGGGCGATCTGCTGGAGCATCACCTCGACGTTCTCGACGTCGCGGACCACCTTCGTCTGCACGATCGAGGCGCTGACCCGCGAGTGGAAACCGATCGAGAGGCTCTGCAACCGGGCGGTCAGGCCGTTGCGCAGGTCGGCGCCGATCTGCCGGACGGCGCCCATGAAGAGCTTGGTCCACTGCACGTGGTTGGGGTAGTTCTGCAGCAGCGCGGCGACCGCGACGGCCGCCCACAGCCACAGCTCGCTGGTCGGGCCGCCCGCGACGACGACGTCGATGACCTTGCCGGTGATCACCGGCATGAGCCAGAGCGGGATGTCCTTCATGGTGAAGAACGCGACGGCGGTCAGGACCCGGCGGCGGTGTGCGCCGAGCAGCCGGACGACGGACCGGACCGGGTGGTTGCCGTCGATGTCGATCACGGCGAGGTGCGGGTGGGGGCCGGCTGTCACGGGTTCCATCGTGACATCCGCGACCGCTCGGGGGATAGCGCCTTCCGAGGTGAGATCGCATCGATTCGACGCGTGGGGCAACCCCGAGGGCGCCATGACCTCTGGCGGCCGCTGAATGCGCCGAGGTAGCAGCCGCGCTCGTGTGAAGACTTCGTCGCACCCAGCGGAGCAAAGTCTTCACGTGAGCGTGAGCGTGAGCGTGAGCGTGAGCCCGTGACTAGCGCCAGACCCCGTCGCGCATCACCCAGCGCCCGGCCAGCTCGTCCTCCTCGCGCCACACCTGGATCGTGCGCGGGGTGAGCCGGAAGTACGGGAAGGCGGTCGCGATCGTGCGGGGGTCGAAGCCGGTCTTCGTCGCGAACGCGTCCCCGAGCGGCTCCGGCACGGTCGGCACGACCTCGACGGTCCCCTGCACCAGGACCACGTCCCGGGTCTGCCCGATGCCGACCTGCACGGACGGGTTGGCCGCGAGGTTCCGGCCGGTGGCGCCGAACGCGGACGTGGCGAGCAGCAGCGTCTCGTCGTGCCACAGGAAGGACAGCGGGGTCAGGCGGGGTGCGCCGGTGTCGGTGTCGGTCGTCGCGACCCAGGCGTCGATGTCGTGGCCGAGCCGGTAGAGCGCGTCCTTGCGGCGCTGCTCGGTGCTGCGGGGGCCGATCACGGTGCCTCCTTCACGCGGTCGAGGAGCAGCAGGGCGATGTCGGTGACCTCCGGGACGCCGACGGTCTGGTCCGAGGCGGCGACGCCGTCGGAGAGCATCACCGTGCAGAACGGGCAGGCGGTGGCGACGATGGACGCACCCGTGGCGATGGCCTCCTCGGCCCGGGCGGTGCCGATGCGGGTCCCCAGAGACTCCTCCATCCACACGCGCGCACCGCCGCCCCCGCAGCAGAACGCCTGCTCGCGGTTGCGCGGCATCTCGGCCAGCTGGACGCCGGGGATCGCGCCGAGCAGCTCGCGCGGGGGCGCGTAGACCTGGTTGTGCCGGCCGAGGTAGCAGGGGTCGTGGTAGGTCACGGTGCGCTCGTCGGTCGACGGCAGCGGGGTCAGCCGGCCGTCGGCGACCAGGGTGTTCAGCAGCTCGGTGTGGTGGACCACCTCGTAGCGGCCGCCCAGCTGGGGGTACTCGCGGGCGATCGTGTTGAAGCAGTGCGCGCAGGTCACGACGATCCGCTGCGCGCCGACCTCGTTGAGCGTCTCGACGTTGGCGCTCGCGAGCATCTGGAACAGCAGCTCGTTGCCCGCCCGTCGTGCCGGGTCACCCGTGCAGGACTCGCCGTCCCCCAGCACCGCGAAGCTGACTCCGGCCGTGTGCAACAGCTCGGCGACGGCCTTGGTCGTCCGGATCGCCCGGTCCTCGTACGCGCCGGCGCAGCCCACCCAGAACAGGTACTCGACCTCGACCGCCGACTCCACGTCGACCCCGACCACCGGCACCTCGAACTCCAGCCCCTTCGCCCAGGCGAGGCGGTTGCGCGCCGGGAGGCCCCACGGGTTGCCCTGCCGCTCCAGCTTGCTGAACGTGCCGCCCAGCTCCTTCGGGAACGCCGACTCCATGAGCACCTGGTAGCGCCGCATGTCGACGATCGCGTCCACGTGCTCGATGTCGACCGGGCACTGCTGCACGCACGCGCCGCACATGGTGCAGGCCCAGAGGGCGTCGGGGTCGATGACTCCCGTGCCGAGGAGGTCGAGCCCCTGATGAGAAGCGGAGCCGGCCTGCAGGTAGGGAGCCGTGGCCGCCGCGTGGTCCCGCAGCGCCAGCGTGACGAGCTTGGGGCTGAGCGGCTTTCCCGTCGCCCACGCCGGGCACTGGTCCTGGCAGCGACCGCACTCGGTGCAGGTGGAGAAGTCGAGCAGGCCCTTCCAGGTGAAGTCCTCGATGGCGCCGACGCCGAGGCGGGCGTCGTCGGGAAGGTCCTCCAGCGCGGACAGGTCGACCGGTGCTCCGTCGATCCGGATCGGCTGCAGCGCACCGAGCGCGGGTCCGCCGGCGGGCTCGCGGCGCGCGTACACGTTGACGATCGCGAGGAACCGGTGCCACGCGACGCCCATCGTGGGCTGCAGGCCGACGACGACGAACCAGGACATCGACACGGCGATCTTGATGGTCGCGACGACGACGATCGCGTTCTCCAGCGTCGCCGTCGGCAGACCGGCCCACGCCGACCCGAACCACGCGGTCAGCGGGAAGTGCCACGCCTCCCCGCCGCCCAGCGCGTACTCAAGCCCGCGCAGCACCAGCACCGCCAGCACGACGGCCAGCACCGTCGCCTCGACGAAGAACGCCTGCGCCTGGTTCGACCCGAAGAACCGCGAGTCCTTGCGGCGGGAGCCCAGCCGGATCCGCAGCACGATCAGGGCCAGGATCCCGAGCAGCGACGCCCACGCGATCGCCTCGATCGCCCACTCCAGCGGCGCGAAGTGCCCGATCAGCGGCAGGGCGAAGCCCGGATCGACCACCTGCCCGTACCCGGTGACCAGTGTGAGGAACAGCACCGGGAACGAGACCATCACCACCCAGTGCGCCACCTTGACCACCGGCTTGTGCTGGAACCGCCCGTGCCCCAGCACCTCGCGCGTCAGGGTCGCCAGCCGCGGTCCCACGGGGGTCCAGCGACCGGAGACGGGCCCACCGATCCGCACGGTCCGCACGATCGCGCCGATCCCGCGCGCGAACACCGCGACCCCGACGACGGTCGCGACGATCACCAGGACCAGGCACACCACCTGCAGCGCATTCACGCCGCCACGCTAGCGGCGTCGGGCCCGTCGACCGTGGGACCGACCACCCGTGGGAAGTGGCATGGGAATCCGGTTGGTAGAGTCTTGACCAAATCTTCAGTGCATCGCGGGGGCGCTAGCCATGGCTTCCGACGCGTGCCCGTACCTGCGCCTCACACCAAGAACTCGACGACCGACCGACCACCCGCCCCTACAGGACGGAGCCGGACGTGCTGCTGCTGCTCGCCGTTCACCTGGCCGCAGCCGTCGTCGCGCCCGCTCTGCTGCACTGGATGGGCCGCAAGGCGTTCTGGGTCCTTGCCCTCGCACCCGCGTCCGCGGCGGTCTGGGCGCTGACGTGGACGTCGCGGGTGCAGGCCGGCAACGGACCGGTCGAGCAGGTCGAGTGGATCCCCACGCTCGGGCTCGAGCTCACGTTCCGGCTGGACACGCTGTCGTGGCTGATGACCCTGGTGGTCGGCGGTGTCGGTGCCCTCGTGCTCGTCTACTGCGCGGCGTACTTCAAGTCCAGCGCCTCCGGGCTGGGCAGGTTCGGCGGCGTCTTCGTCGCGTTCTCGGGCTCGATGCTCGGCCTGGTCACGTCCGACGACATGCTGCTGATGTTCGTGTTCTGGGAGCTGACGACGGTGACGTCGTACGTGCTCATCGGGCACTACGCCGACCGCAAGGCGAGCCGCCGGGCAGCCATGCAGGCCATCGTCATCACCACCGCGGGCGGGCTGGCCATGCTCGTCGGTGTCGTCCTGCTGGGCGAGGCGGCCGGCACCTACCGGCTGTCCGAGGTGATCGCCGACCCGCCGCAGGGCACCACCGCGGTGACCGTCGCGATCGTCTGCCTGCTGGCCGGTGCGGTCACCAAGTCCGCGCTGGTCCCGTTCCACTTCTGGCTGCCCGCCGCCATGGCCGCCCCGACGCCCGTGAGCGCGTACCTGCACGCCGCGGCGATGGTGAAGGCCGGTGTGTACCTGGTCGCCCGGTTCGCGCCGGCGTACTCCACGACCCCGGTGTGGCAGTGGATCATCGTGGTCCTCGGCTGCAGCACGCTCCTGCTCGGCGGCTACCGCGCGCTGCGCCAGCACGACCTCAAGCTCATCCTCGCGTTCGGCACGGTCAGCCAGCTGGGCCTCATCGTGCTCCTGGTGGGGCTGGGCACGCGGGCGACCGCCCTCGCGGGGCTGGCGATGCTCGGCGCGCACGCGATGTTCAAGGCGGCGCTGTTCCTGGTGGTCGGCGTGGTCGACGCCGCCACCGGTACGCGTGACCTGCGGCGGCTCTCGGGGGTCGGCCGCGAGCTCAAGCTGACCGCGCTCGCGGGCGCCCTGGCCACAGCCTCGATGATCGGGCTGCCCCCGTTCGCGGGCTACGTGGCCAAGGAGGCCGGGCTCGAGGCGGTCGGGCACCTCGACGCACCGGTCGGGACGATCGTGCTGGTCGCGGTGGCCGTCGGGTCGGTCCTCACGGTCGCGTACGGGCTGCGGCTGTGGTGGGGCGCGTTCTCCACCAAGCCGGCCGTGGTCCCGGAGGCGGTCAGCGAGTCCACGGAGCCCGGGACGTCGATCCACGAGGCCGCGCACGACGAGGCGGAGCCGGCCCGCATCACGCACCCGTCGCTGCTGCTGGTGTGGCCAGCGATGATCCTCGCGGTCCTCGGCCTGGCCGTCGCGCTGCTGCCGCAGCTGGGCGAGCACCTGCTGGAGCCGTACGCGGCCACCTACCCCGAGGGCGAGCCCGGGCACCTGGTGCTCTGGGCCGGGCTCACGCCGACGTTCGTCCTCACGCTCGGGATCCTGCTGGCCGGAGCGCTGCTGTTCCTGGTGCGCGACCGCGTCGAGCGCTGGCAGACAGCGGCGTACCACGGACCCGAGGCCGACCGCGTGTACCGGCGGTTCATGCGGCGGCTCGACGACGTGGCGGCCGACGTCACCGCAGTCACCCAGCGCGGTTCGTTGCCCCTGTACCTCGGTCTGATCCTCGTCGTGTTCGTCGTGGCGGTCGGTGGCACGGCGCTGGGCAGCACGGTGTTCCCGTCGCAGTTCACGGTCTGGGACAACCCCGCGCAGGTGGTGTTCGCGGCCGGCACCATCGTGTCCGCGCTGCTGGTCACGCGCGCACGGCGGCGGCTCAAGGCGGTCATCCTGCTGGGCATCGGCGGGTACTCGGTGGCCGGCCTGTACCTGCTGCACGGTGCCCCGGACCTGGCCCTCACGCAGGTGCTCGTGGAGACGGTCACGCTCGTGGTCTTCGTCCTGGTCCTGCGCAGGCTCCCCCCGTACTTCTCCGACCGGCCGCTCGCCGCCAGCCGGTGGGTGCGGCTGGCCCTGGGCGTCGCGGTCGGGCTGACGGTGGCGGGGATCGCGCTCGTCGCGCCCGGTGCGCGGATCCACCTCCCGGTCTCCAAGGACTTCGCGGAGGAGGCCGTCACCTTCGGCGGCGGCAAGAACATCGTCAACGTCACGCTGGTCGATATCCGCGCGTGGGACACCATGGGCGAGATCTCGGTCCTGCTGGTGGCCGCCACGGGTGTCGCGTCGCTCGTCTTCCTCTCCCGCCGCGGCGGGGCGATCTACCGGGCCGACGAGGCTCGCACCGACCGCTCCGTCTGGGGCGGGAGCGCTGACCCCATGGCGGCGCTGCGCCGGCCCGGGGGCGACTCGGCCGCGGTCGACGCCGGGGGGATGGTGGCCGACCGCGACGAGTCCGCGGTGCCGTCGAGCGCGTCCCGCGGCCGCGAGTGGCTGCAGGCCGGCCGGACGCTGGCGCCGCAGCGACGCTCCGTGGTGTTCGAGGTCGTCGTCCGGCTGCTCTTCCACACGATGATCGTCTACTCGGTGTACCTGCTGTTCAGCGGCCACAACGCACCCGGTGGCGGGTTCGCGGCGGGGCTGGTGACCGGCATCGCGCTCATCGTCCGGTACCTCGCCGGCGGCCGGTACGAGCTGGGCGAGGCCGCGCCGGTGCAGCCCGGTCTGCTGCTCGGCCTCGGGCTGTTCCTGTCGGCCGGCGTCGGGCTGCTCGCCCTGCTGGCCGGGGGCGAGGTGCTGCAGTCCTGGATCATCGACATCCACCTGCCGGTGATCGGCGACCTCCACCTGGTCACCTCGCTGTTCTTCGACGTCGGCGTGTACCTGGTGGTCGTCGGCCTGGTGCTCGACATCCTGCGCAGCCTCGGGGCGGAGATCGACCGCCGCGCGGAGACGGGCGAGGACCCCGTGCCGGGCGACCCGGACCTGCCCGAGCGAGTGGCCGCGGGCGCCAAGCCCGCCGGCTGGGACGGAGGCGTGCCGTGATCGACATGAGCCCGAACATCGTGCTGGTCGTCACCATCGGCGTGCTGTTCGCCGCGGGGGTCTACCTGATGCTGGAGCGGAGCCTGTCGCGGGTGCTCATCGGCGTCATCCTCATCGGCAACGGCGCCAACCTGCTGTTCCTGGTGGCGGGCGGCGCCGCCGGTCGGCCGCCGATCGTGGGTGCGACGCCCGAGGGGCAGATGAGCGACCCCCTGCCGCAGGCCATGGTGCTCACCGCCATCGTGATCACGCTCGGCATGACCGCGTTCCTGCTGGCCATGGCGTACCGCTCCTGGCAGCTGCACCGGCACGACGAGGTGCAGGACGACGTCGAGGACCGCCGCATCGCCCGGCTCGCCGCCACGGACGAGCGGGCCGTCACCGACGCGGACACCGAGGTCGCCGCGGAGACGCTGGACGAGGAGGCCGCCGAGGCCCGCGACGAGACCGACGAGGGCGCGCCGGCGCGAGAGGTGCACGCATGAGCGACCTCTCGTGGATCGTCCCGCTGCCGGTCGTCATCCCGCTGTCCGCGGCGGGGCTCGCGCTCGCGCTCTACCGCCGCCCGAACGTCCAGCGGCTCGTGTCCGTGACCGCGCTGAGCCTCGTGCTGGTCGTCAGCGTGACGCTCCTCGTCCTCGCCGACGGCGCCCCCCTGGTGGTCGACGTCGGCGGCTGGGCCGCACCGGTGGGCATCGACCTGGTGGCGGACCGGCTGTCCGCGCTCATGCTCACCATCTCCAGCGCGGTCACGCTCTGCGTGCTCCTGTACTCGCTGGCGCAGGGTGGCGAGGACGACGAGGAGTCCGCGCCCGTCTCCATCTACCACCCGACGTACCTCGTCCTGACGGCGGGCGTGGCCAACGCGTTCCTGTCCGGCGACCTGTTCAACCTCTACGTCGGGTTCGAGATCCTGCTGGCCGCCAGCTACGTGCTCATCACGCTGGGCGGTACCGGCGAGCGCATCCGGGCGGGGACCATCTACATCGTCGTGGCGCTGCTCAGCTCCGTGCTGTTCCTGGTGGCGATCGCGATGATCTACGCCGCCACCGGCACCGTGAACCTGGCGCAGCTGGCGCTCCGGCTGCCCGAGATCGACCCCGGCGTCCGGCTGGTGCTCCAGGTGCTGCTCCTGCTCGCGTTCGCCATCAAGGCGGCGATCTTCCCGCTGTCCGCGTGGCTGCCCGACTCCTACCCGACCGCCCCCGCGCCGGTCACGGCGGTGTTCGCGGGCCTGCTGACCAAGGTCGGCGTCTACGCGATCATCCGCGCGCAGACCCTGCTGTTCCCCGACGGCCGGCTGGACGACGCCCTGCTGTGGGCGGCGTTGGCGACGATGGTGATCGGCATCCTCGGCGCGGTGGCGCAGGACGACATCAAGCGACTCCTGTCGTTCACGCTGGTCAGCCACATCGGCTTCATGGTGTTCGGCATCGCGCTGGCCACCGACCTGGGCTACACCGCCGCCATCTACTACGTCGCGCACCACATCACCGTCCAGACCGCGCTGTTCCTGGTGGTGGGCCTGGTGGAACGCGCGGGCGGCTCGACGTCCCTGACCAAGCTGGGTGGGCTGGCCAAGCTCACGCCCGTGCTGGCGATCCTGTTCTTCGTGCCCGCCATGAACCTGGCGGGCATCCCGCCGCTGTCCGGGTTCCTCGGCAAGGTCGGCCTGCTCGAAGCCGGTGTACAAGTGGGGACGCCGCTGGCGTACGTCCTGGTCGCCGGCAGCGTGGTGACGTCCCTGCTCACGCTCTACGCGCTGGTGAAGGCGTGGAACAAGGCGTTCTGGCAGACCCCGTCCGAGCCCCGCCCGCCGGTGCGCCTGCCGTTCGGGATGGTCGCGCCCACGGCCGCGCTGGTGGGTGTCGGGCTGCTGCTCACCGTCGCCGCCGGCCCGCTGTACGCCTACACCGAGCGCGCCGCGGTGGACCTCGCCGAGCAGAGCCCGTACGTCGACGCCGTGCTGCCCGACGGCGAGCGCGGCCAGGGCGTGTCCGACGACGTGGCGGAGGTGGGCCCGTGAGCCTGCACCCGCGTCGGCACCGCTGGCGCACCCAGTGGGCCACGATCGTCTGGCTGACCGTGGTCTGGGTCTTCCTGTGGGGCGACCTCACGATCGGCAACATCCTGGCCGGGCTGGTCATCGCGCTGGCGGTCACCACCGGGTTGCGGATGGCCCCGATCGACTTCCACGGCCGGTTCCGACCGCTCGGCGTCCTGCGGCTCGTCGTGCGCTTCGCGGCCGACCTGGTCCGCGCGTCGTTCGAGGTCAGCCTCATCGCGCTGCGGCCGCGGTACGTGCCGCGCGGCGCGGTGATCGGCGTGCAGCTGCGCAGCCACTCGGACCTGTACCTCACCCTCACCGCGGAGCTGGCGTCGCTGGTGCCGGGCTCGCTGGTGGTCGAGGCGCACCGCCTGACCGGGATGCTCTACCTGCACGTGCTCGACGTGCAGCAGAGCGGCGGCATCGAGGCGGCGCGGCAGTCGGTGCTGGACCAGGAGGAGCGGGTCATGCGGGCGTTCGCGTCCGACGAGGAGCTCGACGCGGCCGGCCTGGGGGTGCACTCATGACCGTCGTCGTCGTGGTCTGCGGGGTGCTCCTCACCCTCGGCGCGTTCCTGGCCGTGGTCCGGGCCGAGAAGGGTCCGTCGATGCTCGACCGGACCATCGCGCTGGACATCTTCGTCACCACGATGATCGCCGCGGTGGCGCTGTACGCGGCGGTCAACCGTCGCGCGGACGTGGTGCCGATCCTCGTGGTCCTGTCGCTGGTCGGGTTCGTGGGGTCGGTGACCATCGCGCGGTTCGCGTCCGTGGAGCCCGAGGGTGAGGGCCGCGTGCGCACCCGCGAGGAGATCGCGGCGCAGGAGGCCGAGCGCATCGACGGCGAGGACTTCGCCGAGGAGAGCCGCCGGTCCGGGCGTCGCGAGGAGACCGACGAGCACCACGGCGGCGGCGCGGAGGGGGAGGTCCGATGACCACCGACCAGTGGACGACGGTCGCCGACGTGGTCTCGGCGGTGTGCCTGCTCGGCGGCGCGTTCCTCGCGTTCGCGGCGGGCGTCGGGGTGCTGCGGTTCCCCGACCTGCTGGCCCGCATGCACGCCGGCACCAAGCCGCAGGTGCTCGGGCTGATCCTCGTGCTCATCGGCCTGGCGCTGCGGCTGCGGTCGGGCGGAGCCGTCTGGGCGCTGGTCCTGGTGGCGGTTTTCCAGATGCTCACCGCGCCCGTGGCGGCGCACATGGTGGGCCGGGCGGGGTACCGGACCGGCAAGGTGCGCAGCGACCTGCTGGTGGTCGACGAGCTCACCAGCGACCAGGAGCTGGCGCGCGCGCGGGACCATGGTCGCGCGCAGGACGAGGACCCCGGAGACTGAGGGTCAGGAGGCACGCATGATGCGACGGGACGTGGTGGTCGTCGGCTCGGGCCCCAACGGGCTCGCCGCGGCGGTCACCCTGGCGCGTGCGGGGCTGGGCGTGCTGGTCCTGGAGGCGGAGCCGACCGTCGGCGGGGGCGCGCGGACGCTGGACCTCGGGCTGGCCGACGGGATCACCCACGACGTCTGCTCGGCGGTGCACCCGATGGCGTGGGCGTCGCCGTTCTTCCAGGAGTTCGACCTGGCCGCGCGCGGTGTCGAGCTGCTGGTGCCCGAGGTGTCGTACGCCCAGCCGCTGCCGGGTGGCCGTGCGGGGATCGCGTTCCGGGACCTGGAGCGCACGGTCGAGGCGCTCGGGGTCGACGGCCCGACGTGGCGGTCGCTCGTCGGCGGCGCCGCGGACCCGGCGGTGCGCGTGGCGCTCGGGGACAAGCGGTCGGTCCCGATGGTCGACCCGCGGGCCGCGCTGCGCTTCGGGCTCGGCGTGCTCGAGCAGGGCACGCGGGCGTGGGACCGGCGGTTCGTCGACGACGTCGCCCCGGCGCTGCTCACGGGCGTCGCGGCCCACGCGATCTGCCCGCTGCCGTCGTTCGCGGCCGCCGGCACGGCGCTCCTGCTGGCCACGTTGGCGCACGCCGCGGGCGGCTGGCCCCTCCCGCGCGGGGGCTCCGGCGCGCTCGTCGCGGCGCTGCGCCAGGACCTCGAGGCCCACGACGGCACGATCCGCACCGACCACCGGGTGCGCCGGTTCGCCGACCTCCCACCCGCGCACTGCTACGTCTTCGACACCACCCCGCGGACGCTGGTCGACGTGCTGGGCGACCGGCTCCCCACCCGGGCCAGGACCGCGCTGGAGGCGTTCCGGTACGGCAACGCGGCCGCGAAGGTGGACTTCGTCCTCGACGGGCCGGTGCCGTGGACGGTGCCGGAGGTCGGGCTGGCGGGGACCGTGCACGTGGGGGGCACGCGGGCGGAGATGGCGCAGGCGGAGGGCGCGGTCGTCCACGGCGAGCACGCCGACCTGCCGATGACGCTGGTCAGCGACCCGACCGTGGTGGACGGGACCCGGCTGGTCGACGGTCGGCGCCCGCTGTGGACCTACGCGCACGTGCCCGCGGGGTCGGACGTGGACGTGACCGAGGCGGTGACCCGGCACATCGAGCGGTACGCGCCCGGGTTCCGCGACGTCGTCGTCACGTCCCGGTGCACCCCGGCGTCGCGGATGAGCGAGCACAACCAGAACTACGTGGACGGCGACATCTCCGCGGGCGCCGCGAGCATCCGCCAGCTGTTCGCGCGGCCGACCCGGCGGTGGGACCCGTACTCCTCCGGCCGCGACGGCGTGTACCTGTGCTCGGCGTCGACCCCGCCCGGGCCGGGCGTGCACGGCCTCGGCGGCTGGTACGCGGCGAAGCGGGTGCTGCGGGAGTTCGGGATCACCCGGCTACCGAGCGTGGCACCGGAGCTCAGTCGAGCGGGTTCAGGTCCGGCTTCGAGTCCACGCGCGCGGTGAACCGGGCGGTCCCGCGGGTGGCCAGCACGCGGGCCATCGCGACGAGCGCGCCGGTGAGCGCGGCGGCCGCGACGACCTCGGAGAGCCCGGCGTCGCCCTGGTCGTCGGCCTTCGGCGGCTTGTGACCGGTCTTGGCCTTCCACGCCTGCGCGAGCACCTGCTGGACCACGAACGCGGCGGCCAGGGCCGCGCCGGTGCCGATGAGCTTGGCGACGAGGGACTGGGTCTGCTTGTCGTCCACGAGTGAGCCTCCGAGGTGGGTGACGGTCTGGTCACGACCGTAGTCGGGCGCGAGCGTTCGCGCTGCTCCAGACGGCGTAGGATCTCGGGCGAACGACAGGGGAGCGTCGGACCCAACGGTCTGGACGCTGAGAGTGCGGAGAACCGCAGACCCTCGAACCTGATCCGGTTGATACCGGCGTAGGGAGTCGGGCTTCTCAGTCCTCGTGATCGGCCACCCGGCTGATCGCGGCGACCCCCTCCTTTTGCTATCGAGGAGGAGCATCACCCATGGCGAGGATCCACTCGCTCCTTGTTCTCGCCGCTGTCGCGGCTCTGGCCGGCTGCTCGGCCATCGGGTCCGACGAGCCGAGCCCCAGCGCGTCCGGCGGGACCGTCACCCTCGTCACGCACGACTCGTTCGCGCTCTCGGACGGCATCCTCGCCGACTTCGAGGAGCAGACCGGGCTGACCGTCGACGTGGTCCAGCCGGGCGACGGCGGCACGCTGGTCAACCAGCTCGTGCTCACCAAGGACGCACCGCTGGGCGACATCGTGTTCGGCATCGACAACACGTTCGCGTCCCGAGCCGTCGACGAGGGCGTCGTCGCGCCCACGACCACCGACGCCGAGGGCGTGTTCGAGGACGCGCTGGTCCCGATCGACTACGGCGACGTGTGCATCAACGTGGACCACTCCTGGTTCGCCGCGAAGGGACTGGCCGAGCCGGTGACCCTCGAGGACCTGGCCAAGCCGGAGTACAAGGACCTGCTCGTGGTCCCCAACGCGGTGACGTCGTCGCCCGGGCTCGCGTTCCTGCTGGCCACCGTCGGGGCGTTCGGTGCGGACGGCTGGCAGGAATACTGGTCGGCGCTCCGGGACAACGGGGTCAAGGTGGCCGACGGCTGGTCCGACGCCTACTACACGGACTTCTCCGGCGGGGGCGCCGACGGCCCGCGGCCGATCGTCCTGTCCTACGCGTCGTCGCCGCCGTACACCGTGCCCGAGGGTGGGACGGCGCCGACCACCGGTGCGCTGCTGGACACCTGCTTCCGGCAGACCGAGTACGCGGGCGTGCTGGCCGGCGCGGCCAACCCGACGGGTGCGCAGCAGCTGCTCGACTTCCTGCGCACCGACGAGGTCCAGAACGACATCCCGCTGTCCATGTACATGTACCCCGCGAGCCCGACCGCGACGCTCCCCGAGGAGTGGGCGGCATTCGCACCGCTGGCCACCGACCCGTTCGACGTCGACCCGGCCGAGATCACCGAGAACCGTGAGGCGTGGCTGACCGAGTGGTCGGACACGGTGATCGGCTGACCGCGATGACCCTGACGCTCGACCGTCCCGACGCCCCCTCCGCGGTGGGGTCGGGACGGTCGCGCGTCGTCGCGTTCTGGGCGCTGGCGGTCGCGGTGCCGCTCGTGTTCCTCGGGCTGTTCTTCGCGTGGCCCGTGGTCGAGATGATCGCAAAGGGGTTCGTCGTCGACGGGCGCCTGGACCTCAGCGGGTTCGCGGACGTGTTCTCTCGCCCGCGGACCTGGCGGATCATCGGGCTGACGGTCGCGCAGGCGTCCTTGGGGACCCTGCTGTCGGTCGCGCTCGGCGTGCCCGGCGCGTACGTGCTCTACCGGCACACGTTCCGCGGTCGTGCCCTGGTGCGGGCGTTCGTGACCGTGCCGTTCGTCCTGCCGACCGTCGTGGTCGGTGTCGCGTTCCGGTCGCTGCTGGTCAGCGGCGGGCCGCTCGGCTTCCTGCACCTGGACGGCACGTTCGTCGCCATCGTCGCCGCCCTCGTGTTCTTCAACTACGCGGTCGTCGTGCGCGCGGTCGGCGGGCTCTGGGAGCGGCTGGACCCCCGGGCCGAGCAGGCGGCGCGCGCGCTGGGCGCCTCGCCGTGGCGGGCGTTCCGGACCGTGACGCTCCCCGCGCTCACCCCCGCGATCGCGTCCGCCGCCTCCCTGACCTTCCTCTACTGCGCGACCGCGTTCGGCACCGTGCTGGTGCTCGGCGGGCTGCAGTTCGGCACCATCGAGACCGAGATCTGGGTGCAGACGACGCAGTTCCTCGACCTGCGGGCCGCGGCCGTGCTGTCGGTCGTGCAGCTGGTGGTCGTCGCCGTCGCGCTGACGCTCGCCGGCCGGGCGCGGTCGCGGCGCGAGCGGGCGCTGGCGCTCACCCATCCGGAGGCGTCGGTGCGTCCGCTGCGGCTGCGTCGGCCCATGGGCATGCCGGCCGGCGACGGGCACGCGCTGACCCTCGTCGCGACCGCGGTCACGGCGCTGGTCGTCCTGCTGCTCGCCCTCCCGCTGGTCAACCTCGTGGTCCGGTCGCTGCGGACCGACGCCGGCTGGGGGCTGGACCACTACACCGCGCTCGGCACCACCGGCGGGGCGCTGACGGTGACCGTCTGGCAGGCCACGCTGAACTCGCTGCGGGTCGCGCTGGACGCCACGGTGATCGCCCTCGTGGTCGGCGGGCTGGTCGCGCTCGTCGTGTCGCGACGACCGCGCCGAGCGATCGGGCGGCGCGCGGTGGTCGGCCTGGACGCGCTGTTCATGCTCCCCCTCGGGGTGTCCGCCGTGACCGTCGGGTTCGGGTTCCTGCTGTCGATGCACCACCCGTTCGGGCTGCCGGTGGACCTGCGGACCAGCCCGCTGCTGGTGCCGGTCGCGCAGGCGGTCGTCGCCGTGCCCCTGGTCGTGCGGACGGTCCTGCCTGTGCTCCGGGCCATCGACCCCCGGCTGCGCGAGGCGGCCGCCACCCTCGGCGCCGCGCCCGGTCGGGTGCTGCGGACGGTCGACCTGTCGATCGCCACCCGGTCCCTCGGCCTCGCGATCGGGTTCGCGTTCGCCGCCTCGCTGGGGGAGTTCGGCGCCACGTCCTTCCTCGCCCGCCCGGACAGGCCGACGCTGCCGGTGGTGATCTTCCGGCTCATCGGGCGGCCGGGCCCCGAGTCGTACGGCATGGCGCTCGCCGCGTCCGTGGTGCTCGCGCTGCTCACGGCGGGGATCGTGGCACTCTGCGAACGGCTGCGCGCGCCCGGCGCGGGAGGTGAGTGGTGGTGAACGGTCTGACCCTGCGGGACGTCGTCGTCCGGTACGGCACGGTCGCCGCGGTCGACGGGGTGTCGCTCGACGTGCCGACGGGCTCGGTCGTCGCCCTGCTCGGGCCGTCCGGCTGCGGGAAGTCGTCACTGCTGCGCGCGGTCGCGGGGCTCGAGCCGCTCGCCGGCGGCACGGTCGCGTGGGACGGCGTCTCTGTCGCGGGGCTGCCCGTGCACCGGCGCGGGTTCGGGCTGATGTTCCAGGACGGGCAGCTCTTCGCGCACCGGACCGTCGGCGGGAACGTCGCGTACGGCCTGCCGGCGCGGTCCGCAGAGCGCGTGGCGGAGCTGCTCGAGCTCGTCGGCCTGGGCGGCTACGAGTCCCGCGGTGTCGCGACCCTGTCGGGCGGGGAACGGCAGCGGGTTGCCCTTGCTCGCGCCCTCGCGCCCGCCCCGCGGCTGCTCCTGCTCGACGAGCCGCTGTCCGCCCTCGACCGCGCCCTGCGCGAGCGCCTCGCCGTCGACCTGCGGGCGGCCCTCGTCGCCACCGGCACCACCGCCGTGTTCGTCACGCACGACCAGGACGAGGCCTTCGCGGTCGCCGACCGGGTGGCCGTCATGTCGGCCGGGAAGCTGCTCCAGGTCGACGCGCCCGCGGACCTCTGGAGCCGGCCGGCCTCGCGCGAGGTCGCGTCGTTCCTCGGCTACGAGGCGTTCGTCCCGCTGGACAGCCCCGCCGCGGCGCCCCTGCGCGAGGCCGTCGGTGCCCCGGCGTCGTCGGCGACGCTGGCGCTGGCGGAGGGTGCGTTCGTCGTCGGACGGTCCGGCGTGGCCAAGGGGACGGTCCGCGGCGTCTCGTCGCGCCGCGGCCGGTCGGAGGTCCGGGTCGAGGTCGACGGCATCGGCGTGGTCACCGCGCTGGGGCCCGTCGGTGGTCGGTGGTCGGCGGGGGACGTCGTGGAGCTGGGCGTCGAGCCGGACGCGATGGCGGTCCTCGACGACTGATCGCGGTTGTGGTCGCGTCGGGCTACGGTCGGAGTGTCCGGTCTGGTGGCGAGCACCGAGGTGATGGCGATGACGCTGGAGCTCCGTGAGGTCGTGTCGGTCGACATCCCCCTGTCGCTGGGGAAGGTCTGGCCGTACCTGCGGGATCCGGCGCTGGTACGCCGCTGGTACGGGTGGGACCACCCGGGACTCGACGCCGAGATCCGGCAGCTGTTCGTCGACGGCGCCCTCGAGTCCCAGGACGTCATCGGCGACGAGACCATCCACGCGCTCACCCTGCCGACGCACGACAGGCTCACCTTGCGCACCGCCGCGCACCAGCCGCACCGCACGCACGTGACCGTCACGCGGCGCAGCCACCAGGGCCTCGCCCTCTTCGACGGGGTGCGCGACGAGATCGACGAGGGCTGGATCGCGTTCGCGCACCAGCTGCAGTTCGCGCTCACCATCCACCCCGACCAGGACCGTCGGACCCTGAGCGTCTTCGGCCTCGACGCGGGCGAGCGGGGGAACCGGCTGCTCGACCGGGCCGGCCTGATGGGGATCCACGGGGTGCCCGTCGGCGGTCACGTCCAGGCCCGGCGTCCCGACGGGACCCTGCTCGGCGGCACCCTGATCTACCGGACGCCCCTGCAGGTCGGCCTGCGGCTGCACGGGATCACCGAGTCGTTCCTGGTGGTGATGGAGACGCCCGCAGGCAGCTCCCCGCCCCACGGCAGCGTCGACGCGATCCTGTCCACCTACGGGCTCGACGACGCCACGCTCGCCGAGGTGGAGCAGCGCTGGTCCGGCTGGTGGCAGCAGTCGGTGCCGCACTCTCAGACCAGCACTGCCCACGTCAGCTCAGCTTGAGCTGCCACTCCCCGGAGCCACCGGCCGGCCGGAACCCGAGCGCCACGTTGATGCCGAGCATGTAGGAGTTCTCCTCGGCGTTCCACGTGCCGACGCGCCGGACCGACGGCCGCTCCGCCGCGAGCCGCTGCAGGTTGGCCGTCTTGACGAGCATCCCGAGGCGCTTCCCGCGGTGCTCCTTGAGCACGAGGGTGTCGTCCTGGTGCACGAACTCGTCGCTGTTCGGGACCGCCATGAAGCAGGTGAACGCCGCGAGCGTGTGCGTCGGGACGTGCTCGGCGGCGAGCACCAGCAGCTCCAGCCCGCGCTCGTCGTACTGCCTCTCGTAGGTGCGGATCCGCTCCGCGTCCCAGACGTCCTCCTCGAGGTCGAGCCCACCCAGCGGCGCGTCCGTGCTCATCCGCGTGTTCAGCAGCGCGTACGAGTCGATCCACTCCTCCGGCACGTGGCTCTGCCAGGTCACCAGGCGGTAGTCGGGGCCGGCGTGCGCCTCCGCCTCCGCGCGCTGCTTCGCCATGAGGTCCGGGTCGAAGGGCAGGTCGAACACCGAGTACCGCTCGACCTGCTCGAGGGCGAAGCCGCGCTTGCGCAGGAACCGGGGGCCGTCGGCGTCGATCGCCACCCGGCCGACGCCGGTCGTCGCGGCGAGCGTGCCGGGACCCTCGGGCGGCTCGACCTGCTGGTCGGTGGAGGCCGTGACCTGCGTCCGGCCGGCGTCGCGGACCAGCGCGAGAGCCGCGTCGAAGAGCGACGACCCGACGCCCTGGCGGCGGTGGTCCGGGCGGACGCCGACCTCCACGTGACCGGTGTGGGTGTTGTCCTGCTGCGGGAGGTTGATCATCGCGTAGCCCAGGACACGGTCCGGGTCCGGGGTGTCGCGCGCGTCGTCGGCCACCGCGACCAGGCGGGGCTTCCGGTCGTACCTCTGGTCGTGCATCGACCCCAGGATCTCGGTGGCCGTGCGCTCGAAGTCCCGGTTGCCCCACGCGTGGAGGAGGCCGTCGTTCATCGCTCCGGTGTAGCCGTGCAGCAGCCACGCCTCGGGCGCGTCCGGCGTCTCGGACACCGGTACCTCGCGGATCGACCACGTCGTCATGCCGTCCACGATCCGCCCGTCGGCACCGCGCTGGCGAGACCTTTTCCTGGACGTCGCTAGGCTCGCCGGATGGTGTGGTGGGAGATCGTCGGCTGGATCGGCTCGTTGCTGGTCATCATCTCGCTCACGCAGGCCAGGGTGCTGCGCTTCCGGGTGATCAACCTCGTGGGCGCCGTGATCGCCACGGCGTACAACGTGGTGATCGAGATCTGGCCGTTCGCGGTGATGAACGGAGTCATCGCGATCATCGACGTCTACTGGCTGGTCCGGCTGCAGCGGGAGCGCCACGACGCCCTGGTGTACGGGGTGCTCGAGGTGCCCTCCGACGACGCCGTCCTGCAGCACCTGCTGGAGTCGCACGCCCCCGACATCGCCCGGTTCCACCCGGGGTTCAGCGCCGCCGACCCCGCGCCGTCGGCGTCGTTCGTCGTGGTCCGCGGCGACGAGCTGGTCGGTGCGGTCGTGGTGCGGTCCGCCGGTGACGGGGTCGGGCGCGTGGACCTCGACTACGTGACGCCGCGGTACCGGGACTTCACGCCGGGGGAGTTCGTGTACCGGGACAGCGGGGTGTTCGCCTCGCACGGGTTCCGCCGGCTGGTGGTGGGCGGCTCGCCCGCGAGCGAGGCGCGCGCGTACCTGGAACGCGTCGGCTTCCGGCCCACCGCCGACGGCTGGGAGCGCGAGGTGCCGACGGCTGCGTGACGGGCCGGCGTGCGCGCTCTCACCGCCGACGGCTGGGAGCGCAAGGGTGCCGACGGCCGCGTGACGGGCCGGCGTGCGCGCCCCGCCATGTCGTTGCGCCTGAGGTTCCGTGCGTCCGCTAGCATGAGTTCGGTAGACCGAACTTTCTGAGGTGGAGCATGGTCAGCAGCGCGACGGACGACGCCGTCCAGGTCGGGACGCCACGGCGTCGTCGCGCCCCGCTGCTGCTCGGACCGGCGTTCGTCGCCGCGATCGCGTACGTCGACCCCGGAAACGTCGCCGCGAACCTCACCGCCGGAGCCCGCTACGGCTACCTCCTGCTGTGGGTGCTCGTCGCGGCGAACGCGATGGCCGTGCTCGTCCAGTACCAGTCCGCCAAGCTCGGGCTCGTCACCGGCGACTCGCTGCCGGGAGTGCTCGGCCAGCGCATGCGGCGCGGGCCGCGGCTGGCGTTCTGGGTGCAGGCCGAGGTGGTCGCGGCGGCCACCGACATCGCCGAGGTGGTCGGCGGCGCGATCGCCCTGAACCTCCTGTTCGGGGTCCCGCTGCCGCTCGGCGGGCTGATCGTCGGCGTCGTGTCGATGCTCCTGCTCGCCACGCAGAACCGATACGGGCAGCGGCGCTTCGAGCACGTGATCGTCGCGCTGCTCGCCGTCATCAGCATCGGATTCCTGGCCGGGCTGTTCGTGTCGCCGCCCGACGCCCGCGGCGTCCTGTCCGGTCTGGTCCCGCGCTTCGACGGCACCGACTCGGTGCTGCTCGCCGCCTCGATGCTCGGCGCGACGGTCATGCCGCACGCGATCTACGTGCACTCGGCGCTGGTCCGGGACCGCCACGGTCGGCACTCCGGGCCTGCGCTCACCCACCTGCTGCGCTCGACCCGGTGGGACGTCGGCGCCGCGCTGGTGGTCGCCGGCATCGTGAACATCGGCCTCCTGCTGCTGGCCGCGTCCGGCCTGCGCGGAGTCCCCGGCACCGACTCGATCCCGGGCGCCTACGACGCCATCGTCGCCGCGCTCGGCATCGGCATCGGCATCGCGTTCGCCATCGGCCTGCTGGCGTCCGGCCTGGCCTCGACCTCGGTCGGCGCCTACGCGGGCGCGACGATCATGGAGGGGCTGATCCACCGCCGGATCCCCCTGCTGGTCCGCCGCGTGGTCACCCTGATCCCCGCGATCGTGCTCCTGGCCGTCGGCGCCGACGCCACCTGGACCCTGGTCCTCTCGCAGGTGGTGCTGAGTTTCGGCATCCCCTTCGCGGTCATCCCCCTGGTCGCCCTGACCCGCTCCCGCGCGGTGATGGGCCCCCACCGCAACGGCCCCTGGCTGCACGCCACCCTGGTGCTGGTGGTGGTGCTGGTGGTGGCCCTGAACGTGACCCTGCTGGCCCTGCTCCTGCTGGGCTGACCCGGACCCGCCGCGRCCCCGGTTGCGCGAGTTCGTGGCTTCGGAGCCGGATCGTGGGTTCGCACTCACGATCTCGCGCTGAAGCCACGAGTTCACGCCGCCGGTGTCCGTCAGCGGAGCTCACGGCGAGGGCGCAGACCGGCGGTCACCGAGGCGGGCAGCAGGCCGGCGACTCGTCCGAGGAGCGAACTCGGACGTCGGACGTCGTCCCGCATGACGTGGATCATCCGCCAGCCCTCCTCGACGATGGCGTCGTGCCGCCTCTTCTCCCGGATGAACTCGTCGGCCTCCCGCCCTGAGTACTTGGACCGCCCGTCGTACTCGAGAAGCACGCGCCACTGCTCCCAGCCCAGGCAGGCCCGCGCGCAGGAGCGTGAACCGGCACGCGGTCTCCCAAGCCGACTCGGCGCCATCGTCTGCGAGGCGAAGGATCGCTCGTGCGCGGGCAGAGCCACGTCGGCCGGCGGCAGCCGCGGCGCGACCCTCGAGCTCGGCCTTGTTCGCCCCAGCGCGGAGCGCAGCGTCGGCGACGACCAGACCTCCCAGCGGCCGCAGAGTCGCCGCGCAGTCCCACGCCGTCCGGCCCAGAATCGTCGCGGGGATACCGCCGAGCACGGTGATGTCCTCCTCCTGAGGGAACGGGGTGTGCCTGACCACCTCGGACGAGTGCTCTTGGCTTGCCGACGAGCGCTGGAAGACGTGGGTGACCGGGCCGACATCCCACAGCGGCAGTCCGAGCAACACCGCTGCGGAGGTGTGGCTGAAGCAGGTGTCTGCAGTCAGTCGGGCATGCAGGCCGACGATCCGGGCGAGGGCGTCGGCCCGCTTGTCGGTCGCCTCCGTCGTCGGGACGTAGATGCCTCGCCCGACGCGCCGCCAGTGCTTCTCGGCCACCTGCCTGGCGACGACGTGTCGGGGGAAGTCGCGCGCCAGGTGAACGGCCGGGCGAGCCGGCGCGACTGGCGGTGGGGATCCAGGGCGGCGTGGCACGGCAGGATCGTCGACTCCCTGGCGGTCACGCGGGCGCCCTGACGCGACGCTGGTGAGCTCCCCGCCACAGCGCGGGGCAGTGGGCGGCTCGACGAGATYGTGCGTTCGACTCGAGTCCGTCGGTTCGCACCCACGATCTCGTGCTGAACCCACGATCTGGCGCGGATCGGCGAGCTGGAGTGGTCAGGTCAGGCCTCGTCCAGGGCGGCCAGGCGCGTCTGCAGGTGGGCGCGTTCTGTGGGGTTGGTGACYAGCGACAGGGCTGCTCGGTAGGCGTCGGCGGCTGCCGAGCGGTGGCCGGCGCGGGTCAGGAGCTCGGCGCGGACTGCGGGGACTCGGTGGTGGCGGGGGAGGGCGTCGTCGAGGCCCTCCAGGAGCTGCAGGCCGGCCTCCGGGCCCGACGCCTCCGACACCGCCACCGCACGGGCCAGGCGGACGACCGGCGAGCCGGTGAGGGCCTCGAGCTGGGCGTAGAGGTCGGCGATGACGGACCAGCGGGTGTCCGCCGAGGTGGGGGCGGTCGCGTGCTCGGCCGCGATGAGGGCCTGGAGGCGGTACTCGGTCGCGAGACGGGTCTGGTGCCCTGGGGCTGGCGCGTCGGCGAGCGGTGACGCGTGCGTCCTCGAGGCCGGTCCGGTCGGCGTGGCCGCGCCCCCCGCAGGCGCGGTGGCGATGCCGGCAGCCGCAGGCGGCGCGGCGATGCCGCCACCCGTAGGGGCCGTGGCGATGCCACCCTCCGCAGGCGCCGCCGCGATGCCACCCCCCGCGGGCGCGGTGGCGGTGCCACCCCCCGCGGGCGCCGTGGCGATGTCGCCAGCCGCAGGCGCCGAGCGGCCGTCCGCGCCAGCAGAGGCGACACCCGCGGTCAGCGACTCCAGCAGTGCGACCCCCTCGGCGATCTCGTCGCGGTGCCAGCGGGAGCGGTCCTGGTCGGGGAGCAGGACCAGCGCCCCGGCGGCGTCCAGACGGGTGTCGCGGCGGGAGTGCTGCAGGAGCAGCAGCGCGAGCAGGGAGCGGACCACGGCGCGTCCGGGCAGCAGGTCGTCCAGCACGCGCAGCAGGCGGATCGCCTCGTCGCCGAGGTCGACGCGCAGCGGGACCGCGCCCTCGCCGGGGTGGTACCCGGACGTGAAGGCGAGGTAGACGACGGTCGCGACGACGTCGAGCCGCTCGTCCAGCCGAGCGGCCGGGGGCGTCGCGAAGGGGATGCCCGAGGAGGCCAGCCGCTTCTTCGCGCGGGTCAGCCGGGCGGCCATGGTCGCTTCCTGGACGAGCAGGAGACGACCGATCTCGGCGGTGGTGAGGCCGACGACGAACCGGAGGGTCAGGGCGACGCGGTCGTCGGGTGCGATCGCGGGGTGGCAGCAGGCGAAGATCAGCCGGAGCTGCTCGTCGGCCACGTGGGCGCCGGGGTCGACGACGGCCGCGGCGGCGGCACGCATCTCGTCGTCGACCACCATCAACGGCTCCTTCCGGCGCTGCACCGCCTCCGAGCGCAGGCGGTCGAGGACTCGGCGGCGCGCGGCCGTGAGCAGCCACGCGCCGGTGTTCGTCGGCACCCCGTCCACCGGCCAGTGCCGCGCGGCCGACTCGAACGCGTCGGAGACGGCGTCCTCCGCCAGGTCGGGGCGCGCGAACTGGCCGATGAGCAGGCCGATCAGGCGGGACCAGTGGGCCTGCCAGGCGTCGGCCAGGGCGGTGTCGAGGGTGGTCACCAAGCGGGTCGCACCTCGAACGTGCCGGTCGCGGGCAGGGTCTCCAGCACCGCGTCGAGGTCCGACGCCTCGACCACCTGGAGGCCGGTGAGCGCCGACGCCGGCCCCTCGAACGTGCCGTCCCGCAGGCCGCGGTCCTGCACCGACGTCGCCGTGTCCACGGACCCCAGTCTGATGCCGGCGCGCAGCTCTGCGGAGCCGAACGCGAGGACGACGAACCTCACGAGGCCGAGACCGCGTCGACCCCGTCCACGGGGACGCCGTCGACGAACCGCACGGTCGGCCGGATCTCGACGGACTCGCCGTTGAGCACCAGGGCGGCGACGGCCTCGGTCAGCGCGTCGAGCTGCGTGCGGGCGACCAGGTAGAAGCCCGCGACCTGCTCCGCCGTCTCGGCGTAGGGGCCGTCGGTGACGACCACCCCGGCGCGGCCGTCGGACCGCAGCGACCGACCCCGGACCGCCGCGCCGAGGGCGCGCGTCGTCACGATCTCCCAGCCCTGCTCGGCGCAGTGCTGCTGGAAGCCGAGGTGGGCCGCCCACGCGCGATCGCGTTCCTCGTCCGTCAGCTGCGCGTCGTGCGCGTCGTCGCGGTAGAGCACCACGGTGAACTCGGCCATGTCATCTCCTAGGAGGTGGGAGGACGCCTGGTGCGTCCCGCTGCCCCGATGACGCGCGGGCGGCGGAGGGATCGACAGATCACATCGGCATGATCTCGCGGACCTCGATCGTGTACTCGGGCAGCAGCATGGCGTGCTTGAGCACCGACTCCCGGTCCGGCGCCGTGACCAGGTAGAAGCCGCCCAGCTGTTCGGCAGTCTCCGCGAACGGGCCGTCGGTGATCTCCGCGTCCTCGCCCGTGCGGCGCAGGGTGACGGCGGTCGTGACGGACTGGAGCGCCTCGCCGGCCAGGAACGTCACGCCGAAGTCGGCGGCCTGGTCGTCGTAGTCGCCGTGCTGCCGGTAGTACTCGGCCTTGGTCGCCTCGTCGGCCGCGTCCCAGTCGCCTTCGTCCGCGTAGATCAGGACGAGGAACGTCTGCGTGCTCATGACTCGTGCACGATCACGGGGCGCAGCTCGGCGCCGCCGCCGTCGGTCAGGAGGAGCTTTCCCGTCAGCTGGGCCAGTCCCTGCACGTCGTCGGTCTCGATGACGTAGTAGCCACCGAGGTGCTCGGCCAGCTCCGCGAACGGGCCCTCGGTGATGGACCCGTCGGGGCGCACCGTGACCGCGTTCTTGGAGAAGCCCAGCTCCTCGCCGCCCAGGATCGTGTAGCCGCGCTCGTCGCACGCGTCCGAGTACGCCTGGTGCTCGGCCATGATGCGGTCGCGGACCTCGGGGGACGCGTTCTCCCAGAACGCCTCATCGCCCCACAGCAGGACCATCCATCGGTCGGTCATGTCGCCCTCTCCCTCATGCGTCCACTGTGCCGGTCGAGGTGATGACGCGCGAGGGTTCCGGAAATCGACAGCTCTTGACAGGCAAGTGTGGGCTTGCCTATACAGGAGGCGTGGCAGCAGACATCTACAAGGCCCTCGCCGATGCCACGCGCCGCGCGATCCTCGACGAGCTCCAGGACCGTGACGGGCAGTCGCTGTTCGAGCTGTGCACCCGGCTGACCATGCGGCACGGGCTCGGGTCCACGCGGCAGGCCGTCTCGCAGCACCTCGACGTGCTGCAGGAGGCCGGGCTCGTCACGGTCCGCCGCGAGGGCCGCTACAAGTTCCACCACCTCGACACCGGGCCCCTGCGCGAGATCACCGCGCGCTGGCCCGCCCCCGACCAAGGAGAGCCCTCATGATCCGCCTCACCGTGACCAGCGTGTTCGTCGACGACCAGAGCAAGGCCCTTGACTTCTACACGAGCGTGCTCGGATTCGTGCCGAAGAACGACATCCCGCTCGGCGGCGACGACCGCTGGCTGACCGTGGTGTCGCCGGCGGCCCCGGACGGGGTTGAGCTGCTCCTCGAGCCCAGCAGCCACCCCGCGGTCGGCCCGTACAAGGCGGCGCTGGTCGAGGACGGGATCCCGGCTGCGTCGTTCGGGGTGGACGACCTCGCCGCCGAGTACGCGCGGCTCACTGCCCTCGGCGTGCGGTTCGTGCAGCCGCCGACGGACATGGGACCGGTGATCGTCGCGACGCTCGACGACACCTGCGGCAACCTGGTCCAGCTGGCGCAGACCACCTGATCGACAGGCCRCCGCCGAGGTGCTTCGGTGGGCCGATGAGGACGGCGGTGGTGACGGGCGGTGGGACGGGAATCGGGCGCGCGGTGGCGCGGCGGCTGGCGGCCGACGGGGACGACGTGGTGATCGTCGGGCGGCGCCGCGAGGTGCTCGAGGAGGCGGCGGCCGGCGCGATGCGCGTCGAGGTGGCCGACCTGCGCGAGCCGGCGGAGGTCCAGGCGCTCGCGGACAGGCTGGGGTCGGTCGACGTGCTGGTGCTCAACGCGGGCGGCTCGCTGGAGCCGGCGGGCGACRACCTGGCGGCGACCGCGCAGCTGTGGACCGAGGAGTTCCGGCTCAACGTGCTCACGACCGTGCTGCTGGGGGAGGCGCTGCTGCCGGCGATGCCGCGGCCGGGCGGGCGGATCATCGCGATGAGCTCGGTGGCCGCGCTGCGGGGGGCCGGCTCGTACGGTGCGGCCAAGGCGGCGATCAACTCCTGGGTGACCGGCACGGCCGCTGCGGTGGCCGCCGACGGGATCGCGGTGAACGCCGTCGCGCCCGGGTTCGTGCCGGACACCGAGTTCTGGGCGGGGCGCCTGGACGATGCCGAGTACCAGCGCCGTCTGGCACGCGTGCCGATGGGCCGGCCGGGGACGGTCGACGAGATCGCGGCGGCGGTCGCCTACCTGGCGTCGCCGGACGGCGGGTGGACGACCGGCCAGGTCCTCGGGGTGCACGGTGGGGCGGTGCTGGCGCGGCTCTGAGACCGATGTATCGCTAGGGGTTGTCAAAGATCTATCGACGATATATCTTTGAGTCATCCGGTCGAGATCGAGAGACCTCCCGGATCCGCGTCAGGGCCGCACCGGCCGGCGGACCACATCCTCAAGGAGACATCCCATGCGACACCCCCACTCCCACCCCGACGGCCGCTTCGCCGGCCCCTCGTTCGACACCATCGACCCGACCGCCTCGCGCGGCCGCAACCGTCGCCGCCGCGGCGACTTCCCCGAGGCCCCCTACGAGGAGGGCTTCGACCCCCGGCGCGGCGGACCCCGCGGCGCCTTCCCGCACGAGCACCACGGCCGCGGCTTCGGCCCTGGCTTCGGCCCGGGCGGGCCGCGCGGCTTCGGCGGTCCCGGTGGCCGCGGCCCCGGCCGTCGCGCCGGCCGCGGTGACATCCGCGCCGCGATCCTGCTGCTCCTCGCCGAGGAGCCCATGCACGGCTACCAGCTGATCCAGCAGATCGGCGAGCGGTCGGGCGGCACGTGGCGGCCCAGCCCCGGTGCCATCTACCCGGCGCTCAACCTGCTCGAGGACGAGGGCCTGGTGGCGATCACCGCCGAGTCCGGCCGCAAGATGGCCACGCTCACCGAGGCGGGCGGCACCTACGTCACCGAGAACGCCGAGCAGCTCGGCAGCCCCTGGGAGGACGCCGCGAACCGGCCCGCCTCTCCGGGGCGCGCGCTGCGCGGTGCGCTCGAGGCGCTCGGCGCGGCGGCCCACCAGGTCGCCCGCACCGGCACGGACGAGCAGGCGACGAAGGCGCTCGAGGTCCTCGACCGCGCGCGCCGGGACCTGTACCTGATCCTGGCCGGCGAGGCGTCGCCCGCGCCCACCCCGGAGGACTGACCTCCGCATCCCGACGAGGCACCCCCGCGATGGCGGGGGTGCCTCGTCGCGTCACGACGACAGTGCAACGACCGGCGTCCGGAGCTCCGCGGCCGCCCACCCGAACCCGACGACGGTCACGGCGGCCAGCGCGCCGAGCGCGGGGACGGCCGCGAGCACCGGGACCAGCGCGAGGGTGAGCGCTGCGCCGACCAGCCGGGCGACCGGCCAGCCCGACCCGGCGGAGCGCAGGAACACGGCGGTTCCGACGAGGTACGTGGCGACGCCACCGGCGAGCGCCGCTGCCCCGAACGCGCCGAACGCCTCGGACGACCCCACGTCCGCCATCGCCTCCTCGACCCCGAGGGCCGCGACGACCACCCCCGCGATCAGCACGTAGTGCAGGTAGGTGTACGCGAGCGTCGCGTACTCGGCCCGGGGGACCCCGTCGAGCCGCGCGAGGGCGTGCTCGGGGCCGTCGGCGGACCGTAGGAAGTAGACCCACCACAGGACGAGCGCGAGCGCGATGCACAGGGCGGCGCCGGCGATCACTGGTGCGCCGATCGGCAGGCGCGAGGCGCCTACGCCGATCGCGACGACCGACTCGCCCAGGGCCAGGATGACGACCAGGCCGTACCGCTCGGCCCAGTGCGCCGGGGAGTGCAGCCGCCAGTCGCCGCCCCAGCCCGTCAGGAGCGTCAGCCCCACGTCCCAGACCAGGGCGCCGAGCCAGATCCAGGTCTGCGCGGGCTGACCGACGAGCGCGCCGACCACCAGCAGGACGATCGACGGCAGCATCGCGACGAACTGTGTCAGCACCACCTGCCGCTGCAGCGCCCGGTCGCCTGCGCCCGCGACCAGGTACAACGAGGCGTGCACCACCCGGACGACGGCGTACGCGACGACGAGCACGAGCGGCCCGTCCAGCCCGCCGGGCAGGTCCTCGAACGACTCGGGGACGGCCAGGGTGGCGACGAAGATCGCGGCCATCGCGACCGCCATCCCCACGCGGAGGACGCCCTGGTCCGCGGGAGACTGGTTGGCGAGCCAGCTGTAGGACGTCCACGTCCACCAGAGCAGACCGAGCACGATCAGCGCCTGGAGCACGCCGAGCCCAGAGTGGGTCTCGGCCATCAAGTGACTGACCTGCGTGAACGCGAAGACGTACACCAGGTCGAAGAAGAGCTCGAACGTCGTGACGCGGTGCCCCTCGTCGGAGGTCCGCAGGCCGAGGCGTCGGATCACGGGCCTACCCTGCCGGACTCCGAGCCCCGCGTGCGAGGGGTTCAGGCGAGTGGCATCGCGAACCGGGCGTGCACCCCCGGCGAGTAGAGCACCGAGTCCGGCGCGCGGTCGGTGACGCCCGGCAGCCCGCCGGCGGCGACCAGCTCGTCGTCCAGCGACACCACCGACGCCCGCCGCAGCGGCCACGGCTCGTGCTCGTTGGGCACGAACCGCGTCCTTCCCCGCAGCACGGTGTGCATGCCCCAGCGCGCGGTGAGGAAGTCGGCCAGCGGGTCGTCGGTGACAGGCTCCGACGACGGCCGGACCACGAGGTGCGACGACGGTCGCGTGCCGGTCAGGCGGGTCGACCGGTAGTCGATCGCGTCGCCGTCGCGCCGGATGGACATCCGCGCCCACTGGTACGGCACGTTCATCACCGTCCGCGCGCCGAGCACGGTCACCACGCGCGACGCCTCGAGCGACCGGAACAGCACCCCGCGCCGGCCGTCGTCGTCGACCGTGTAGAGCCGGACGTTGATCTCGGGGAAGTCGCCGATGTACGGCAGCGCCGGGCCGGGAACGATCGTGAACCGCGCCATCTGGAACGCGATGAGGCCCACCCACGAGGAGCCGTCGCACTCGTCCGGACGCGTGCCTGGGGGCAGCAGCGGCGCGACGACGTCGGACGGCACCCGCCAGTGCAGGAAGCTCGCCCGCAACCAGTCCTGCGACAGGATCACCCGCCCGGTCAGCGGCGGGGCGACGGCCTGGATGGGATCCACGTGGCCACCGTAGACGCGCGCCGGGTCGGTTCCCCGCGGCCGAGCTCGGCAGTTGCAGCCGAGCTCGGCAGCTGCAACCACCGAGTTCGGCCCGAACTGCCGAGCTGGGCTGCGCGCGGGCGGTCGGCTGCTGCCTGTGGTCGGCGGGTCAGGCGGGCGTGGCGACGGGGGCGGCCGTGCGGGACGGAGAGCGCAGCAGCGCCACGCCGAGGACCAGCAGAGCCAGGTACCAGACGGAGTAGATCGACGAGCCGATCGCGGTCAGCGCGTCGGAGGCCACCCAGCCCGCGGGGACCAGCGTGACCACCCACGCGCCGGCGACGATCGCCAGCGTCCGACGCAGCCAGGCGGGTGCGACGTCGGCCGCGCGCCAGGCGAGGATCCCGAGCCCGACGGCCCACACCCCCTGCAGCAGCCAGCCGAGGTTCTCACCGAGCGCCCCGCCGGCGTAGGCGTTGATCAGCTCGTAGGTTGCGGCGGTGGCCTCCGTGGTCGCGGCGGAGGCGGTCGGGTCGAGAAAGCGCTCGGCCAGGCCGGGCACGACGAGCGGCCAGCGGATCCAGCCGAGGCTCTGGATGACGGGTGCGAGGACACCGAACGCGGTGACGGTCAGGAGTGCGGCGTCGGTGCCGCGGCTGCGGGCGAGCAGCAGGTGCAGCGCGATGACGCCGGGGATGAGGACGAGGCTGCCGGCCATCTGCAGCAGGAAGAGCGTCTGCACGGTCCCGGCGATCTCCGCGAACGCGGGCAGGACCTCGGCGGCGGGGGCGTCGAGGATGTCGGGCCAGCCGAACCGCACGCTCAGGCCGATGCTGGCGACGAGGGCGAGGGTGCCGGAGGCGATGAGGGAGAAGGCGGCGGTGCGGCGGTCACTGACCATGGGAGGCTCCTGAGGGGACGAAACGAGAACACTGTTCTCTCTTGTGTGAACAGTGTTCTCGCGAGTCGACCGGAAGTCAAGAACAGTGTTCTCGTTTATGCTGCGTGGATGGCTGCCACCGTGCGCGAGCGACGTCGTCAGGAGACGACCGACGCGATCCTCCGCTCCGCCCGCGCGCACCTCGAGCAGGCCGGAGTCGAGGGGGTCACGCTGCGCGCGGTGGCGCGCGACCTCGACATCGCCGTGTCGGCGCTCTACCGGTACGTCGACAGCCGGGACGACCTGCTCACCGAGCTCCTGGTCGAGGCGTTCACGGAGCACGCCGACGCAGTCGACGCCGCCGTCGACGCAGCGCTCGCCCACGACTCCGACGACATCGCCGCCGCCATCGCCGCCGGGCTGCGCGCCTACCGGGCCTGGTCGGTGGCGCACCCGGCGCAGTTCGGCCTCGCGTTCGGCGCCCCGGTGCCCGGGTACCACGCACCCGCGGGCCGCACGATGGCGGTCGCCGTCCGGCCGGGCGGCCGGATCATGGGGCTCTTCGCGACCGCCCACGAGCGCGGCCTCGTCGACGAGGAGGTGCTGACCGCGCGGGCGGCGACCCTCGACGACGGCACCGCCGCCGGGTTCGATGCGCTGGCCGCGCGGCAGTCCTACCCGCTGCCCGCCCCCGCGATCGCGCTGGCGGTCGACGCGTTCGTCCGCGTGCACGGGTTCACGGTCATGGAGGTCTTCGGCCAGCTCCGCCCGCTGGTCAGCCCGGCCGACGCGTACTACGAGGTGCTGCTGAGCGAGGTCGTCGGAACCCTGGGCCTGCGGGCCTGACGCCGGCACGCGAGATCGTGGGTTCGGCACGAGCGCGGGGGTTCGCCCCCACGATCTCGCGCCGAACCCACTGTCTCGCGGCGCACGAGATCGGCAGTTCCCGACGAGATCGGCAGCTGCCGACGAGCTCGTCGGGCGAGCGACCTGCTCAGCCGGCCGGGATCGTGGACGTGTCGATGACGAAGCGGTACCGGACGTCGCTGTTGACCACGCGGTCGTAGGCCTTGTCGACGTCGTCGGCGGTGATGGTCTCCACGATCGAGCCGATCCCGTGCTCGGCGCAGAAGTCGAGCATCTCCTGGGTCTCGCGGATGCCGCCGATGTTGGAGCCGGACAGGTTCCGACGAGCGCCCGTGAGCGAGAACACCCGGAACGACTGCTTGTTCTCCGGCAGCCCGACGAACACCAGTGACCCCTCGAACCGCAGCAGCGACAGGTACGCGTCGACGTCGATGTCCGCGCCGACCGTGCTGATGATCAGGTCGAACGACCGGCGCAGGTCCCGGAACGTCTGGCTGTCGCTCGTCGCGTAGTAGTGGTCGGCGCCCAGGGACAGCCCGTCCGCCTGCTTGGACAGCGACTGGCTGAGCACGGTGACCTCGGCGCCGAGCGCGTGCGCCAGCTGCACACCCATGTGCCCGAGGCCGCCCATGCCGACGATCGCGACCTTCTTGCCCGGCCCGGCACCCCAGTGCTTCAGCGGTGAGTAGAGAGTGATGCCGGCACAGAGCAGCGGCGCGGCGACGTCCAGCGCGATTCCGGAAGGGATCCGCAGCAGGTAGTTCTCGTCGACCACGATCTGCGTGGAGTACCCGCCGTAGGTGGGGGTGCCGTCGTAGGCCTTGGAGTTGTAGGTGCCGACGTTGCCCGTCAGGCAGAACTGCTCCTCGCCTGCCAGGCACATCTCGCACTCCCGGCAGGAGTCGACGAAGCAGCCGATGCCCCCGCGGTCGCCCACCGCGTGCTTGGTCACGCCGGACCCGACGGCGGAGACGATGCCCGCGATCTCGTGGCCGGGGACCATGGGGAACCTCGCCTTGCCCCACTCCTCGCGTGCCTGGTGGATGTCGGAGTGGCAGATGCCGGCGTAGGCGATGTCGAGGAGCACGTCGTGCGGACCCAGCTCCCTGCGCTCGACCGTGCCGCGCTCGAAGGGGGCGCCGGCGGAGGGGGTGAGCAGGGCGGGCACGGTCAGGGGCACAGGGGACTCCTCGGCGACGAACGGGTGGCTGCTCCCATCATGCTCCAGCGGCGATCCATCCGCGGGTCAGCGTCTGCACCGCGGAACCGTCGAGGTCGGCCAGCTTGACCCCGGCGAACGCCCGCGCGGCCGCGCTCGTCTGGACGCGGACCGGCGGGTCCTCCTCGACCAGCAGCTCCACGAGCATGGCCGCGACGTCGGCGGCGGACTGTGCGTTCGCGAACGCTCCTGCCGTCCGTTCCAGGTAGGACGCGAGGAGGGCTCTGTAGGGACCGTCGGCGGGAGGCTCGATGCCCGCGTTGGCGACGAACTCGCTGGCCACCGCGCCGGGCTCGACGATGACGACCGGCACGCCGAGCGCGGCCGCGACGGGCGCGAGGCTCTCCAGGAACCCCTCGACCGCGAACTTCGCCGCGCAGTACGCCTCGTTGAACGGCTGGCCGACGACGCCGCCGACCGAGCTGATCGTGATCAGCCGCCCACCGGACGCGCGCAGGTGCGGCAGCGACGCCTGGGTGAGGGCGACGACGCCGAAGTAGTTGACCTCCATGCAGGACCGGAACGCGTCCATGCTCAGGGTCTCTGCGGTGCCCACCCATGCGGCGCCCGCGTTGTTGATCACCGCGTCGAGCGTGCCGTGATCGGCGACGACGCCCGCCACGACGGCGTCGACGGCGTCGTGGTCGGTCACGTCGAGCTGCCGGATGTCGAGCGGGAACCCGCCGCCGCGGGACCGCAGCTCGTCGGCCCTGGACAGGTCGCGCATCGTCGCCACGGTCGTCCAGCCCTCGTCCGCGGCGGCGAGCGCGGTCTCCAGGCCGATGCCGGTCGAGGTGCCGGTGATCAGGACAGTGGGCATGAGGACCTCCGGGGACGGCGAGGGGCGGACGTTCCATCCTCCGCCCGCCGTGCCCGGTGTGCTCAGGAGTCCTCGGCGAGGCCCACCGTGTGGCCGTCGGGGTCCGTCAGCGTGGCGATCGTCCGTCCGCCGCCGACCGGCGTCGCGTCCTGGACGACCGTGGCGCCCGCCGCCACGAGCGCGTCGCGGGTGGCCGCGAGGTCCGCCACGTGCCAGTAGTAGACCGGTCCGGCGCTCACGTCGCCGTTCGGGTTCAGTCCGAAGTGCACTCCGGGGGCCTCGAAGCCCACGTAGTACGGGGCGTCGTGGGCGGGCTCGACGCCGAGCAGCTGCGTGTAGAACGCCTTCGCCGTGGCCAGGTCGCTCACCGGGACCACCACGGTCTTGATGCCTTCGGTCATCGTCGTGCTCCTTGTGTCTGGGTGGGATCGGGCCCTCCCACGCTACTGACGTACCAGGTCGGGGCGGCGCGCCGGTCGACCCGAGGACGACTCCGATCTCCGCCGCGCGGCTGAGGTGGCCCGGCTGTCCGACAGGCCACGATGACGCCATGACGACCGCCGGGCACCCCGAGACTCCGCCCCGCTGGCAGGAGTGGGTGCCGTCCGTCGCGGTGGCGACGGTGGTGGCGGTGCTCATCCTCATCACGCCGAACGTCACCTCGTACACCTCGTTCGACGGAGGGTCGTCGTGGTCCACGCCCGGCGGCATCGACCGGTTCACGCTGGTCGGCAGTCTGAGCGTGGTCGTGGGCGTGACCCTCGCGCGTCGCTGGCCGGTCTGGGCGACCGTGCTCACGGTCCTGCCGTTCATCCAGGTGCCGTGGAACGGCGGTTTCGTCTGGGGGTGGTGGCTCGGAATCCTGGCGGTGGCCGCGCTCGCCGCTCTGGACGGCGTCGTGCGGGCCGTGGTGCCGACGGCCGCCGCGCTCTTGGTCGCCGCCTGGTACTGCGGCACGGAGATGCCGGCGTATCTACCGATCGGGCCGGTCACCTCGGGGACCGGGGCGGACTTCGAGTGGGCCGCCCTGGCGATGTACGCGTTCTGGGTGCTGGCGGTCGTCGGGGTCGCGGCGGCCATCGGTGCGAGCCAGCGCTCACGGCGACGCCAGGCGGATGCGCACCTCACCGAGCGCCACGCCCTCCAGGTGGAGTCCCTCGCCGGTGAGCGCGCCCGGCTCGCCCGCGACCTGCACGACGTCGTCGCCCACCACGTGTCGCTCGTCGCGGTCCGGGCGGAGTCGGCGCCCTTCATCCACCCGGACCTGAACGACGACGCGCGCGAGGTCCTGGCCGCCATCGCGACCGACGCCCGCGAGGCCCTCACCGAGCTGCGTCAGGTGCTCGTCGTCCTGCAGCGCACGTCCGACGAGGGCGAGCGCATCCCGCAGCCGACCGCCTGCGACGTCGACGACCTGGTGGCCAGCGCGGTCGCGGCCGGTCAGCCGGTCGCCCTCGACGGCGAGTGGCGCGACGTCCCGCCCGCCGCCGGCTACGTCCTGTACCGGGCTGTGCAGGAAGGGCTGACCAACGCCCGCCGGCACGCACCGGGGGTGACCGCGCGGCTGAGCCGGACGCTGACCGACGGTGCGGTCGGCTTCCGGATGACCAACCCCGCCGGGCGCGACGCGGAGCCGGGGCGCGGGCTGATCGGGATGCGCGAACGCGTCGAGGCGCTGGGTGGCACGATGACGGCCGTGGTGATCGACAAGGAGTTCGTGCTCGAGGTTGCGGTGCCCCGGTGACCCGCGTCGTCGTCGCCGACGACCAACCGGTCGTCCTGCTGGGCTTCGCCGCCATCCTCGGCGCGGCACCCGACCTGCAGGTGGTCGGCGCGGCCCACGACGGCCGCGAGCTGCTGTCGCTCGTGGCCGCCGAGCGGCCGGACGTCGCGGTGGTCGACGTGCGGATGCCGCACCTGGACGGGATCGCCGCGACCGCCCGGATCACGGCCGAGCACCCGGCCACCCGCGTGCTGATCCTCACCACCTTCGACCTGGACGAGTACGTCTACGACGCCCTGCGGGCCGGTGCGAGCGGGTTCCTGCTCAAGGACGTCACGGCGGAGCGGCTGGTGGAGGCGGTGCGGATGGTCGCGGACGGGTCGATGCTGCTGGGCCCGACGGTGACGCGGAGGCTGGTAGAGGACTTCACCGCGCGCGTCCCGGCGCCCGTGCCGGTGGTCGGTATCGCGGACCTGACGCCCCGCGAGCTGGAGATCCTGCGCGCGGTGGCTCGTGGGCTGTCGAACGCGGAGATCGGCGCCGAGCTGTGGATCGCCGAGCCCACGGTGAAGTCCCACGTCTCGGAGGCCCTGCGCAAGCTCGGCTGCCGCGACCGTGTGCAGCTGGTGATCGCGGCCTACGAGTCGGGGCTGGTCGGGGTCTAGGAGCAGAGCTGCAGCGGCTCGTCCGCACCGGGCCGCAGGTCGAAGTGCTCCTCGTGACCGTCGACGTCGGTGAACACCGCCTCGTCGCCGGTCACCGTGAGCGTGCCCACCTGGGACGGGTTGTCCCAGCCGGCCGGCGGGTTGCCGGAGCCGTCGTCGAGCACTCCGCCCTGCCGCACGTACCAGTCGCCGCCGTAGTTCAGCTCGTGGATGCCGCAGTGCGTGTAGAGCGAGAACGTCGCGTCGAGCCTGGTCGGGAAGGGCTCGGCAGGAGCACCCGCGCAGCCCGCGAGCGCGACGCACGCGACGACGACGACCAGGGCGCGCCTCATGCCTGGTCTGTGTCCGCACGCGCACCGATCTTGCGTCCGACGTACAGCAGGTGGCCGGCGGTCGCGAGCGTGCCGGGGTCCGACGCCGTCTCCACCACCCGGTCGAGCAGCCGGCAGTACGCGGCGGGGTCCTCGACCCGCAACGCCTCGAACCCGCCCTCCACTCCGGTGAGGAACCCGTGCGTCGACGCCAGCAGCAGCGACGAGAACCCGTGCGACTCGAAGAACGGGCACACCTCGGTCGGCTGCACCCCGTGCACGTGCGTGAAGCGACCGGGCACCGCGTTCTCGAAGACGCCCTCGTCCAGCAGCCGGTCGACGAACGCCGGGTCGGCCAGCTGCCACCGCTCGTCGGGGAGCGAGAGCACCCGCCGGACGGAGGTGTACCGCGGCATGAGTGCGACGGCGACGAGCCCGTCGGGACGGGTGACACGGGCCAGCTCGGACGCGGCGAGCGCGCGGTCGTGCGCGTCGGACAGGTGGTACATCGGGCCGAGGGACAGGACCGCGTCGAACGTCCCGTCGGCCCAGCGCGACAGGTCACGGGCGTCGATCTCGACCACCTCCTGGACCGTGCCGGCGGGCAGCGACGACTCGGCGATGGCCAGCAGCTCGGGGGACAGGTCGGCCAGCGAGACGTCCCAGCCGAGCTCCGCCAGCCACACGGAGTACGGACCGGTGCCGCCGCCCAGGTCGAGCGCTCGCCCGGGCGTGCCGAGGTGCGGCTCCAGCAGGCGGGTCGTCAGGATCCGTTCGAGGAGGCCCTCGGGGGAGAGCAGCCGGTCCCGCTCGTGCTCGCTCTTCGCCGCGTAGTACGCGCGCACCGCCGAGGGGTCCATCAGGGGCGCCGCACGAGCGCGAAGACGCCCCAGCCGAGGTTCGGGCGCTGGTTCGTCACGTAGTCGAGGGGTGCCGTCGACAGCTCCTCGCGGAAGGCCGGCGCCAGCTCGTCGTCGGGGTGCTCGTCGAGGAACCGGCGGACGTTCAGCCACTGCGCGGCCACGTACCGGTCCCAGCTGTGCTCGTCGGCCAGCACCATCTCCACCAGGTCCCAGCCGGCGTCGCCGAACTGCCGGACCAGGTCGGGCAGGGACAGGAACTCGTTGGGCGGTCCGGCCTTCCAGAACGGCTCGCCGATGAGCGCGATGCCGCGCGGCTTCAGGGACCGGCCGAGCAGCTCCAGGGTGCCGACGACCCCGCCGCCGATCCACGTCGCCCCGACGCACGAGGCGACGTCCACCGGCTCGTCGGCGACGTACGAGGAGGCGTCGCCCTGCACGAACGCCACGTCGACGTTCAACGAGGTGGCCCGCTCCCGTGCCGCGGCGACGAACACCGTGCTCAGGTCCACCCCGGTCCCGACCGTCCCGTGGTCCCGCGCCCAGGTGCACAGGAGCTCGCCCTTGCCGCACGCGAGGTCGAGCACGGTCGCGCCCGGATCGAGGTGCAGCGCGCGGCCGAGGGTGGCCAGCTGCGCGTCGGTGAAGGGGTCGAGGATCCGGTGGCTGCGCTCGCGGATCGTGTGGTGACGGGGCAGGTCCATGAGCCGGACGGTACGACCGGCGGCGCACGCGAGCGAGCAGATATGACCCGCCGCGCGCGTATCACCACCCCGTGGTGCCTCTCTTCCCAGGTGACAGGTTCGACGACGAAGGGGGATGGCGATGTCGTACGGCATCGGCACGGAGTGGATCAACGCGTACAACAACCTCAATCCGCTGACGCACGAGCACGAGGACGCGGGCGGGTTCTGGGACGAGCTCCGCAACCACGACAGCGGGAACGGGATCTTCAACTGGGGCGACGGGAACGCGTTCGAGGACGACTTCAAGGCGAACGCCCGCGGCGGCCACGCCGACCAGTGGGTGGAGCAGGCCGACATCGTGTACTTCACGGGCCACGGCAGCCCGAGCGGCTTCTACTTCCGCAGCGACGTGCCGGACGACTCGCAGGTGCAGGGCGACTTCACGACGAGCGCGGCCGGCAACGACGGCGACCTGCGCCTGGGCCACGGCGACCTGGAGTGGCTGGGCCTGGAGGTCTGCAACACCCTGCAGATGGACGCGGTCCAACAGGGCGCCAACCGGGACGTGTTCGACCGCTGGGCCGACGCGTTCGAGGGCCTGCACGCGATCCTCAGCTTCACCACCACCAGCCTCGACCTGGCCAACCCCGGACGGGCGTTCGCGTCCGCGATGGACGGGCGCTGGCTCACGGCCATGTTCGGCATCCCCGAGTGGCTCATCGGGCGCCACCCGATGCGCGTGGTCGACGCGTGGTTCTGGATGGCCGAGTTCACGCAGCCCAGCTGGGTGGAGTCCGCCGTGCTCTACGCCAACAGCTCCGGCACCAACACGGGCGCCGACTTCCTGCACGACCACGGCTTCGTCAGCTCCGACCCGCACCGCGGCGGCTCCTGGTTCTCGTGGACCTGGATCCCGCACGCCTGCTGAGCACCCACCACCTTCGGAAGGAACAGCCATGACCACGATCTCGGTCGCCCGCGTGCGACCTGCTGCCCTGGACGACGAGCGCCTTCGCGCACTCGCCGAGGCGTTCCGCATCGACGGCGACGTCGTGCGCACCGAGGAGGCGTTCGCGCTCGTCGGCAAGGAGGCGACGCTCGTGCACGGCGGGCCGGGCAACCGGCTGGCCGGCGTCACGGCCCTCGTCGACACCGTCCGGGGCGTCGCCGCCGCCGACCCCGAGAAGGGTCACCCCGAGCCGCTGCCCGCCGACAAGGCCGTCGGCGTGACCGGCGAGCTGACCGAGCGGTACGGGCTCGGTCCGAAAGTCGCCCGGTTCGACGGCGTCCGGCTGGAGACGAGCATCGACGCGACCGTCGTGGAGGCGGTGCGCTTCGACGGCAAGGAGCGGACGCGGTTCGCGGTGAAGACCGACGTGCGCTCGCGGGTCACGCTCGACGGCATCCCGGTCACGGGCCCGCGGGCCGGCGTGAACGCGACGTTCCTCGACGACGACCGGCCGCTGCGCCTCATGGCGACCACCTGGGACGCCGTCGAGCTCTACCGCGAGGCCGAGCTGGTCGAGGAGGGCGAGGCGCTCGAGCGGGTGCTCGAGTCCGCCCGGCACCGCAAGAGCCGGACCGAGAAGCTTGCGGTCGTCTCGAGCGTCCTCGCGTACTGGGCGGCGCCCTACGAGGGCGGTGCCGACCTGCTGGAGCCGAGCTGGTTCGTCGAGGTGGCGCACCCCGCCGACGAGTACGGCAACGACGGGCCGAAGCAGCTGGTCAGGGTCCCGGCCGCCCGCTGAGCCACCGGACGGCCTGCGCAGTGAGGGGAGCGCAGGCCGTCCGGTACTTCTGCGTCACATGTCGCGGTAGCGCACAGCCTTCGACAGGGCGGCGCGCAGGCCGTCGGCGTCGAACCGCTGGACGTACGCCGCGGTGTCGCGCTGGTAGCGCCAGCCCTCCGAGAGAGCACCGACGTCGACCGCGTCGAAGCCGAGCTCGTCGATCAGCTCGGCCACCGCGGCCCGGGCCTCGTCCGAGTCGCCCGCGACGGCCAGCGCCCGGCGCGCGGGGGTGCCGGCGGGCACACCCTGCGTCGCGAGGTCGCTGAACATGATGTGGTTGAACGCCTTGACCACGTGCGACGCCGGCAGGTGGGTCTGGAGCAGCTCCGAGACCGTCGTCGACTCGTTGTCGAGCGACTCGATGTGGCCGTCGCGCTGCGGGTAGTAGTTGTTGGTGTCGATGACGACCTTGCCGGCCAGCGGCTCGACCGGCACGTCGTTCACGTTCTTGGTGGGGATCGTCACGACGACGACGTCCCCGGCTGCGGCGGCCTCGGCCGCCGTTCCCGCGCGTGCGCGGTCGCCGAGCTGCTCGACCAGGTCCGTGAGGGTCTCCGGGCCGCGGGAGTTGCTGACGACGACGTCGTAGCCGTGCGAGATCGCGAGCTGGGCGAGCGTGCCGCCGATGTGGCCTGCGCCGATGAATCCGATAGTGGTCATGGGTCACCGCAACCTCCACGACCGGGCGGGTGTTCCCGCGTAGCCTCGGCGGGTGACCCGATCCGCACCGCACGCGTGGCACGGCGTGCCGACGCCGGACGGCCCGACGGTCGTCGTCGGCGTGCTCCCGGGGCAGTCGCCGACCGTCGTGCAGCAGGCCGCGGGTCTCGCTCGCGCGATGCGCGCCGACCTCGTGTGCGTGTGGTCCGACGCCGCGCGCACCGTCGTCGCGCGGGAGCCGGACGGCACCCTCGTGACCACCCCGCTCGACCCGGACCACGTCGACGATCCCGGCGACGAGGTCGAGAGGTCCGTGGCCGTGGAGGTCGAGCGGAACCTCGAGGGCTCCGACGTGCCGTGGCGGTTCGTCTACACGGTCGGTGAGGCCTCGCGCGAGCTGGGCCGCGTCGCGGGCGACGCCGGCGCGGCGATGATCGTGGTCGGCAGCCGGCGCCCCGGGCTCGGCGGGTGGATGAACCATCTGATCGGCGGCTCGACGGCCGGCCACCTCGCCCACACCCAGCCGCTGCCGGTCACGATCGTCCCGCAGGAGCATCGGTGACGCGATCCCCGCACCTCGATCCGAGGCTGGTCGCGGTCGTGGCGCTGGGCGGAGCGGTGGGGACGACGGGCCGCTGGGCGGTCGCCGAGTGGCTGGGCACGTCCCCCGGCGGGTGGCCGACGGCGACGTTCGTCGTGAACGTCCTCGGGTCGTTCCTGCTCGGCGTCCTGCTCGAGGCGCTGCTGCGGCGCGGGGAGGAGTCGCGACGGGGTCGGCTGGTGCGGCTCGGCGCCGGCACGGGGGTGCTCGGCGGGTTCACCACGTTCTCCAGCCTGGCCCTCGAGCTGGAGCGACTGCTCGCGGCCGGTCAGGTGACCATGGCCGTGGCCTACGGGGTGCTGAGCGTGGTGCTCGGGCTGCTCGCCTGCGTCGCCGGCGTCGCGCTCGGTTCGCGGCGGGTGCGATGACCGTCCTGCTCATCGCCCTCTTCGGCGGGATCGGTGCCGCCACCCGGTTCGTCGTCGACGGCTCGGTCCGCTCGCGGTGGAACCGGGTGTTCCCGCTGGCCACGCTCGCGGTGAACGTGTCGGGGTCGTTCCTCATCGGCCTGCTCGCCGGCGCGCACGTCTACCACGGGCTCGGCGAGACCTGGCAGGTGGTGGCCGCGACCGGGTTCTGCGGCGGGTACACGACGTTCTCCACGGCGATGGTGGAGACCGTCCGGCTGATCCAGGCGGGCGAGCTGCGCCGCGCCACTGCGAACGCCGTCGGCTCGGTGCTGCTCTGCCTCGGCGCCGCGGCGTCGGGCGTCGCGCTGATGGCTCTCTAGACGCGCGTCAGGCGCACGCGGCAGTCGTCGCGCTCGTCGACCAGGAACTCGATCTCCAGCGCACCGGGAGCGTCCTGCTCCAGCTCCGCGAGCAGCCGGACCGGCTTGTGCGGTGCGACGAGGATCATGGACTGGCCGACGGGGATCGCGCTGAACGCACCGCGGATCGCCGCGTGCCGGACCGGGCGCGGCAGGCTGCGCGCGTCGACCACGATCTCCTCCTCGGACGCGTGCCCGCAGCCGCACACGTGGCCCTCGGTCGCCGCGGCGGGCGTGCCGGTCGAGATCTCGACGTGCTGCGTGGTCATGAGGTCCTCCGAGGTCGGTGACGGGCGCCCCCCGAGTATCCGGCGCCCCCTCCTCCCGAGACCGGGACCTAGGGCTCTACAGCGCCGGCTCCAGGAGCCAGTCGAGCACCTGGTCGGCGGACCAGCCGTCGGGGTACAGCTCGGCCAGGCGGCTCGCGCCGTCGAGGTCCGTGCCGAGGGTGACCAGCGCCTCCTCCTCGCGCCCGTCGGGCCGGGTCTGGCCCAGACCGACGTCAGCCGAGAGCGCGTTGCACAGGCACACCCGGCCCTCGGTGTCCTGCTCGGAGCCGCCCTTCTTGACGTACATGGCGACCGGTTCGGCCGGGCACCGGAACCCCACCCGGTTGTCGTCCCTCAGGTACGGCGACCGCAGGTAGCCCAGGTCGCAGAGGCGCGGCCGGGCGCTGCGGATCGCGGGGTCGGAGAGCGTGCCGGTCAGCTGGGCGACCTTGAACGGGAAGCCCGTCGGGGAGGCGTCCCCGTCGGTGAGGACCTCGAGCTCGCCGGCGCGCAGCAGGGCGAGGAGGCGGTCGCGCAGCTCGTCGGTCAGGCCCGAGTCCGAGCTGAGCGCGAAGGCGGTGCCCACCTGGACGCCGGTCGCGCCGGCGGCGAGGGCCTCCTGGACCGCCTCGGGCGTGCCCAGCGACCCGGCGAGCCAGAACGGCAGGCCGACCGCGGCGACCTTGCTGACGTCCGCCTGGTCCCGGGCGCCGAACACCGGCTGGCCGCGCTCGTCGCGCACCGGGCGACCCCGCGGCGGAGCGTTGTGACCGCCCGCGCGAGGGCCCTCGATGACGAACCCGTCCGGGCGGATCGTGGGGTCACGGGTGAGGTAGGCGGCCAGGACCTCGCTCGACACGATCGCGAGGAACAGCGGTCGGTCCAGCGCCGGCAGGTCGGGGCCGAGCAGGTCCGGCGGGTCGATCTCGACCACGTGGTCACCGCCGGGGTCGCCGGCGACGTCGACGGGCAGCTGCGTGGGGCGGTTCGCGGCGAGCTCGTCGAGCAGGTGCGGCAGGTGGCGCGGGATGCCGGCGCCGACCAGCACCGCGTCGACCCCGGCGAGCATGGCGCCGTACACCGCCGCCGGCATCGCCATCTGGACCTTCTCCAGGCAGTTGATGCCGATCGGGCCGTCGTGACCCTCCTTGGCCAGCCACACCTCGACGAAGCTGGCCAGCACGGTCAGCTCCTGGACCGAGCGCCCCGGGCGCATGCTCAGCCGCGGGACCGGTGTGTACGCCACGCCCGCCGCGCGGCCACCCGGGCGCAGGTGCCGCTTGAGCACGCGCTCGACGATCGCCGGGACGGGGAACGCGGCCATCGCGCGGCGGACCGAGCCGTCGAGGTCACCGTCCTCGAGCCGGCGGGCCAGCACGAGGTCCAGCGCGGTGCCGGACACGACGCCCAGCTGCCCGCGACGCGCGACCGCGGACGCCAGGCGCCACGACGAGACCGCGACGCCCATCCCGCCCTGGATGATCGTCGGCAGCGCGCGGCGCAGGGACCGGACGGGCGGTGGTGTCGGCATCGGACCTCTCCAGACCTACGGGAGCGTAAGTTACGCAACCGTAGGTGAAAGGTCCGGCGTGGAGCCGGGACCAACGACCCTGGCTGTCACATCCCCATCGCGTGGACGCCGCCGTCGACGTGCACGATCTCGCCGGTGGTGGCGGGGAACCAGTCCGAGAGCAGCGCGACCACCGCGCGGGCGGTCGGACCGGCGTCGCCGACGTCCCAGCCCAGGGGAGCCCGAGCATCCCAGCCGCCCTCGATCGCCTCGAAGCCGGGGATCGCCTTGGCCGCGGTCGACCGGATCGGGCCGGCCGCGACGAGATTGCAGCGGATCCCGTCGGGCCCGAGGTCGCGGGCGAGGTAGCGGGACGTCGACTCCAGGGCCGCCTTGGCCACGCCCATCCAGTCGTAGACCGGCCATGCGACGGTCGCGTCGAACGTCAGGCCGACCACCGAGCTGCCCCGGACCATGAGCGGCTGCGCGGCGACGGCCAGCGCCTTGAGCGAGTACGCCGAGATCTCCAGGGCCGTGGCCACATCGGACCACTCGCCGCCGAGGAAGTTCCCGCCGAGCACCGCCTGCGGGGCGAAGCCGATCGAGTGGACCACCCCGTCGAGCCGGTCGGCGTGCTCGCCGACCGCACCCGCGAGCGCGGCCAGGTCCTCGGCCGAGGTGACGTCGAGGCGGACCACCGGTGCCGGTGCCGGGAGGCGTCGGGCGATGACCTCGGTCAGCCGCTGCTGGCGTCCGAACGAGGTGAGCACCACCTGGGCGCCCTGCTCCTGCGCCAGCCGGGCGACGTGGAACGCGATCGAGCCCTCGGTGAGCACGCCGGTCACGAGGATCGTCTTGTTGTCGAGCAGCGCCATGGCGTCGACGGTAGCGCCCGGGGGACGGTTGCCTTGGGTCGTCCGGCCGGATGATCCCGTCGGACGACGTGGTAGATGCGCCGGACCGCACGATCGTGCTATTCATGGACTATGGGCAAAGGTGACGACACGCGTCAGGCGGTGATCGACCAGGCGGTCGAGATCGCCGGGCGCCTCGGCGTCGCCGGTCTGACCATCGGCACGCTCGCGTCCGCCACGGGCATGTCCAAGTCCGGCCTCTACGCGCACTTCCGGTCCAAGGAGGCGCTCCAGCTGGCCGTGCTCGCGAGCGCGCGGGAGCACTTCGTCGACCAGGTGATCCGCCCGGCGCTCGCGGCACCCCGTGGTGAGCAGCGCGTCCGCACCCTGTTCGAGCGGTGGCTCACCACCTCGTCCTCCGGTGCGGCCGGCTGCCTGTTCGTGTCGGCGGCCACGGAGTTCGACGACCAGCCCGGCCCGGTCCGCGACCAGCTGGTCCGGGACCACTGGGACCTCGCCGAGTCGCTCGCGCAGGTCTACCGCTCCGGTGCCAAGGACGGGGCGTTCCGGGACGATCTCGCGCCCGAGCAGTTCGCGCACGACCTGCACGGGCTGATGCTCGCGCACTTCCACGCCTTCCGGCTGCTGCGTGACCCGGCGGCCGAACCGCACACCCGCTTCGCCTTCGAGCGGCTGCTGCAGTCCCTCCTCCGCTGACTTCCCCTGGGAGACCTGAAATGACCCAGCTGTCGACCGAAAAAAGCACGACCGTTCGTACGCAGCTCCCGCCCGTCCCGCCGCTGGTCCGGTCCGCGGTGCGGGCCCTGGACCGGGTGGCCCCCGAGCTCGTCGCCCGCGGGGCGCTGCGGCTCTGGTGCACCCCTGCTCGCGCGAAGCACCCGTCGGCCATCCCCGGCGGCACCGCGTTCCGCACCGGTCCCATCGTCGGGCAGGTCTGGGGCGACGGACCGAGCGTCTACCTGGTGCACGGCTGGGGCGGCCACCGCGGGCAGCTGCGCTCGCTGGTCGAGCCGCTCCTGGCGGCGGGCCTCCGGGTGGTCGCGTACGACGCACCCGCGCACGGCGACTCGGGGCCTGGCGCCCTCGGTCGCCGGCGGACGACCCTGCCCGAGATGATGTCCGCGCTCGGCACGGTCATCGACGCGCACGGTCCGGCCCACGCGGTCGTCGGCCACTCCATGGGCGCGGCCGCGAGCGCGCTCGCCGTCCTGGACGGGACGCCGACCGAACGGCTCGTGCTGGTCACGCCGCTGGCCGACCCGTCCACCTACACGGTGGGCTTCGCGCACACGCTGGGGTTCAGCGAGCGGACCCGGCACCGGTTCGTCGTCCGCATGGAGAAGCTGGCGGGCCGCCGGCTGGCGGACCTCGACATCCCCGTGCGGGCCGCCAACGCGCGCCGGCCGCTGCCCGCGACGCTCGTGCTGAGCGACCGCGCCGACAAGGAGGCCGACCACGCCGACGGCACCCGCATCGCCCGCGCGTGGCCGGGTGCGGAGCTGGTGGTCAGCGACGGGCTGGGCCACCGCCGGATCCTGCGGGACGACGAGACGATCAAGCGGATCGTCGCGCACGTGACCGGCTAGTCGGCGTCCGACTCCAGCAGGGCGCTGACCGGGACCGTGCAGGCCTCACCGCGCCACGCCTCGAGGCCCTCGCGCACCGCGAACCAGGCGATGACCAGCGCGGCGAGCGGATCGGCCCACGTCCACCCGAGGGTGCTGTTCAGGACGAGGCCCACCAGCAGGACGCCGGACAGGTAGGCGCAGAGCAGGGTCTGCTTCGAGTCGGCGACCGCCGAGGCGGAGCCCAGCTCGCGTCCGGTCCGGCGCTCGAACCAGGAGAACAGCGGCATGATCACCAGGCTCGCGGCGGCGAGCACGATGCCGACCGTCGAGTGCTCCGGCTCGGAGCCGCCGAGCAGCGTCCGCACCGAGTCGAGGGTGACCACGAGGGCGAGCCCGAAGAACGAGACGGCGATCAGTCGCAGGGCGGTGCGCTCGCGGCTCTCGGGGTCGGGTGCCGCGAACTGCCACGCGACCGCGGCGGCCGACAGGACCTCGACCACCGAGTCGAGCCCGAACGCCAGGAGTGCCGACGACGATGCCATCCGCCCGGCGACCAGAGCGACGACCGCCTCGACCACGTTGTAACCGATGGTCAGGGCGACGACCCATCGGATGCGCCGCTGCAGGACCGTGCGTCGGGTCAGGAGCACGTGCACCCCGCCGATCCGCAGCAGGTGGGGTCGACGGTGACGACGAGCCGGAGCAGGTCGTCGAGGGCAGGCGCCAGGTGGGCGTCGGCCAGCCGGTACCAGGTCCGCCGGCCGTCCGGGACCGCCTCGACCAGGCCGCAGCCGCGCAGGCAGGCGAGCTGGTTGGACATCACCTGACGGGAGACGCCGAGCGCGTCTGCCAGGTCGGACGGGTAGGCCGGGGCCTCGCGCAGGACGAGCAGGACGCGGGTGCGGGTCTCGTCCGAGAGCGCGTGCCCGAGCCGCGCGAGCGCGGCCGTGTGGGTGAGGGTGACCGTCTCCATGGACGCGAGAGTACAGACAATCGTGTATTCATTGCTTGCGTAGATGCGCAATGATGGAAGGATGCTCAGCCCGCTCAGACACCCGGTGTACCGCAGGCTCTTCGCCGCGCAGGTCGTGGCGCTCGCCGGGACCGGGCTGGCGACGGTCGCCCTCGGTCTCCTGGCCTACGACCTCGCGGGCGCCGACGCGGGCTCGGTGCTGGGCACGGCCCTGGCGATCAAGATGCTCGCGTACGTCCTCGTCGCGCCGGTCGCGGCCGTCGTGGTGGCGCGCCTGCCCCGGCGCGCGGTGCTCATCGGTGCGGACCTGGTACGGCTGCTGGTGGCCTCGATGCTGCCGTTCGTCGGCGAGGTCTGGCAGGTGTTCGTCCTGATCTTCGTGCTGCAGGCGGCGTCGGCGACGTTCACCCCGACCTTCCAGTCGGTGATCCCGCAGGTGCTTCCCGACGAGGACGACTACACCTCCGCGCTGTCCCTGTCCCGGCTGGCCTACGACCTCGAGGCGGTGCTCGCACCGGTGCTCGCGGCGGCCCTGCTGCTCCTGGTCCCGTCCGACGCGCTCTTCATCGGCACCGCGATCGGGTTCGCCGGGTCCGCGCTGCTGGTGGGCTCGGTGGTCCTGCCGCGCGGGGTTCCACCCGTCCAGGGGCGGTTCACGCACGAGGTGCGGCGGGGTGCCGCTCTGTTCGTCCGGACGCCGGCGCTGCGGCCGGTGCTCGCGCTCAACCTGGTGGTCGCGGCCGCCGGGGCGTTCGTGCTGGTGCAGACCGTGGTGATCGTCCGCGGTGAGCTCGGTCTCGGGGACGGCGTCGTCGCGCTGGTGCTTGCCGCCAACGGGCTCGGCTCGATGGCGGCGGCGTTCACGCTCCCGCGGCTGCTGCGCCGGATCGCCGAGCGTCGCGTGATGCTGGGCGGGGCGGTCCTGCTCGCAGTCGCCACCGCCGCGATCCCCGTCGCGCTGCACAGCCTCGCCGCCGTGAGCGTGCTCTGGGTGCTCGTCGGGCTCGGCTGGGCCGCCGTCGAGACCCCCGTCGGTCGGCTCGTGCGCCGCGAGGTGTCCACCGAGGACCTCCCCGCGGCGTTCGCGGCGCAGTTCTCCCTGTCGCACGCGTGCTGGCTGGTCACCTACCCGCTCGCCGGCTGGCTCGGCACGCTCGGCCTCGGGGTCGCCGCCGTCGTGCTGGCCGTCGTCGCGACGGCGGGGACGATCGCCGCGACGCTGCTGTGGCCGAGCCCCGCACGGGTGCGCAGCCTGCGATCATGACGACGATGGCCACGAACCCCGCCGATCTCGACCACGCGGTCGACATCCTGCGCCTGCTCGCCGACCGGACCCGGCTGGCCGTCCTCGCCCTGCTGGACGGGACCGAGCTGTCCGTGACGGCGATCGCGGAAGCGCTCGACCGGCCGACGCCCGCCGTCTCCCAGCACCTGGCCAAGCTGCGCGCCGGCCACCTGGTCACGGCCCGCCGCGAGGGCACGACGATCTACTACTCGCAGGCCAACGAGCACGTGTCCGCGCTGGTCACCAACGTCCTCCAGCACACCGAGCACACGCTCTACCCGGTGCCGCCGCACCACCGCTGAGTCAGAGGCGCTTCTCCACGAGGACGACGTCCCGCCACTGGTCGGCCAGCGGGCCGTACGTCATCCGTCCGAGGCGCTCGCGCGTGCCGACCACCCGGAACCCGGCGGCCGCGTGCACGGCGAGGCTCGTCGCGTTCTCGGGGAAGATGCCGGACTGCACGGTCCAGATCCCCTCCGCGCGGGCGTTCTCGAGCAGCGCGGCCAGCAGCGTCCGCCCGATCCCGCGGCCCTGGGCGGCGGGATCGACGTAGACCGAGTGCTCGATGACCCCGGCGTACGCGCACCGGTCCGAGACGGGGACCGCGGCCGCCCAGCCGACGACGGCGCCGTCCTCGTCGACCGCGACGAGCCGGTGGGCCGGGAGCCGTGCCGCGTCGAACGCCTCCCATGTGGGCGGGGCGGACTCGAAGGTCGCGTGCCCGGTGGCGATCCCGGCGGCGTAGATGCGCTCGACGGCGGGCCAGTGCTCGGCGGTCAGGGGGAGCATCGACACGCTCATGCGGCGGCGCCGGCGGTCAGGTGGGTGCCCAGCTGGTGCGTGACCGCGTCGAGCGCCCCGGGGACCAGGGCGTAGTAGGCCCAGACGCCGCGCTTGTCGCGGGTGACCAGGCCGGCGTCGACCAGGACCTTGAGATGGTGCGACACCGTCGGCTGGCTGAGCCCGACCGGCTCGGTCAGGTCGCAGACGCACGCCTCGGCGCCGTCGTGCGACGCGATGAGCGACAGCAGGCGCAGGCGGGCCGGGTCGGCCAGCGCCTTGAGCACCTGCGACAGGTCGGCGGCCGCCTGCTCCGTGATCGCGTCGCGGGTGAGCGGGGTGCAGCACGCCCCGCCGGAGGCGGAGACGACGGGCAGGAGATCGAGAGCCATGGCACCAGTGTGCCTCAGACATTCACGTCTGTCGATATTGACAACCGTCGATGGATGGGTGCATCTTGTCCATCGATGGTTGTCGATGCCTGAGGAGGCGGACGAGATGGACGAGGTGCGGGAGCAGGTGCGTCAGCGCTACGCGTTGGCGGCGGTGGAGACGCAGGCCGGTCTCGGGGGGTGTTGTGGCGACGGAGGCTGCTGCGCGCCGGGAGCGGTCGTCGACGTCGACGAGAAGTTCGGGGCGGGTCTCTACAGCGCGCAGGACGCCGTGAGCGTCCCTGTCGAGGCGCTGGCTGCCTCGCTGGGCTGCGGGAACCCGCTGGCGATCGCGGAGCTGAGGGCGGGCGAGCGCGTGCTCGACCTCGGGTCCGGTGGCGGGATCGACGTCCTGCTGTCGGCGCGTCGGGTCGGCCCGGAGGGGTTCGCCTACGGGGTCGACATGACCGACGAGATGCTCGACCTGGCCCGCGCCAACGCGGTCAAGGCGGGGGCCACCAACGTGGAGTTCCGCAAGGGCACCATCGAGGACCTGCCCCTGGACGACGCCACGGTGGACGTCGTCATCTCCAACTGCGTGGTCAACCTGTCCACCGACAAGCAGGCCGTGCTCGCGGAGGCGTTCCGGGTGCTCACGCCGGGCGGGCGGGTGGGGATCTCGGACATCGTCGCCGAGGACCACCTCACGCCGGAACAGCGCGGCGAGCGCGGCTCGTACGTCGGCTGCATCGCGGGCGCCCTGTCCCGCACGGAGTACGTCGACGGCCTCACCCGCGCCGGGTTCACCGACGCGGAGGTCACGTTCACCCACCAGGTCGCGGACGGCATGCACGGCGCCGTGGTCCGCGCCCGCAAGCCCCGCACGGAGGAGTAGGCCATGCACCCGGAGCTGTTCGCAGTCCTGTACGACGAGCGCGAGCGTGAGCTGGAGGTCGAGCTGCGGCGCCGGCTCCTCCTCGCGGAGCGCGCGCCGCGGCCGGTGCGTTCCTGGCCGCGGCTGCCGCGGCTGACGTTCCGGGCGACGCCTACCGTCTGCTGCGCCCCCGCATGACGAGCGCGGCCGCGGTCACCCGCGGCCGCGCCCTCGGCGCACGGCCCAGACGCCGGCGCCGACGAGCGCCACCGCCAGCCCGCCGAGCACGGACGGCAGCGGGAGCGTGAGCGCGAGGACCACGCAGCCGACCAGCCCGAGCGCGGCCACCCAGCGCGGCGGCCGGCCCTCGTCGGCCCCCAGGCGCAGCGCGCTGGCGTTGGTCAGGGCGTAGTAGGTGAGCACGCCGAACGACGAGAACCCGATCGCGCCGCGCACGTCCAGGGTCGCGACGAGCACGATGACGACGGCCGCGACGGCGAGCTCCGCCCGGTAGGGGACGCCGTGCCGCGGGTGCACCGCTGCGAGGAACGGCGGCAGCTCGTGGTCGCGGGCCATCGCGAAGGCGGTGCGCGACACCCCGAGCACCAGCGCCAGCAGGGCGCCCAGCGACGCGACGGCGGCACCGACCTGCACGACCGGGCTGAGGGCCGCCCAGGACCCCGCCTCGACCACCGCGCGCAGGGGTGCGGCGGTCGCGGCCAGGACGTCCGGTCCCACCGCGAGGAGCGCGCAGACGCCGACGACGAGGTAGACCACCAGCACGATGCCGAGCGCGAGCGGGATCGCCCGGGGGATCGTGCGGCGCGGATCGACCACCTCCTCGCCCAGCGTGGCGATCCGCGCGTACCCGGCGAACGCGAAGAACAGCAGCCCCGCGGACTGCAGCACGCCACCGAGGTCGACGCCTGCGAGGTTCTCCGTCGACGCGGTCCCGCCGGCCACCGACGCCGCGACGACGACCGCGAGCGTCACGAGCGTGAGGGCGACGATCACCCGCGTGACCAGGGCCGTCTTCTGCACGCCGCGATAGTTCAGCGCGGTGATCGCGACGACCGCGAGGATGCCGACCAGGCGCGCCTGCCCGGGCGCTGCGTAGGACGCGAACGTCAGGGCCATCGCCGCGCAGCTCGCCGTCTTGCCGACGACGAACGACCAGCCGGCCTGGAACCCCCAGAACCGGCCGAGCCGCCGCCCCGCGTAGACGTAGGTGCCCCCCGACTCCGGGTACAGCGCCGCCAGCCGTGCCGACGACGTCGCGTTGCAGAACGCCACCACCGCGGCGATCGCCAGCCCGATCAGCAGACCCGACCCGGCGGCCTCGGCCGCGGGCGCGAAGGCGGCGAACACCCCGGCGCCCAGCATCGCGCCGAGCCCCACGACGACGGCGTCGGCGACCCCCAGCCGCCGGACGAGGGCGGTCACGCGCCGACCGGCTCCACGCCCAGCTCGTCGAGCAGGGTCAGGATCCGGCCGCGGATCTCGTCGCGGATCGGACGGACCGACTCGATGCCCTGGCCCGCGGGGTCCTCGAGCACCCAGTCCTCGTACCGCTTGCCCGGGAAGTACGGGCACGCGTCGCCGCAGCCCATGGTCACCACCACGTCGGAGGCCTGCACGGCCTCGGTGGTGAGCACCTTCGGCTGCTCCGCGCGGATGTCGATGCCGACCTCCGCCATCGCGTCGACCGCGACCGGGTTGACCTTGTCCGCGGGCATCGACCCGGCCGACAGGACCTCCACGGCGCCGCCGGACAGGGCTTTCAGGAAGCCGGCCGCCATCTGGGACCGGCCGGCGTTGTGCACGCAGACGAACAGGACGCTGGGCTGGGTCATGACACTCCAAGGGTGGTGAGCAGGGTCTGGACGCGGGAGTCGATGTCGGCGCGGATCGCCGCGACGCCGTCGGGGGAGGCGAGGGCGGGGTCGCCGACCGCCCAGTCCTCGTACCGGATGCCGGGGTAGACCGGGCAGACGTCGCCGCAGCCCATGGTCACCACGACGTCGGCGGCGCGCACGGCGTCGTCGGTCAGCGGCTTCGGGAAGCCGTCGACGCCCAGGGCGTCGAGCTCGGGACGGACGTGGGTGTGGATCGCGGCGGCGGGCGCCGAGCCCGCGGACCGGGCGAGGACCGCGTCGCCGGCGTAGCGCCGGAGCAGGGCGGCGGCCAGCTGCGAGCGACCGGCGTTGGCGACGCAGACGAACAGCACGCGGGGGACTGTCGTCGCGCCTTCGATGCGGGCGAGGTCGTCGAGGCGCTGCCGCGCGAACCGCTCGGCGAGGCCGACCGTGCGCGAGCCGGCGCCCGTCCTGGCGAGGGCCGTCGCGGAGTCGCGGACGACGTCGCGGACCCGGAGGGGGTCGATCGTCGGGTACCGCGGTGCGAGCTCGGCGGTGATGCGGTCGAGGCGGGCGTCGAGGTCCGGGATCGCCGCCGCCGTGCGCTCCTCGGTGCCGGCGAACGACTCCAGCACCGTGCGGACCGCGCCGCGGTGCTCCGGCGCGAGCCGGTACCAGACCCACGTGCCCCGGCGCTCGGCCGTGACCAGGCCCGCGTCCTTGAGCACCTTGAGGTGGTGGGAGACGGTCGGCTGCGACACCGACGTGAGCTCGCTGACGTCCTCGACGCAGACCTCGCCGGACGGGCTGGCGGCGATGAGCGAGAGCGCGCGCAGGCGCAGGGGGTCCGCGAGGGCCTTGAGCGAGCGAGCCACCTGGTCCGCGGACGCGGGGCTCATGGCGATGCTCGTCACGGGCCTATATTGATGGATCTCGATCCAAGGATCAAGCCGGTTCGGGCGCGTGCAGCTCGTCGGTGTGCGCCACGTGCCGCAGCTGGTGCCAGATGAGCACGACGAAGATCGCCGAGCCGACGAACGCGAACCAGAACGGCGCCGTCACCCCGTACCGCTGCGCGAGCAGGCCGCCGATCGCCGCGCCGACCACCAGCCCGCCGAACACCCCCACCAGGTTCACGCTCCCGACCCGCCCCTGGAGCTCGGTCGGCACCGCCCGCTGCCGGATGGTCACGGAGGTGGTGCCCCAGACGAACGCGTGCGCACCGAACACGAAGACGACCACCAGCGCGAACCAGGCGGTCGTGGTGAGCGCCAGCGCGAGGTGCGTGAGGGTCTCCACGATGAGCCCGATCCGCATGAGGTTGGCCAGGCTGACCCGTCGGGTGATCCAGCCGTAGGACACCGTCCCGACCAGCCCGCCGACGGCCCCGACCGTGGTGATGAGCCCGAACCCGATCGCCCCGAGGCCCAGCTGCTCCCGCGCGTAGAGCACGAGCACCGACCACGCGGCGCCGAACGTCACGTTGAAGATGAGGATGGTCAGCACCAGGGTCCGCACCGCTGCGTGGTGCCGGACCCAGCGGACACCCTCGGCGATGTCGTGCCGCAGGTGCGTGGTTCTCGGCTCGGTCAGGTGCGGGGGCAGCGAGATCCGCGAGACGAGCACCGCTCCGGCCGCCACCAGCAGCGCGTCCGCGGCGAACGGCCACGCCTGTCCGGCCGCGAACAGGAACGCCCCGAGGGGCGGGCCGACGAGCTGGTTCACGGTGACGAACCCGGCCAGGATGCGGCTGTTGGCCAGCGCCAGGTCGTCGCGCTGGACCAGCATCGGCACCATCGTGCCCGAGGCGTTGTCGGCGAACGTCTCCGCGGTGCCGAGCAGGAACATCGCCACCAGGACGAGCACGATGGTGGCCACGTCGAAGGCCACGGCGGCGGCCAGCAGGATCAGGACGACGGTACGCAGCGAGTCCACGAGGATCACGAGCCGACGCCGGTCCAGCCGGTCGGTGAGCGCGCCGGCCCACAGGCCGAACAGCAGCGGCGGCAGCCACTGGAGCAGGGCCGCGAGCGCGACGAGGAACGCGTCCTCGGTGCGCGACGCCACGAGGAGCGGGCCGGCGGCGATGACGATGCCGTCGCCGAGGTTGGAGCTCCACGACGAGGCGAGCAGCCACCGGAACCCGGTGCCCAGCCTGCGCGGGACGACGACGTCGACGATCCGGCTCACAAGGGCGAGACGCTAGTCGACGCCGACGAACAGGTCACCCGAGATCGGCGGCGGAGCCGCGGTACCAGTGGACGAACGCCTCTCCCGGCTCGCCGAGGTACCGGCGGAACGCGGACGGGTGGAGCGTGATCGGCCGGCGGTCCAGCCAGCTCGCCTTCGGCAGCCCGGGCACCCCCTGCGGGACCCGGAGGTAGTCACGGCGGCCGGTGCGGTCCTGCGACGTGAACCTCGCGACCTCGCACGTCGTGCCGACCACGGACAGGACGAGCACGGGGCGGTCCTTGCTGCCGGTGCCCTCCTCGAACGGCACCTGGGCGAACCAGACCTCCCCGGTCCGCGGTCGCGTCCCGCGTGGCCGGGTCGGGCGCTGACCGGCCCCCCGGGGGCGGCGTAGCCAGCCGATCAGGAGGATCGCGGCGATGACGCCGAGGGTGGCCCACGGGTGCTCGGCAGGCAGCTGCGCGATCTCGCTCACGCGAGCGAGCGTAGGGCTTCACTCTCCGTCTCGGACGGAGCGCTCCTCCGGTGCCCGGACGCCCAGCACGTCGCGCTCGAGCGCCACCAGCGCCTCGTCGACCACGCGGACGGTGGCAGCACGGTGACCCAGTGGGTGTGGCCGTCGGTACTGCTCGCGTTGCTCGTTCGTCAGGTACCACGGAGGCGCGGACGTCGACAGCAGCCGGTCCACCGCAGTGACCTTGGTGACTGCGTCGGGTGAGCCCAGCACCTTGACGCGCAGCAGGAGGAAGCGCAGGTCACCGGAGACCGAGCTGTCGGACGGCACCTTCCGGAGCGCCTCTGTCCTGGCCCGCTGCAGCACGGGCACGGCCTCGACGTACAGCTCGTACCGCCGCTCGCGACGCCACGCCTCCCGCTGCGCCCGCACGGAGAACCGGTGGCTGAGCCATGCGCCCACCACCACGCCGACGAGGCCGACGACCACGGTCACGGCTGCAGACGTGTCCACCGGTCCAGGCTACGGACCCCGCTCGTTCGCCGCCTCGGACTGCGGGACCAGCATGCCGCCGAGTCGCACCCCGAGGCGAGGGTCATCGCACGGGCTCGGCCTCCCGGGCGACCGGGACCACCGGGACCAGCACGAGCGAAGGCGCCGGGTCGGTGGCCAGCCGCGCGTGCGTCTCGACGTGGTACCGGTCGCTGCCGTACCGGAGCTTCGCGCGTTCGATCCCCTCGGCGGAGAACCCGGCGTTGGAGGCCACCCGGCAGGACGCGGGGTTGTTCACGCGGTGCCCGAGCTCGAGCCGGAACAGGCCGAGGGTGTCGAACGCGTAGGCGGCGACCGTGGCGAGCGCGCGGGACGCCAGGCCGTGGCCGCGGCGGCTGGCCGACACCCAGTACGAGGCCCACGCGGTGTCGTGCCGGCGCTCGATGTGGCTCAGCGCCACGTGGCCGACCGCCGTCCCGTCGACGCGGATCGCGAACGTGATCGTCCCCTCGTCGTGGGTGAGGTACCGCTCGATGTAGCTGCGGGCGGCCTCGGGCGTGCCGAGGGCCTCGTCGCCGAGCTGGACCGCGAGGTCGGGACTGTCCCGCACGGCGGCGGCGAGGGCCTCGTCGTCGTCGGTCGACCACGGGCTGAGCGTCACGTTCATGCGGCGGGGTCCAGCAACGCGTCGAACGGTGCGGTCGCCACGACGCCGGCGACCGTGCGCGCGAGCTCGTCGTCGAGGGTCACGAGGTAGTCGGCCTGCAGTCGCGTCAGGGCGACGTACTCCGCGGCGTAGGTGGACGCCCAGCCGAGCTCGTCGGCGATCTTCCAGGCCGTGTTCCGCAGGACGCCGTCACCGAGGAGCCGGATGGACATCCGGTTCAGTCGCGCGAGCCGCTCGCGGGCCTCCGAGGACGTGAGGTCGCCGCGGTGGACGGCCTCGTGCATCGCGGACAGCGCCTGCGAGCGCAGCAGGGTCGGGGCGAGCAGCTCGTGGTTCTCGGGCATCGCAGAGCCCGACTCCGCGAGCCGCAGGGCGGCAGCGGCGTCGACGACGAATCGGGTCATCCGAGAATCGTCGCACCGCGGTGCGACACGTGCTCTCATCTAGGCATGACCAGCACCGTCCTCATGCGGTCCTTGAGCTGGCTGCACCGCGCGCTCCTGCGGCTGACCGGCGGGCGGTTCGGCGGTGAGCTCGTGGGTCTGCCGTCGCTCGAGCTGGTGACGACAGGACGCCGGTCGGGCAGGCCTCGATCGTCGATGCTGACCGCGCCGGTCACGCTGGGGGAGACGCTCGTGATCGTGGCGTCCGCCGGGGGGAACGACGAGCACCCGTCCTGGTTCCTCAACCTGCGCGACCACCCGCAGGTGCAGGTCGCGCTCGGCGGCGGCCCCGCCCGTCCGATGCTGGCCCGGGTGGCGACGACGGACGAGCGCGACCGGCTCTGGCCGCGGATCGTCGAGGCGCTGCCGAACTACGCGCGGTACCAGGAGCGGACGTCCCGCGTGATCCCCGTGGTCCTCCTCGAACCGGTCTGAGCGTCGGCGCCCGCCGCTAGGGTCGCGCCATGATCCGGACGCTCGCGGTCGAGGGGTACCGCAGCCTGCGCTCCCTCGTCCTGGGCCTGGACGACCTCACGGTGGTCACCGGTGCCAACGGGAGCGGCAAGACGAGCGTCTACCGGGCACTCCGCCTGCTCGCCGAGGTGGCTCGTGACGGTGCCGTCTCGTCGCTGGCGCGCGAGGGCGGGATGCGGTCCGCGATGCACGCCGGCCGGCGCTCGGAGGGGCCGGTCGCGGTCCGGCTGGGCATCGCCACCGAGGACCTCTCGTACGCGATCGACCTGGGACTGCCGCAGCTGGGTCCGTTCAAGCTCGACCCCGAGATCAAGTCCGAGGTCGTGTGGGCCGGCGCCGTGCTGCGGCCGTCGACGGTCCTGACCGAGCGCACCGGATCGCGGATCCGCACGCGCGACGACTCCGGCGCGTGGACGACCGTCCCGCTCACCGTCGGCGACCACGAGTCGGTCATGGCGCTCCTGGCCGACCCCGCCGCGACGCCCGACCTGTTCGCGCTGCGGGAGCAGGCCCGCCGCTGGCGGTTCTACGACCACCTGCGGACCGACGCCGAGTCCCCGGCGCGGCGGCCGGGGATCGCCACCTTCACGCCGGTGCTCTCCGCCAGCGGCGACGACCTCGCCGCGGCGCTGCTGACGATCGACCGGGTCGGAGACGCCGATGCGCTGCAGGCGTCGGTCGACGTGGCGTTCCCGGGCTCGCGTCTCGTGGTCACGGAGGAGGACGACGGCGTCTGCCGCGTCGGCATGACCCAGCCCGGGCTTCGCCGCCCCCTGTCCGCCGCCGAGCTGTCCGACGGCACGCTCACGTTCCTGCTGCTGGTCGCCGCCGCGCACGCCACCCGACCGCCGGACCTGCTGGTCCTCAACGAGCCGGAGTCGAGCCTGCACCCGAGCCTCATGCCCGCCGTGGGTGCCCTCATCGCGGCGGCGGCGGCGGAGCGGTCGCAGGTGCTCGTCGTCACCCACTCCGAGGACCTGGTCCGGGCCCTGCGTTCGGCGGGCGCCACCACCATCGAGCTCACCAAGGGAGGCGGTGCGACCTCGGTGGACGGAGCCGGGCTGCTCGACGGTCCCCCGTGGACGTGGCCGAAGCGATGAGCGAGGCGTACTGGGACGGCCAGGCGGCGACCTACGACCGCACGACCGCGTTCCTCGAACCCCGGCTGCTCGCGCCGGCGCGGCAGTGGATCGCCGAGCGCGTCTCGGGCCGGACTCTCGAGGTCGGCGTCGGCACCGGGGCCAACCTGCCCTACTACGCCGACCGCGTCACCGACCTCACGCTCACCGACGTCAGCGCCGCCATGCTCCGGGCAGCCTCCGCACGGGCCGCGGCGATCGGCGTCCCGGTGCGCCTGCTGCAGGCCGACTCCGCGCACCTGGACCTGCCGGACGCCTCGTTCGACACCGTCGTGAGCACGCTGGCCCTGTGCTGCGTGGACGACGAGCTCGCCGTGCTGGCCGAGCTCGCGCGCGTGCTGCGCCCGGGCGGCCTGCTGCTGATGGCCGACCACGTGGAGTCGTCCGCCGGCTTCGGCCGCGCGGTGCAGGGCATGCTCGAGCGCGTTACGCCTCGTCACGCGGGAGAGCACTACCGCCGACGGCCTCTGCTGCTGCTGGAACCGGCCGGCCTCGAGCTCGTCGAGAGCGCCGCGTCGCGCTGGCGGCTGGTCGAGCGGCTGTCCGCGAAAGTCGTCGGGACGTGATGTCGATCCGGTGGTTCCACCGCTCGACTGACGGGTGAGAGGGTCCGATGGGGGCCCACGACACAGCCAGGAGACGACCGTGAAGTACATGCTGATCATGCGCGCGACCGACGAGGCGCTCGAGGCGTTCCAGAGCGTCGACTTCGAGCAGATCATGGAGGCGATGGGTCGGTTCAACGACGAGATGATCTCCGCCGGCGTCCTGGTGGCCGCCGAGGGCCTGGACGACGCGGCCGACGGGGTCGTCATCGACTTCTCCTCGCAGCCGCCCGTCGTCAGCGACGGCCCGTACGGCGAGACCAAGGAGCTGTTCGGCGGCTTCTGGATCCTCGACGTCGCGTCCAAGGAGGAGGCCGTCGAGTGGGCCAAGCGCGCACCCATGACGGGCCCCGGCCAGAAGACCGAGATCCGCCGGGTGACGACCATCGAGGAGTTCCCGCAGGACAACGAGTGGATCCAGAAGGAGCGCGCGTGGCGGGAGCGGACCGGGCAGCTCTGACCGGCGGGAAGGCGAGCGAACCCGTGGCGGGAGCGGAGCGGCCAGCTCGGACCGGCTCCGGCTCGGGTCGCGACGCGGTCGAGGCCGTCTGGCGGATCGAGTCCGCGCGCATCGTCGCGACCCTGGCCCGGTTCACCGGGGACTTCTCGCTCGCGGAGGACCTGGCCCAGGAGGCGCTGGCCGCGGCGCTCGTGGCGTGGCCGCGCGACGGCGTGCCGAGCAACCCCGCGGGCTGGCTGCTCACGGTGGGTCGTCGGCGCGCGATCGATGCCTACCGTCGCCGGTCGGCACTCGACGAGCGGTACGCCCTCCTCGCCCGGGACCTGGGCGAGGAGGGTGACGACGACTGGGACCCCGACCGGATCGACGACGACGTGCTGGCCCTGATGTTCATCGCGTGCCACCCGGTGCTCTCGCGGGAGGCCCAGATCACGATGACGCTCCGGGTGGTCGGCGGCCTGACCAGCGACGAGATCGCCCGGGCGCTCCTGGTGCCCACCGCCACGGTCCAGGCGCGGATCACCCGCGCCAAGAAGACGCTCGCGGCGGCACAGGTGCGGTTCGACGTGCCGCCCGCCGACGAGCGCCGCGCACGCCTCGGCTCGGTGCTCCACGTCCTATACCTGGTGTTCACCGAGGGCTCGTCGGCCACGACCGGCGCCGACTGGATCCGGACCGACCTGGCCCACGAGGCGATCCGGCAGACCCGTGTGCTGGCGCAGCTGGTGCCCGACGAGGCCGAGGTGCACGGGCTGCTCGCCCTGCTCGAGCTCACCGCCGCCCGGTTCCCGGCGCGGGTGCGCGACGACGGTGCCCCGGTGCTGCTCGAGGCGCAGGACCGCAGGCGCTGGGACCGCGCGGCGATCCGGCGCGGGCGGGCCGCCCTCGCCACCGCCGGGCRTGTGGGCCGTGGGCTCGGGGCGTACGGCGCCCAGGCGGCGATCGCCGAGTGCCACGCGGTCGCGCCCTCCGTGGCTGCGACCGACTGGGACCGGATCGTGCTGCTGTACGAGGCGCTCGGCCGCCTGGCACCGTCTCCCGTGGTGGAGCTCAACCGGGCGGTGGCGGTCTCCATGGCGCAGGGGCCGGCGGCGGCGCTGCCCCTGGTCGACGAGCTCGTCGCCACCGATCGGCTCTCGGGATCGCACCTGCTGCCGAGCGTCCGCGGCGAGCTGCTGACCCGGCTGGGCCGGACCGACGAGGCCCGGCGCGAGCTGGAGCTCGCGGTCCGGCTGTGCGGAAACGCGCGGGAGCGGGGTGTGCTGGAGGGCAAGCTCGCCGCGCTGACGCGCTGAACTGCCCGTCTGGTCCCTGGGGAACCGCTACGGTGCACGCGACCGGGCGCTGTGCTCGTTCCTCGCGTCCGACCGTCAAGGGGCACACCGACGTGTCAACGGAACTCGCCATCTCCACCCGCGGCCTGCGCAAGACGTACCGCAGCCGGACCGGCAAGCGAGCGGTCGCGGTCGGGGGCCTGGACCTGGACGTCCCGGTCGGCGGGGTGCACGGGTTCCTCGGCCCGAACGGCGCCGGCAAGACGACCACGATCCGCATGCTGCTGGGCCTGATCCGCGCGGACTCCGGGACCATGTCGCTGTTCGGCGAGGAGGTGCCACAGCGCCTGCCGGAGGTGATCGGCCGCGTCGGCGCGATCGTCGAGCAGCCCAAGTTCTTCCCCAGCTTCTCCGGCCGCAAGAACCTGTCGATGCTGGCCCGGGCCATCGACGCCCCGACGCGGCTGGTCGACGTGGTGCTCTCGGACGTCGGTCTGCTGGACCGTGCCGACGACCGCTACAAGGGCTACTCGCTCGGGATGAAGCAGCGGCTCGCCATCGCCGCCACGCTGCTCAAGGACCCGGACCTGCTCATCTTCGACGAGCCGACCAACGGGCTCGACCCCGCCGGGATCCGGGAGATCCGCGGCACGATGCGGGGGCTCGCCGACCGCGGCAAGACCGTGCTCGTCTCCAGCCACATCCTGGCCGAGGTCGAGCAGGTGGCCGACACCGTCTCGATCATCGCGCGCGGCGAGCTCATCGCGAGCGGCCGCGTGGCGGACCTCATCGGCACCGGGGTGGCGGCCACGGTCCGGGTGGGCGTGGCCGATCCGCAGCGCGCGCAGCAGGTGCTCGGCGCGCAGGGCTGGACGGTGCGTCCCGACGGCCGGTACCTCCTGGTCGACGGCGGGGTGCCCCCGGCGCACATCACGCAGGCGCTCGCGGCACACCAGCTGTTCGTCGAGGAGCTGGTGCCTCTGCGCGCCGGCCTGGAGTCGGTCTTCCTCGAGCTCACGGCGGGCCGAGGCCCGGGGACGCACGCGCCACCGACCGGGGACGCCAGACCCGCGCACCACGTGGGGGCGGAGTCGTGAGCCGGTTGCTGCGGGTCGAGCTCGATCGGTTCGCGTCCCGCACCCTGATCCGGGTCGGCGTCGTCGCCGTCCTGGTCATCAGCTGCTTCGCCGTCGTCTCGGCGTGGAACTCCGCCTCCCCGCCGTCGCAGGCCGAGCAGGACCAGGCGCGGGTCTACTACGAGCAGGCGCTCACGGACTGGGAGCAGAACGGCGAGCAGTACGTCGCGGACTGCCGCGCGCAGGAGGAGACCGACAGGGCGACCGCCGAGGACCCCGCGATGGTCGACTACGGGTGCGACGACATGACCGCGCCCGAGCTCGCGCAGTGGATACCGGCCAGGCCCACCTTCGACCGGGACACCGTCGTGCTGCTCACGTCGGTGTCCGCGCTGTTCGTCCTGGCCCCCGTGCTGCTGGCGGCGAGCTTCGTCTCGGCGGAGTTCTCGACCGGCTCGATCGGCAACTGGCTCACGTTCGCCCCGCGCCGGGTGCGCGTCTACCTGAGCAAGGTCGTCGCGGCCGCGCTGGCGGTCGTGCCGGTGGCTCTGGTCGCCGTGGCGATCGTCCTCGGCGGGTCGTGGGCGGCCTACCGGCACTTCGACACGATCAACGCCGGAGCCTCGACCGACCTGGGCTCCCCGATCGCCGTGGCTCTGCGCATCGTCGCCCTGACGCCGGTCACCGCCGTGATCGGTGCCGCCCTCGGCTTCCTCGCGCGACACACCGCGGCCGTGCTCGGCGTGGTCCTGGGGTGGCTGGTGCTGGTCGAGACCATCCTGGTCAACTGGGTCCAGCACCTCCAGCCGTGGACGCTGGGCCTCAACGTGTCGGCGTGGGTCTCGGGCGGCGCGACGTACTTCACGCTCGAGTGCACGACGACGGCGTCCGGCCGGTCGTGCCAGAGCGTCGAGCACGTGCTGTCGCAGACGCAGGGCGCGGTGTACCTGCTCGTGCTCACCGCGGTGGTCGCCGGCGTCGCGCTCCTGGTGTTCCGGCGGCGCGACGTCGGCTGACCCCGTCAGCGGCCCAGGTGCGCCCAGCGCCGGACCGCGAGCGTGCCGAAGATCGCGACGAGCACGATCGGCCAGACGACGGCCAGGAGCACCACGTTGTCGGACGCCCACCCACTGGCGGCCACGGTCGGGTTGCCGAACAGCTCGCGCGTCGCGGCCACGGTCGCCGTCACCGGGTTCCACGCCGACAGCGCCTGCAGCCAGCCGGGCATGGTCGAGATCGGCACGAACGCGTTCGACAGGAACACGAACGGCCACACCAGGATCTGCACCGCCATCACGCCGCCCTGCCCGCGGAACAGCAGGCCGAGGTAGATGCCGACCCACAGGAACGCGAACCGCAGGAGCAGCAGGAGGCCCACGCCGGCCAGCGCGCTGCCGAGCCCCTCGTGCACCCGCCACCCGACCGCCAGCCCGGCGACCAGCAGCACCGCGAGGCCGACGACGCTCGCGAGCATGTCCGCGGTCGCCCGACCGAGCAGCACCGCGGCGCGGGACATCGGCAGCGACCGGAACCGGTCGGTCACCCCGCGCTGCACGTCCTGCGACACCGCGGTCATGGTGCTCTCCAGCCCGAACGCCATGGTCACGGCGAGCATGCCGGGGAACAGGAACTCGATGTAGCCGCCGGGCACCTCGATGGCGCCGCCCAGCAGGAACCCGAACATCAGCAACAGCAGGATCGGGAACGCGAGCCCGATGAGCAGGTCCCACGGCTGGCGCCGCCAGTGCCCGAGGTCGCGCAGGGTCACGGTCCAGGAGTCACGCAGGGCCCAGGTCATGCGGCCTCCTTCGTCGTTCCGGTCAGGTGCAGGAAGACCTCGTCGAGGGTCGGCCGGCGCAGGATCACGTCGTCGACGGCGATCCCGGCGTCGTCGAGCGTCCGGACCACGTGCGTGAGGGCTGCGACGCGGTCGGTGACCGTCGCGGTGACCCGGCGACCGTCGAGATCGACCTCCGCGTCCCCCGCGACTGCCCGCAGCGCAGACCGAGCGGCCGGCAGGTCCACCTCGTCGCGGACGACGACGTCCAGCCGGTCCTGCCCGATCGATGCCTTGAGCGCGTCAGGGGTGCCCTCCGCGGCGACGCGGCCCTGGTTCAGCACGGTGACCTGCGACGCGAGCTGGTCCACCTCTTCGAGGTACTGGGTGGTGAGCAGCACGGCGGTCCCGCCCGCGACGAGCGCCCGCACGGACTGCCACACCTCGCGCCGGCCGCCGGGGTCGAGGCCCGTGGTCGGCTCGTCGAGCAGCAGGACCGTCGGGTCGAGGACGAGCCCCGCCGCCAGGTCGAGCCGGCGCCGCATGCCGCCGGAGTAGGTGGAGACGGGCCGGTCGGCGGCGTCGAGGAGGTCGAACCGCTCCAGCAGCTCCTCCGCGCGCAGGCGCGCCTGCCGGGTGCCCAGGTGGCTCAGCCGGCCGAACATCACCAGGTTGTCGCGGCCGCCGAGGATCTCGTCGACGGCCGCGTGCTGGCCGACGAGCCCCAGGTGGCGGCGCACCTGGGCCGGCTGCCTGACGACGTCGAAGCCGGCGACGCTCGCCGAGCCGCCGTGCGGGTCCAGGAGCGTCGACAGGATGCGCACGGTCGTCGTCTTGCCCGCGCCGTTGGGGCCGAGCAGGCCGTGCACGGTGCCCGGCTCCACCGAGAGGTCGAGGCCGTCGAGCACGGTGGTGTCGCCGTACCGGCGGGTCAGTCCGAGGGTCTGGATGGCTGTCATGGGCTCCTCCGTCGTCTAGCCGTACACTGTACGGTAAGAAACGCACGACGTCACCCCGGTGTTCCCGACGGGGGAGGATGGGTGCCATGACGGAGATCACGGGCATCGGGGACCCCGCCCGGAGCATGGCTCTGCTGTGGCGCGAGTCGGAGCCGGCACCCCGCGGACGGGGTGCCGCGGCCGGGCTCTCGGTCGACCGCGTGGTGACCGCCGGGATCGCGCTCGCGGACGGCGAGGGGCTCGGCGCGCTGTCGATGCGCCGGCTCGCCACCGACCTGGGCGTCGGCGCGATGACCGTCTACACGTACGTCCCCGGCAAGGCGGAGCTGGTCGACCTCATGGTGGACTCCGTGCTCGCGGAGACCGCGGACCTGTACGCCCCGACCTCCGACGACTGGCGCGCCCGGCTCGAGGCCGTCGCCCGCGCCAACTGGTCGCTGTACGAGCGGCACCCGTGGCTCCTGCACGTCGCCGCGTCGGGGCGCCCACCGCTGGGCCCGGGCGTGATGGCCAAGTACGAGCTCGAGCTCCGCGCGGTGGACGGCAGCGGGCTCGACGAGGTCGCGATGGACGCCGTGGTCACGCTCGTCGGCGGCTTCGTGGCCGGCACCGCGCGGGGCGTCGTCGAGCAGGCCGCCGCCCAGCAGGCCACCGGGATCAGCGAGGCCGAGTGGTGGGCCGCCACCGAGCCGTTCGTCGCGCGGGTGTTCGACGCCGAGGCGTACCCGACGGTCGCACGCGTCGGACCGATCGCCGGCGAGGCCCAGCAGGCGGCCTACGACCCGCGCCGCGCGTTCGAGTTCGGCCTCACGCGGCTGCTCGACGGCGTCGCGGTGCTGGTCGAGGGGACAAACCGGCCATAGTCTCAGGCCATGCTCATCCTCGGACTGATCCTCTTCGGCATGCTGATCGGTGCCCTGGCCCAGCTCATCCTCGGCAAGGACCGCAAGGGGATCGACTGGACCATGGCGATCGTCGCCGGGCTTGTCGGCTCGTTCGTCGGTGGGCTGCTGGCCAGCCTGCTCTCCGGCGACGGGCTCGAGCTGCGCCCGAGCGGCATCATCGGCTCGATCGTGGGCGCGCTGATCGTCACCGCGATCTGGCGCGGCACCCGGGGCCGCGCGAGGGCCTGAGGACGACAGCCCCCCGCGGGGGACTGCCGTCCTCGTCCTTGATTCAGCCGGTCGCGCAGGTGGCGCTCGGCGTGGTGGTGCTGCCGTTCTTCATGATCGTGACGCCGAACGTGTTGCCGGCGCCGTTCGGCCTCGCCTGACGGGTGGAGCCGCTGCCGCTGAGCGTCGCGTTCCAGCTGTTCTGGACGCTCTGGCTCCCCGACAGGTTCAGCGTGACCACCCAGCTGCTGCTGCCGCTGACCGAGTAGCTCACGTTGAACCGGTCCGACCACTCGTCAGCGCGCGCGGCGGTCACGGTGCAGGACCCCGCCGGCGGGTTCGTCGTCCCGCCCCCACCGCCGGCGCTGGACGGTGCGACCGCCCGGCCCGTGCTGCTCGAGATGTGACCGGTGCAGAGGTTCCGCGACGCCAGGTCGTTCAGGATGTTCGGCAGCGCCTGCTGGGTCGCGGCCGGCCAGTCGTGCATGAGGATGATCTGGCCGTTGGTGAGCCGGGCGGCTGCCTGCCGGATGGCGTCTGCACTCGCGTTGTTCCAGTCGTTCGAGTCGACGTCCCAGATGATCTCGCGCAGGCCGAGCGAGGACTCGACGTTCTTGAGCGTCTGGTTGGTCTCGCCGTACGGCGGCCGGAAGAGCGTCGGGGTGACCCCGGCGGTCTGCTGGATTGCGGTCTGGGTGCGCGTGAGCTGCGACTGGATGTCTGACTGGCTCAGGTTCACCAGGTGCGGGTGGTCCCAGCTGTGGTTGCCGATCTGCAGGCCGGCGTTCTTGTACGCCTGCATGAGCGACGCGTTCGACTGGGCGTTGGAGCCGGTCGGGAACACGGTTGCCGTCGCGCCGGCGTTGCGCAGCGTGGAGATGAGCTGGTTGGTGGTGCCGGTGTTCGGGCCGTCGTCGAACGTCAGGCCCACGTAGCCGGCGGAGCAGCTCGACGTCGTCGGCGGTGGGGTCGTCGTGCCGCCGCCGCTGGAGGTGCCGCACGTGGCCGACGGAGTGGTGTTGTTGCCGTTCTTCATGATGGTGACGCCGAACGTGTTGGAGCCGGTCGACGTGACGGTCCGCCCGTTGACCGACGCGTTCCAGCTGTTCTGTACGGTCTGGCTGCCGTTGAGGTTGAGGGTGGCGGTCCAGGAGCTGGCGCCGCTGACCGTGTAGCTGACGTTGAACCGGTCGGACCACTCCTCGCCGCGGGTGGCGGTGATGCTGCAGCCGCCGGTGCTCGGGGGCGGTGTGGTGGTGCCCCCGCCGCCGGACCCCTCGCTCACGGTGATGTTCGAGCTGCCGCTGCTCTGGTAGCCCTCGGTCGCCATGATCATGTAGTTGTGGGTGCCGAGGTTCATGCCCTTGCTGGCCCAGGCGTCGAAGTGGTTGCCGGACGTGATGGTGCCGCCGGTCTTCTTCGACTGCCGCACGCTCCAGTACTGGTAGAACGTCGCGGTGCCCTGGATCGAGGGCTGGTTCACGCGCTGGGTGCGGTAGATGTCGTACGTGCCGCCGTCGCTGTTCACTGTGCCCATGAACGTGCCCGTGGGCCGGTACGTGCCCCAGTTGTCGACGATGTAGTACTCGATCAGCGGGCTCGTGGTCCAGCCGTACAGGGTCAGGTACGCGTTGCCCGAGGGGTTGAAGCTGCCGGAGTAGTTGACGGTCTTGCGCCCGCCCGTGCTCCAGCCCTTGCCGGCGACGAAGTTGCCGGTGTTGCTCCACTGGGTGGTGTAGTTGCCGCCCGACCCCAGGTTCATGGAGACGGTGCCGGGGGAGTCGGTCCAGAACGAGTAGAAGTACCCGTTGTTCGTGCCGGTCTCGTTCGACGACACGGCGCTGGCCGGGGTGGCGACGGCGAGCCCGGCGACCACCATCGCGCTCGCGGCGCCGAGGGCTGCGAGGGCGCGGAACGACCGGCGTCGTCGCGGCGCGGTACCGATACTTTCGGACATCCTGCACTCCTTTGTGCGTGGGGATCTGCACCGGCATCCGTGGGGAGGTCAGCGCCGTCTCGACGCGTGGAGCGTCGATAACGTTATCGACGCCAGTGTGCAGAGGCGATCTCGCGAAGGGAACAGTGCAGGGACGAAGCGAACCGTTTAGGTTGTCGGGCTCCGAAACTATCGGACTACGCCACCGCGGGAACGGGCTCGGCCTCCGACGGCGCGGACGCCCGTCGCGCCCACGCCAGCACTCCGAGGACGAGCAGGGCGGGGATCCAGCCGTAGAACGCGCCCGACGCCCCGCCGTCCGTCGGTCCGTACAGCTGGGACTGCCCGATCGCCCACCGACCGTCGCCCTCGGGGTCCAGGCCGGTCGAGGCGAGCACGGTGGGGAGCGCGCCGACGGTCGCGCCGACGATCGCCGCCGCCCAGACGCCGAGGAACAGGACGAGCCGACCGCCCGTCACGACCGTGGTGCGCACGGCGAGCCAGACCAGCCCGCCGACGATCCCCCCGACGAGGAGGCCGCTGAGCAGCACGACCGCACTGGGCGCGTCGCGCGTGGTGGTGACCGGCAGCGCCCAGTCGGCGGCCAGGCGCACGGTGAGCGCGAACTCGGACCGTGCCGTCGTCACGTAGCGGTCGACCGTGCTGTCCACGGCCGCGTGCGCGGCCGCGACGGCCCACCACCCGATCGCCGCGACGACTCCGGCGGTGATCGCGGCCGCGAGCGCACCGGCAGGTCGGCTCGCGGGAGCCGGCTCCTCGCCGCGCCGGGCGACCGCGACGGCGGCCAGCCCCACGATCCAGCCGTACACGACGCCCCACGCCCACCCCGCCCGGAGCGGCTCGAGATACCCGAGGGTCAGCAGCCACAGACCCGCGTCGGGGGTGCCGTAGGCGAACAGCCGGCCGCCCTCGCCGGCGATCATCGAGACGACCCCGGCAGCCCAGCCGGCGACGATGACGGCGAACCACACGGCGAGCACGCGAGGCGCGGCGCCGGTCCGGGTGGCGCGGAGCGCCGGGAGCACGAGCAGGGCGAGCGCGCCGAGGAACACCAGGACGGCCAGGACCTCACCGCCTCCGGCGTACCCCGCCCCGCGGACCAGCGACACCGCGGGCGTCGCGGGGGCGAGCAGGCCGACGAGCCCGGGGGAGATGCCGGCCCTGCTCGCCCCTGCGTGGGCGACCGCCGAGACGAACCAGAGCACGAGGCCGAGGCCGAGGGCGGTCAGGAGCGCGCGGTTCGTCCGGATCGGCATCGCCGGAGACTAGCGGCCCGGCACGTGCCCCGTCCGGCGAACGGGCGGATGCGGCGGACCGACCTACGGGACGCGTCGCAGCAGGTCTCCGGGCTGGCACTCCAGCACCGCGCACAGCGCCTCGAGCGTGGTGAACCTGACCGCCTTGGCCCGGCCGTTCTTGAGCACGGCGAGGTTGGCGGGCGTGATGCCGACGCGGTCGGCCAGCTCACCCACGGACATCTTGCGGCGGGCCAGCATGACGTCGACGTCGACGACGATCGGCATCAGATGACCTCGTCGAGCTCGGCGCGCAGCGTGGTGGCCGTCGAGTCGAGGACCATCGCCTTGGCCAGCAGCACCCGCAGGACGAGCACCAGCAGGGCGATCCCGGCCGTGCCCATGCCGCCGATCACGACGAGCAGCACGATCCCGGGCGCCACCGCCTCGCCGGGTGCGAGCACGAACGACAGGACCATCGCCAGCAGGGTGGCCGCGACCGCCGCCCCGATGATGACGTCGACGTACCGGAACGCCGCGGTGCTGAACACGGTGTCGCGCCGGACCATGGTGAGCAGCTGCCACACGCAGACGAGCGCGGCCTGCACGGCGAGCACGCCCAGGATCCCGATGATCATCACCGGCCAGCGCAGGTGCGCCACCGCGGCTCCGCCGTCGTCGATGTCGCGACCGATGGCCGGGATGATCATGATCTGCACCGCCAGCAGGCCGGCGAGCATCAGCACGATCACCACCCGCAGCGCGAGGACGGCCAGTCGGCTCATGGGGTGCTCCTTGGTGGCGATCTATCGATTAACGACAGAAATCTATCGTTATCCCGCCACCAGAGCAACCGTCAGCTGACGGCCTTCCTCACGAGCTCGCCGATCCGCTTCTCGTCCGCGGCCGTCAGACCGGTGAGCGCGAAGGCCGTCGGCCACATGGAGCCGTCGTCGAGGGCCGCCACGTCGTTGAAGCCCAGGGTGGCGTACCGCGTGTTGAACTTCGACGCGGCCTGGAAGAAGACGACCACCTTGCCGTCCTTCGCGTAGGCCGGCTGGCCGTACCAGGTCTTGGGCTCGAGGTCCGGCGCGACCTCCGTGACGATGGCGTGGATCCGCTCCGCCATCGCGCGGTCCCCCTCGGCCATCTCGGCGATCTTCTCGAGCAGGTCGCTCTCGCCGTTCGCCTTGCGCCGCGTCTCCTTGGCGCGCTCCTTGATCGCGGCGCGCTCCTCCGCGGTGAATCCCTCGGCCTCCGTGCTCGTCGTCTTCGCCATCATCGGTTCCTCTCTGGACGTCTTCCGACCACCCTAGGGAGCGGCCGCGACCGCGGCTTCTCCATCCCTGCTCGATGCGGCAGCACTCACGTAGGCGGCCAGGTGCTGGCCCGTGAGCGTCGAGCGGCCGGCCACCAGCTCGGCCGGCGTCCCCTCGAAGACGATCCGCCCGCCGTCGTGGCCGGCGCCGGGACCGAGGTCGATGATCCAGTCCGCGTGCGCCATGACCGCCTGGTGGTGCTCGACGACGATGACCGAGGTCCCGGAGTCGACGAGCCGGTCGAGCAGGCCCAGCAGCTGCTCGACGTCGGCGAGGTGCAGGCCGGTGGTCGGCTCGTCCAGGACGTAGATGCCGCCCTTGTCGCCCATGCGCGTGGCCAGCTTGAGCCGCTGGCGCTCGCCGCCGGACAGCGTGGTGAGCGGCTGACCGAGGCTCAGGTAGCCGAGCCCGACGTCGGCGAGCCGGACGAGGACCGCGTGCGCCGCGGGGGTGCGCGCATCGCCGGCCCCGAAGAACTGCTCCGCCTCGGTCACCGACATCGCGAGCACCTCGCTGATGTCGCGGCCGCCCAGGTGGTACTCGAGCACCGAGGCCTGGAACCGCTTGCCCTCGCACAGCTCGCACGGGGTGGCGACGCCGGCCATCATCGCGAGGTCCGTGTAGATGACCCCGGCGCCGTTGCAGCTGGGGCAGGCGCCCTCGGAGTTGGCGCTGAACAGGGCGGGCTTGACGCCGTTGGCCTTGGCGAACGCCTTGCGGATGGGCTCGAGCAGGCCCGTGTACGTGGCGGGGTTGCTCCGGCGTGACCCCTTGATGCCCGCCTGGTCGATGGACACGACGCCCGCACCGGTCGGCATCGACCCGTGGATGAGCGAGCTCTTGCCGGAGCCGGCCACGCCGGTGAGCACGACGAGGACGCCGAGCGGGATGTCGACGTCGACGTCGCGCAGGTTGTTGGTGGTCGCGCCGCGGATCTCGAGCGTGCCGGTCGCCGTCCGGACGGACTCCTTGAGGGTCGCGCGGTCGTCGAGGTGGCGCCCCGTGATGGTGCCGCTGGAGCGCAACCCGTCGAGGCTCCCCTCGTAGCAGACCGTGCCGCCCGCCGACCCGGCGCCGGGTCCGAGGTCGACCACGTGGTCGGCGATCGCGATCGCCTCGGGCTTGTGCTCCACGACGAGCACCGTGTTGCCCTTGTCCCGCAGGCGCAGGAGCAGTGCGTTCATCCGCTGGATGTCGTGCGGGTGCAGGCCGATGGTGGGCTCGTCGAACACGTACGTCACGTCGGTGAGCGACGAGCCGAGGTGCCGGATCATCTTGGTGCGCTGCGCCTCGCCGCCCGAGAGGGTGCCCGACGAGCGCTCGAGCGAGAGGTACCCGAGCCCGATGCTGACGAACGAGTCGAGCAGCTCGCGCAGGGCCGTGAGCAGGGGTGCGACGGACGGCTCGTCGAGCCCGCGCACCCACTCGGCGAGGTCGCTGATCTGCATCGCGCACGCGTCGGCGATGTTGACCCCGCCGATCTTCGACGAGCGGGCGCCCTCGTTGAGCCGCGTCCCGTCGCAGTCCGGGCACGTGGTGAAGACGACGGTGCGCTCGACGAACGCCCGGATGTGGGGCTGCAGGGCCTCGACGTCCTTGGCCAGGAACGACTTCTGGATCTTCGGGATGAGCCCCTCGTAGGTGAGGTTGATGTTGTCGACCTTGATCTTGGTCGGCTCCTTGTAGAGCAGGTCGTGCAGCTCCTTCTTGGTGAACTTGCTGATCGGCTTGTCGGGGTCGAAGAAGCCCGAGCCGCTGAAGATCCGCCCGTACCAGCCGTCCACGCTGTAGCCGGGGATCGTCAGGGCGCCCTCGTTGAGCGACTTGCTGTCGTCGTAGAGCTGGGTGAGGTCGAAGTCGGTGACCGAGCCGCGGCCCTCGCAGCGCGAGCACATGCCACCGGTGATGGAGAAGCTCCGGCGCTCCTTGGTGGTGGTGCCACCCTTCTCGATGGTCACCGCCCCGGCGCCCGAGATCGACGCGACGTTGAACGAGAACGCCTGGGACGAGCCGAGGTGCGGGACCCCGAGCCGGCTGAACAGGATGCGCAGCAGCGCGTTGGCGTCGGTCGCGGTGCCGACGGTCGACCGGATGTTGGCGCCCATCCGCTCCTGGTCGACGATGATCGCCGTGGTCAGCCCGTCGAGCACGTCCACGTCAGGCCGCGCCAGCGAGGGCATGAAGCCCTGGACGAAGGTGCTGTAGGTCTCGTTGATCATCCGCTGCGACTCGGCGGCGATCGTGCCGAACACCAGCGAGCTCTTGCCCGAGCCGGAGACCCCCGTGAACACCGTGAGCCGGCGCTTCGGGATCTCGATACTGATGTCCTTGAGGTTGTTCTCGCGCGCACCGTGCACGCGGATGCGGTCGTGGGTGTCGGCGACGTGTGCCGCAGTGCTCATCTCGTCCATCACCATGGGCGCCACGCTAGCGGCGGGCGCGGACACCCGTACGGGTGGGACCCGCTCAGCTGAGCCTCGCCACCTGCGCGTCCAGATAGCGGCGCTCCGCCACGTTGGTCGCGCGGCCGGCAGCCCGTCGGTAGTGCGCGAGCGCCAGGTCGGTCTCGCCGGCGAGCTCGTGCAGGTACGCGCGCAGCTGGTCGACCCGGGGCATCCCGTCGTCCACGCCGTCCAGGATTGACAGCCCGGCCGCCGGCCCGTCGACCATCGCCGCCGCGACCGCTCGGTTGAGCGTCACCACCGGGTTGCCGGTCATCCGCTCGAGCAGGCCGTAGAGCGCGAGGATCTGCGGCCAGTCGGTCGCGTCCGCCGAGGGCGCCCGGTCGTGGATCGCGGCGATCGCCGCCTGCAGCTGGTACTCGCCGACCGTCGCGCGTCCGAACGCCCCGTCGAGCAGGGCCGTCCCCTCCGCGATCCGGGTGCGGTCCCAGCGGTTCCGGTCCTGGTCGGCCAGCGGCACCGGCGCACCCGAGGCGTCGGTCCGCGCCGGCCGACGGGCGTCCGTCAGGAGCATCAGGGCGAGCAGCCCGGCGACCTCGGCGTCGTCGTCGACGGTGTGCAGGAGCCGCGCGATCCGGATGGCCTCGTCGGACAGGTCGGCGCGCGTCAGGTCGGAGCCCGCGCTGCTGGTGTAGCCCTCGTTGAACATCAGGTACAGGACGCGCAGGACGCTGCGCAGCCGTGCCGGTCGCTCCTCGGGTGCGGGCATCGAGAACCGCTCGCCCGCGACCCGCTGCTTGGCGCGGCTGATCCGCTGCGCCATGGTCGCCTCCGGCACCAGGAACGCCCGCGCGATCTCCGCGGTGGTCAGCCCGCCGACCGCGCGCAGGGTCAGCGCGATCGCGGACGTGGGGGTCAGCGCCGGGTGGCAGCACAGGAACAGGACCGTCAGGGTGTCGTCGTCCTGCTCGGCGCCGCCGGATGCGGGCTCCGTCGCGACGCGGACCTCGCGGTCGCGGCGGGCGACGTCGCTGCGCCACCGGTCGACCATCCGCCGCGACGCGGTCTGCAGCAGCCACCCACGCGGCTGCGCGGGGACCCCGTCCGCCGGCCAGTGCTGCGCGGCCGCCAGGAGGGCCTCCTGCACCGCGTCCTCCGCGGCGTCGAAGTCGCCCCACCGGCGAGCGAGCGTGCCGAGGACCTGCGGCGCCAGCTGACGCWGCAGGTCCTCGACGTCGTCGGGGACGTTCAGCGGGCGTCGCTCGCCGTCTCCAGGAACGCGTTCATCTCCTCGACGTCCGACGGTCCGTCCTCCATGATCCGGCGCACCTGGATGGGCTGCTGGGTCGGCACCCCGCCGCGTCCGGGCACGGCCGAGACGAGGGCGGCGATCTCCACCGCGCGCGCCTCGGTCTCCGTCTCGACGATCTGGTAGCCGGCCACCCACTCCTTGAACTCCTGGAACGGGCCGTCGGTGACCACCGTCGTGGAGCCGTCCGACGTCACGACCTTCGCCAGGTCGGGGCCGGTGAGGATCTCCCCGCCGACGAGCTCGCCGCTCTCGGTCAGCTCGCGGTTGAGCCGCCCGTAGTAGTTCAGGTGTGCGGCGACCTCGTCGTCGGTCCACGCCGACATGGGGGCGTCGTCGGGACCGCTCTGGAAGTCCACGATCAGCAGGTACTTCGCCATGGTTCTGCTCCTTCGTCGTCGTGCCCAGACTGGCACTGTCACTCGGAGAACGGAGCCGCCCGGCGGTTCTCTACACGGATCAGAACGGGATCTCGGTCGTGACCTGCTCGGCCGGGGGCACGGTGACCGGGGTGCCCGCGCCGACGTGCGTGAAGACCACGGTCGTCGTGGTGCCGTTCAGCTCGTACGAGCTCTTGCGCGGGAGGTCCTGCGCATCGAGCCAGTGGGTGTACGTGAGGGTGGGCGGGAGAACCGTCAGGCCCTCGTCCTCGAGCATCCCCTGGGCGACGTCCGGCGTGATCTTGGTCGAGTCGACCACGACCTGGTACGCCTGCACCTCGACGCCGTCGAGGACCTCGGGAGCGCCCACCTTCGTCACGCTCGTCACCGCCTGGTCCATCCCCTCGAACGCCGACGAGAGGACCTCCCCGAGGTCGCCGAACGCCTCCGCGAGCGGGTTCGCCCCGTCGTTCGGGTCGACCTGGTAGAAGAGGCCGCCGCCGATCTCGGCGATGTTCACGTAGAGCAGGCCGTCCACGAACCGGATCTCGATCGGCCCGACGTCCGGGTCGGTCAGGTGGATCGCGACGTTGTGCTTGCCGCCGGCCAGGTCCGCCGAACCGGTCATCTCCATCGTCGCCGCGCCGGTGACCGAGACGGCGACGTCGTAGCTGGTCGCGGTCGCCTCACCGGCGGTCGCGCGCGCGACGAAGTTCGCGGCGGTGAGCTCCTCGACGGTCGGCGTCGGGGTGGGGGTCGGCGACTCGGCGACCACGGCCTTCGTGGGCGACGGGGACGGTGCGGCGGCCGGCTCCCCGCCGCACGCGGTCAGGCCCGCGGCGACGAGGATCGCGACGGGGAGGGCGGTGAGGCGGGACACGTGCATGGGAACCCCCTGCTGCTGCCGCATCCGGGCGAGCGCCCCCGAGGTGCGCGAGCGGCCAGGCGCGCGACGCGCGACATCCTGGCAGGAGCACCGGCACCGCCGTGGCGGTTTGCCGCGCATTCGCTCGCTCGGACGAGCGCGGGTGCTTCGGGGTAGTTTCGCGGGCATGGACCCGACGTCCTCGACCCGGATGCCCGGCCGCCTCGTGCCCGCGAGCGGCGGTCACGTCCCCGTGCGGGTGCGGGGATTCCTCGACTCGGCCGCGCCCACCCGCGCCACCCGCTCCGAGCGGGGGTTCGCCGTCGCGCTGGCCCGGAGCGAGCACGACGTCGTCAAGGTGCTCGATGGTTCCACGGTCCTCGGGTTCCTGCCGGCCACGTGGTCGCAGACGGTCGACTTCGAGCTCTGGTCCTGCGAGCAGGCGGGGGAGCCGGCCCTGGCCCGGGCGGTGCTCGAGGGCGTCCCCGGCGAGCGCGACCTGTTCGTCATGCTCGACTGGAAGCGCCGCCGGGCCTGACCTTCATCTGTCGAGGAACGTGGCCACCCAGACCAGGGGTGCGTTCCAGCGGATGCAGACGTCGTTGGTGACCTCGGACGTGGGCTCGTCCAGGTAGCAGAGCTGGGGTGCGAGGCCGGCGAGCCGCGGGTCGTCGGGGAAGTCCGGCGCGGGGACCGAGTTGGCGCCGCCCGCCAGGGCGCCTGGCGGTGGTGGCGGCATCGCGGGGTCGAGGTCGTGGCCGAACTGGCGGGTGCGCTGGTGGTGGCTGTGGTCGGTGCCGTACCCGGTGACGTAGCTCTGGCCGAGCGCGTTGCGTCCGAGCAGGTAGTCCACGCCGGAGGCGACCGCGTCGCGGTAGGCGGTGCTGCTGGTGACCAGGTGGGCGACCCCGAGGACGACGAGGTTGTTGAGGATCCGGCCGTTCGACCCCCAGCCCCACCCGTCGGCGGGTGCGTAGGGCTGCCCCCATGGCTGGCGGGACTGCAGGTCGAGCAGCCGGTCGGCGGCGCGGCGAACGCCGTCGACCACCCGCGCGTGGTCCTCGAGCCGGCGGCCGTGCAGTGCCAGGTCCAGGCGCGCGGGCGCGCTGACGCGGTGGAAGTCGTACCCGGCGGTGTCGAACGGGTCGGCGGCGTGCTCGGAGCAGTCGAGGACGTGCTCCTCGTAGACCCGCTCCCCGGTGGCCAGCCAGAGCTCGGCGGCGGCCCAGTAGAAGTCGTCGCCCACGTCGCCGTCGTCGTACGGACCGCCACCGTGCCGCGCGTGGTCGTCCGGCGGGAGGAGGTCGGGGTGTCGCCGCGCCGCGTCGTAGGCCGTCCGCGCGGCAGCCAGCAAGCGCGCGGCGTAGGCGGGATCGGTCGGCCGGAAGTGTCGGGCGCCGGCCGCTGCGGCCGCCGCGAGATGCAGCGCCGCGGTGGTCGACGGTCGGTGCAGGACGCGTTCCGTGGGGTCGAGGTGCGGCCATCCGGGCAGGGGCGACCAGGCGACACCGTGCACGCGGTGGAACGCGAGCCCGGCCAGCGGTCGGTCCGGCGGCACCTGCATCCGCAGCAGCCAGTCGAGCTGCCACCGGCACTCGGCGAGCACCACGTCGGCCCGCGGGTCGTCGGGTGGCAGGACGTCGAGCGCGCCGAGCAGCTGCCACACCGCGAGGGCACCGCTTGTCGTGTACTTCCCGTAGTCGCCGGCGTCGTACCAACCGCCCGACACGTCGTAGGTGCCGTCGTCGTGCCAGCCCGGGTAGAGGGCCTCCGCGTCGGGACCCGTCCAGGCGGGCACGGCGACGTCCCCGGGGTGTCCGGCCGGGCGCTCGTAGCCGGGCACGTCGACCGGGGCGCCCGACCGCATGAGCGAGAAGAAGCGCAGGGCGTCGTCGCCGAGGTCGGCGTATCGGCGGCCGTCCACGACGAACGGATGGCTGACGTGCTGAGCGGACCGGACCCGGAACGACCCCTCGGGAAGGCCGGTGAGGTCGAGCACGTGCACCGGGAGGCCGGAGGTCGGTTCGGGACGGACCGGCCACGGCCGCGACACCCCGGTGAGGACGATGCGGTCGTCGTCACCGACCACCTCGAACGCCACGGGACCGGGTTCCGTCGACACCAGCGTGGCGCCCATCGGCAGGCCCGGGACGTAGCCGAGCTGGTTCACCCGCACGGCGGGCCGCTGCGCGAGGACGTCCTCGACGGACCACTGTGGCCAGCTCACGCCGGAAGCCTAGGCGAGCGCTCAGACCTCGACCACGAGTGGCCGGCCCGGTTCGGCCCATGCGGTGCGCCCCGGCTCGGGGGTGAGCTCCGGTCGATCGAGCGCGGCGGGCCCGTCGACGAAGTGCGACCAGCCCTCGTAGTGCACCGGCAGGACGATCCGGGGTCGCAGCGCGCGGCACAGCTCGCGGCCGTCCTGCACCGTCATCGAGTAGCGCAGCGGACCGGTCACGGGGAACCGCACCCCGCCGAGGTGCAGGATCGCGGTGCCGACGCGCCGCCGCTCGGCCACCTGGCGCACCCCGCGGTAGAGGACCGTGTCGCCGGAGAACCACACGGACCCGTGCTCCTGGCCCTCCCAGGTCAGGTCGAACCCGATGACGGCACCGGCGATCGGACGGCTGCCGACCGGTCCGTGCCGGCACGGGGTGGCCGTGACGGTGAGGGTCGGACGGTCCGGGTGCGTGAGCGTCGTCGTCGTCCAGGGGTGCAGGCCGACTGCCGGCGGACCGAGTCGCCGTGCGCCCGGCACGGTGGTCAGGACCGTGGGTGCGCTGCCGAGCAGCCGCCGTCCGGCGTCGTCGAGGTTGTCGGCGTGGTGGTCGTGGGTGAGCAGGACGGCGTCGATGTCGCCGATCTCGTCGGCCGGGACTGCCGGGCCGGTGGTCTTGCGGGACGACGTCCCCCAGCCGAACTTGTAGGTCCGGCCGGGGGCGTCGAAGGTCGGGTCCGTGAGGATGCGCCAGCCGTCGACCTCGACCAGCGTCGTCGGCCCTCCGACGTGCGTGAACGTGAGGGTCGACACCGTCAGGACGCGGCGGAGCTCTGCGCGGGAGCCCAGTCGGACTGGGCGAGCGCCCAGTCCAGTGCCCGGTCGGCGATCTCCTCCCAGCCCTCCCCGGCGACCATGAGGTGCGGACGGCCGTCGTACGTCTCGTGCTCGGTGATCGTGCCCTCGCCGCGGTAGTGCTTGGCGTTCGACGCCTGCACCGACGGCGGCATGATGTGGTCCGCGGAGCCCGACAGGAAGAGCAGCGGCACACGGTTCGGGTTGCTGAAGTCCACCCAGGCGTCCTGGTGCCCCGGCTGCACGTTCGCGAGCACCGAGTCGATGAGCACGCGGCCGGACGCCGGGATGTGGTAGCGGTCGTAGAAGTACCGCGACTCCTCCTCGGTGTACGTGTTGGTGAAGGCGTAGGTCCACTCCTCGAGCGACAGACCGACCGCGCGGTGGTGGTTCGCCGGGTTCTTGACCACGGGGAACACCGACTTCAGCTGGGACCACGGGGTGGTCTTGACGCCCTCGACCGGCGCCGAGTTCAGCGCGACGGCCGCGCTGCCGTGCCCCCGGTCGAGCATCAGCTGCAGGAACGTCCCGCCCGCCGAGTGACCCATGAGGATCGGCGGCGTGGGGGTGTCCAGCGAGCTCAGGAACGCGTCGAGGTGCGATGCGATCGCGTCCGTCGTGAGGTCGGCGATCGGCGTCGGGTCGGCCCGCAGAGCCTCCACCTCGACCTCGAAGCCCGGGTAGCCGGGCGTGTGGACGGTGTAGCCCTTCGCCTCGTAGTGCGCCTTCCACCCCTCCCAGGAGCGCGGTGTGACCCAGAACCCATGGATGAGCACGATCGTGTCGGGGGTCGTCATGACGTCTCCTCGTCTCGCGGCGGTCGGTCCCGTCCGCCCGCTCAGCAGCACGGTCGCACCCGGTACCCGGGGCGCACTGTGCTGGCCGTGCACGGTTCTGGTGCGGGCGTGCAGACCCCGGTTGACCTGGGACCTCCTACCCACGAAGCGCTTCGACGACCGGCGGACGATCGAGCCACCACTGGCACTGCCCCGGCCGCACCGTCGCGCGCCGGAGGAAAGGACTCCGATGTCCGCGTTCGCCCACGTCATCGCACCCGGACGCATCGGCGCCCTCGAGCTCGCCAACCGCGTGATCATGCCGCCGATGGGGACCAGCCTCTCCGACGCGGACGGCCACTTCTCCAACCGGCAGGTGGCCTGGTACGCCGAGCGCGCCGGCACCGGGGCGGGCCTGGTGGTCACCGAGCTCACCGCCGTGAGCCGCGACCTCGAGCTCACCGCGGGCCTGGCCCACGCCGACTCCGACGCCGCGATCCCGGCCCTGACCCGGCTGGCCGACGCGGTGCACGCCAAGGGCGGCAGGCTCGGTGTGCAGCTCACGGCCGGCATGGGACGGAACAACCCCGCGTACACGCCCGAGCAGCCGCCGGTCTCGGCGTCGGACAACCCGAACTTCTTCGACCCCACCGTCCTGTGCCGCCCGCTGACCACCGACGAGGTCCGCGCGCTCGTCGGCCGGTTCGCCGAGGCGGCGGTCCGGTGCGCGGCCGCGGGCGTCGACATGGTGGACCTGCACGGCCACACCGGCTACCTGATCGACCAGTTCCTCGGCCCGCAGTGGAACCGTCGCACCGACGTCTACGGGGGCTCGGTCACGAATCGCGCCCGGTTCGCCACCGAGATCATCCAGGCGATCAAGGCCGCCGTCCCGGGCCTGCCGATCAGCTTCCGGCTGTCCGTGAGCAACAAGATGCCCGGCAGCCGTGACGTGGCCGAGGCGCAGCAGGTCGCGCGACTGCTCGAGGCCGCGGGGCTGGACCTGCTCATGGTCGACGACGGCGCCTACGACGCCATGGACTGGGTGTTCCCGCCCTACTACCTCGGTGACGCGTGCATGGTCCCGTCGGCGCGGGCGATGAAGTCGGTCGTGTCGATCCCCGTCATGGCCGTCGGCAACCTCACCCCGGAGAACGCCGAGGGCGTGCTCGCCGCCGGTGACGCGGACTTCGTCGGCATCGGTCGCGGGCTCATCGCCGACCCGCAGTGGGTGGCCAAGCTCGCGGACGGGCGTCGTGACGACATCCGGCCCTGCATCCGCTGCAACCAGCTGTGCATCGGCGCGATCTTCACCGGCGCCACCATCGGCTGCGCGGTCAACCCCGCCGCCGGGTACGAGCTGGAGCGCGCCCTCACCCCGGCGGCCGCGCCCAAGCGCATCGCCGTCGTCGGCGGTGGCCCCGCCGGCCTGGAGGCGGCACGCGTCGCCGCCCTGCGCGGGCACACGGTCGACGTCTACGAGAAGGGCGAGCACCTGGGCGGGGTGCTCCTGCCGGCGGCGACCCCGGAGTTCAAGAAGGAGCTGCGGGCCATGATCGGCTGGTGGGAGCGGCAGATCGCCGACCTGCCCGTCACCGTGCACCTGGGCACCGAGATCCTGGCCGACGACACCCGCCTGGCAGGCGCCGACGAGGTCGTGGTCGCCACCGGCGCGGACCCGTTCGTCCTGCCGATCCCGGGCGTCGACGGCGAGAACGTGCTCGAGGTGCTGGACGCGCACCTGCACCGCGACCGCGTGGGCTCCCGCGTCGTCGTCGCCGGTGGAGGACTGTCCGGCGCGGACCTCGCGCTCGAGCTCGCCGAGGCGGGGCACGAGGTCACCATCGTCGAGATGGCCGACGCGATCGCCGCGGACCTGCTGTTCATCAACGCGATCAGCCTGCTGCGCAGCCTCACGGACGCGCGCGTGCACGTGCTCACCGGCCACCGCGTCACCGAGATCGACGAGAAGGGACTGACCGCCGTCGGGCCCGACGGCGAGGTGCACGTGGACGCCGACACGGTCGTGACCGCGTTCGGCGTGCGACCGGCGCACCGGCTGGCCGACGCCCTGGCCGCGAACGGGCTCAGCGTCCACGCGATCGGCGACTGCGTCCTGCCGGCGAAGGTCGCCGAGGCGATCAACGCGGGATACCTCACGGCGGCGGTGCTCTGACGGTTCCGGCTGGTAGGAACGTGGGGTGCCGATCCTCCCGACCGAGCGTGACCCGCGGCTGATCACCGTCCGCCGCGGCGGCACCCTGACGGACGACCACCACCGCCTGCTGGCCGAGTGGGCACTGCAGTGCGCCGAGCACGTGCTCCACCTGTTCGAGGACGACCGACCAGGCGACGACCGGCCCCGGCAGGCGATCGCCGTGGGTCGGGCGTGGATCCGCGGCGAGGTGCCGATGAAGGTCGCGCACGACGAGGCGTTCCAGGCGAACGCCGCAGCGCGCGGGATGCCTGATCCGGTGAAGTTCGCTGCGCTGTCGGCCGGTCAGGCGGTGGCCGTGGCGCACGTCGCCGCCCACGACCTCGGCGCCGCCGCGTACGCGATCAGGGCGGTCGGTGCCTCCGTGCCCGCCGACGACGCCGCGCGCGCCCGTGCAGCGGAACGGCAGTGGCAGCGGGAGCGCCTGCCGGAGGCCGTCCGCGAGCTCGTGCTCGACGACCAGCGCAACCGGAGCGCGATCTGCTGGAACGTCTTCGACGACTGACGCCAGATCACTCCAGCCCGTCGCGGCGACGGGTCAGGTAGGCGGTCTCGGCGGTGTTGCCGGCCAGCGCGATCGCCCGGTCGTACGCCTCGCGCGCCTCGGCGCTGCGACCCAGCCGGCGCAGCAGCTCCGCGCGCGTGGCATGGAAGGCGTGATAGCCGGCCAGCGCGTCCCCGAGCGGGTCGACCGTGGCGAGCGCCACCGCGGGCCCGTCGAGCTCCGCGACCGCGACCGCCCGGTTGAGCGCGACGACCGGGGACCGGTCCAGGCGCACGAGCTGGTCGTACAGGGCGAGCACCTGCGACCAGTCGGTGTCGCGGGCGTCGCGCGCCGAGGTGTGCACGGCGTTGATCGCGGCGAGGAGCTGGTAGCGGCCCGGGGCGATCCCGGTGGCCAGGCGCTCGCGGACCAGCCGGTGCCCCTCGGCGATCAGTGCCCCGTCCCAGAGCCCACGGTCCTGCTGCTCGAGGAGCACCAGCTCGCCGGTGACCGACACGCGCGCGGGACGGCGGGCCTCGGTGAGGAGCATCAGCGCCAGCAGGCCGGCCACCTCGCCGTCGTCGGGCAGGAGGGCGCGGACCAGACGGGTGAGCCGGATCGCCTCCGCGGTCAGGTGGGGGCGCACCGGGTCGGCGTCGGGGCTCGTCGCCAGGTAGCCCTCGTTGAACACGAGGTAGAGGACCGCGAGCACGCCGGACACGCGCGCGGGGAGGTCGTCCGCCGACGGGACCCGGTAAGGGATGCGCGCCGCCTTGATCTTGGCCTTCGCGCGGGTGATCCGCTGTCCCGTGGCGGACTCCTGCACCAGGAACGCGCGCGCGATCTCCGGCACGGTCAGTCCGCCCACCATGCGCAGGGTCAGCGCCACCCGGGACTCCATGGCGAGCGCGGGGTGGCAGCACGTGAAGATCAGCCGCAGCCGCAGGTCGTCGACCGCGCCGAGCGGCTCCGGGGGATCGTCGTCGCTCAGCATCCGAGCCGCCTCGTGCTTGCCGTCGCGCTTGGCCTCGCGGCGGATCCGGTCGATGGCCTTGCGGTTCGCCGTCGTCGTCAGCCAGCCGCCCGGGTTCGGGGGCACGCCGTCCGCCGGCCACCGCTCGACGGCGACCGCGAACGCCTCCGCGGCCGCCTCCTCGGCGATGTCGAGATCGCCGAACCGTCTGGTCAGGGAGGCGAGCACGCGCGCCCACTCGTCGCGGTGCGCGCGCGCGACCGCCTCCCGGACATCGACGTCGGTCACAGGAACGGACGCACCTCGACCTTGCGGTTGCAGGCGTGCGACCCCGCGGTGGCGAGCCTGAGCGCCACGTCGAGGTCGGGAGCCTCGATGATCCAGAAGCCTGCGACGTGCTCCTTCGTCTCGACGAAGGGACCGTCGGTGACGATCGCCTCGCCCGCACCCCGGTTGTCGATGACGGTCGCGGTGTCCGGTGACGCCAGCCCACCGGCGAAGACCCAGCTCCCCTCGGCTCGCAGCCCGTCGTTGAACGCGTCGATCGCGGTCATCTCCTCGGGCGTCGCGAAGCCGGACGTCTCGTCGAAGATCACGGACACCAGATACTGCATAGCCATCTCCTGTGTGCTCGGCGGGAGCCCGGCGCGAGCGTCCCCTCACCCGTGCCACGAACGACCTTGCCCCGATCCGACACCGCACCGCCACCACGTGGGGACCTCGTGCCCTGGTCAGGATCGGGACCTGGTGCTGGAGTGGGTCCTGGGAGCGCCGCAGACGAGGACGCATCTCGGCAGGGGCGGCGCCTGAGGGGGTGCCCGATGGAGAGCGCTGAAGACGACCAGGCTGTCGAGCCGGTACAGGACCCCGAGGACTCGGCGGTCGACCGTTTGCAGGCGGAGCTCGAGGCATCGTTGTCGGCCGGGTTCGCGCCTGACGGGTGGGAGCGCCGGATCTCGTGGCCGTCGCACGGCACGAAGGGCTTCTGGATCGCCGGCGCGGGGAGCGTCCTCGGTCTGGTCGCGGCATGGGTGGCGTGGGGCTGGAAGGCCGGGTTGGCTGCGCTGGTGCTCGTCATCGGGCTGGCGTTGCTGGCGTCGTGGCGCAGCGGACCACGCGTGGGTGACGAGATCACGGAGTCCTTCACGCCTCCGGACGAGGTCCTGCTGAACCTCGGCATCGCGGGCCACGAGCTCCTCACGCTGCAGCGGAGCCGGCCGACGTTCTCGGTCAACCGGCAGGCGACGCCCGCCGACCGCCGGAACGTCCGCCTGGGAGCGATCGCGATGGGCGCGATCCTCGTCGTCGACGGGGGACTCGTCCTGCTCCTCGAGTCTGACCGCATCTCCCCGTCCACCTTCCTCCGGTCCGGAGCGATCGTCTCGGCCGCGGTCCTGACCGGGCTGGCCTTATGGGCGTGGCGACGTATGGGCCTCGTCATCCGGGCGTTCGGCCCGCGACCCGACAGGGATCCCACGCAGGACACCGACGAGGACCTCCTGGACGTCGCCACCTCCGGCGGCGGGGCCGTCGACGCACTCGTCGGTGGCGTGCTCTCGAGGCTCCCGCTGCCGGTCGCCCGCGTGGTGACGGTCGCGATCCTCTTGCTCGTCGGGGCGCTCGGCGTGCTCGTTGCGTTCAACGTGGCCCCGGACGAGAGTGAGCTGTGGTCGTCGCTCACCGCGGGAGCGGACCTCCTGCTGTTCCTGGCTGCGGGCGCCCGGGCCTTGATCCTCCTGGCGATCGGACTGGTGCGACGGGATCGGGCTCCCGCGGTGGCGGGTGTGCAGTCGCTCGTGCTGATGGGCGGCCTGCTGCTCGCCGCGATGCTGTTCGGGTGGCTGGACGAGTGGCGGGCAGTGATCTCCTGGGTGCTCGACCGGGTGGCGTGATCAGGCGTCGACGATCTGCTGCAGGGCGCTCCGCAGGTCCGCCGCGAGAGCGCCGGTCTCCGGCACGACGTCCGGGTCGGCGATGACGGTGACGGTCAGCCCGCCCGCGTAGGAGAGCGCCGCGAACGCGACGCCCACGTTGCCGGCGGTCACGGTGATCGGCACGACCCGCACGATCGGCGCGCCGGCGAACGCCAGCGGTCGGGTGGGGCCCCGGAGATTGGTGAGGAACGAGTTGACCAGGCGCTGACGGTCGACGACCCACCGGAACAACCCGACCGCGGCCAGGAGGCGGAAGGTCGGCCCGACGAGCGCGGCCGAGGCGCCCCGGGTCTGCGTCTTGCGAACCCGGGTGCCGCGTGCGACCTGCGCGACGCGCTCGGCCATCCCTCCCGTGACGGGCACCCGGACCGGCATCACACCGACCCGGTTGCCCAGGTCGCCGCTGGTGGTCGAGGACCGCCCCGAGACGGGGACCGAGACCACGAGCTCCTCGACGTGCTCACCGCGGCGGTGCAGCGTGCGCGCCATCGCCTCGGTCAGCGCGACCAGCAGCACGTCGTTGACGGTCCCACCGTGGCGACGCCCTGCCGCCCGCACCGGGTCGAGGTCCACCTCGACGGTGGTCACCTGCCGCCGTGGGCCGGTCGGTGCGTTGAGCGAGGACCGCGGGGCGTGTCGGCGTCCACCTCCTGCGAGCTCGACCCGGCCGCGGCGCATGTGTGCGAGGGCCGCCGGCAGCCCGCGCAGCATGCGGACCCGCTCCTGCGTGCAGTCGAGCAGCAGGTCTCCGGCGCGGGGAGTCGCACGTCGCACGGTCGGCGCGGCGGCAGGCGTCGACCCGTCGTCGTCGACGAGCCGCGCGAGCACCGCGAGGCCACCGATGCCGTCGGCGAGCACGTGGTGCAGCACCACCACCAGCGCGACCCCCCCGTCGTCCAGCCCGGTGATCACCACCGCGCGCCACAGCGGCCCGGAGCGCGGCAGCGGGCGGGCGACGGCCTCGACAGCGGCGTGGAGCAGGGCGTCCTCGTCGCCCGTGCCCGGACACCGCACCCGGGACACCTGCTCGGCGACGTCGAAGCCAGGATCGTCCACCCAGTAGGGGCGACCCAGCCCCCACGGCGGTGTCACCAGGCGCTGGCTCAGCCGTGGGATGGTCGCGATCCGCGCAGCGAGCGCGGCCTCGACCCGCGCCGCGCTCGTCCCGGTCCCCCCGGCGAGGAGCAGCACGGCGCCGACGTTCATCGGCACCGGGCCCACGTCCGTGGCGAGCTCCACCAGGTCGCCGGGACTGAGGCGCTCGACCGTGCGCGGGTCAGCGCTCACGGCAGAGCCCATCGCGTGCGATCACGCCGTGGGCGTCCCGTCTCGCCGACCGACGACGGCGAGGAGCCTGAGGTCCTCGGCCTCGAGATCGGGGACGTCGACGAGGATCGCGAGCGTCGAGGTCGGCGGTTCGCTGAGTCCCGCGCCGGACGTCGTCGCCGACTGCGTGGCCAGCGCCGCGTCCGGGCCGTTCTCCGTGAGCTCCTTGATCGCGGCCGGAGCCGACTCGGCTGCTGTCGGTTCCTCGACGACCGCGACGTACCGGTCGAGGACGCGCGTCAGCACCTGCTGGGCGTACCCGAACACCAGGGCGATGACGAGCGCCTGCGCCAGCGTGTCGTAGGTGACGGACGTCAGCACCTTGGCGGACACCAGCAGGGCTCCCAGCATGCCGAACAGCGCACCGCAGGCGATCTTGATGGCCACGAGGGCAGGCGCCGGGTTGAACCAGCGGGTGTCGATGCGGTCGTTGCGGGCGTAGGTGATCGCGGAGACCAGTCCGCCGAGCGCTCCGAAGACCAGGACGAGGAGCAGGAAGACCCAGGGTGCCATCGCCAGCGCGGCGCTGTCCGTGCCGTTCGGGATCGTGAGGAACGGGTCGTCCGGGAGCCAGCCCTGCGCCACCAGCAGCCCGACCACCGCAGCCCAGGCGATCAGCGCCAGCACGGACGTCAGTCGGGAGTTGTTGCGCATGGTCTCGAGGTGGTGCGCCGAGACGGCGTGGCAGCGCACGATGACGTCCCGCGCCCGGTCCGCCCGGGCGGCCGCAGCACGTGCGGCGTCCAGCGTGGCGATGGCCTCGTCGGCCCGCGCGAGCGGCAGCGTGGTCCGAGCGTGCTCCGCGGCGCGCCGGGTGAGGACGACGACGTCGCCGTGAGCCCGGTCGACGGTCTCCTCGGCGTCGTGCAGCGCGTCCCAGACCACGGCGATCCGCTGGTGGCGGAGGTGTGGCCGGTCCCTGCCGGGCGCCGGTGCCTCGAACAGCGCCTCGACCCGGTCGGACGCCTGGGTGAGCAGCCCGGCGTCGGCGCCGTCCACCCCCCGGAGACGAACGATCTCGCCGCGCAGCTGGTCAGCGCGATTGACGGCGTCGGCCCTCCACGCGCCGTGCACGACCTCGTGCAGCCAGTCGACCATGCCGCTCACCCCCTGCGCTCGAGTGCCTTCTCGATCGACGCTCGTCCTGGTCCGCAGGTGCCGTCCAGGGCCGAACGTCCCCGACCTCCGACGTGCGCTCGAGTCAACGACCTACCGTCGAGGCACGACGGCCGGCGTGTGCTCGTCGCCGAGCCGCGCCCGCCGCACCCCGGTGGCTAGCGACACGGTGGCGACGACGACCAACGTCGCCCCGGCCACGACGAGCGCGGCGCCATAGCCGACGGCGTCGCCGAGCAGGCCACCCAGCGGCGCGGCGACGACGATCACCGCGCGGTTGGCGGACCGCCTGGTGGCGTTGGTCCGACCCTGCAACCGGTCGGGTGTGGCGGTCTGCCAGTAGGCCATCTCGTTGGCGTTCTCGGCGCCCATGCACAGACCGAGCAGCAGCTGCCCGAACGCGAACAGCACCCAGGCGCGCCCGCCACCCCACGTCCCGTCGACCGCTCCGGCGGGGACCAGCAGGGCAGCCGCCGCCATCAGCCCCCACGCCGTCCCCGTGCCGAGCCGGGCGCCGATGATGACGTGCCCCGCGCCCCACCGGTCACCGAGACGCACCGCCACGGAGGCCCCCACGAGCGCCCCCACGCCCGCCGCGGCCAGCGCCAGGCCCAGGGTGGCAGGGCTGAGGTGCAGCGTCCGCAGGGCGAAGGGCGTCATCACGGCACCCGCCACGGCCGAGCACGCGAACCACGCGTGGGTGGTGAGCGCCAGCGGCCGCAGCGTCGCGTGCCGGTAGATCCAGCGGAGGCCCTCGCGGATCTCGGGGCCGATGTCGCGCACCCTGCGCACCGATCCGCCTCGGGGCTCGTCCAACGTGACGGTGATCAGGAGGACGGCCGAGACGAGATAGCTCACGGCGTCGACGAGCACCGCGAGGGGCGCACCCAGCAGCTGCACCAGACCGCCCGCGACCGCCGGCCCGCTCGCCTGCGCCACGGCGTCGGACTGGTCCAGCCGGGCGTGCGCGGGTCCGAGCAGCCGCGTCGGGACGAGCCGGGGGACGAACGACTGGAACGCCGCGTCGCCCACCACGGTGCACAGACCGAAGACCGCCATCACCCCCGCGAGCCAGCCGACGGTCAGGGAACCGGTCGCGGACAGGACGGGGATCGCCGCGAGCGCGACCGCGCTGAGCAGGTCCGTCGCGACGAGCAGCGGTCGGCGGCGGACCCGGTCGACGAGCACCCCGGCGAGCAGCCCGAACAGCAGGTACGGCACCCACCGCGCGGCGTTGACCAGCCCGACGTCCACGGCGTCGCCGGCCAGCACGTCGACCACGAGGACCTGGATCGCCAGGACGGTGATGTAGCTCCCGAACGCCGAGGCCGTCGAGGCGGTCCACAGGCGGGCGAAGCCGCGCGACTCGCGAAGGGTTGGCGCCGGTGGGGTCACGCGTGCTTTGTATCGCACCCGCGTCGCTCAGGCCCGGAACCGTTCGGCGCCGGGCGCCGACCGGCCGGGGCGACGAGCCCGCGGCGCTGCACGTCCGGTGACTGTCAGGCGTCGAATCCCGTGGGGCGGATCAGCCGGGCGGGGACGCCCGCGACGATCGCGTCGGCCGGCACGTCCTTGGTCACGACGGCGCCCGCCCCGATGATCGCGCCGTCGCCGATCGTCACGCCCGGCACGATCGTCACGCCCGCGCCGAGCCAGACCTTCCGGCCGATGACGACGGGCGCGGGGACCATGTCCGCACGTCGAGCGGGGTCGGTCGCGTGGTTGAGGGTGACGACGGTGCTCCCGTGACCGATGAGCGTGCCGTCACCGATGGTGATGCCGCCGGCGTCCTGGAACGTGCAGCCCATGTTGATGAAGACGTCCTTGCCGAGCGTCAGGTTCTTGCCGAACTCGCAGAAGAACGGCGGGAAGACCGTCACCGACTCGTCCACGGGCCGCCCGGTCAGCCGCGCGAGCAGCGCGCGCACCTCCTCAGGCGTGCGGTAGCCGGTGTTCAGCTCCGCGAGCACCCGCAGCGCGTCCTGGCCGGCCCGGTGCAGGAACGCGTGCTGCGCCGAGCCTCCCTCGATGACGGCCCCGCGGCGCACGTGATCGCGGAAGCCCTCCAGGTCGACGTCACTCATCGCGGGACCGACGGCAGGTCGGCCGCCCACGAGGCCAGCAGGCGCAGGCGCTCGGCCGACGGCGAGCCCGGCTCGGCGGTGTAGACCAGGAGCACCTGGCCCGGTTCGGCGGTGATGGCCAGCTCCTCGTAGGCGAGGGTGAGGTCGCCGACCACGGGGTGGTGGAACCGCTTCGTCCCGGCGCCGTGGGTGCGCACGTCGTGGGTGCCCCAGAGCCGGCGGAACGTCTCGCTCTGCGTCGACAGCTCGCCGACGAGGTCCTGCAGGCCCGTGTCGTGCGGGTCCCGGCCGGCCTCGGCGCGCATGATCGCGACGCACATCTCCGCGAACAGGTCCCAGTCCGGGTAGAAGTCGCGCGCCGCGGGGTCGAGGAACTGGAACCGGGCGAGGTTCGGGGTGCGGCCGCCGTCGCCGATGACGGGCGAGTAGAACGCGCGGCCGAGCGCGTTGGTGGCCAGCAGGTCCTGGCGCTGGTCGCGCACGAACGCGATGCCGTCGGTGATCGCGGACAGCGCCCACTGCAGGCTCGGCCGGGGTGTCGACGACCGGGTCGAACGGCGGCGCGGCCGTCCCGACGAGGGGATGCCGTCGGCGGCCCTGGCCAGGTCGAACAGGTGCGCGCGCTCGGTGTCGTCGAGCTGGAGGGCCTGCGCGACGGAGTCGAGCACCGACGCCGACGCCCCGCCGATCGCACCCCGCTCGAGCTTGGCGTAGTACTCCACGCTCACTCCGGCCAGGATCGCGACCTCGCTGCGCCGCAGGCCGGGCACGCGGCGGTTGGTGCCGCCGAGGACGCCCGCCGCCTCGGGGGTCACCTTCGCCCGTCGCGACATGAGGAACTCGCGCACGTCCGCTCGGTTGTCCATGCTCCCGACGGTAGGCCGCGCGGCGCCGACGAGGGAGTCCGTGCGAAGAGGTGCACTGCCGGTACACCCCTCAGCAGGGACTCCCCACCCCGCGCCGCGTCCGGTTGCCTGGTGGGCACACCCCCAGAGAGAGGCACCACCACCATGCGCGCAGTCGTCATGTACGCCCCGGGCGACGTCCGGGTCGACGAGACCGAGCGGCCGACGATCGTCGAGCCGACCGACGCGGTCATCAAGCTCGCCGCCACCTGCATCTGCGGGTCGGACCTGTGGCCGTACCGCGGCACGGACGCCGTCGACCACCAGCCGATGGGCCACGAGTACGTGGGCGTCGTCGAGGAGGTCGGCTCCGCCGTCCAGAACGTGCAGGTCGGCGACTTCGTCGTCGGGTCGTTCTTCGCCTCCGACAACACCTGCGAGATCTGCCTCGCCGGCTACCAGACCCACTGCGTCCATCGCCAGCCCGGCGCCCTCCCCGGCGCGCAGGCCGAGTACGCCCGCATCCCGCTCGCCGACGGCACCCTCGTCGCGACCCCGGGCATGCCCGACGCGGACCTGATCCCGTCGCTGCTGGCCGCGTCCGACGTGCTCGGCACCGGCTGGTTCGCCGCCGTCGCCGCCGAGGTCGGACCCGGCAAGACCGTCGCGGTCGTCGGGGACGGTGCCGTCGGGCTGCTCGGTGTCCTGGCGGCCAAGCAGCTCGGAGCGGAGCGGATCATCGCGATGTCCCGCCACGCCGACCGGCAGGCCCTCGCCCGCGAGCTCGGCGCCACCGACATCGTCGAGGAGCGCGGGGACGCCGGCGTCGCACGGATCAAGGAGCTCACCGGCGGGCTCGGTGCGCACTCCACGATCGAGGCCGTCGGCACCCAGGAGTCGATGATGCAGGCGATCCGTGCCACCCGCGCCGGCGGGCACGTCGGCTACGTCGGCGTCTCCCACGACGTGGCACTGCCCGGCCAGGAGCTCTTCTTCTCCGGCGTCCACCTGCACGGCGGCCCCGCACCGGTGCGCCGCTTCCTGCCCGAGCTCATCACGCTCATCTGGGACCGGCAGATCGACCCGGGAACGGTCTTCGACCTCACCCTGCCGATCGAGCAGGCCGCCGAGGGCTACCGGGCGATGGACGAGCGCCGCGCCACCAAGGTGCTGCTCACCTTCTGACCGACGGTCAGGCGGCCAGGTGGAACGTGCTGGCGAAGCGGTCGAGGAGCTCACCGCGCCCGTGCAGCACCTCGACCACGCCGGTCGCGATCGCGCGGTCCGGGGCGAGCTCGCCGGAGATGACCCGGCGGAGCCCCGGACCCGCGGCGAACGCGAGGTCGACCGGTCCGTCGCCTCGCGTCACCTCGAGGGTGGAGCCGTCGACCCGGACGAGCAGCTCGGCCGGGCCGACTCGTGCCCCGTAGGCGGTCGCGGGCAGGTGCGCCGCCACCTGCGGACGAAAGGCGGTGCGCAGGGTCATGGTCATCGAGTCGGGGGTGATGACCTGTTCCCCGCGCGGATCGCCCATCGCCTTGAAGCCCCAGGCCCCGAGCGCGAGCACGACGGGCTCGAGCTCGCGGCCGTAGGGCGTCAGCTCGTAGATGACGATGCGTGAGCGCGGTGCGCGCCGGATGATGCCGGCGGCCTGCAGCTCCTTGAGCCGCGCGGCCAGGATGTTGGTCGGGATGCGGGGGAGCCCTGCGGCCAGCTCCCCGTAGCGGCGCGGCCCGACCAGCAGGTCACGCACGATGAGCAGGGCCCAGCGCTCACCCACCAGCTCGAGGGCCTGCGTGACGCCGCAGTACTGCCCGTACTCGCGTGCAGCCATCGGCCTCAGGCCTGCTGGTCGGCGAGCGCCTCGGGAGCCGGCGCGGCGGCGGGGTCGAACCAGCCGAACTCGAGGATGTTCCCGTCGGGGTCGGTGAGCTGACGCTGGTACATGAAGCCGTAGTCCGAGGCGGGTCGCTCCTCGACACCGCCCGCGGCGAGCCCGTCGGCAGCCCTCGCGTCGACCGCCTCTCGGCTGTCCAGGTAGACGACGGTCGACACCGACGGGTTCACTGCCGGGTCGCCGAGCGGCTTGTCGGTGAAGCTCTGGAAGAACTCGCGCACCAGGACCATGAGGTAGCTGTGGTCCTGCTCGACGACGAAGCACGCGGCGTTGTGGTCGGACATCTGCGGGTTGAGGGCGAATCCGACCCCTGTGTAGAACGCCTTCGCGCGCTCCAGGTCGGTCACGGGCAGGTTGACGAACATCGCGGTCATGGTGCTGCCTCTCGTGGGTCTGGTTCGTGGCGATACCGACACTTGCAAAAAACAAGTGAACCGTCAAGACCCAAGGTCGTCGATGACGTGCCGGAGGAAGCGACGCGGGTCGTCCAGGAACCCGCGGTACCGCTGTACCAGCTCCAGCTCGTCCCAGTCGCAGCGCCGCAGGCCCCAGTCGCCGACCTCGTAGATCGTCGCGCCCGGGATCGCCGCCAGCACCGGTGAGTGCGTCGACAGCAGGACCTGCGACGGCGTCGTGCGCACCAACGTGGTCAGGTGCGAGACCAGGGCGAGGCACCCGGTGAACGAGAGCGCGGACTCGGGCTCGTCGAGCAGGAACAGGCCGGGGTATCGCGGCTTCATGCGTTCGGTCACCAGCGCAAGGAACGACTCGCCGTGCGACATCTCGTGGAACACCGGCTCCGGCCCGCCGCCGGGGTTGTCCTCGAGGTACGAGTAGAACGAGTGCATCGTCTCGGCGCGCAGGAAGAACCCGCCCCGCGGGGCGCCGATCTCGCGTTCCAGGCGCAGGTACCGCCACAGCTCGGACTCGGACCGGCGAGTGGCGTGCCGCGATCCGGTCGAGCCGCCCTCGGCCCCCATCCCGAACATCATGGCGACGGCCTCGACGAGCGTGGACTTCCCGGCCCCGTTGTCGCCGACGAGCACCGTGACCTGGTCCAGCGGCCAGCCCTCGCGCAGCACCTGGGCGACGGCGGGCACCTGCGTGAACCAGGCGTCGAGCGGAACGGGCTCCTGGTCCTGCACCCGCACGGCGCGCACGGGCAGGGGGCTCATCGGGCAACCTCACCACACGCGACGGTGCGTCACGCCAGCCCGCCGACGTAGACGCCCTGCGCCCGCAGCTCCTCGATCCCGGGCGTCTGCCCGTCCAGGCCCTCGACGTCCACCCCGAGCAGTGCGGGTGCGTCGAGCAGCGGCCGCAGGTCGGTGACGGGGTTGCCGCCCACCCAGAGCTCGTCGAGCGCGGGCATCGCGGCGAGCGGCGCCACGTCCGCCACCTGGTTGTCCCGCACGTCGAGCATGCTGAGCGACCCCGCGCCCGCCAGGGGCGACAGATCCGCGACGGCCGCGTGCGCGACGTCCAGCTCCAGCAGACCGACCGAGGTGGCGAGCGGCCCGAGATCGGAGACGCCGGTGTCGGCCAGGCCGACCCACTGCAGCGTCGTCGTCCGTGCGAGCGGCCCGAGGTCCGTCACGCCGGTGTCCGACAGCCCGAGGTTCGTCAGCGGGAGCCCGCCCAGGGCCGAGAGGTCAGCGACCGCGTCGTTGCCGGTCAGCCGCAGCGACGTCAGTCCGGTCATCGCGGCGAGCGGACCGAGGTCGGCGACGTCCTGGCCGGTCAGGTCGATCTCGCGGACCGAGGTGAGGTTCTCGATCCCGGCGAGAGACCTCACCTGGTCACCGCTGCCGTCCCACGGGCAGTCGATCGTGTACACCTCGTCGAGCCGCTCGGGCGCGAAGGCAGTGTGCTCCACGCACGCCGCGAGCACGGGGTCGGCGACGACGTCAGACACCGTCTGCCGCTGCGCCACCCGCACGCCGACGGTGATGCCGAGCGCGACCACGAGAGCACCCGCGGTCGCCCAGCCGACCAGGCGCCGACGTCGCGCCTGCGCCTCGCTCACGGGGACGACCCAGTGCGCGAGGAGCCGCCACGCCGCGAGCGCGCCCCACCCGGAGACCACCGCGGCGATGCCGGCGACCAGCGCCAGGGCGAGCGCGCCGTCGCCCAGCAGCACGGCTGCCACCGTCGGCCCCCCGCGGTACCGCCCGGCCGACAGGACCGTCCACGCGATCCACGCACCCGCGGACAGCGTGGTGCCCAGCGCGCCGAGGGTCACGAGCGCCGCCCCCACGACGACCGCACCCCGACGACGCGCCAGCGCGCCACCGCCGGCGACGCCGGTCCCGACGGCCAGGAGCGCCAGCCAGACACCCGCGAGCATGCGCGGCGACCCGACAGTCCAGTACCAGGACCGGGTCGCGAGGCTCAGCGCGGTCGGGTCGGCCGTCACGACCAGTACCGCGTAGCCGAGCAGCACGATCCCCGAGACGACGACGCCGACGACGATCCGGGCCGCGCGCGACGACGGTCCGGCCGGCCGGAGTGCGGCGACGAGCACGAGCGCGACCGCAGGTACCAACCCGAGCGCGAGCGTGAGCGCCGGCAACCCGTCCGCCCGTACCGCGCGGAGCAGGTCGCCGACCGCCGACTGCGGTCCCTCCCCGAGCATCGCCCGGAGCCCATCGCCGAGCAGAGCCCCCGTGCCGTTGCCCAGCAGCGTCCCGGCGGTCCAGAGCGCCAGCAGCGCGACGACGCCCGCGCCGACCCGTCGCACCGCATCGGCGCGCGTCATCTCCGGCACTCGCATCTCCTGTCCGTCGCCCCCGCCGGGCAGCCGGCGCCTGGCGACCGTACCGAGCCGACGCCGACGTCCGCCGAGGGTCGGTGTCAAGGTCTCGTGAAGGCCTCGTCCTGATCGCAACCGACCGCGATGATCGGGTCGCGCGGCGTGTCCGGACGACAAGGTGGACAGCGGAAGGGGGCACAGTGATCGCCTGGCTCAACCAGCTCGTGGACCTCGTGGAGGAGCACCTCACCGAGGAGCTCGACGTCGTCCGCCTCGCCGCGGCGCTCGGCACCACCGAGTACCACCTGCGTCGCATGTTCTCCTCGCTGGCCGGGATGCCGCTCTCGGAGTACGTGCGCCGTCGGCGCATGACGGTCGCCGCGGCGGAGGTCGTCATCGGGTCCGGGGACTTGCTCGGCATCGCCGTGCGCTACGGCTACGGCTCGGCAGAGGCCTTCGGGCGGGCGTTCCGGTCGGTGCACGGCGTCAGCCCGGGACAGGCCCGGCGCGACGGTGGCCCTTTCCGCACCCAGCCGCGCCTCAGGTTCCGCCTGACCGTCGAAGGAGCACTGCCCATGGACGTCCGACTCGTCTCCCGACCCGCCTTCCGCCTCGCCGGGCACGCCGCGCGAGTGCCACTCGTGCACCACGGGGTCAACACCGCCATCCAGCAGCACGTCACCTCCCTGACCCCGCAGGAGCACCAGCGGCTGAAGGACCTGGGCGACGCGGAGCCGCACGGGCTGCTCGCCGTGAGCACGGACATCGACCCGGACCGCCAGGAGGGCACCGAGCTCACCTACCTGCACGGGGTGGCGGTCACGGACGCCGTGGACGTCCCCGACGACCTCGACGTCCTCCCCGTCCCGGCGGGAGCGTGGGCCGTCTTCCGCGCGGCGGGTCCCTACCCGGACACCCTGCAGGCGGTGTGGGCCGCGACGGCGACCGAGTGGTTCCCGTCCAACCCCTGGCGCCTGCGGCCCGGGCCCGAGGTGGTCGCGGTGCTCGACCGCGCCGACGACTTCAGCACCGCCACGGTCGAGCTCTGGCTGCCGGTGGAGGCGGGCTGATCCGACCGGCGGTCGCATGGGCCTGGCGACGCGCACGGCTCGGGCGACGAAGGCCAACTAGCCCAACCGGGGGTCGTCGGTCGGGACCCTTGCGGTGGGCCCGTCCGGACCACCACCATCAGGGCCGCGGCTGGCACGGTGCCGGCAGCCCGACCTCCGGAGCGTCCCCATGTCGCAGAACCCCGTTCCCGCACGTCCGACCGCGGCCTTCGTCGGCGCGTCCTGGGTCGCCCTCATCATCGCGATCGGTGCCTTCGGCATCGGACTGTGGAACGCGGAGCTGGTCCCGTCGGAGAAGGGCTTCCTCGGCACGTTGCTGCTGCTCGGCCTGTTCTCCGCGATCGCGGTGCAGAAGTCGGTCCGGGACCGGGCCGAGGGCGTGCCGGTGACGGCGATCTTCCTCGGCCTGTCGTGGGCCATGGTCCTGACCTCCCTCGTGCTCGTGTCGGCCGGTCTGGCGAACGCGCCGCTGGAGCTCTCGGAGAAGGGCTTCTTCGGCCTGGGCTTCGCGATGGCGCTGTTCTCCGTGGTCGCCGTCCAGAAGAACGTGCGCGACCTGGCCGCCTCCGGACCTGCGCCCGCACTGCCGAAGCTGCCGGTCGAGCCGGACGTCAAGGCGACCGTCTGGCAGTGAGGCTCGACCGGGCACCTGCCTGGGGTTCACGACGGGGGACATGCAGGGATGTTCCGCCTCGTGCCGCCCACGTATTCGGCCTAGTGCGGGACCGTGTCCCCGATGTGCGCCAGCGAGTTGATCGCGACGACCGGACCGACGAGGAGGACCACGAGCGCCACGACGAGTGCGGCACCCGCCAGTGCCCACGCGGTCGTCGTGAGCTCGGGTGCCCCCCGGAAGGTCGCGTTCTGGTAGTCGCGCCAGGCTCGGACGCACAGGAACACGGCCACTGCTGCGCCGGCGTACCAGATCGTGTCCGCGCCGTGCATCACGATCCCTATCGCGCCGGTCACCAGGAGGACCACGAGGGCGCTGCCGAACATCGTGAGACCCCGGCGGCGCAGCCTGACCGCGTCGTCGAGCCGGTTGCGCTGGTACGCCTCACCCTCGACCACGCGGTCGGCGAGGTTGAGGGACTGGCCGAGCCGCCCGACGGGGAGGTTGCCGAACGTCGAGGTCGGCACCTCGACGGCGACCGGAACCGGGGCGGGCGCGGCGTTCGGCTTCGTGTGCTCGGTCCACGTCGCGCCGTCGAACCAGCGCAGCACACCGGCGGTCACGCCGTCGTCGTACCAGCCGGCGGCGGGGAGCGAGCTCATCCGTCGATGGTCCCAGCGCCCCGTGGGCCGGCCCGCGGGTTCCACGCCGATTCACCCGGATGCGGCATAGGTGTCGTTCCTAGCTCGCAGTCTTGCCGAGCAACGCGTCCGTCTGGGCGTCGGGCATGAGCTCGCGGACGTCCTGCGCACAGCGGCATCCGGCGGCGATCTTGGCGGCCCACTCCAGCGCCTCGTCGCGTGACGCCACGTCGACGACCGCGAACCCGCCGATGACCTCCTTGGTCTCGGGGAACGGGCCGTCGGTGACCATCCCGTCCGTGCCGACGACGCTCGCCTGCTGYCGCTCGAGCCCGCCGCCGAACACCCACACCCCGGCGTCCGCGGCCTCCTGCATGACCGCGTGCGAGTCCCGGCTCACGTCGCCCCAGTCCCCGTCGGGGATGTGGTCCATCGCGCCCTCGTTGAACGAGATCAGGTACCGCGGCATCGCATGACTCCCTTGTCCCGGCGGCCGCCACCGGCGGCCTCTCACCTGTTCCACGAACGACTCACCCGGATCCGACACTGTGCCAGGCAGTCCCTCTGGTGTCACCGCGTTCAGCCGGACGATCCGTCCACACCCCTGAGCAGCGCAGCCGCCTCCTCGTTCTCGGGGTCGAGGTCGACGGCCCGACGCAAGAGCTCGGCCGCCGGGCGGATGTCGCCGTCGACCAGGTGCGCCCACCCGGTCATCGCCCAGGCCGGCGACGAGTCCGGTCGAACGGTCGTCCACACGTCCAGGAGAGGTCGGACCAGCTCGGGGCGGTGCAGCTCGATCGCGCCCCAGACGGCGTCCTCGAAGTGCCCGTCGTCGACGTCGACCTGGGCGGGAACGCTCCGCTCCAGCCGGTGGAACGTGTCGACCGCAGCCTCCGTGCCTCCCGCCATCAGGGCTGCCGCCACCGGCAGGGTGATCGGCTGGAGCGGCGCGTCGACGTCGGCCGCCTCGGTCGGCAGGTCCAGCGCAAGGTCGAGCGCGGCTCGGACGACGACGCGGACGGGGGCTGTGTTGGAGTTCGCCAGCACCACGACGCCGGTCCCGCGGTCGGGGATCAGCGCCAGGCGCGAGTTGAAGCCGGGATCGGCGCCGCTGTGGCCCACCATCCTGTGCCCGCGGTAGGTGCCGAGGTGCCACCCCAGGCCCACCGACTCGCTCCACGGCGGCTCCCCGACCTCCGCCTGCGGCTGCCACATCCGCTCGGGTGCGTCGGGGTGCGCGAGCGTGGCGAGCATCCACCGGGACAGCTCCGTGACGCTGGAGTGCAGCGTCGAGCTGGGCGCGTGCCGGCGCGTGTACGGATAGGCGCCGGGCGGGACGACCAGCGGTGCGCCGACGTGCGGGGAGGAGGCGAGCTCCGACGGGACGTCCGCGCGCAGGAACGTGCTGTGCGCCATGCCCGCCGGATCGAGGACGAGGTCCTTCATCGCCGCCTCGAACGTCCTCCCGGTGACGGTGGCGACCACGTGCCCGAGCACCTCGTACCCGGCGTTGCAGTAGGCGAACTCGGCGCCCGGGTCGGTGGCCAGGCTCGCGGTGGACAGGCTCCGGACGAACTCGGCCAGGGCGTCGTCGCCCAGCTGCGGGTCGTGCCACCCGTAGTCCACGACGTCCGGGATGCCGCTCGTGTGGGTGAGCAGGTGGCGCAGGGTGACCTCGCCCTGCCGACCGTCGGCCAGGGTCAGCTCGGGGATCCACCGCACGACCGGGCCGTCGAGGTCGAGCACGGGCGGCCCGGCGGTCGCCAGCTGGTCGACTGCCGTCGCGACGAACAGCTTGGACACCGACGCCAGGTGGAACAGCGTGTCGGGTGTGACGGGCTCGCCGGTGCTCAGGTCGCGCGTCCCGAACCCGCGCGCCAGGGCGAGCTCACCGTCCTGGACCACCGCGACCGCGAGGCCCGCGAGTCCGTGCGTCCGCATGAGCTCCGCGACCAGCGGCCAGGGCGACGTCTCCGCCCGGCGTTCCAGAGCAGTCATTAGCACCCCCTCGTGCCCACGGACGGCAGCGTAGGGCAGCGAGTGCTCAGACGGCTGCGAGCGGCCGGTCCGTGCCTGCGGCGGCGAGCGGCGCGTTCGCCTCCAGGACCTCGCGGTACGGACGCAGGTGCGTGAACAGCTCGTCCCGCAGCGGGTTGCGACGCCGGGTCACGATGACGCGCACCTGGTAGACGGCGACGGCGACGTTGGCCGCGAGCGACAGGGCCGACACCACGAACAGGGCGCTCTCGTCGTGCGAGGACGCGACGGCGAACTGCGAGGACGTGACGAACGTCGGGACCGCCATCGTGAACATCATCCACAGGGCGAGCGTGTGCGCGCGGTGCTGCAGCCAGGCGCCCTTCTTGAGGAAGAACGCGGGGATCGTGCAGGAGATCAGCAGCGCCGCACCGGCGTAGAACGCGTGGTCGCCGACGCAGTTGTAGACGTAGGCGAAGTTCCACAGGTCGTACGCGATGATCCAGAACCAGAGCATGTCGGGCCAGATCATGTCCTTGGACCTGTCCCGCGACACGATGATCCCCACCCAGCCGCAGATGGTGAGCGCGTTGAGGATGCCCGCGATCCCGTTCATGTAGTTCCAGACGCCACCGACCATGAACACGCCGTCGTGCATGCCCTGCAGCCCCGCCACCTGGAAGTCACGGATGACCGCCTCGCAGATGTTGACCGCGAGGATCAGCGCGGGGAAGAGCAGCATCCAGCGGTTCTTGGAGAGTCGGTCGACGTACCGGAGCAGCATGAAGCCGAGGCAGCCGGCCAGAGCCGAGTAGACCTTCACCCAGTGGAACCAGGTGCCGGTCGAGGAGCCCTCGCCGGCGGTCGACGGCCACACGAACACGGTCAGGACCAGGGGCAGCGCGACGAAGAACGCGAGCCCGGCCCACTTCCAGCGGCGGGTGACCTCGTTGAGGACGATCAGGGCGCCGAGGACGACGAACCACATCGCCCACGACTGCCAGCCGATGGTGTCGAACAGGAACATCGTGACCTCCTCGCGGACCGCCCGTGGCCCGCATGGCTCCGGGTGTGCTCGACGGTAGGAAGGCTGCGCCCCGGCGGGCACTGGACACCCGGCGGGATGTGTCCAGCGAGCGGCTCGCGGGGGCTTCGTCGGGCGCGGTGCCGGCCGTCTCTTGGGACCTTCGACCCACGGTGACGAGGGGTGCACTGGCCGTTGATGGGGGTGTGAGCCACGACGGGAGTCAGCACGCGCGCCGCACGGACGCGCGCGACGCTCTGGCGACGGCGCTCAAGACCCGGCTCCGGTCGGAGCCGCTGGCCAGGGTCACGGTGACGCACCTGGCCCAGGACTGCGGGCTGACCCGGCAGGCGTTCTACTACCACTTCCACGACGTGCAGGAGCTCGCCGTGTGGGTGTTCGAGACCGAGGTCGCGGAGCAGGTGCGCGTGTCGGCCCACCACGACGAGTGGGCGGACGGGCTGGTGCGGCTGATGGGGTACCTGCGGGACAACCGGTCGTCGACGACCGCAGTCCTCGACGGGCTGGGCCGAGCGGGGCTGGAGCGCTTCCTGTTCTGGCACATGAGGCCGGTGACCGAGGCCGTGGTGGGAGAGGTCGGTGGCGGGGGTCCGGCGAGCCCGGCCGACCGTGCGCTGGTCGTCGACTTCTACACGTCGGCCGTCCTTGCCGTGGTGCTGCGGTGGGTCTCGGACGGGATGGTCGGGGACCCGTACCGGCTCGTCGGCGACGTGGAGCTGATGCTGCACGGCTCCGTGCGGGAGTCCGTCGCGCGCCTGGACGCCCGGGCGCGCGTGGCCGGTCGGGGCCCTGGCTAGAGGACGACCTCGACGACCTTGCGGATCGCGAAGTCGCCGCTGCGGATCTCGACCTCCTCGCGCGCGACCAGGACTGCTGAGCCGTGGTCGACGCGGTAGGAGACGTCCCGGGTGTCCGGCAGGAGGACCAGCTCGGAGTCGCTGCGGCCATCGCAGCGGAGCTGCCGCTCGAGGTCTGCGATCGCGCGACCGAGAGACTCGTCGACGTCGACCTCGTAGCCGTCGGACGGTGCAGCCTCGACGGCGTCGACCACGGCGACGGTCCGGTCGGAGACGCTGCACACGGTGCCCCCCGCGTCGAGCGTGACGCTCACGTGACCGTCGTGGCCACGGGCCATCGGCGTCCCGTCGTACACCTGCCGGAAGTGGGCGGTGAAGTCGGCGATGGCCGTCTCGGTACGGTCGCCGTCCTGGCTCGCGCCGCCGTGCTCGGTCACCGTGAGGGCGTCGAGCACCAGCTCGGTGTCCAGCTCCAGAGACCGGACCGTCCGCTCGGCGATCTCCCTGGCGGCGTCCACGTCGATCGGTCGGGCGTAGCGGTCCGGCTCGGCCAGGAACGCCTCGTAGGACCCGTCCGGCGACAGGACGAGACGGGGGCCGACGAGGGCGTCGCCGCCGTCGTCCCGGTGCTCGGGATCGGGCGAGGCCGCGGACGCGATCCACGGCCGGAGCCCGAACCGGTCGCCCAGGTTCCGCGCGACCTCGTCGTCGACAGGCCGGCGCTCCACCGAGAGGCGCATCGGTGACGGCGGCACCGTGATCGTGATGACGACCTCGATCACCGTCGGGCCAGCCCATCTCCACCAGTACCAGTTGTCGGAGACGGCACCGCCGTGGAACAGGCGCTCGTTCCAGAGCCGGTCCTGTGCCTCTTCCGCGGTCGCGCCGCAGGCGGTGGACGACGGCCGGTGGTTCGTCAGGGTCGAGAACGCCGCGTCCTGCCACGACTGGCTGAACGACTTCCCCTTGTTCCACTCCCGGAAGAATCCGGCGCCGAGTCCACCGACGTCGTAGGTGAGCCCGTCGAAACCGAAGATCATCCGCGCGCCCTTGTTCGGTTCCGCCCAGGTGCGCCAGGGGTTCTGGCCCCCCTGCATCTCGAGCGAGTGGCAGCCGTGGAGCATCAGGTAGCGCAGGCGCTGGTCGCCGAACGACATCCGCGTGGACTCGGCCAGGAACCTGTTGTCCCAGGTGCGGCCCATCGCGGCGACGTAGCGGCCGTCCGCCGCCATACCCATGTGCGTGTACGTGTGGAGCACACGGACGGAGTCCATGCCGAGGCTGTCCTGCCAGTTGTCGTACTCCCGGTTGAACCGCCACTCGCGCACGTCGTCGTCCTGCGCGTGGAAGTTGACCCCGTTGAACTGTCGGACGTAGTCGAGGAACGCCTTCACGTCGTTGTGCGGCGTGCTCAGGGCCGCGTCCCCATTCGGGAACACCTGCACCGAGACACCCGCGTACATGTTGTCGGCCACTGTTCTCCCTGACTGTGCGTCGCCCCCGCCCAGTGCGGGCTTCGGGGAGAAGGAGCGCGACCGTTTCCCTGGTGATACCGCCCTGGGACGATTGCCCGCGTGACACAGAACGCGGCGCCGGCAGCGCAGGGGTGCATCTTCTGCGCCGTCGTGGCCCGAGAGGCCGAGGCCAGCGTGGTGTACGAGGACGAGACCGTGATGGCCTTCATGGACCTGAACCCCGTCACGCCCGGCCACCTGCTCGTCGTGCCGCGCGAGCACGCGGTGGGCCTCGACGACGTCGATCCAGCCACCAGCGCTCACGTGTGGTCGGTCGGTCACGACCTGGCACGAGCCTTGCGACGCTCGACCCTGCGCTGCGAGGGGATCAACGTCCTCCTCTGTGACGGCAAGGCTGCTTTCCAGACGGTCTTCCACTTCCACCTGCACGTCATCCCGCGCTACGTCGGAGACGGCTGGACCCTCAGGTCCGAGCCGCCGGAACGCGACAGGTCGCTCCTCGACGGCGACGCGCGGGCGATCAGAGCCGCCGTCGCTTCCTACCCCGCCCGGTCGGGGGAGAATGGGTGACAGCAACACCTGCTGCGACGAGGAGTCACACGTGCCCGAAGGAACTGTCCGCTGGTTCGACGCCGAGCGGGGGTTCGGCTTCCTCTACCTCGGTGACGGGGCCGAGGACCTGTTCGTGCACGCATCCGAGATCGTCGGCAACGACGACGTGCTCCGGGAGGGGCAGGTCGTCGAGTTCGAGATGGGCGAGGGTGACCGCGGCCCGCAGGCCCGCCGCGTCCGGATCACGGGCGACCACGCCCCCGACGCACTCCTGGGTGTGCTCGGCACGGTCTCCTGGTACGAGCCGGGCAAGGGGTACGGCTTCATCACGCCCGACGGCGGTGGTGCGGAGATCTTCGTGCACAGCTCGGCCATCGTGGGCGGCGGCGTGATCTCGGACGGGCAGCGGGTGGCGTTCCTGGTCGTCGACGGGGAGAAGGGGCCGCAGGCGGACCACCTGTTGCCGCTCGGGGCTGAGGCCACCGGACGCCCCAGGGCGTCCGACGGTGCGGACGGCACCGTGTCCTGGTACGACGGGGAGAAGGGCTTCGGGTTCGTCACCCCCGACTCGGGCGGCGAGGACCTCTTCGTCCACGTCCGGTCGCTGCCGTCGGGGGTGACCGAGCTGTCCGAGGGCGATCGCGTGACCTTCGACGTCGGCACGAGCGAGAAGGGGCTCCAGGCCCGCAACATCCGGCTCGTGGGGAGCGCCCCCGCGGCGCCGGCACGCGCACGGTCCGGCCCCCCGAGGGAGTCCGGCGGCCCTGTGCGCGGCGGCGAGGGCGTCGTCGCGCGCTACGACGCGGAGCGCGGGTTCGGCTTCATCACCCCGGATGCCGGGGGTGCTGACCTCTTCGTGCACGTGTCGGTCGTGCGGGGCGCCGAAGGGCTGGAGGAGGGCGATCGGGTCCGGTTCCAGGTGCGCCAGAGTGACCGGGGACCGCAGGCAGACGGCGTCGAACGGGTCTAGGCGACGCCTCGCCCGGCGCCGCGGTGAACCCTCAGACGTACGTCGTGCGGGCCGCCACTGGTGTCAGATGGCGCTTCGCACCGCGTGGCGCACGTAGATCACGCCGTTGCCGAACCGTCGGTGATCCAGCAGCTCCAGGTCGAGCCGTACCCCTCGCGGCAGCGCCGGCTTGCCGCCGCCCACGAGCACCGGGCACAGAAGGAGCACGCACTCGTCGACGAGCCCGTGCCGGAACGCCTCAGCCCCGAGCGTCGCGCCGCCGATGCTCAGGTCCGAGCCCGACTCCTCCTTGAGCCGTCGTACCGCCTCGGGATCGAACTGCCGCTCGATCCTCGTGCGCGCCGTCGACACCGCGTCGAGCGTCGTGGAGTAGACGACCTTGTCGGCGTCACGCCAGATCCCCGCGTACTCGCGGACGACGGCCGGTTCGTTCGCCAACCAGTCGTCGTCCTCCCAGACGCGCATCGTCTCGTACATGCGGCGGCCGTAGAGCGACGTGCCGATGTGCCGCTCGTGCTCGTTCCAGAACGCGTGCACCGCTTCGTCGGGTACCGACCAGTCGAAGGAGCCGTTCTCGTCCTCGAGGTAGCCGTCGAGCGAGGTGTTGGCTGCGTAGATCAGCTTGCCCATGGAGGCCTCCGGCCGGACGTGGACCTCGTCGTCGACCTGCGAGACGACGATCGCCTCACCGGTCGTGCCTGCCGCAGCCCGGCTTGACCGGACCCAGCGCCGAGTTCACGGCGGCCGTGTAGGCCTCGTAGCCAGCGGCTGTCGGGTGGAAGGCTCCCGGGTCCGACGGCCCGAGGATCCACGGATCCGGCGAGTTCGCTCCGTGGCCGTCGAATCTCTTGCGAACGTCCACGAACTGGAAACCGGCGCGGTCGGCGGCGGCAGCGATCACCGCGTCGAGGGTGTCCGCAGCGGCGTTGAGGGTGCTGAGCTCCGCCGACGAGGCGGCGAGGTAGGCGCCGTACTCGGGGGAGAACAGCCGCGGATAGCCGGTCACCACGACGTGGGCGTTGGGGGCGGCCGCGGCGACCCCGGCGTACACCGTGTCGAGCAGGGCCGGCAACAGGCTCGTGGTCCGTGCGTCGACGACGGCGACCGCGCCGGTGCACAGGGCGTCGGTGCCGCCGAGGCAGGCGGCGACCGCACTCGACCAGCCGATGTCGTTGCCGCCGACGGTCAACGTCACCAGGTCCGTGTCGGCATCCAGCGCGGCGAGCTGGCCGCCGGTGACCAGCGAGGTCGTGGTCGCGCCCGCGCAGGCGACGAAGTCGTCGAGTCGCAGGCGTTGGCGCCCGTCGAGCTGCACGGCGTAGGCACTCTGCGAGCGGCCGCACTCGGCGTAGGGCGGGACGCCGTACCCGGAGGCGTACGAGTCACCGAGGGCGTCGTAGACGACGCGCGACGCGGCGGTGGGCGCAGCGCTGGCGACGGAGCCGGCTGAGCCGACGAGGGCGAGCGCCGCGAGCACGGCGAGGACGGCGGACCGCGCTGTGCGCAACGAGCGCTTCATCACTGCACCGTAGCCACATCGCCGGACGCGTGCCGGTCGAGCGGCTCCCGCTGCCGCCGGGGGAATGCGACGCGCACTCGCAAGGTTGAGCCCAACAGACTCAAGTTCGACCCACCCGAGTTTGCGCCGAGCCCCAACCCGACGCAGACTTGAGCCAGCCGGACTCAAGAGCGAGACGACACACCCCAGTACGACACGAAAGAAGGCACACACATGGCACGAGCAGTCGGCATCGACCTCGGCACCACCAACTCGGTGGTCGCAGTCCTCGAGGGCGGCGAGCCCACGGTCATCGCCAACGCCGAGGGGTCGCGCACGACGCCGTCGGTGGTCGCGTTCTCCAAGACGGGTGAGGTGCTGGTCGGCGAGATCGCCAAGCGCCAGGCCGTCACCAACGTCGAGCGCACGATCTCGTCCGTCAAGCGGCACATGGGCACGGACTGGTCGCAGGCGATCGATGACAAGAAGTACACCGCGCAGGAGATCAGCGCGCGGGTGCTCTCCAAGCTCAAGCGTGACGCGGAGGCCTACCTGGGCGAGCCCGTCACCGACGCGGTCATCACGGTCCCGGCGTACTTCAACGACGCCGAGCGCCAGGCCACCAAGGACGCCGGCGCCATCGCGGGCCTCAACGTCCTGCGCATCATCAACGAGCCCACCGCGGCCGCCCTGGCCTACGGCCTGGAGCGCGGCAAGGAGGACGAGCTCATCCTCGTCTTCGACCTCGGTGGCGGCACGTTCGACGTGTCCCTCCTCGAGGTGGGCAAGGACGACGACGGCTTCTCGACGATCGAGGTCCGCGCGACCTCCGGCGACAACCGGCTCGGCGGCGACGACTGGGACAACCGGATCGTCGACTTCCTGGTCTCCGAGGTGAAGAACTCCACGGGCGTCGACCTGGCCAAGGACAAGATCGCCGTGCAGCGTCTGCGCGAGGCGGCGGAGCAGGCCAAGAAGGAGCTCTCGTCCGCGACGAGCACCAACATCTCGCTGCAGTACCTGTCCATGAGCGAGAACGGCCCGGTCCACCTGGACACCAAGCTCACGCGTGCGCAGTTCCAGCAGATGACGCAGGACCTGCTCGACCGCACCAAGGAGCCGTTCCGGTCCGTCATCCGTGACGCCGGAATCCAGCTGTCCGCGATCGACCACATCGTGCTCGTCGGCGGCTCCACCCGTATGCCGGCCGTCAGCGAGGTCGTCAAGGAGCTGACCGGCGGCAAGGAGCCCAACAAGGGCGTCAACCCGGACGAGGTCGTCGCCGTCGGTGCCGCTCTGCAGGCCGGCGTCATGAAGGGCGACCGCAAGGACGTCCTGCTCATCGACGTCACCCCGCTGAGCCTCGGCATCGAGACCAAGGGCGGCGTGATGACCAAGCTCATCGAGCGCAACACGGCCATCCCGACCAAGCGCTCGGAGATCTTCTCGACGGCCGAGGACAACCAGCCGTCCGTGCTGATCCAGGTGTTCCAGGGCGAGCGTGAGTTCGCGCGGGACAACAAGCCGCTCGGCACGTTCGAGCTGACCGGGATCGCGCCCGCGCCGCGTGGTGTGCCGCAGATCGAGGTCACGTTCGACATCGACGCCAACGGCATCGTGCACGTGTCCGCCAAGGACCGCGGCACCAACAAGGAGCAGTCGATGACGATCACCGGCGGCTCGGCCCTCCCCAAGGAGGACATCGAGCGCATGGTGCGCGAGGCCGAGGAGCACGCCGCCGAGGACAAGGCGCGTCGCGAGGAGGCCGAGACCCGCAACTCCGCCGAGCAGCTCGTCTACTCGACCGAGAAGCTGCTGGTCGACAACGCCGACAAGCTGCCCGACGACGTCAAGACCGAGGTCCAGGCCGCGGTCGGCGAGCTCAAGACGGCGCTGGCGGGCACGGACATCGACGCGGTCAAGGCCAAGCACTCGGCCCTGCTCGCGGCGAGCCAGAAGATCGGCGAGGCGATCTACTCCGCCGAGAACATGGCGGGCGCTGCGCCGGCCGACGAGCAGCCTGCGGCTGACACGTCGTCCGACGAGGACGTCGTGGACGCCGAGATCGTCGACGACGAGGACGAGGCGGCATCGAAGTGACGTCCGGGACCGAGGACGCCGACGGCGACCTGACGCCCGAGGAGCAGATCCTCGCCGACGCGGAGTCCATCGCGGCCTCCGCCGAGGAGGAGGTCGTCCTCGAGGGTCTCGTCGAGGCGGAGAAGCTCGCCGCCGAGCGTCTGGACGAGCTCCAGCGCTCCAAGGCGGCGTACTACAACCTCGAGCAGCAGTACTCCGGGTTCGTGAAGCGGTCGAAGGCCGACGCCCTCGCCGCCCACGACCGCGGCGTGCACGAGATCGTCGAGGCGCTGATCCCGGTGCTGGACGACATCGAGCTGGCTCGCCAGCACGGTGACCTCACCGGACCGTTCCTGCCCATCGCGGAGAAGCTCGACGCGACCCTCGGTCGCTTCGGGGTGACCCGCTACGGCGCGGTCGGCGAGCCGTTCGACCCCGCGATCCACGAGGCGCTCATGCACTCGCACGCCCCGGACGTCTCGGAGTCGACCGTGCAGATGGTGCTCCAGCCGGGGTACCGCACGCCCGACCGGATCATCCGGGCGGCCCGCGTCGCGGTCGTGGACCCCGAGGCGTAGAACACGGGTAGCGTCCGGGCAACGAGCAGGTCGTTGCCCGGACGCTGCTCCACAGACTCAAGGAAGGAGGCGGCGTGACCGGACAGGATTGGCTCGAGAAGGACTTCTACTCCGTCCTCGGCGTGCCCAAGGATGCCGACGCCGCCACCATCAAGAAGGCGTACCGCAAGCTCGCGCGCCAGATGCACCCGGACCACAACCCGGGCGACGCCAAGGCTGAGGCCCGGTTCAAGGACGTCGGCGAGGCCTACGCGGTCCTGTCCGACACCGAGCAGCGCGGCCAGTACGACCAGCTGCGCGCCATGGCGGGCGGCCCGCGGTTCACGTCGGGCGGTCGCGGCGGCGCGGGGTTCGAGGACGTCTTCGGTGGCATGTTCGGCGGTCAGCAGGGCGGCGGTCGCGTCCGCTACACCAACGCCCCCGGTGGTGCGTCGGGGTTCGAGGACATCCTCGGCGGGCTGTTCGGCAACGCGGGTGGCGGGTTCGCCCCCGGCCCGCAGCAGGGTGCCGACCTGGCCACCAGCGCGACGCTCCCGTTCCGGCAGGCCGTGGAGGGATCGACCGTCTCGCTCGTGGTCGAGGGCCGGACCGTGAACGCCCGCATCCCCGCCGGCGTCCGCGACGGCCAGAAGATCCGGCTGCGTGGCAAGGGCCGACCCGGTGACCGTGGCGCCCCCGCGGGCGACCTGGTGATCACCGTGCGCGTCACACCGCACCCCGTCTTCTCCCTCGACGGCGACAACCTGCGCATCACCGTGCCCGTGGCCTTCGACGAGGCCGCCCTGGGCGCGACGATCGAGGTGCCGACGCTCGACGGGTCCACCGTCCGCGTCCGCGTGCCCGAGGGCACCCCGTCCGGGCGTGTCCTGCGCGTCAAGGGCAAGGGTGTCCCCGGCACCAAGGGCGACCTGCTGACCACCGTCCAGGTCGTCGTGCCCCAGCGGCTCAACGCCGCCGCCCGCGAGGCCGTCCAGGCGTTCGGCATCGCGACGTCCGGTGAGGACGTGCGCGCGGACCTGCTCGCCGCGGCGAAGAAGTAGCCATGGCCGGCGAGGACGCCAAGGTGTACGTCATCTCGGTCGCCGCCGAGCTGGCCGGCATGCACCCGCAGACCCTGCGCCAGTACGACCGCCTCGGCCTGGTCAGCCCCAGCCGCGCGAGCGGCCGCGGCCGCCGGTACTCCCTGCGGGACATCGCGACCCTGCGCGAGGTGCAACGGCTGTCGCAGGACGAGGGCGTCAACCTGGCGGGGATCAAGCGGATCCTCGAGCTCGAGGCGGAGCTCGAGGGGCTGAAGCGGCAGATCGAGTACCTGCGCGCGTTCGTCGACCCCGGCCGCCGCGTCTTCACGGCGGACCCGCGCGGCGACGTGGTCGCGGTCAACCGCACGGCCAACCGCCTCCGCCGCCCGACGACGACGACCGACCGCGCAGCAGTAGTCCTCTGGCGCCCCAGCTCCCGCTGACCCCCACCGCAACGTCCGCACTCGATGGGCCTGGAGCCCACACGAGCGCGGACGTCCCGCACCACCACCCAGCAACGTCCGCACTCGAGCGCCCTGGAGCCTCCTCGAGTGCGGACGTCCGCGCATCCGGTTGCGGGAGCGCTCGAATCTGCGGACCCCAGCTCTCGACGCCCGCAGCGTCCGCGCGTTCGGTCGTCCAGGCACTCGAATCTGCGGACGTCCGAGGAGCCACGTCGTCGCGGGTGGCCATAGGGCACCGCGGGTCGGCTGCCTACACTCGGCGCCGTGACGATCGATCTCGGCATTGACCTCGACCGCGCCCGCCGTGACACGCCCGGCGTCGAGCACGTCGCCCACCTCAACAACGCCGGCGGAGCCCTGCGCCCCCGCGTTGTGACGGACACGGTGGTCGCGCACCTGCGGCGCGAGGCGGAGATCGGTCCGTACGAGGCGGAGGCCGAGTCGGAGGACCGCGTCGCGGCGGTGTACGGCTCGGTCGCGCGGCTGATCCACGCGCAGCCCGACGAGATCGCCCTGGTGCAGAGCGCGACCGCCGCCTGGAACGTGGCGTTCTCGTCGCTGCCGCTCACGCAGGGCCAGCGGATCCTCACGGCGCGCACGGAGTACATCAGCAACGCGATCGCCCTGCTCCAGGCGTGCGAGCGCACGGGCGCCACGCTCGAGATCATCGAGGACGACGAGCACGGGCAGGTGGACCTGGACCAGCTGGAGCGCCGGCTCGACGACGACGTCGCCCTCGTCGCCCTGACGCACATCCCGACCGGGGGAGGTGTCGTGAACCCGGCGGTGGAGGTCGGCGCTCTCACGCGCAAGGCAGGCGTCCCGTTCCTGCTCGACGCGTGCCAGTCGGTCGGCCAGCTCGACGTCGACGTGACCGCCCTCGGCTGCGACCTGCTCGCCGCGACCGGCCGCAAGTTCCTGCGCGGCCCCCGCGGCACCGGCTTCCTCTACGCCTCCCGTGCGATCACCGAGCGGCTGGTCCCGCCCGTCCTCGGCCTCGGCGCGGCCACCTGGTCGTCGCCGACGACCTGGGAGGTGGTCCCGGGCGCCCTGCGGTTCGAGACGTGGGAGCGGTCGATCGCCGACAACCTCGGCCTCGGCGCGGCGGCGGACTACGCGCTCGCGATCGGGCTGCCCGCGATCGAGGAGCGGGTCACCGCGCTCGCGGCACGCCTCCGCGAAGAGCTCGCCCAGACCCTCGGAGTCACCGTGCGTGACAAGGGGGTGCGGCGGTCCGGCATCGTCACCTTCACGGTCGACGGGATGCGTGCCGATGACGTCCGCGCCCGCGTCGCCGCCGCCGGTGTGAACGTGAGCGTCACGCGCATCTCGTCGGCCCAGCTGGACTACGGCGTCCGGGGACTGACGGAGGTCGTCCGCGCGAGCCCGCACTACTACACGTCCGACGACGAGCTCGACCGCCTGCTCGCGGCACTGCGCTGACCCGGACGTCCGAGCATCTGGTCGCTCCAGCGCTCACTTCCTCGGACGTCCCACCGACATGGAGCGTGTCAGCGCCGTGTCGGGGCCCTGTCAGCGGGCTCCTCCAGCCTGGAGCCATGACACACGACCTGGTGATCGAGGCAGAAGGCCTCGTCAAGCACTTCGGTGAGACGAAGGCGCTCCAAGGCGTCGACCTCGCCGTCTCTCGCGGCACCGTCCTCGGCGTGCTCGGCCCCAACGGCGCCGGCAAGACGACTGCGGTCCGCATCCTGTCCACCCTCCTCGTCCCGGACGCCGGCCACGCCCGCATCGGCGGCTTCGACGTGGTCAAGGACGCCGAGCGCGTCCGCCAGTCGATCGGCCTCACGGGCCAGTACGCCTCCGTCGACGAAGACCTGTCCGGCCGGCAGAACCTCGTCCTGTTCGGCACGCTGCTCGATCTGGGAAGGGTCGGCGCCCGCGCCCGCGCCGCCGAGCTGCTCGAGTGGTTCGACCTGACCGCCGCGGCGGACCGGCCCGCCAAGACCTACTCGGGTGGCATGCGTCGCCGCCTCGACCTCGCGGCGAGCCTCGTCGGCCGTCCCGACGTCATCTTCCTCGACGAGCCGACCACCGGCCTGGACCCCTCCAAGCGCGAGGACATGTGGGACGTGGTCCGCTCGCTGGTCACCGACGGATCGACCGTGCTGCTCACCACGCAGTACCTGGAGGAGGCGGACGCGCTGGCCGACGAGATCACGGTCATCGACCATGGTCGGGTCATCGCGCACGACACCCCCGAGGGGCTCAAGCGGATCGTCGGCGGCCAGACCCTCGAGGTGCGCCCGTCCGACCTGAGCCGCATGGCGGAGGCCGCGACCATCCTCGGTCAGGTGACCTCCGGGTCGGCGCCGGAGGAGATCCGCAAGGGCGTCCTCGCGGTCCCCGTGCAGGACGACTCCGCCCTGACCGCCACGGTGTCGCGGCTGGCGAGCGCCGGCATCGGCGTCACCGAGCTGTCCCTGCACCTGCCCAGCCTCGACGAGGTGTTCTTCTCGCTCACCGGCCGCACGGCGTCCGAGGATGACACCACCACCACGAAGGAGGTGGCCTGATGACCACGCTCACCGAGCACCGTTCCCCTCGCGCGGTCCCCACGTCGGCCGCCCCGGTCGCCCGCAAGCCGTTCCCGCTGGTCCGGCACTCCCTGTCGCTGGCCAAGCGGAGCCTGATCAAGACGTGGCGGACGCCCGAGGCTCTGATCGACGTCACGCTCCAGCCGGCGATCTTCCTGGTGATCTTCGTCTACATCTTCGGCGGGGCGGTGGCGGGTGACACCCACACCTACCTGCAGTTCCTGCTGCCGGGCATCCTCGCGCAGACCATCGCGACCGGTGCGATCGCCATCGGGGTCAACCTCAACACCGACCTGGAGAAGGGGATCTTCGACCGGTTCAAGTCGCTGCCCATCCCACGGTCGGCACCCCTGATCGGGGCGGTGCTCGGGGACGTCGTCCGCTACGTGATCGTCACGGTGATGACGCTCGGCATCGGGTACCTGATGGGCTTCCGGATCCTCACCGACCCGTTCAGCGCCGTCGCGGGCTGCCTGCTCGCCGTGGTGTTCGCCCTGTCTCTGTCCTGGGTGTCGGTGTTCGTCGGCATGAAGGTCCGGACCTCCGGCGCGGTGCAGGGGATCATGTTCCTGATCATCATGCCGCTGAGCTTTGCGTCGAACGTGTTCGTCCCGGCGGGCACGCTGCCCAGCTGGATGCAGACGTTCGTGGCGTGGAACCCGCTCACGCACCTGGTCGCCGCGATGCGCGGACTGTTCCTGGGCACGCCGATGGGTGACAGCGTCTACTGGACGCTGGCCTGGTGCGTCGGGCTGGTCGCGGTGTTCCTGCCGCTGGCCATGCGGGCGTACCGCCGCAAGGTCTGACGACGACCGGATCCGGGAGCGACGGCCTCAGATGTCGGCCGTGAGCTCCCGGATCCGGTCGGCCGCGTCCGTCGACGACCGCTCGCGCCACGACGCCAGCAGGTGCTCGCGCTCGTCGTCGTCGCCGAGGGCGCCGGCCAGCGGCCCCTCGATCCCCAGCTGGAAGAGCATGACGAGGTTGGCCCCGAGCCGGACGCCGGCCGCCCACAGCTCGCGGGCGAGCTCGGCGTCGCCGCGGGAGGCCGCCAGCTCGGCGACGCCGAGCCCGAACGACCCCAGCACCGGCATGTCGGTGGTGACCCGCGCGTCGGGCGCGGCGGCGGCGATGAGCGCGACCGCGGTGGCGATCGAGGTGTCCGAGTACGACGGCGTCATGGCGGCCACCCGCAGGTGCACGACGGCGGTGGCCACGCGGAACGCGATGCGCACCTGGGGCACGGTCACGGTCATCGAGGCCACGATCGCCGCGGCGGCCTCCGCGCTGTCGAGTGCCTCCTGAGCCCGCCCGGCCTGGCAGGCGACGTGCGCGAGCCCGAGCAGCGCCTGTGCGGCGTCGACGTCGTCCATCTGCGTCGACGCCGTCACCTCGCGGAGCCGTGTCAGCGCGTCGTCGTCCCCGCCGAGCGCGCGCTGCACGTCGAGCATCACGCGGATGCTCCGGACGTCCTGCATCGCTCCGACGATCTCGAGGTGGCGCAGGCTGCGCAGGAGCCACTCCTGCGCGTCCGGTTCCCCGCGGGCGCTCTGCCACTGCCCGACGCCCTGCGCGGCCATGCCCATGCCCCAGTGGTCGCCGATCGACTCGAACGCCCGGTACGCCGCGCGCGCGTCCGCGCTGGACGTCTCCGGGTCGCCCGCGTTCTCCCGCGCCGCGGCCCGCATGAACAGGCCGAGCCCGTGCAGGAAGCCGTCCTCGTGGTCCGCGAGGCGCTCCGCGGCGGCGTAGGTGACGGAGGTGTCCGACGAGACGAGAGCGGGCATGACCGTGACGAGTGCGGTGATGCGCGGGGAGATCTCGGCGGGGCGCTCGACGGTCAGGAGCCGGATCGCGCGCCCGGCGAGCGCCACCAGCCGCTGAGAGACGGAGACGCCGGCGTTCACCGAGGAGAACAGACAGGTCGCGGCCAGGCGGTCGGCGTCCGGCAGCGGCCGACCGGATGCGATGCCCTGGTAGATCGGGGAGGCACGGCGCGCGGCGGGGTCGTCGGCGAGGAGCACCCGCTGCGCCCACTCGATGACCTCGAGGTGCAGGCCGCGCACGCTCCACAGGTGGAACAGCGCGGCGGTGATGTCGACCGCGCCCACGGGGTCGTCGTGCTCGACGGCCCAGCGCAGGGCCGCCAGGAACGTCTCCTGCTCGGCGACGCACTCGTCGAACGCGCGCACCTGGCCGGAGCCGACGAAGTCCGCGGCCAGCCGCACGGAGTCGGCGGCCGACCAGCGCACCAGCCCCGTCATCGCCTCCACACGCCTGCCGGAGGCGTCCAGCCGTGCCTCCCCGTACTCCCGGACGGTCTCGAGCATCCGGTAGCGCGCGGGCCCGCCGTCGTGCTCGTCGAGCGTCAGCAACGACTGCTCGACGAGGGTGGCCAGCCCACGCCGGACGGCGGGTGCGGGCGCGCCGGCGACCGCGACGGCGGTCTCGGCGGTGAACGGCGCGGGGATGACCGCCAGCCGCTGGAACAGGTCGCGGTCCGGCGGCTCGAGCAGCTCGCGGCTCCAGTCGACCATCGCCCACAGGCTCGCGTGGCGCTCCGGCAGGCCGCGGAGCGCGTCGTCCAGGAGCGCGAACCGGTCGCTCAGGCCGTCCAGCAGGTCCTCGACCGTCATCGCCCGGAGGCGGGCGGCGGCCAGCTCGAGCGCGAGCGGCAGGTTGTCCAGCCGGTGGCACAGCTCGCGCGCCCGCTCGGGGTCCCAGCCGACGGTCGCCCGTCCGGCGCGAGCGCGCGACTGCAGCAGCTCCAGGGCGTCGGCGTCGGGCAGAGCCAGCAGGCGGTGCACGGACTCGCCGACGAGGCCGAGGGGCGCACGGCTCGTCGCGAGCACCACGACGTCCGGGGACGCGACGGCCAGCAGGTCGCCGACGACGACGGCCGCTGCATCGAGCACGTGCTCGCAGTTGTCGAGCACCAGGAGGCCGTCGAGGTCCGCCGCCGCGAGCCGCAGCCGGTCCTCGGGGGACAGCAGGCGGCGCTCGGTGGGCGCGTCGGCGCGGGTCGCGGCCGTGTCGGACCCGCCGATCGCCGCCAGCACGGTGGGCAGCACCTCGGCGGGCGCGCGCAGACCGGCCAGCTCGACCACGCGGACGGGTCGACCGGACGCGACCGCGCGACGGGCCACCTCGCCGGCCAGGCGCGTCTTGCCCGCCCCGCCCGTGCCCACGACGGTGATAAGCGCCGACGTCCGCAGCTCCTCCTCCACCCGGGCGATGTCGGTGTCGCGGCCGACCAGCGGGGTCGCCGCCCGGCGCCAGGCCGGCGGGAGGGTCGCGACGACCCGGGGTGCGGCCGCGCCCAGCTCCCCCTGCAGCAGCGCCAGGTGGGCCTGCGCGACGACGGGCGACGGGTCGGTGCCGTAGCGGTCCGCGAGCTCGGTCCGCACCTGGTCGACCACCTCGAGCGCCTCGGCGTCGCGACCCTGCGCCGCGAGCACGCGGACCAGGAGGGCCACGAGCGGCTCGTCCGGCGGGGTGCGCAGCGCGAGCCGACGCAGGTCGTCGGCCAGGCCGTCCACCTCGGCGAGAGCCAGCCCGGCCTCGGCCAGGACGGCGAGGACGCCGCCGAGCAGTCGCGTGGTCACCGGGTCCGCCAGGTCCGGGACGGCGGGCAGGAGCGTCCGCGCCTCGCGGGCCAGGTCCCGCGCACGTGTGGCGTCCCCCGCCTGCAGGGCCGCGCGGGCGTGCGTCAGACGGGACTCGGCGTCGTCGACGTCGATCTGCAGCCCGTCGGTGGGCAGGCGGTAGCCGCCGCCCGCGGCCTCGACCGCGAAGCCAAGACGGCGGGCGCGCGACACGAGGGCCTGCACGGCACCGGCGGCGTCCTCCGGTGGGAGCCCCTCCCACACGACCTCGACGAGCGCGACGGACGACACTGTGCGGCCGCGCGCGTCGAGCAGGGCGCCGACCAGGGCCGCGAGGCGGTCGCCGCGGACGGCCCGGCCGTCGACGGCGAGCCCTCCGAGCGTCGTGATCTGCACGCGCACAGCATCCCTCACGTCCGGCACGGGTCGGTCGGGTGCAGGTCGGGAAAGCCGACTCTGGCGTGTCGTGCCGGGCGTTCCGGGCGAATCGGACGGGTCGGGTGTGGACTGCCGTGTGGACCGGCCTGTGGGCACCGGACAGGTGCCTGTGGACGCCTGTGCACGGCCCCGCGAAGGTGCTGGTCGGGGGCCGTGTCAGTGGTCGCCGGTAGCCTGGAACTTCTCCACAGGGTGAAGAATGACACGCTTGTCACTACAACCCCTAGTGGTCCATTGCGTGTGGGACCCCTAGGTGTAGTGTCTAGTCACGACGCAGTGCAGAACCTTCTCGTCAGGCTCAGCACCTCGTCCGGCCCGGAGACGGGCCCTTCAACTTCAAGGAACTCGCTTCGCGAACGCTCTGGGGAGAGCGTGCCGCAGACAGACCACACGGGGAGCCCATCATGACGATCACGGTCTACAGCAAGCCGGCGTGCGTGCAGTGCAATGCCACCTACCGCGCGCTCGACAAGCTCGACACCGAGTACACGGTCGTCGACATCAGCGAGGACGCCGACGCGCGTGACTACGTCATGTCGCTCGGCCACCTGCAGGCCCCCGTCGTGATCGTCGACGGCGAGCACTGGTCGGGCTACCGCCCGGACCGCATCAAGGCGCTGGCCGACCGCCTGGCCGCCGTCGCCTGACGAGCTCCCCGGATCGGCGCCTGGTCTACGGACCGCGCCGGTTCGGCGGGTCTTTCGCGCCCGCACCACCGCACGACCCGAGCTGAGGGGATCCGACCGATGAGCTCCCTGGTCTACTTCTCCTCCACCTCGGACAACACCCACCGCTTCGTGCAGAAGCTCCGTCTGCCGGCCGAGCGCATCCCGCTCCGGCCGTCGGACGAGTTCCTGCGCGTCTCCGAGCCGTACGTGCTGATCGTGCCGACGTACGGCGGAGGGAACGAGAGTGGAGCAGTACCCCGGCAGGTCATCAAGTTCCTCAACGACGAGGACAACCGTGCGCTGATCCGCGGAGTCATCGCGGCCGGCAACACGAACTTCGGCGAGGCCTACTGCATCGCGGGGGAGATCATCGCGGCCAAGTGCCACGTCCCCTACCTGTACGGGTTCGAGCTCATGGGAACGCAAGAGGACGTCACAGCCGTCCGCGAGGGATTGGGAAGATTTTGGCAACGACAGTCGCAGATACCCGCGTAGAGACGCCGGAGCTGGATTACCACTCCCTGAACGCCATGCTGAACCTCTATGGCGCCGACGGCGAGATCCAGTTCGAGAAGGACCGTGAGGCGGCGCGCGCGTACTTCCTGCAGCACGTCAACCAGAACACGGTGTTCTTCCACGACCTGAACGAGAAGCTCGACTACCTCGTGGAGAACAAGTACTACGACCCCGAGGTCCTCGCGCAGTACGACCGCGCGTTCATCAAGACGCTCTTCGAGTACGCGTACTCGAAGAAGTTCCGCTTCCAGACGTTCCTCGGCGCGTTCAAGTACTACACGTCGTACACGCTGAAGACGTTCGACGGGAAGCGGTACCTCGAGCGCTTCGAGGACCGGGTCTGCATGGTCGCCCTCGCCCTCGCGGAGGGGAACCAGGACTTCGCCATCTCCCTGGTCGACGAGATCGTCTCCGGTCGTTTCCAGCCGGCCACGCCCACGTTCCTCAACCTCGGCAAGGCGCAGCGCGGTGAGCCCGTCTCCTGCTTCCTGCTGCGCATCGAGGACAACATGGAGTCGATCGCGCGCGGCATCAACTCCGCCCTGCAGCTGTCCAAGCGCGGCGGCGGCGTCGCCCTGCTGCTCAGCAACATCCGTGAGCACGGTGCGCCCATCAAGCACATCGAGAACCAGAGCTCCGGCGTCATCCCCGTGATGAAGCTCCTCGAAGACTCCTTCTCCTACGCCAACCAGCTCGGTGCTCGTCAGGGCGCCGGCGCGGTGTACCTGCACGCGCACCACCCGGACATCTACCGGTTCCTCGACACCAAGCGCGAGAACGCCGACGAGAAGATTCGCATCAAGACCCTCTCGCTGGGCGTCGTCATCCCGGACATCACGTTCGAGCTGGCCAAGAAGAACGAGCCGATGTACCTGTTCTCGCCGTACGACGTCGAGCGCGTGTACGGGGTGCCGTTCGCGGACATCAACGTCACCGAGAAGTACTACGAGATGGTCGACGACGCGCGGATCAAGAAGACCAAGATCAGCGCCCGCGAGTTCTTCCAGACGCTCGCCGAGCTGCAGTTCGAGTCCGGCTACCCGTACGTCATGTTCGAGGACACGGTGAACCGGGCCAACCCGATCGCCGGGAAGATCACGCACTCGAACCTGTGCTCGGAGATCCTGCAGGTCTCCACGCCGTCGACGTACAACGAGGACCTCTCGTACAAGCACGTCGGCCGCGACATCTCCTGCAACCTCGGCTCGATGAACATCGCGCTGTCGATGGACTCGCCCGACTTCGGCAAGTCGGTCGAGGTGGCCATCCGCGCCCTGACCGGCGTCTCCGACCAGACGGACATCGAGTCGGTCCCGTCGATCAAGCGAGCCAACGCGGGCGGGCACGCCATCGGCCTCGGCCAGATGAACCTGCACGGCTACCTGGCGCGCGAGCGCATCTTCTACGGGTCCGACGAGGGCCTCGACTTCACCAACATCTACTTCTACACGGTGGCGTACCACGCGATCCGTGCCTCGAACCTGCTGGCCCAGGAGCGCGGTCGCGCGTTCGACGGCTTCGCGGACTCGAAGTACGCGACGGGCGAGTACTTCGAGAAGTACACGTCGAAGGAGTGGAAGCCGAAGACCGAGCGCATCGCCACCCTCTTCGCCGAGGCCGGCGTGCACATCCCCACCCAGGAGGACTGGGCCGAGCTGGCCGCCCTGGTCAAGGAGCACGGCATCTACAACCAGAACCTGCAGGCCGTGCCGCCGACGGGCTCGATCAGCTACATCAACCACTCGACGAGCTCGATCCACCCGATCGCGTCGAAGATCGAGATCCGCAAGGAGGGCAAGATCGGGCGCGTCTACTACCCGGCGCCCTTCATGACCAACGACAACCTGGAGTACTACCAGGACGCGTACGAGATCGGCTACGAGAAGGTCATCGACACCTACGCCGAGGCCACGCAGCACGTCGACCAGGGCCTGTCGCTGACCCTGTTCTTCAAGGACACGGCCACCACCCGTGACCTGAACAAGGCGCAGATCTACGCCTGGCGCAAGGGCATCAAGACGATCTACTACATCCGCCTGCGCCAGCTCGCGCTGGAAGGCACCGAGGTCGAGGGCTGCGTCTCGTGCATGCTCTGACCCCCGTCCTGAACACGAAGGAAGCACTGCGATGAGCGAGAAGCTCAAGCTCGTCAGCCGCGTCTCGGCGATCAACTGGAACCGGCTCGACGACGACAAGGACGCCGACGTCTGGGACCGGCTCGTCGGCAACTTCTGGCTGCCGGAGAAGGTCCCGGTGTCCAACGACGTGCAGTCGTGGGCCACGCTGACCGAGGAGGAGAAGACGCTCACCATGCGCGTCYTCACCGGCCTGACGCTGCTGGACACCATCCAGGGCACGGTCGGCGCCGTCTCGCTCATCCCGGACGCGATCACGCCGCACGAGGAAGCCGTCTACACGAACATCGCGTTCATGGAGTCGGTGCACGCCAAGTCGTACAGCTCGATCTTCTCGACGCTGTGCTCCACCAAGGAGATCGACGAGGCGTTCCGCTGGTCGGAGGAGAACGCGAACCTCCAGCGCAAGGCCGAGATCGTCATGGAGTACTACCGCGGCGACTCGCCCCTGAAGCGCAAGGTGGCCAGCACGCTGCTGGAGTCGTTCCTGTTCTACTCGGGCTTCTACCTGCCCATGTACTGGTCCAGCCGCGCCAAGCTCACGAACACGGCCGACCTGATCCGCCTGATCATCCGCGACGAGGCGGTGCACGGGTACTACATCGGCTACAAGTACCAGAAGGGCCTCGAGAAGCTGTCGGCCGCGGAGAAGGCGGAGATGAAGGACTACACCTTCGAGCTCCTCTTCGAGCTGTACGACAACGAGGTCGAGTACACGCAGGACCTCTACGACGGCGTCGGGCTGACCGAGGACGTCAAGAAGTTCCTGCGCTACAACGCCAACAAGGCCCTGATGAACCTGGGTTACGAGGCGCTCTTCCCGCGCGACGAGACCGACGTCAACCCGGCGATCCTGTCGGCCCTGTCCCCGAACGCCGACGAGAACCACGACTTCTTCTCCGGGTCGGGCTCGTCGTACGTGATCGGCAAGGCCGTGAACACCGAGGACGACGACTGGGACTTCTGAGCCCCAGCGAAACCGAACGGCCGACCCTCTCGGGGGTCGGCCGTTCGGTCGTTCCCGGGTCAGACGCGGGGATCGGTGCGCGGTTGCTCGGCCGGCACCTCGGGGTCGACGCCGCGCGCGGTGCTGGGCTGCTCGGTGCGGACGTCGGGGTCGATGCGGTCTGCCGTGCTCAGGCGGTCGTCGAGCTCGGAGCGCGCGCCGGTGGCCTCCGCGCTGCGTGCCCGTGCCTCGTTCTGCAGCGCGGCCGCGTCGGCGGCCCGGGCATCGGCCTCCGCCTGAGCGAGGCGGGCCTGCGCGTCCAAGCGAGCGGCCTCGGCCTCCCGCCGCTGGACCTCGACCTGGTCGAGGGCAGCCTGCTCGCGGATCTTCTGGGCCTTGGCCCGCTCGGCCTCGGCGCGACGGGTGCCGCGCTGACGGCTGAGCATGACAGCCGCCACGATCACCAGCACGACGACGATGGCGACGATGATCCAGCCGGTCACGTCCATGGTGCTCCTCCTCGGGATGGGTTCCCCCTGACGGCATTCGACTGCCGTCCGTGACCGGTCGCAACCGGGGAGGCGTCAGCGACCCGTCCGGAGACGGCCGAGATCCCGGAGGACGCACAGCCGATTCACCTCCTCCGCCGGTTGTTCGTCGCGTCCCTGACCTGCGGGTAAGGCTGTCCTACCTTGCTAGGCAGGGTGCGCGGAACGGGTCTACCGTCGAAGGAACGCGCAGATCCCACCCCCACGGAGGTCGACATGAGCACCCTGATGGACATGCCCGCCGTCGCCGAGTGCTCGGTCGCCGGCTGTTCGTACAACGACCACTCGCACTGCCACGCGGCCGCCGTGAACATCGGTGGCGCCACGGGCGACGCGCAGTGCACCACGTTCTTCCCGCTGGGCACCAAGGGCGGGCTCGACAAGGTGATCACGCACGTCGGCGCCTGCCAGCGCGCCGAGTGCGTGCACAACTCGTCGCTCGAGTGCTCCGCGGAGTCGATCCGCGTCGGAGCCGGGCACGAGGAGGCGGACTGCCTCACGTTCAGCCCGCGCTGAGCCCCCGAGAACGTCGAACGGCCGCCCCGGTCAACCGGGGCGGCCGTCGTCGTCCGTGCGGGGTCAGGGGTGTGCGGCCACCTCGACCAGGTCCCTCACGAGCACCGTCGCGGCAGGCACCAGCTCCCGCTCGCCGGGTACCAGCGACGGGTCCAGCGCGCGCACGGCGGCAGCCTCGTCGAGTGCCGCCAGCGGGTCGAGGTCCGTCGCCTGCAGGAACGCCGCCAGGAACGCTCGCGCGGCCTGCGAGTACACGCCGCCCGCGTCGACGGCCACCTCGGCGACGATCAGCGCGGTCAGGGAGACATCCAGCTCGGCCGTGCCGGTGCGCGCGTTGGTCCAGTCGATGACCGCGGGCCCGTGGCTCTCCGTGAGGATCACGTTCGCGGGGTGCAGGTCCAGGTGGACGATCGCCGGCCCGGACGTGACCACCGGCCACGAGGTGGGCTCGCCGTGCTCCCAGCCGTGCGGCGGGGTGATGGCGTGCAGCCGCGAGTGCAGGTCGGTGAGGATCCCCGCCGCGTCCGAGAGCGAGACCTCGCCCGCGGTCAGGGCCTGGAGCAGGGTGGGGCCGTGCAGGCGCTCCATCACGAGGTCGGGGCCGCTCGCCTGCAGGATCGCGGGGGCGGGGAACCCGTGCGCGACCACGTGCTGCAGCAGGCGGACCTCGGCGGAGGCGTCCCGGCCGGAGCGGTAGCGGCGCAGGACGGTGTGCTCGTCGAGCGCGAAGACGTCGGCCGCAGCGCCGGCGGCGAGGACGGGACCGGGCTCGTCGGAATCGGCCAGTGCCGGGTCGACGGCGGGGAGGTGGGGCGTGACGGCGCCGGAAGAGCTTCGGTCCGGCTGCGTCGGGAAGTCGGGTGCGGGGTCGTGCGGGTGGTTCTCAGCGGCTTCCGATGCCCTTCGTCCTGAAGGCGTCGTAGGGCCGCTCGGAGCGAGTCCTGCGGAGTTCATGGATCGACGGTAGACGCATTCGCCCGAGTTGTCCCTACTGATGTGCAGACAAGTCCCTGACCTGCGCTTTACCTGCCCGACACCCGTCGGTGTGTGCGGGTCAGGGCCGAGAGACCCGGTCCAGCGTCTGCAGAGCCTGCTCGTGGGTGGCCGGCAAGGGTTCGATCCAGACCCGGACCGGCTGGCGCGTGGACGCCCTGAGCTCGAGAAGCTCGCAGCGGCGGGCGATCTCGAGGTGGAGCGCCTCGAGCGGGGGGTGCGGGTCCTCGTCGGCGCGCGCGAGCACCGCGAACACGCCGCCGCCCAGCGTCGCCATCGGGTGGCCCTCGCCGTAGGTGGTGGTCATCGCGGCACCGACCGCGGCCGACCGCGCGGCGCGGGTGAACGGGTCGACGTCCCCCGCGGCGACGTCGATGAGGACGAGGTGATGGCCGAGATCGGCGGCAGCACGGGAGCGCTGGGTGGGCAGCGCCGCGTCGCGGTACGTCTCCGCGAGCCGGATGGCGAGGTACTGACGGCTCGGCAGGCCCGACTCCGGGTCGAGCGCGGTGCCGAACGCGATCGTTCCGGCCTGGGCGTCGGCCCAGCCCTCGCACAGCGCGCGCAGGACGGCCGTCGGTGGGTCGGCGGCGCCGAGGGTGCGGTACAGGCAGGCGAGGTCGTCGACGGTCTCGCCGATGCCCACGCCGTCGTAGCCGCGGGCGCGGCCCAGCTCCTCCGCGGCGGCCGCGGGGTCACCGGCGGCGAGCACGGCCGTGGCCAGCGCGTCGACCGCCGGGTGGTACCAGTCCGACGGCCGCAGCCACACGGACCGGACGCTCTCGTCGCGCCAGCGTTCTCTGACCGCCGTGGGCAGGGCGTCCGTCGGGACAGCTCCCGAGACGTCCGGCAGGGCAGCGTTGTTCGACCCCGAGTTCATCATCGTCACGCCGGATGAGAGGCCGACACCTGTCGGGTGTGACGCCGGTCCGCGAGTTTTCACCCGCCGGGATTCTCTCCGCTTATGTAGAAACGAGGGATATGGCAGTCTGTGCGGTCGGACGTTGAAAGCTGATGGGAGCTGTTCGTGTCACCACGCACGCAGCTGGACGGCGGTATCACGGCGGACGCGGAGCTGATCCTCTCCGCGCGCGCGGGTGACACGGCTGCCATCGGCGCGCTCTATGAGCGGCACGCGGGCGCTGCCTGGGTGGTCGCGCGGCAGTACACGGACTCCCCGGCAGACGCCGACGACGTCGTCGCCGACTCCTTCACGGCCGTCTTCGGCGCCCTCCAGCGCGGCAGCGGCCCCGAGTCCGCGTTCCGCGCGTACCTGTTCACCGTGGTGCGTCGCGTGGCTGCGGTCCGCCGCGAGAAGGCCCGTCGCATGCAGCCGACCGATGACCTCGCCGTCCTCGAGTCGGGCACCGCGTGGGCCGGCACCGCCGAGGAGCCCGCGCTGGCCGGCTTCGAGCGTGGCGTCGTCGCGCGGGCGTTCCACACGCTGCCCGAGCGCTGGCAGGCCGTGCTGTGGCACACGGAGGTCGAGGGCCTGTCTCCCGCGGAGATCGCCCCCATCCTCGGACTGACCGCCAACGGGGTCGCCGCGCTCGCGTACCGCGCGCGCGAGGGACTGCGTCAGGCGTACCTGCAGCAGCACCTCCAGGACCCGCTCGACGAGGGGTGCCGTGCGGTTGCGGGGAAGCTGGGCGCCTACGTCCGGGGCGGGCTCGGCACGCGTGAGACCACCCAGGTGCAGGCACACCTCGAGGACTGCGGGACCTGTCGCGGGCTGCTGCTCGAGCTGGGCGACGTCAACCACGGCATGCGTGCGGTCATCGCGCCGCTCGTGCTGGGACTGGTCGGGCTGGGCGCCCTCGGCGTGCTCCTGCCCGTCGGCGGTGGGCTCGCCGCGGGCGCGGCCGCCGCGGCCTCCGCCGGGGCGGGTGCCGGTGGGGCCGGCGCCGGCGGTGCGGGAGCTGCGGGAGCCGGCGGTGCAGCGG
>NZ_JBFUBX010000005.1:0-198512 GCF_056405535.1 Cellulomonas sp. P1_G12_2 | reverse complement strand
GTCCAACCCCGTCTTCCCCGCCTTCGCCCAGGTCATCGAGACCATGCTCACCGAACGCGGCTACACCCCCCTGCTGTGCACCCAGTCCCCCGGCGGCACCACCGAGGACCAGTACGTCGAGATGCTCCTGGAGCACAACGTCGACGGCATCGTGTTCGTCTCCGGCCTGCACGCCGACACCTCCACGAGCAAGGAGCGCTACCACCGGCTACGCAGCAGCGGCATGCCGATCGTGCTGGTCAACGGGCATGCCGAGGGCGTCGACGCACCGTCGGTGTCGACCGACGACTCCGCGGCGCTCGACCTCGCCTTCCGCCACCTCGTGTCGCTCGGCCACCGCTCGATCGGCCTGGCCATCGGCCCGGAGCGGTTCGTGCCGGCCGCCCGCAAACGGGTGGAGTTCGCCGCGAACCTGCAGCGCCACCTGGGCATCACCAACCCCGACCCCCACGTCGTCACCACGCTGTTCACGGTGGAGGGCGGTCAAGCCGCCGCCCTGGAGCTCATCGACTCCGGCCACACCGCCATCATCTGCGGCTCCGACCTCATGGCCCTGGGCGCCATCCGCGGAGCCCGCTCCCGCGGACTGACCGTGCCCGGCGACCTGTCCGTCGTCGGCTTCGACGACTCCCCCCTGATCGCGTTCACCGACCCACCCCTGACCACCGTGCGCCAGCCCGTCCTGGCCATGGGCCACGCCGCCGTCGCCGCCCTGGTCGCCGAGATCACCGGCACCCCCGCCTCCCGCACCGAGCTCAAGTTCCACCCCGAACTCATCGTCCGCGGCTCCACCGGAGCCGCACCCACCGGCTCTTCAACCACTGGCTCATCAACCACCCTGACCTCGGTCGCTGTGACCGCTGAGGCTCCCGCCGTAGTCTGATCAGATCCTCTGATCGGCAACGGCGCCTCCCCCTGTGAACACCCCGAAGTGAGGCATGCCCGCATGACGACGATCGACACCCGACCCCTGCGCACCCTGGTGCACACCGCCGGATCGCCCGACGGCGAGTGGTGGCGGGATGCCGTGATCTACCAGGTCTACCCGCGCTCGTTCGCGGACGCGTCCGGCGACGGCATCGGCGACCTGCCCGGTATCACCTCGCGCCTGGACCACCTCGCCGAGCTCGGGGTGGACGCCGTCTGGCTGTCGCCGTTCTACCGGTCCCCGCAGGCTGACGCCGGCTACGACGTCGCCGACTACCGCGACGTGGACCCGCTGTTCGGCACGCTCGACGACTTCGACGCCATGCTCGAGCGCGCGCACCGCCTCGGCCTGCGCGTGATCGTCGACCTGGTGCCCAACCACACCTCCGACGAGCACGTGTGGTTCCAGGCCGCGCTCGCCGCCGGACCGGGCTCCCCGGAGCGCGCCCGGTACCTGTTCCGCGACGGACGGGGCGTGGACGGGTCCGAGCCGCCCAACAACTGGCAGTCGATCTTCGGCGGACCGGCCTGGACGCGGACCACCGACCCCGACGGCACCCCCGGCGAGTGGTACCTGCACCTGTTCGACTCGCGGCAGCCGGACCTCGACTGGGGGCACCCCGAGGTCCGCTCCGAGTTCGAGGACGTGCTGCGGTTCTGGCTCGACCGCGGGGTGGACGGCTTCCGTATCGACGTCGCGCACGGCATGGTCAAGGCCCCCGGGCTGCCCGACTGGGACGGCCACGTGTCGATGATCGAAGGGTCTGACGACACGGAGGCGGTGTCGGGCTCCGGCAACCAGGGCCCGATGTTCGACCAGGACGGCGTGCACGACATCTACCGCGCCTGGAACAAGGTGCTCGCCGAGTACCCCGGCGACCGCGCGCTCGTCGCCGAGGCCTGGGTGGAGCCGCTGTCCCGGCTGACCCGCTACGTGCGGCCCGACGAGATGCAGCAGGCCTTCAACTTCGCGTTCCTGGCCACGCACTGGGACGCCCCGGCGCTGCGCACGGTCGTCGAGGCCTCGTACCGCGCGTCCGACGCGGTCGGCGCGCCGACGACCTGGGTCCTGTCCAACCACGACGTCGTCCGCCACGCGTCGCGCCTCGGACTGGCCGAGCCGGGCTCGCGCCCCAACGGCATCGGGCACGGCGACGAGCAGCCCGACCACACCCTCGGCCTGCGCCGGGCCCGCGCGGCCTCGCTGCTCATGCTCGGGCTGCCCGGCTCGGCGTATCTGTACCAGGGCGAGGAGCTCGGCCTGCCGGACCACACCTCGCTCGACGACGACCTGCGCCAGGACCCGGCGTTCTTCCGGACCGGCGGCGCCGAGCGCGGCCGCGACGGCTGTCGCGTGCCGCTGCCGTGGGCGTCGGACGCCGACGGCTTCGGGTTCTCCCCGACCGGCGTCACCTGGCTCCCGCAGCCTGCGGAGTGGGCGTCGTACGCGCTCGACGCCCAGCGCGGCGTCCCCGGGTCGACGTACGAGACCTACCGCTCGGCGCTCCAGCTGCGCCGGGAGTCGGGCCTCGGCTCCGGGGGCATGGAGTGGCTGCACGGCCTCGGCGACGACGTGATCGCGTTCGTCAACCGGGACGTGCTGGTCGTCGCCAACCTCGGCACCGAGCCCGTCGTCCTGCCCGCGGGCGCGGACGTGCTGCTGGCGTCGGTCGACCATGCGGTGGACGGGGACGGCACCGTGCTCGTCCCGTCCGACGCGACCGTCTGGGCGCGCTTCGCGGTCTGATCAGCCCGGGACGGCCCCGCTCCGGCGGGGCCGTTCTGCGTCTCAGGGCCGGGAGCTCACGTCCCACGCCTGCGCGGTCCGCGGCGGGACGTTCACGGTGAGGCTGCCGTCCTGCACCGACGACGAGGCACAGTCCCCTGCCGCCAGGACGTCGCAGTAGTCGCCGTCCGGCAGGCTCGTCGGCAGCTCGGCGCGCAGCTCGTCGTCCCCGGAGTTGACGACGACGAACCCGAGCTCACCGCGGCCGAACGCCACGGCGTGGCCCTCGGACCAGACGTCGACCCGGGGTGAGTCTCCGACGACGGAGCGCCACCCGACCATGCCGGCGATCGCGGGCCAGCGGTGCTGGCACACCCAGTCGCCGTCCGCGAGCTCGGCGCCGGGACCCGGAGCGGGGCCGCACGACGCGTCGAGCACCGCGCCCTCGGCATCCTGCGCAGGTCCGGCGTCACGGTCCGAGAACGCGTACCCGGTGTAGACCGCGGGCGTGCCGTACGTGCCGGCGAGCATGAGCACGTTGGCCAGCGCGTAGTCCTCGGCGTCGGCGTAGCTGAGCGTCGAGCCGTTGCGCTCGGTGTCGTGGTTGTCCACGAAGATCACCGCGTCGTCGGACGGCACGTACCCGGACGCGGTGCCCAGGTCGAGGGCCCGCCCGGGCGAGCTCGCCAGCACGCCCTGCACGTCCTTGCCCCACGCGAACTCGTAGACCGAGCCGTTGGCCAGGTACTGCTCGGGCGTGATCGGCTCACCGCTGCCGCGGATGACCTCCTGGGCGATGCCCGTCCCCTCGGGCAGCGCCGCGACGATCGCGGCGACGTCCTGCGCCGGCATGTGCTTCGCGGCGTCGATGCGGAAGCCGTCGACGCCGAGCGAGAGCAGGTCCTGCAGGTACGCGGTGACCGCCGACCGCACGTGGTCGGTCTCCGTGGCGAGGTCGGCCAGGTTGACCAGCTCGCAGGTCTGCACCTGGGTGGCGTCCTGGTAGACGGCGATGTCGTCGTTGGCGGTCAGGCCGCAGTGGTGGAAGTCGGCGTCGGTGTAGAGGCCGGGGTAGTCGTAGTGCGTGTACGACGATCCCGCCCAGCCCGTGCCGGGCGTCTCCTGCCCGGTCATGTGGTTGACCACCGCGTCGGCCCACACGTCCACGCCGGCGTCGTGGCAGGTCTCCACCATGGCGGTGTACTCCTCGCGGGTGCCGAGACGCGACTCCACCCGGTAGCTCACGGGCTGGTAGGCGGTCCACCACTCCTCGCCGACGATGTGCTCCTGCGGCGGGCTGGTGAGCACCCACCCGTAGCCGGCCGGGCCGAGGCTGTCGGTGCACTCGGTCGCGATGGCGTCCCAGGTCCACTGGAACAGCTGGACGCCGACGTCGCGCGTCCTTTCCGCTGCGGGCTCCGGCGGCCCGCTGCACCCGGCCAGGAGCAGCAGGGCGCCGAGCAGGGCGGTCGCGCGGGCGGGCAGGTGCGTCATCGTCACCACCGGGTGCGGGCCGCAACTCGTTGCAGCAACTTGCAGGTCGGCACACCCTAACGCCCCTAGGGTGGGCGGCGTGCCTCGCGTCCTGGTCAACGGCCCCGCGTCCTGGAACACCCTCGTCCGGCTCCCGTCGCTCCCGGAACCGCGGTCGCAGACGCTCTTCGCGAGCGGCCACCACGACGGGCTCGGCGGCACGTCGGCCGGCAAGGCGCTCACGCTCGCGGCGCTGGGTGTCGACGTCACCCTGCGGACCGCGCTCGGCGACGACCGAGAGGGCGGTCTGGTCCGCGAGGCGCTCGCGCAGCCCCGGCTGTCGCTGGTCGTGCAGCCCGTCGAGCGGACCGAGCGGCACGTGAACCTCATGGCCGACGACGGCTCACGCGTCTCGCTCTACCTCGAGCTGCCGGCGCCCGTGCCGGGGTCTGTCCCCTCCCTCGACGGGCTCGATGCGGCCGTGCTCGACCTGGCCGACCACAGCCGCCCGCTGCTCGCGGCCGCGCGCGCCGTCGGCGTCCCCGTCTGGTGCGACGTGCACGACGACGACGGCGTGGGCGACTACCCGCGGGAGTTCGTCGCGGCCGCGGACGTGCTGCTGGTGAGTGCCGCGCGGCTGCCCGACCCCCGCGCCTACCTGTCGGACGCGGTCGCGCGCGGGTGCCGCCTGGCGGTCTGCAGCGACGGCGCGGCGGGCGCGCTCGCGCTGGACGCCGCAGGCTGGATCGAGGTGCCGGCCGCGCCGGTGGCCGAGGTGGTCGACACCAACGGAGCCGGCGACGCCTTCCTCGCGGGGCTGCTCAGCGGCGTGCTGGACGGGCTGCCGGTCGAGGGCGCCCTTGCGCGCGCGTCGGCCGCGGGTGCGATCGCGGTGACCACCCGCGCCCTGGGCGCCCCGGACGCCACGATCACGGCCGTCGACCGTCTCGCGCGCACGGTGACCGTCCGCCGCGTCTGACGACCGTCAGCCGCCGGAGACGCTCAGCTCGGCCTCGTGCAGGGCCTTCGCGAACTCCTCCGAGAGCTCCCGCGAGTCCAGCCAGCCGTACGGCAGCAGCGGACGCTTGGGCGACCCGGCGCGGCCGCGCTGCCCCTCGGCACCGGCACCCGGGTAGCCCTGGTCGAGGTCCAGGCGCGCCAGGCGCTCGTCGAGCTCCGCCATCGTCGACACCAGGCCGAGCGCGGCCCGGGTCTCCCCGCCGACGATGTAGCCCTTGAAGTACCAGGCCATGTGCTTGCGCATCTCGCGCAGCGCCTTGCCCTCGTCGCCGAAGTGCTCGACCATCAGCTCCGCGTGCCGGCGGACGATCGTCGCGACGTAGCCGAGCCCCGGCCGGATGCGCGCGTCCGAACCCGCGAACGCGGCGGCGAGGTCCGCGAACAGCCACGGACGGCCCTGGCACCCGCGGCCGACGACGACGCCGTCGCACCCGGTCTGCGCGACCATCTCGAGGGCGTCCTCGGCCGACCAGATGTCCCCGTTGCCCAGCACGGGGATGTCGGTGACCGTCTGCTTGAGCAGGGCGATCGCGTCCCAGTCGGCCGTGCCGGAGTAGTAGTCGGCGGCGGTGCGGGCGTGCAGCGCGACCGCCGCGACACCGACCTCCTGCGCGACCAGACCGGCCTCGAGGTAGGTCAGGTGGTCGTCGTCGATGCCCTTGCGCATCTTGACCGTGACGGGGACGCCGTAGGGCGCGGCGGCGTCGACCGCGGCCGCGATGATCGCGCGGAACAGGTCCCGCTTCCAGGGCAGCACCGCTCCCCCGCCGCGGCGCGTCACCTTGGGCACCGGGCAGCCGAAGTTCAGGTCGACATGGTCGGCGCGGTCCTCGCTCGCGATCAGCCGGACGGCGGCACCGACCGTCGCGGGGTCCACGCCGTACACCTGCACCGAGCGCGGACGCTCGTCGGGCTCGTGGGAGATGATCCGCATCGACTCCTCGCCGCGCTCCACCAGGGCGCGGGACGTGACCATCTCGGCGACGTACAGGCCGGCGCCGGACTCGCGGCACAGGCGGCGGAACGCGGCGTTGGTGACGCCCGCCATGGGTGCCAGGACGACCGGGGTGTCGACGGTCAGCGGCCCGATGCGCAGCGGCGGCAGCACGGCGCCGGGGCGCGCCGGAACCGCAGGAGTCGTCAGGGTCATGGCTCCATTGTCACCCAGCCGCGCACTCAACCTTCCACGGGCCTGCTGCGTCTTCTACGGTGTGAGCCCCATGCCGCCCGCGCCGCTGCGCCCCGCACCGCCCGACGACGCCGTCGGCGAGGAGTCGGCGCACGTCCTCACCGGACAGATGCGACCCGCGGAGGACACGGACGCCGAGTTCACCGCGTTCATGCAGGCGCACTCGGCCGACCTGCTGCGCACCGCGTGGCTGCTGGTCGGCGACGCGCACCGCGCCGAGGAGCTCGTCCAGCACGCACTGGTCCGCACCTACGCCGCCTGGTCCCGCGCCCGCCGGGACGACCCGCTGGCCTACGCCCGCCGGACGCTGGTGAACCTGCGCATCGACACCTGGCGACGACGCCGCCGCGAGGTCCTGTCCGCGCCGGAGCACCTGCCCGAGACCGGATCGATCGCCACCCACGGCCCCTCCGACGACCGCGACCAGCTGGTCCGCGCGCTCGCCCTCCTGTCACCCCGCCAGCGCCGGATCGTCGTCCTGCGGCACTTCGTCGGGCTCCCTGAGGCTGAGGTGGCCGCCGAGCTCGGCGTCAGCGTCGGCACCGTCAAGTCCACCGCGTCCCGCGGGCTCGCCACCCTGCGCACCGCGCTGACCACCGAGAGGAGCGCCCGATGAGCGCCACCCTGTCCGACGAGGACCTGGTCCGATCCCTGCGCGGCCGTGCGGACGTCGCGATGCCGGCGATGTCGCTCGACCCCGCGTCCGCGATCTCCGCGGGTCACCTGTACCGACGCCGGCGGTCCGCCACCGCCGTCGTCGCTGCCGTCGGCGTGACGGTCCTGGCCGCCGGTGCCGTCCTCGGTGGGCAGGCACTCCTCGCACCGCGACCGCAGCCGCTGGCGAGCCTCGGGGACGCCCGTGTCGTCGAGCTGCCCGCTGGACTCATGGCCACCAGCGAGCTCGGCCGGCAGGTCGACGCGGACGGACGGTCGTGGTGGGACACGGGCCTGGTGTTCGACCTCGACGTGCTCGACCGCGACCAGGTCGCAGCCAACCCCACCAACCCGAGCGCGGACACCGGCATCGGCCTCGTGGTACGCGACAACGGGGTCGCGGCCGACGCGCCGACATTCGGCCGGACCTCGCTGGTCTGGCGCAGCGACGACCACGCCGCCGATTACGCGGGCAAGACGTATCCGTCAACGCTCGACACGACGTACCGGTTCAACGACATGGACAACCCGACCGTCCTGTCCGGGGCGGTGCCGCGAGGGATCGTCGACCCGCGCGTCGTCATCTACTTTCCCTCGGGCCTGGTCAGGTACGACGCGCTCGAGTACATCGAGGTCCCCACGTTCCGTGCACCGACGCAGGACGGCCGGCTGCTCTACGCACTCCAGATCGCACCGTTCAGCAGCACGACCGACGGCGTCGTCGGTCCGGTCGACGAAGAGGGCGCGTGGGTGCAAGGCGTCGCGTTCCCGGTGATTGTCGGCGCGGACGGAACTCCGTTCCTCAACGCCGGCTGCAGCGGGACTCTCACGGAGTGCTACGCGGAGCAGCCCGACGGCGGCACGGCGCTGCGTGCGGCGATCGAGTCGATCGGTGGCCGTACCGACGGCTGACACGACAGAGGGCCCCTCGGTCCGAGGGGCCCTCTGCAGCGTGCGTCAGGCGCCGACGAGGTGCTGCGCCAGGTAGCCGGTGACCTTGTCCAGGGCCACCCGCTCCTGCGTCATGTCGTCGCGGTGCCGGATGGTGACGGCCTGGTCGTCGAGCGTGTCGAAGTCGACCGTGATGCAGAACGGGGTGCCGATCTCGTCCTGGCGGCGGTAACGGCGGCCGATGGCGCCGGCATCGTCGAAGTCGACGTTCCAGTTCTTTCGGAGCTCGGCGGACAGGTCCCGGGCCTTGGGCGACAGCGACTCGTTGCGGGACAGCGGCAGCACGGCGGCCTTGACCGGCGCGAGGCGCGGGTCGAGCTTGAGCACCGTGCGGGTGTCGACGCCGCCCTTGGTGTTGGGCGCCTCGTCCTCGTAGTAGGACTCGACCAGAAACGCCATGAGCGAGCGCGTCAGTCCGGCGGCCGGCTCGATGACGTACGGCACGTAGCGCTCGTTCTTGGCCTGGTCGAACACCGACAGGTCCTGGCCGGAGTGCTCGGTGTGCGTCTTCAGGTCGAAGTCCGTGCGGTTGGCGATGCCCTCGAGCTCGCCCCACTCGCTGCCCTGGAACCCGAACCGGTACTCGATGTCGACGGTCCGCTTGGAGTAGTGCGACAGCTTCTCCTGCGGGTGCTCGTAGTGCCGCAGGTTCTCGCGCGCGATGCCCAGGTCGGTGTACCAGTCGGTGCGCTGGTCGATCCAGTACTGGTGCCACGTCTCGTCGGTGCCGGGCTCGACGAAGAACTCCATCTCCATCTGCTCGAACTCGCGCGTGCGGAAGATGAAGTTGCCGGGGGTGATCTCGTTGCGGAAGGACTTGCCGATCTGGCCGATGCCGAACGGCGGCTTCTTGCGCGACGTGGTGCTCACGTTGGCGAAGTTCACGAAGATGCCCTGCGCGGTCTCGGGCCGCAGGTAGTGCAGGCCGGACTCGTCCTCGACAGGGCCGAGGTAGGTCTTGAGCATCATGTTGAAGTCGCGGGGCTCGGTCCACTGGCCACGCGTGCCGCAGTTCGGGCAGGCGATGTCCGCCAGGCCGTGCTCGGGGACGCGGCCCTTCTTCTCCTCGAACTCCTCGAGCATGTGGTCCTCGCGGAAGCGCTTGTGGCACGAGAGGCACTCGGTGAGCGGGTCGGTGAAGACGCCCACGTGGCCGGAGGCCACCCAGACCTGACGCGGCAGGATGACCGAGGAGTCGAGGCCGACGATGTCGTCGCGACCGGTCACCATCGTGCGCCACCACTGGCGCTTGATGTTCTCCTTGAGCTCCACGCCGAGCGGTCCGTAGTCCCACGCCGACCGGGTACCGCCGTAGATCTCGCCGCTCGGGAAGACGAACCCGCGCCGCTTGGCAAGGGAGACGACGGAGTCCAGGCGAGAGGGTGCAGCCACGATCGATCACTCCAGGGTGGTGGCGCCCGCGGCTGGGTGTCGCGGGCGGGTGGACCGCGACCGTGAGGGCCGCGGTGTGAGCACGAGCAGCCCAGGTTACCCGTCGGCGGCGGAGCCCGTTTTGACAACGGTTCTCGGCCAACTGAGAATGATCGTCATGTCCATCACGTCTCGTCGTCTTGCCCTCCTCGCACCGCTGGCCGCTCTGCCGCTGGTGCTCACCGGCTGCGCGAGCTCCTCGGGGGCCGACGACGGGACCGTCGACGTCATGGCGTCGTTCTACCCGCTGCAGTTCGTCGCCGAGCAGGTGGGCGGCGACCGCGTGACCGTGCGGTCGCTGACCCCGCCTGGCGCCGAGCCGCACGACGTCGAGCTCTCCCCCGCCCAGGTGTCGCGCATCGATCGCGCCGACCTGGTGGTCTACCTCTCGGGCTTCCAGGAGGCGGTCGACGACGCGATCGCGCAGACCTCGCCCGGGCACGTGGTCGACGCCGCGTCGGACACGACGCTGCTTCCCGCCGAGCACGAGGACGAGAGCGCGGAGGAGCACGAGGAGCATGAGCACGGCGATCTCGACCCCCACTTCTGGCTCGACCCCAGCCGGATGCCGTCCGTGGTCGAGGACGTCGCTGCGACGCTCACCGAGATCGACCCCGACGGCGCCGACACGTACGCCGCCAACGCGGCGGCGCTCAGCCAGCGGTTCGAGGACCTCGACGCCGCCTATGCGACCGGTCTCCAGCGGTGCGACGTCCGCACGTTCGTCACCTCGCACGAGGCGTTCGGCTACCTGGCTGACCGGTACGACCTGGAGCAGGTCGGCATCTCCGGCATCGATCCGGAGGCGGAGCCGTCGCCCGCCCGACTGGCGGCCGTCGAGACGATCGTGCGCGACGAGGACGTGAGCACCATCTTCTTCGAGGCGCTGGTCAGCCCCAAGGTCGCCGAGACGCTCGCCGACGACCTCGGCATCTCGACCGCCGTGCTCGACCCCGTCGAGGGCCTCGCCGACCCCGACGCCGACTACTTCTCGATCGCCACCGCGAACCTCGAGGCGCTGCGCATGGCATTGTCCTGCTCGTGAGCACACCCGTGATCGAGGCGACCGGCCTCGGCGTGACGCTCGGTGGCCAGCCGATCCTCGACGGCATCGACCTGGCCGTCCCGGCGGGCGAGGTCCTCGCGCTGCTCGGCGCCAACGGCTCCGGCAAGTCCACCCTCGTGCGCACCCTGCTCGGGGTGGTCCCCCGCACCTCCGGGGAGGTCCGGCTGTTCGGCGCACCCCTGGGTCCGTCGGCGCCGTGGGACCGCATCGGGTACGTGCCGCAGCGGCTGCCCGCCGCCGCCGGCGTCCCGGCGACGGCCTACGAGGTCGTGTCCTCCGGCCTGCTGCACGGTCGCACGCTGCGACCCCCGCGCGGGCACCGGCGACGCGCCCTCGCCGCACTGGCCGACGTCGGCCTGGGCGACCGGGCCTTCCAGCGCGTGCAGGAGATGTCCGGCGGCCAGCAGCAGCGCGTCCTCATCGCCCGCGCCCTCGTCCGCAACCCGGACCTGCTGGTGCTCGACGAGCCGACGTCGGGCATCGACATCCCCACGCAGGCGACGTTCGTGGACACGGTCAGCCGCCTGCACGACGCGGGCACCACGGTGGTGGTGATCCTGCACGAGCTCGGCCCGTTCGCACCGCTGATCGACCGCGCGGTCGTGCTCCGGCACGGCCGGGTCGCCCACGACGGCGCCCCGCCGGCCGCACGCGGCGAGCACGCGGGCGAGCACCACGACCACACGCACGCCCACCCCGACCCCGAGCCGCCGCGCTCCGGTCCGTCGCTGTCCGTGGAGGTGAACCCGTGACCGCGTGGGACCAGGTGGTCGAGCTGCTCAGCTCGCCGCTCATGCAGCGGGCGCTCCTCGCCGCGATCCTCGTCGGCGCGGCCGCGCCGATCGTCGGCACGTTCCTCGTGCAGCGCCGGATGGCCCTCATGGGCGACGGCATCGGGCACGTCGCGCTCACCGGCGTGGCGCTCGGCTGGCTGGTCGGCAGCTGGGCGGGCCTGGTGCCGCAGGACACGCTCGCGCTGCCCGGCGCGGTCGTCGCCGCGGTCGTCGGCTCGATCGTCATCGAGCTGGTGCGCGAGCGCGGCCGGACGAGCGGGGACCTGGCGCTCGCGCTGATGTTCTACGGCGGGATCGCCGGCGGCGTCCTGCTCATCAAGCTGGCCGGCGGGACCAACGCCAACCTCATCAGCTACCTGTTCGGGTCGATCTCGACCGTGTCCAGTGCCGACCTGTGGTGGACCGTCGCGCTGGCGGTCCTCGTGCTCGCCGTCGGCGTCGGCCTGCGCACGGCCCTGTTCGCCGTGAGCCACGACGAGGAGTTCGCCCGCGCCAGCGGACTGCCCGTGCGGCTGCTCTCGATGCTCGTCGCCACCATCGCCGCGCTCACCGTCACCATCGCGATGCGCGTGGTCGGCCTCCTGCTGGTCAGCGCGCTGATGATCGTGCCGGTGGCGATCGCGCAGCTGTTCGCCCGGTCGTTCGGCCGCACCATGATGCTGGCCAGCGTGATCGGCGTCGTGGTCAGCATCGCGGGCCTGGTCCTCACCTACTGGCAGGACATCCCGCCGGGCGCCACGATCGTCGTGCTCGCGATCCTGGTCTACGCCGTCACCGCCACGCTCCAGCCGCTCCTGCGCCGGCCTGCTCCGCCGCGCGACCCCCACCCGGACATGGTCGACGACGTCCTGCTGGTGGACGACGTGCGCGACAGCGACGCGACGAGACGCCCCTCACCGGCCCCGTAGGATCGAGAGGTGGATCCCCGGGACGCCTATCACCTCGGCACCGTGCCGCTCGGTGTCGCGATCGCGGGGCTGTTCGTCATCGTCATGGCCCGCTCGCACGCCACCTACTGGGCCGGTCGGGGCGTCGTGCGCGGAGCGCGGGCGGTGGACGAGCACGAGGGCGCGCCCAGCTGGTGGCACGCCTCCGTCAAGCGGCTCGAGGTGTGGTCCGGGACCCCCGGCGCACAGCGCGGGCTCGACCTGGTGCGACGCTGGGGACCGATCGCGGTCACGCTCGCGTACCTGACTGTCGGGCTGCAGACCGCGATCATCGCCGCCGCCGGGCTGGTCAAGATGCCCTACCTGCGCTTCACGCTCGCGTCGATCCCGGGTGCGATCGCGTGGGCGGTGATCTGGGCGACCATCGGCTTCGGGGCGCTCTGGGCAGCCGTCGCCCTGTTCGCGCGCTCGCCGTGGGCTCTCGCCGGCGTCGTCGTCCTGGTGGCCCTCGTGGTCGGCTGGCTGCTGCGGCGACGCGCCCGGTCGAGCGCGGCGGTGCGCGTTCAGGCCGAGGTCTGACCCGGCCGGTCCACGGCTCCGCCGTACCGCCGGTCCCGCCGCGCGTACGTCTCGACCGCCCGCCACAGGTGCCGCCGGTCCACGTCCGGCCACGGCTCGTCGAGGAAGACCAGCTCCGCGTAGGCCGCCTGCCAGATCATGAAGTTCGAGGTCCGCTGCTCGCCGGAGGACCGCAGGAACAGGTCGACGTCCGGCAGGTCGGGCTCGTCGAGGTACCGAGCGAACAGTTTCTCGTTTACCTTGTCCGGCTTCACGCGACCGGCTGCGACCTCCCGCGCGATCGCCTGCGCGGCGTCGGCGATCTCCGCGCGACCGCCGTAGTTCACGCACATCGTCAGGGTCACCGTGGAGTTGTTCCGGGTGAGCTCCTCGGCCGTCTCGAGCTCGTTGATCACCGACCGCCACAGCTTCGGCCGGCGACCCGCCCAGCGGACCCGGACCCCCCAGGAGTTCATGAGGTCCCGCCGGCGCCGGAGCACGTCCCGGTTGAACCCCATGAGGAAGCGCACCTCGTCGGGCGACCTCGACCAGTTCTCGGTGGAGAACGCGTAGGCCGAGACGTACTCGACGCCCACCTCGATGGCACCGGCGACGACGTCGAGCAGAGACGCCTCGCCCGCAGCATGCCCGGCGGTGCGCGGCAGCCCGCGCGCGTTGGCCCACCGGCCGTTGCCGTCCATGACGACCGCCACGTGCCGGGGCACGAACTCCTTCGGGATCACGGGGGCGCGTTCGCCGCTGGGGTGCGGCGGGGGTGGGACCGGCATTCAGACCCTCTCGACCATCGGCAGCGAGCGCAGCTGGCGCTCGAGGTGGAACTGGCAGAACGCGGCGACCAGGCCGTTGCCCTCGCCGCGGTGCCGCTCGGCGCTGGCGTCGGCGACACCCCAGTCTCCCGCGAGCAACGACGCCAGGAGCTCGAACGTCTCAGGGGCCGGCGCGGCCGCACCGGGTGGCCGGCACGCCCGGCAGACGGCGCCGCCCGAGGCGACCGCGAAGGCCGAGTGCGGACCCGGCTCGCCGCAGCGGGCGCAGTCGGTGAAGCTGGGCGCCCAGCCGGCCACCGCGAGCGCGCGCAGCAGGTAGGAGTCGAGCACCAGGCCGGGTGCGTGGTCGCGGGCGGCCAACGCCTTCACGGCGCCGACCAGCAGCCAGTACTGCTGCAGGGACGGCTCGTGCTCGGCCTCGACCAGCTTGTCCGCGGTCTCGAGCATGACGGTGCCGGCGGTGTAGAGCGTGTAGTCCTCGCAGATCCGGCGCCCGAACGCACCCAGCGTCTCGGCCTGCGTGACGATGTCGAGGTTGCGGCCCGTGCTCAGCTGGAGGTCGACGTACATGAACGGCTCCAGGCGGGAGCCGAACCGCGACGACGTGCGGCGCACACCCTTGCCGACCGCACGCACCTTGCCGTGCGACCGGGTCAGGAGGGTCACGATGCGGTCGGCCTCCCCCAGCTTGTGGGTGCGCAGGACGATCGCCTCGTCGCGGTAGAGGCTCACCGCTTCATTGTCCCCTGTGCCACCCACACCGCGGCCCTGGACACGCACCGCGGGTGCGACCATCGGGCGTGCGACGACGACCGACGGCCCTGGTGATGACCGCCCTCGCTCTGGGCGCGTGCACGTCCGCCGTCGTCGAGCCCCTCCCGGTCGGTGTCGCCGACTACCAGCTCGGGGACCCGTACGCACCGGCGCAGGACGTCACCGTCGTCGTGCGCGACTCGACGGCGACCCCGGAGCCCGGCGTGTACTCGGTCTGCTACGTCAACGCGTTCCAGACCCAGCCGGGCGAGTCCGTCGACCCCGACCTCCTGCTGGGGCGCGACCCCGCATGGCCCGACGAGTACCTGCTCGACACCGCCCGGCGGGACGCGCTCACCGGCCGGGTCACGGCGGTGCTGCAACGGTGCGACGACGCCGGGTTCGACGCCGTCGAGCTGGACAACCTCGACTCGTGGACCCGATCCGGCGGGCAGCTCGACCGAGCCGACACGCTGGCGGTCGCCACGGAGGTCACGGAGGCGGCCCACGCGCTCGGCCTGGCGGTAGGGCAGAAGAACACCCCGGACCTCACCCCCGGCGAGGTGGCAGCGATCGGGTTCGACTTCGCGATCGCCGAGGAGTGCCACGAGTACGACGAGTGCGCCGCCTACACCGCGCTGTACGGCGACCAGGTGATCGACGTCGAGTACACCGGCACGCTCGCCGACGTCTGCGCGGACCCGGACCGGCCGGTCATGACGATCCTGCGCGACCGGGAGCTGACTGCCCCGGGGTCACCGGAGCACGTGTCGGAGCACTGCTGACCCGGGGAGGGGCGCTCGTCGGGGTTGCCGAGCGCGCCCCTCCCCGGGCACACCGTCCAGCGGGATCGACCGCGCGGACGGTGGCTCTGGGTGGGTGCGGTCAGCGCTCGTGCCGGTTGACGGCCGAGATGATCGCCTTCAGCGAGGCGGTCGTGATCGACGGGTCGATGCCGACGCCCCACAGGATCTCGTCACCGATCGCGCACTCGACGTAGGCCGCCGCGGTGGCGTCGCCGCCGGACGAGAGGGCGTGCTCGGCGTAGTCGAGGACCGCGACGTCGACCCCGAGGGTCTTCACCGCCGCCACGAACGCCGCGACCGGCCCGTTGCCGGACCCCTGCAGCGTGCGGGGCACGCCGCGGTCGACGAGGTCGACCTCCAGGGTGTCCGGACCGTCCTCGACGCTGGTCCCCCGCGTGCCGCGCAGCGAGAACCGACCCCAGGGCGCGAACGGGCTGCCCGGCTCGACCGGCAGGTACTCGTCGTTGAAGATGTGCCACAGCTCGTCGGCCGTGACCTCGGTGCCGTGCTGGTCGGTGTGCCGCTGCACCACCTGCGAGAACTCGATCTGCAGCCGGCGAGGCAGGTCCAGGTCCTTCTCGGACTTCATCAGGTAGCTGATGCCGCCCTTCCCGGACTGGGAGTTCACGCGGATGATCGCCTCGTACGACCGGCCCACGTCCTTCGGGTCGATCGGCAGGTACGGGACGGCCCAGACGACGTCGTCGACGGTCTTGCCCTGGCGCTCCGCGGAGATCTCCAGCGCACCCAGGCCCTTCTTGATCGCGTCCTGGTGCGAGCCCGAGAAGGCGGTGAACACGAGGTCGCCGCCGTACGGGTGCCGCTCGTTGACCGGCAGCTGGTTGCAGCGCTCGACCGTGCGCCGGATGTGGTCGATGTCGGAGAAGTCCAGCTCCGGGTCGACGCCCTGGCTGAACAGGTTCATGCCGAGGGTCACCAGGCAGACGTTGCCGGTGCGCTCGCCGTTGCCGAACAGGCAGCCCTCGATGCGGTCCGCACCGGCCAGGTAGCCCAGCTCCGCGGCGGCGACGGCGGTGCCGCGGTCGTTGTGCGGGTGCAGCGACAGGACGACGCTCTCGCGGTAGCGCAGGTTGCGGCTCATCCACTCGATCGAGTCGGCGTAGACGTTGGGGGTCGCCATCTCGACGGTGGCCGGCAGGTTGATGATCACCTTGCGGTCCGGCGTCGGCTCCAGGACCTCGAGCACCGCGTTGCAGATCCGCAGCGCGAACTCCAGCTCGGTGCCCGTGTACGACTCCGGGGAGTACTCGTAGAACACGTCGGTGTCGGGGACGAGCTCCTCGTACTTCTTGCAGAACCGGGCGCCCGAGACCGCGATGTCGACGATGCCGTCCTCGTCCGTGCGGAAGACGACCTCCCGCTGCAGGGTCGACGTCGAGTTGTACAGGTGCACGATCGCCTGGTTGGCGCCGGCGATGGCCTCGTACGTCCGCTCGATGAGGTGCTCGCGCGCCTGCGTCAGCACCTGGATGACCACGTCGTCGGGGATGCGGTTCTCCTCGATGAGCATCCGCACGAAGTCGAAGTCGGTCTGCGAGGCGGACGGGAAGCCCACCTCGATCTCCTTGAAGCCCATCTGCACCAGCAGCTCGAACATCTCGAGCTTGCGGGCGGGGTTCATCGGCTCGATCAGCGCCTGGTTGCCGTCCCGCAGGTCGACCGCGCACCAGCGCGGCGCCTTGGTCACGTGCTTGTCGGGCCATGTCCGGTCCGACAGGTCCACGCGGATCTGCTCGTGGAACGGGCGGTACTTGTGCACCGGCATCGACGACGGCTGCTGTGCGCTCGTCTCCAGGTAGGTCATGGTCTTCTCGTCCTTCGGGCGGTTCGGCGGGGAGTCAGCCGGCACACACGACACCGCGACGAGGATGCGGCCTAGAGGGCCTCGTCGCGGCAGCGAAGAAGGAGGGTGACTGCGAGCACGAACTCACCGTACCCCCCAGGGCCCGACGTTCCGCAACTCCGTCCACCGCCGTCTCACCGCAGCGCCACGAGGACCTCGTCGCCGAGCGCGTACAGGTGCGGACCCAGTCGCACCGCCCGCGACGCCCCGGGAGGCAGCGGCACGCGCCACGCCGTCCCGCCGTCGTCGAGCGAGACGGCGGTCAGCGACGGGACCCCGTCGACGACGTCGTGCTCCACCACGACGTGCCGGCCGTCCGTGAAAGTACGCCCGAGGGAGGTGCCGAAGTCCCGGCGCCACAGCTGCTCGCCGGTCGCCGCCTCCAGCCCCACCAGCACGCCCGCGCCGCGCAGCACCACGCGCCCGCCCACGTCGACGGCGACGACCGGCGCCGGCATCAGCGCACGCCAGACGGCCTCCGGCGTGCCCAGCCGGTACGCCCGCACGCGACCTCCGAGCGGACCTCCGGACAGCCCGCTCGCGGCGAACACGAGGCCGGAGCTCCCGTCGCTCACGCCGGGTTCGACGAGCACCCCGCGGACCGTCAGCCACGGCTCTCCCCGCCCGGTCGACAGCTCGGACACCGCGTCGACCCCGGCGGCCGGCAGCCGGTACCGGGTGCGCACGAGCGTGCCGTCCTCGAGCAGCCGCGCGGTCCTCGGGAGGCGCTCCCCCGTCGCAGCGTCGAGCAGCAGGGTCACGTCGTTCCCGGCAGCCATCACGAGCCCTGCGGCCGCGACGAGCGCCACGCGCCCGTTGCCCGCGGACTGGAACGTGGACCACCGCTGCGTCTCCCAGCGCGCCGCACCGGAGGAGGGGTCGACCCGCCGCACCGTGAGCATCCCCCTCGCGTACGTGGCCACCACGAGGTCCGACTCGGTCTGCGCCGTCGCCACGGCCCAGCCGGGGACCTCGTTGCGCGCGAGCACGGCGCCCGTCGCCGGGTCGAGGAGCAGCAGGGTGGACGTCTCGTCCACCGGGTCCGGCCCGCGGTCCGACGGCGGGACGGGGCCCACGACGCACGCGAGCAGCGCGTCGAGCGGTCGGCAGAGCACGCGTTCGGGGTCGGGCACCGCCGCGAGCGCGACCGACCAGCGACGGGCACCGGAGACGACGTCGAGACCGACCAGACCACGCTCGGTCGACGGCGTGCCCGAGACCGCTACGACGACGTCTCCTGCCAGGACCGGTGCGACCGACCCGTCGACTGCGGCCGACCAGCGCACCTGCGGAGCAGCGCCGAGCACGCGCACGGCCTCCGCGAATGGCGCCGGTCCCAGCACAGCGGCTCGCTCGCGGTCGTTGACCCACCGGGGCGTGGCGACCACGAGCGTGACCAGGACAGCCGTCGCGGCCACGAAGGCGACGACGGCCAGGGCCGGTCGACCCGCGGCCCACGTCGCCAGCCGAACCGAGGCCGCCCGCAACCGCTGCGGACCCGACGGGACGCGATCGTCCGCCTGCGCGTCGTCGTCGAGACCCACACGCTGCATCGGAGGCCGCAGGCCGCCCGTGACCATGGCTGTCAGCCGTAGACGATGACGGTGTTCTCGGTGCGGACGACCAGGTGGCCACCGACGGCGTCGACGCGCCGCACGCCCTGGGGCAGCGGGACCGACCAGTACCGGACCCCGTCGTCAAGCCCCCGACCCCAGAGCTCCTGCCCGCCGTCGGGCGACTCTCCTGGACCGAGGACCAGGGTGCCGTCCGACAACGGGTTCCAGGGCAGCAGCGCCCCGGTGTCGACGTCCCACAGGACGGTTCCGTCGGTCACGTCGAGCACCCCGTATGTGCTCGCGCCCGACACGACGAGACGGTCCGACACGAGCACCCGGGGATCCAGGACGGACCGGGTGCGCCACTGCTCCTCGCCCGTGGTGATGTCCAGTGCGGACACCTCCGGGCCCTCGTCGACGAGCAGCGTCCCTGCCTGCGAGCCGTCGTCGGCCGACAGCGCGGCGGGCAGCCCCTCGAGGGCGTACAGCGGCGAGCCGTCGACGTCGTGCACGCGCCCCCCGCCCACGGGCGCCCAGGTGGCGAACCGCTCGCCGAGCGCGGCGACCTGGAGACCGCTGTACCGCGCGCGGGTCATGATCGTGCGACCGTCGTCGACGTCGAGGACGATCGTGGACCCGCCCTCGAGCACGACGACCGGTGGCAGCACGCGCATCGACGCCGAGATGACGGTGGCCTGCTGCTCCATGACGTCCGGGGTGACCATCGACCACACCAGGTCGCCCGTGCGGCCGTCGCGCCGCTCGACCACCAGATGGCTGTCCGCGTCCAGGGTGCCGACCACGAGGTCGTCCTCGACCCGGTCGACCCCCACGATCGTGCCGCGCAGGTCCCACGCGCCGAGCCGCTCGCCGTCCCGCGCGGACAGCGGGACGACCGCGATGCGCGGCGGCTCCTGGATGGAGGCGTCGTCGGAGTACAGGACGCGCGGCTGCAGGACGAGACAGAGGATGAGCGACCCCACGTCGTCGCGCAGGGCCGGGCACGTCGCGGCCGACGACTCGAAGCCGGAGCGTGACGCCGGCGCCACCGCGGTGGTCCAGCGCGCGGCGCCCGACACCGGGTCGTGCGCCGTGACCGTCCACTCGTCGGTTCCCGCCGCGAGGACCACCAGGGCGCCGTCGGCCGCGAGGACGGTGCCCGGCAGCGACGAGCCGGCGGTCTCCCACAGCGGGACCGGTGCCGAGTCGAGGGGTCGCACGAGGCCGGGGACCGCGGCGATCCGCGCGACGAACGCCCGGTCCCTCGCGGACACGACCAGGGCGGACACCACCAGCCCGAGGACGACGAGCACCGCGAGGGGCCACCAGCGACGCACCACCCGGGCGGTCGTGTCACGGGTCTGGGGCGCCGGCACCGCGGGCACGTGGTTGTCCGGCGCGCTCGACGGACTCGTCGCGGTCGGGGCGTCCTCGACCTCGACGAGCTGCATCCGTGCAGCAAGGCGCCGGTCCGCCATGTCCCGACTCTAGGACACGGGGTCCGGTCCTGGTGCCCGTACCAGCCGCAGAGAGCAGTCGCCGAACGAGACCGTCGACCCCACCCGCAGGCGGACCTGCTGGTCCACGCGGCACACCACCTGCGCGCCGTCCGGCAGGGTCACGACCGTGCCGTTGGTCGATCCGCGGTCGGCCACCCAGACGCCGCCGGGTTCGACGCCGATCTGGAGGTGGGTCTTGGAGACCGAGCGTGCCGGGTCGACGACGCGTACCAGCTGGACGTCGGCGTCGGACGCGGGGTTGCGACCGACCAGCGCCGTCCGCGCGATCAGGACGCGGCGACCGTCGGCGAGCTCGACCTCCGCCACCGTCCGGTCGACCGCGACGGAGTCGACCGGCTGGGCGACGAGGTCGTCTCGCGGTCCAGCCGGACGGGTCATCTCGAGCTCGGGTGCGAGGCCGTAGCTGAGCGCGACCTGACGGACGACGGGGGTCGCGCGCGTGTCCAGGTCGGGTCCGCTGCGCTGCGGGGAGATCGGCGCGAGGACCAGCGCCGCAGGGCGGCCCCCGTCGAGCAGGTCGTCCAGGAGGTCGGTCCCCCGCTGTGCCGCAGACGGCTCCGCGACCGCCCAGCCCGGCACGCTCACCGGACGGCGCTCCTGTCGCACCGGCGCCGGCTCCGCGGGTCGCACCGGCCTCGGCGGGGGCTGCACCAGCGCGCGCGACCGGACGTCGAGCACCTCGTCCCGCGCGGCCAGGTCGTGCCAGCCGCGGCGGCGTCCGGTCCGGTCGAACGACGGCGACACGAGGACGACGAGCATGCCGACGCCGAACGCGAGCAGCCCGGCGGCCACCACCACACCGCGCAGCAGCACGCGGAGCATGCCGATCGGGCGGCGCGACTCGACGTCGAGCGTCCGGATGCCCGTCGCGAACCGTCCGACCGTCCCGCCGGTGCGGCCGTGCAGCGCCCACTGGACCACCACGACGACCAGGACGAGCGACCCGCCGAGGAACGCGAGCCACGCGGTGTCGCGGATGCGTGCGGCAGGGATCAACCAGCCGCCCAGCACGAGCAACAGCCCCGCGTCGAGGATGCCCGCGGACAGGCGGCGGGCCAGGGTGGCGGGCGACAGCTCGTCGACCGCCGGGTACGGGGCGTGCATCAGTGCACCCTGCTCTCTCATGACGTGCCCTTCGGGCGTCGGCTCCGGCGGTCTCTCAGGGAGGCGGTGGACACGCGCGCCCGCATGCGCCGACGCCATCCCACGCTGTGCGTCATCGCCTCGACAGTCTCCTGGACGTCCGACCAGTAGGCGGTCGCGTGCGCGCCGCTGGGCTGCCCGTCGCTGAACACCGCGTGATCGGCCGTCCGCGCGAGCGCGCCCACGCGCGCCGCGACGAGCGCACCGCCCGGAGCGTCCGCGAACGACGCCGCGAGAGTTCGCGCCGACTCGTTGCGCGTGGCCAGGGAGCCGGCGGGCCGGCGCAGGTCACGGGCCGTGTCCAGCACCTCGTCCCAGCCGCCTGCCACGCGGACCACCGGGTCCGGGCTGCGCCGACGCCGTCGCCGGCGGCGGGCCTTGAGCGCGACGACGACCAGCAGCGGCGTGGCCAGGACCAGCAGCGGGATCGCGGCGATCCCCGCGACGCGCACGATCCGCCACAGCAGCGCGTTGCCGTCGTCCTCCGCGTCGGGGTCGTCCGTCTGCGGCTGCTCGGTGTCCTCGTCGGGCGGGGTCACTGCGGCCGGCGGGGGCGGCGGCGGCTGCACCACCTGCGGGTTGGGCTCCGACGGCTTCTCCTGGTCCTCTTCCTGGGGCGTCTGCTCCGGGGGCGGCGTCGGGTCGAACGGCACCCAGCCGTACCCCTGGAACGCGACCTCGGCCCAGGCCTGGACGTCGTCGCCGGTGACCTCGACCGGCCCCTCGGGCGCCCCGTCCTCGGGGATGAACCCCATGACGACCCGTGCCGGCAGACCCATCTCCCGCGCCATGAGCGCCATCGCGGCGGCGTACTGCTCACCGTCGCCCACCATGAGGTCACCGCCGAGCAACGTGGTGATCCGGTCGGCTCCGTGGCCGGACAGCGACTCCGTGCCCGACACGTCGATGCCGTGGCTGAAGTACCCCTGCTCGGAGAGCCACGTGGCCAGCGCGGAGCTGATCTGGACCGGGTTGCCGGCATCGCGCGCCACGTCCGCCGCGGTCGCCGGGACGATGTCCGGCACGCCGGCGAGAGGCGGCTGTGCCACGTCGGACGCGGGTGAGCTGCCGACCTCGGTGTCGTCAGGCTCGCGCGGCACCACCACGTCGACGCCGTACTCGAGACCCTTGCGGAGCCCTCCGGTGAGCACCGCGGCGCCCGTCGCGTCGTTGTACCGCAGCGCGCCCGCGTCGTCGGGGTCGGCGAGGTCGATCGACGTGGCCTGCCCGACGGTGGGGAGCCAGACGCCTCCGAGCGACCCGATCGCGATGTCGACGTGCGCTCGGTCGCCCCGCACGTTCGTCTCGATCTCGGCGCCGACCCGACGGAACTCGCCGGAGGCCTGCGCGGACCCGTCGCCCGCGACGTTCCAGACCACGCCGTCGTAGCGGTCCATCGTGGCCAGCCGGATGCGGGCGTTCTCCGGCAGGCCGGTGACCGTGAACAAGACCTCGTCGGCGTCCTGCTTGACGAACTCGCGGAAGGCCGACAACGGGCTCGGGTAGTCCCGCGGGTCGAACGGCGGCACCAGCTCGTCGCGCACGACGAGCCGCTCGGTCCCCCCGGCCACCAGCGGCGCACCGAGCACACCCGCCCCTACGGCGACCGCCGTCAGCACGCCGGTGGCCACGATGCGTCGAGCACGCAGGAGGTCGGCCCGCCATGACGCCCACGGCAGCAGCACGAGCACGAGGACCAGGCCCGTGACCAGCGGCGCGACCGTCGGGCGGCGCATCCCCAGGACGATCACGGCGATCGTCGCCACGACGGGCACCACGGCCGCGGACGCCGCCGCGGAACCCGTGCGAGCCCGCAGCGTGACCGACACGGCGACCGCCGACCCCACCAGTGCCAGGACGTACATCGCGACCAGGAGCGTGCCGTCGGTCCCGATCGGTGGCTGCAGGGTCAGGACCTGCTTCCACGCCGAGGCGGCGGCGCGTGCCAGGTCGAGCGCCGTCTGCGGGGTCGGCACCACCCCGGCGACCGTCGTGCCGGGAGCGGCGAGCGCGCCACCGGCCAGCACGTACACGACGAGGAGCACGGCGACCACCGTGATCGCCGACCACCCGCGTGCCGCACCCAGCGCCGCCACGCCGGTGCCGAGCACGAGCCCGCCCACGAGCGCGGGCAGGGCGGTGAGGCCGCCGTACACCTCGAGCAGGGGCACCAGGGCGAGCGCCAGGGTGCCGACGAGGCACAGGACATCGACGACCGCACGGCCGACCGGGCGAGGGGTCACGCGGTCACCCGCCGGAGCAGGCGAGGCAGGTCGTCGAGCCGGCCGATCGTCGCGAGGCTGAGCGAGCCCTGCGTCCGCACCGACACCTCGGCACCCCGCTCGCAGCGCACGACCACGGTTCGCGTACCGGTGGGGACGTGCCGGGCGCCGAGCCGCAGGTCGGCGTCGCCGGGAACCGAGCCGGTCACGAGCATCGCGACCGAGGCCTCGGGCGCCTCCCGGACCACGCGGCGTCCCAGCAGGGTCACGCCCGCACCGCCGCTCGCCAGCACGATCCCGGAGCAGTCGTCGAGCAGCAGCGGCGGCGTCTCGACCCGGAGCCTGCCGGGTCCGGCGAGCACGACGAGGTCGCGCTCCTCGCGGATCGTCTGCACGCCGACCGACGCCAGGACGGAGACCGCCAGCTCCAGCTCGTCGTCGTCCGCGTAGTCGCGCGGGTCCGTGGCCAGCGCGAGCGCGGTCGTCGTCCGCCGGGTGTCCTCGAACTGCTTGACCATGAGGCTGCCGCGGCGCGCCGTGGTCCGCCAGTGGATGTAGCGCCGGTCGTCGCCCGCCACGTAGTCGCGCAGGGCGTGGAAGGACAGGTCCGAGTCGGACAGGTCCCGCGTCGACTGGCCCTCGAGGTCGCGCAGCAGCCCGGAGCTCGCCCCCGCCAGCGACACGAGCAGCGGATGGACGAACAGCTCGACCGGCCGCGTCCAGCGCACGCTGCGCCGCACGAGGCCGAACGGGTCGCCGCGGACGGAGCGGACAGGCCCGACGACGATGACCGCGCGCCGGGCCGTCGGGATCGCGAACAGGTCGTCGTGGGTGTGGTCCGGGCCGAGCCCGGGCACGGCGAACTCGGCGACCACCGAGCCCACGGGGAGCTCGACCCGGGACGGGAGGGACGGTCGGCGGGCGATGTTGCGCACCTCGACGCGGCCGAGGGCCCGCTCCCCCACCTTCACGCGTCGGTCGGCCATGTCGAGCGTGATGGCGTAGCGGGCCCGCCCGGCGGTCATCAGGAGGGACACGACGAGCACGGCGGTCAGCGCGGCGCCGACCGTCGCGAGCTCCAGCCACCCGAACCCTCTGCCCAGCACGAGGCCGAGGGCGGCGACGAACGCCACCCCCCACCCGACCGGCGAGACCCGCAGACCCACGGTCAGACCGCCCGCAGCGCCGGGGGTGCCGTGGTCTCGAGGATCCGGGCGAGGATCTCGATGGCCGTGACGCCCGCGAACTCGGCCTCCGTGTCGAGCAGCAGGCGGTGCGCCAGCACGGGCTGGGCGAGGTCCTTCACGTCGTCGGGGATGACGTACTCGCGGCCCGAGGCCGCCGCCCAGACCTTGGCGGTGCGCACGAGCGCGAGGCCGCCGCGCACGCTGGCGCCGATCGCGGTCTGGGAGTCGTCGCGGGTGGCCTCCGTGAGTCGCGCGACGTAGTCGAGCACCACGTCGTCGATGTGCACGGTCTGCGCGAGGTCCGCCATGGTCCCGACGGCCTGCGTGGTGATCCGCGGGGTCAGGTTCGTGGTGCGGTCCTTGGCGCCGGCGAGGATCTCGATCGTGGACGCGCGGTCCGGGTAGCCCAGCGACGTCTTGATGAGGAACCGGTCCAGCTGCGCCTCGGGCAGGCGGTAGGTCCCCGCCTGCTCGATCGGGTTCTGCGTCGCGATCACCATGAACGGCCGGCCGACGGGGTGCGTCACGCCGTCGACCGTGATGTGCCCTTCCTCCATCACCTCGAGGAGCGCCGCCTGCGTCTTGGGCGAGGCGCGGTTGATCTCGTCCGCCAGCACGACCGACGCGAAGATCGGTCCCGGGTGGAACTCGAACCGGTGCGTGCTCTGGTCGTAGATGGTGACGCCCGTGACGTCCGACGGCAGCAGGTCCGGCGTGAACTGGATGCGGTGGTGGCTGCCCTGCACCGTCGCGGCGAGCGCCTTGGCCAGCGAGGTCTTGCCGGTGCCCGGCGCGTCCTCGAGCAGCAGGTGGCCCTCCGCGACCATCGCGGTGAGCGCGAGGCGGACCGTGTGCTCCTTGCCGAGCAGCGCGAGACCGACGTTGGCGACCAGCGCGTCGAACGTCTCGGCGAACCAGATGCTCTGCTCGGGGGTCATCGGGTGGTTCTCCTCAGGTGTCGGGGCTCGTGGCCCGGCGGGAACAGGTGTGTCATGGGGTGGCGCCGACGGTGAACGAGGCCGAGGCCTCGGGCCCGGTGCCGCGGAAGTTGGTCGCGGTGACGACGACGGTCACCACGTCACCCGTGGTCGTCGGGCCGACGCGGTCGAGGCGCTCCTCGTACGGCGATCCGGTCGCCGTCTCGCATCGCGGGGGGCCGCCGTTGATGCTGAAGCACAGCCGGTAGGAGTCGATCCCGATCCCGCCGTCGGTCGGTGCCACCCACGCGGCGACGGCACGCGTCGGGGTCGCCGGGTCGTTCGGGGTGAGGGTCAGACCGGTGACCGCTCCCGGCGCCTGCCCCCAGGCGACGTCCGCGTAGCCCACGCCCTCGGTCCAGCCGATGCCCGTGCTTGCTCTCACCGTCGCCGTCACTCGAGCCCCGCGGAACGGCAGGTCCCAGCCGGAGACGTCGACGACCTGCGTCCGTCCGCTGAACGAACCCGACCTGCTGTCACCCCGGTCGCTGGTCAGCACCCACGTGTACGTCACCGCACCACCGCCGCCGTCGGGGACGTCGCTCCGGGTGATCGTGATCTCGGTGGGCCGCCCGCCCGTCGCGTTGTCGGTCACGTCGACCGCGACGTCCGGCCGGCCGGGAGCGGTCGTGGCGCGCGCGGACGCGGCCGCGCTCCAGCCGCTGGAGCCCGCGCCGTTCACCGTGCGCACCTGGTACGTGTAGTTGGCCCCACCGGTGAGGTTCTCGAACGTGTACGAGGTCCGGTTGCCCACGTCGAGCTCTCCCCCGTCGGGGAGCCGGATGACGTAGGCCTGGATGGGCGTGCCGTTGTCGTCGGCGCCGGACCAGCGCAGATCGATCCGGCCTGCGCCGACGACCGGGGTGGCCGTCACGGACGTGGGAGCGGTGGGTAGCCCGAAGGTCGCCGCCGTGGTGGTCCCCGCCTCGCCCCAGCCCGCCTTGTTCCTCGCCCGCACCGAGACGCGGTACGGGTACTTGGTCTGGGCCTGCTCGAACGTCATCTGCTGGGTTCCGGCCGCCTGCGGGAACGTGCCGCCGTTCGGCCCGTCCACGACGACCTCGTACTGCGCCACCGCGTCGCCGTTGTCCGACGGCGCCGTCCACGCGATCGCGATCACCCGGCCGAGYGTCGAGTCCGTCGGGGTCGCGGTCACCTCGGGTGCGTCCGGCGCGCGGGCGGGGACCATCGGCTGCGACGACGCCGACCACGCGCTCGGCTCCGGCGCGCGGTTGTGGGCGCGCACGCGGACCGAGTAGGCGGTCCCGTTCCGCAGGCCGCTGAACGTGTAGCTCGTGCTCGCGGAGGTGACCGACGCAGGACCCGCGGGCGGTGCGGGCGAGATCTCCAGCGTGTAGCTGCTCACGGGCGAGCCGGCGGACGCGGGCGCGGTCCAGGCCGCCCGGACGGAGCCGTCGCCGAACTCGAGCGTCGGCGCGCCGGGTGCGTCCGGGACGGCGTCGGGTCGGGCGCTGGCCGACGGCGGGCTGGGGTCCGACCAGTCGACGGCGTTCTGCGCCGCCACGGTGAACGTGTACTCGACGTCGTTGGTGAGGTTGTCGATCGTGCACGTGGTGCTCGCGCACTGCCGGACGATGTTCCCCGGGCTCGCCACGACGCGGTACCCGGTGATCGGGGCGCCGCGGTTGTCGGGCGCGTCCCACGAGAGGACGACCGTGCGGTCCCGCACCTCACCGACCCGCGGTGCCGTCGGGGTGGCCGGCTTCCCGCGGACGATGACGACGATGCGACCCTCGACCTCCCGGTCCGGGTCCCCCGTCACGTCCCGGACCCGGTACCGCGTGACCATCTGGCCGATGAAGCCCTCGGCCGGTCGCACGCTGACGGTGCTCGACGACGAGCCGGCCGTGCCGGCACCCGGCGTCTCGACGGACGCGCCGACGACCGTCATGGGCGAGTCCGGGAACGGGTTGAACGCCCCCGCGAGCACGTCGACCGTGCTCTGGCGGCCCTCGACGCCGTCCTCGATGGTGTGCGTCAGGAGCCGGACGGTGGGCCGGGTGCTCGCGATGACCCGGACGTCGATCGTGGCGTCGAACGACCCGGTCCGGCCGTACCCGATGCGTACCGGCAGCCGCTCCGTCGTGCCCTTCTGCGTGGTCTCGTCGGCCGCGATGCTGAGGATGCCGTTGGTGATGCCGCCGGTGAAGCCGACCGGGACCGCGGACGTGAGCGTGTAGGAGTACCGGCCGTCGGTGGGGCTCGCACCCTCGGGCCCGGTGGTGAACGCGCGCAGGTCGACGGCGACCGCTGCCTCCCCGGGCGCGACGTCGATGACCGACGGCGCGAACGTCGGCGGGTGGTCGTCGACCGCGTAGACGGTGATCTGCAGGGTGATGACCGAGGTCCGCGCGGAGGTGTCCCCGGGGCCCGACGAGTCGGTCACGGGCACCGTGATCGACGCAGGTCCCGCGTAGCCGGGTGCCGACCGGAACTGCAGCGTCGTGCTGTCCTTCACGGGGTTGGACTGGTCCGACCGGACGGCCGTCACGCCGAGCGGGTCGGCGATGGACGCCTCGCGACCGGGGGCGACCTGGACCTGCTCGCCCAGCGGGATCTCCAGCAGCTCCCCCGACGCGACCCGGAGCTCGGGCGCCTTGGGCCGAGGCGTGGGCGGGAAGAAGCCGAGGGCCGGGACCGTGATGAACGCGTACGAGGAGGCCGTGCCGGCCGGCGCCGTGGTGTTGGTGAGCAGGTACGGGATCGTCTGGGCGTGGTCGACGAGGGTCACGACGACGTTGCCGCGCTCGGTCACCCGGGCCACGTCGGACTGCGATCCGGGGACGGACACCGCCAGGTCGCTCAACGGGCCGCTCGGGTTCTGGGCGACCGCGAGGACGTCGACCGAGACCTCCGTGCGCCCGAGGGTGTCCAGCGCGGGGACGACGACGTCGCGGGCGATCGGCGGCAGCACCGGGGCGTCGTCCGCGACGGTCACGGTGAGCACCGCCGTGTCCCGCCCGCCGCGCTCGTTGGTGGCCGTGTACGCGATCTGCAGGACCGTCGGGGCGTCGGGCGCCTGGACGACGATCCGGCGACCCTGGACCTCGGCGCCGGTGTCGGCGGGCTCCAGGTCACGTTCGAGCGACAGCTCGCCGCCGCTCGAGTCCACGTCGTTGGCCAGCACCCGCACCTCGACGCGCTGGCCCGGCCTGACGGTCACCGCGTCGTCGCGTGCCACGACGGGCGCGGCCCCGGTGGGACGCGGGCTGATGCCGACGCGGACGGTCGCCACCGCGCGCTGGCCCACCCAGTCCTCGACCGCGTACGTGAACTCGTCGGTGCCGAGCTCGTCGGACAGGGCCGTGTACTCGAGCCAGTCCGGCCCGACCGCGGTGACCGTCCCCCGGACGGGCGCCTGGGCCGTGCCGAGGAGCGTCACGCCGTCCCCGTCGGGATCGATGCCGACCAGCGGGACGGGGATGCGGACCGTGTCGCCCTGGAACACGCGCGCGACCAGGTCGAGCGGTCGCGGCGGGGCCTTCGTGCTCGCGTCCGACTCGTGCACCCGGACCGTGACGGTCGCGGCGGTGACGTTGCCGGTCGCGTCCTGCACCGCGAACGTCGCGTGCGCCGTGAGCGGGGTCGCCGGTGCCTGGTACCGCAGCACGTCGCCCGACACGAAGAGCAGGCCTTCGCCCTCACCGAGAGGCTCCGCGAGATCGGCCAGCAGGGTGAGACGGTCGCCGTCCGGGTCGGAGGCCTTCTCGAGCACGGGGATCGTCACGACGCCACCGGTACGCACGCTCACCTCGACGTTCGGCACGACGGGCGGCTGCGAGACCGTCGACGGCGGGATCGGGTGCACCACGATCTCGCCCGTCGCCGTGTCCTGTCCGTTCGACACCGTGTAGCGCAGCGCCACCGGGCGGTCGAGGGTGCGGTCGGAGCGGATCTGGACCAGGTGGTGCTCCAGGATCGCGACGCTGAGGCCCGACCCGTCGGGCACCTCGACCGACTGGAGCACGAGCACCTTGCCGGCGGGGTCGCTGTCGTTCTCCAACGGGTCGATCGTGACCTCGCCGCCCGCGGGCAGGAAGGCCTGGTCCCGCACCGCCACCGGCGGCTCGGGGGTCTCCGGCCACGCGCGGACGTCGATCCGCGCCAGCCCGGTGGCCTGCTGCGGCGGCGCCGAGACGAGGAACTGCACGTAGTAGCTGCCCGGCCGGGCTGCGCTGAACGTGAACGTCCCGCCCTGCAGGTCGCTGGTGATCGTGGCGCCGACGGCGTCGTCGACGCCCGCCAGCCGCGCCGGCTCGGCCGACGAGCTGCGCACGGCGTCGAGCGGGTGGAGGGTCACGGGCTGGTCCACGTAGGTGACCGCGTGCACGGGGTCGATCTGCGGCGGCAGCGAGCCCGCAGGGCGCACGTCGACGTCGAGGGTGCCTTCCGTCGTCGTCGTGCCGTCCGACACCAGGAGCGTCACCGTCGTCCGGCCCAGCTGCGTGCCGTCGGCCTTGTACGTCACCGAGCCGTCCTGCCGGAAGCGCACCGATCCCGAGGTCGGGTCGGACGTCGCCCCGACCAGCAGCAGGTCGTCGCCGTCGGGGTCAGAGAAGTCGGCGAGCGCCTGGTGGTCCGCCTGCCCGCCCTGCTCGACCTGGAGCGCACCGGTGCGCAGCTGGACGGGTGCGGAGTCCGTGGCGGCGTCGTGGACCGTGAGCAGGACGGTCGCGGTCGACGGCGCGTTGGTGCCCTGTCCGTCGGTGATCGTGTAGGTCAGCTGCGCGGATCCCGTGGCGCCGGCGGCGACGGCCACCTGCAGGGCGCGACCGCCGTGGATCGCCTCGATGCGGCCGAACTCCGCGGGCAGCGGGTCGAACTCGGAGACCGCGAGGATGCCGCAGTCGGAGGACGAGTCGTTGTCGATGACCGGCAGGATCGTCGTCCGACCGGCCCGCACCCCGAACTCGTCGTCCGCGGCCGTCGGCGGCGCCGACTCCGTGGAGCACTCCGTGACCAGGTCCTGGGTGATGTCGGAGGTCTCGGTCTCCTCCTGGGCCTCGTCGGGCTGCTCCTCGGGCTCGATCTGCGTCCAGTCCGGAACCCGCAGGTCGGTGTCCTTCAGCGGCATCCAGAGTCGCCCGCGCAGCGTGTCGTTGAGCACGACGACCTGGCGGTTCACCCGGAACGCGAGGACGTCCGCGCTCGACATGTCCTCGAGGTTGCTGACCTCTGCCTCGTCGCCGTCGCACAGCTGCACGTACGAGCCGACGGGCGACGCCCAGGCGCCGTGGGCGCACCTGCCCACCTGCACCGGAGCAGCGGGCAGCCCCGACCCGTCGGTCGCGTGGGTGACCGTGTCGCCGCCGCCGAGCGGGACCTCGAGCAGCGCCGTGCGGCTGGCCACGAGCGCGCGGGACGACTGCGGCCCGGCCAGCTGGAGGGTCAGGTCGTCGCCGTCGAGCTCGGTCGAGCCCTGCAGCGTGCGGACGATGGAGCCGGACAGGACGACGGGCTCGTCGCCGACCGCGGTGAGATCGTCCACGGGGCCGGCGCCGACCTCACCCAGCGCCGTGACGCGCGGGGCACCGTCGACGAGGTCGATCCGGCTCACGGCACCGTCCTCGGGGGCCACCGCGAGCACCGCGCCGCTGCGCGCGACCACGACGGCTCCGCCCTCGCCGAGCTCGACGTCCGGGGTGTCCGTGGCGATCCGGAGCGACTCCAGCTCCGTGATCGGTCGCACGAAGACATTGCCGTCGCCGTCGACCACGGCGACGACTCCCGCCGCCATCGACACGTCCGCCCCCGGCACGGCGACCTGCGTGGTGAGCGTGACGGACGCGGGGTCGACGACCGCGAGCGAGCCAGACTCGAAGAGCAGCACGTCGCCGGCGTCCTGCAGCACGTCGAACGTGCTCCCCGACGCGGCCAGACCGCCGTTGAGCTCCTCGACCTGTGCGTTGTAGCGGCCCAGCTGCAGCTTGCTCGTCGCGGTGAGCCAGACGCCGCCGTCGTTGAGCTCCAGCCGGGCCAGCGGGAAGCCCTGGTCGAGCAGCGCGAGCACGAGGACGAGCACGGGGACGGTGACCACGGCCGCCGCCGTCGTCGCCCGCCCACGCAGCGATCCCCACGTCACGGCGCGCACCCCTGGGCGGGATCGACGGAGACCCGTCGGTCCGCGCGCACGATCGCGACCTCGACGCAGACCTGCCCCACCGCCTGGTCCGCAGGGACCGTCGCCATGGCGGCGTCGACCAGCGCGGGCTCGGGCTCGCCCGTCGCCTGCAGCACGCCCCACAGGTACTGGTCGCCGTCCTGCGGGTCGGGGTTCTCCCAGGTGAACACCACCGAGCCGTCCGCCTGGCGCGTGCCCTGCAGCCCGGCGGGAGCCGGGACGGCGTCCGTGATCCGCGTCGGGTCCGTGCTCTGGGAGAAGTCCGACGTCGCCGACGGGCCGTCGTCGGGAGCGCCACGCAGCGCCACGGCACCGATCGCGACCACCGCCGCCAGCACCACGACACCGGAGGCGATGCCCGCCACCAGGCGCGCACGCCCGCGCTGCTCGGTCTCGACCTGCTCGACGACCAGCGGTTCGGGCGGCGCGACGAACACGGGCGGCCGCGCCGGTGTGGGCTCGGGGGCCACGGCCGTGACCCCGCGCATCCGCGTCGGCTCGTCGGCGCCGGGTGCGGCCGCAGGCGCGGGCGGCGCCTGCGGGGCCACGCTCACGATCGAGCGCAGGCGCGTCGCGTCCTCCCGGCCGCCGTCCGGGGACTCCGTGGGCAGGTCCCGGTCCTGCCCGGGGTCGGGCTCGTCGGTGAGGTCCAGCGGCGTGATCGGGAGGCGCAGGTCCGCCTCGACCTGCTGCAGCGCGCGCGCCACCGCTGCCGCGGACGCGAACCGGCGGGCCGGGTGCTTGGCCATCGCGCGCTCGAGGACGTCCTGCAGGCCCCAGGGCACGTCGACCCGACCCGTCGGCGGCAGCGGCGTCCGCTCGATGCGGGAGACCAGCTGCTGCGCGGTGTTCTGCCCCCCGGCCACCTCGAACGGGGTCCGGCCCGCGAGCAGCGAGTAGATCGTGGCGGCCAGCGAGTACACGTCCGAGCGCTCGTCGCCGGTCGGGTGCTCGCCCAGCAGCTCGGGGGGCGACCACGGGATCGACATGCCGACGGTGGCACCGGCGCCGTGGCCCGTCGTCGCGGCGATGCCGAAGTCGGTGAGCGCCGGCCAGCCGAAGTCCGTGGTGAGCACGTTCGCCGGCTTGATGTCGCGGTGCAGGATGCCCGCCCGGTGCGCGGTCTCGACCGCGGACGCCAGCCTGATCCCGATCCGCAGCGCCTCGGCCACGGAGATCCGCTCCTGGCGGTACCGCTCGGCCAGACCGGGACGCGAGCAGTACTCCATGACCAGGAACGGGCGGCCGTCCGCCGCGATCGCCGCGTGGTAGATGGTGACGATCGAGGGGTGGTGCGACAGCTGGGCCATGAGGTTGGCCTCCTGCTGGAACCGCGCCCGGACCTCGTCGTCCAGGCTGCCGGCCAGCAGCACCTTGACCGCCACCTCACGCCGCGGGAGCTCCTGCTGGTACAGGAAGACGTCCGCGAAGCCCCCGAGGCCGAGGACCCGGAGGTACTCGTAGCCCGGCAGGCGAGGCGGCGTCGATGCTTCGCGGCGTGCGGTCACGAACCCCGCTCCACCGAGAACGTCACGCCGTCGCCGAGGTCGACGACCTCGTCGACGCCGACGACGCTGGGCTCCCCCGGGTGCAGCCGGCGCGCACCCTCCCCCGCACGGGCGACGTGGATGCCGTTGGTCGAGTCGAGGTCGGTGACCACGACGTGGTCTCCCTCCACCCGCACCTCGGCATGCGTGCGCGAGATGTCCTGCTGCGGGCTCGGGACGGTGATCAGGCGGGGCAGCTCGCGGTTGGTGACGCGGGCGACCTGCGGGGCACGCCCGAGCAGGACGGCACGGTCGAGCGGGACGACGAGGCCCGTGGACAGGACCAGACGGGCCGCGACCGGGGCCACCTCGGGCACCCGGAACGGTCCGGGGACCTCGTCGGACGCCCAGGACGGCAGCTGGTCCCGGATCTCGGCGAGGTCGGTGGACAGGATGGTCAGACCGTCGTGGTCGTCGAGCGACGCGCCGCCGACGACCACGGGCCGCGCTGCAGCCGTCTCGGTCGTGGCCACGCTCGGCGACGGCGTCGCGAGGAACGACTCCGCCTCGGCGACGACACCGGCCGGGTCGGTGTGCTCCTCGACCTGCCTGGTCAGGGGTGCGAGCTCGACCTGGGTGGGCTCGTCCCACACGACGGCGTCGATGATCTCGGTCGTCGCCCCGTGCGCGTCGACCGCGGGAGCTGCCTGCGGCTCGTCCTCGGCGTGGTCGAAGGCGGGCAGCGGGTCCTCGGCGACCGCCTCGGCCACGGCCGGCTCGTCGGCCACGGGTGTGTCGGTGTGTGGCTCGGCCTCGGCGACGGGCTCGACCGCGACCGGCTCCGGCTCGACCGCCGCTGCCGGTTCCGTCGACGGCTCCACGGCCCGCGGGGCCGCGTCGGTGCGCGCGGTCAGGCCGACGTGCACGCGAGCGGCACGGACGACCCCGTCGGCGAGCGGGAGGCTGTCCGGTCCGTCCGGCGCGCCGTCCACCTGCACGACCACGTCGGCCACGCCCTCGAGCACGCGCTCGGTCCAGGTACTCACCTCACCGGAGCGCCACACGTCCTGCCGGCCGCCGACCTCGACGACCACCTCGACGTCGCCGCGCAGCGCCGCGTGCACGCGCTGCCCGTCGACGGACACCACGGCGAACGGCGGGAGCCCGCCGAACCCGTCGCGAGCGAGCAGGGCGAGCGCGGAGAACACACCCTCCCCCGCGTCCTGCCAGAGGGCGCGGACGGTCGACTCGGCGGCGCCGGGGCCGAGCAGGGCCACGAAGCCGGGGCGGACCACGGCCGTCCAGGTGCCGGTGGTGTACTCGGGCACGCTCATGACGGCATCTCCTCGATCGGTGTGGCCGCGTCCGGGGTCGGCGCCTCCGGGCGGACGCGCGGGATCGGCTGGGTCGACGTGCGCGACCGGCGCGGGACGGTGACGCCGTTGAGCATCTCGTCCCAGACGTGGGTCCCCAGCTCAGCCCCGGTGCGGGGCACGGTGATGTGGACGTCGTCGTGGGCACCGGACGCGGTGGCGACGTCGACGACGACCGCGCTGACGTTGTCCCGCGCACCGTGCTCGAGCGCCAGCCGGACCAGGATCGCCGCGGCGTCCTGCGGGTCACCGGTCTCGGCGAGGACGCGGGCGAGGTCCTCGTCGCCGACCTCTCGCGTGAGGCCGTCCGTGCAGATGAGGAGCCGGTCGTGCAGTCCGGCGGGCAGCAGCCAGTACTCGGGCTCCGGCGGGTCACCGGTGCCGAGGGCGCGCGTCAGGACGTGCCGGTCCGGGTGCGTCGCCGCCTCGGTCAGGTCGATCTCGCCGAGGTCCAGCAGCTCCTGGACCACCGAGTGGTCCACGCTCACCTGCTCCAGAACGTCGGCGGACCACAGGTACACGCGCGAGTCGCCGACGTTGAACACCAGCCAGTACGACCCGCCGTCATGCTCCGTCACGGCCACCCCGGCGACGGTGGTGCCGCCCTGGCGCCCACCGGTGAACTCGGTGCGGATCCGCGCGGCCGTCCGGTCGAAGCAGGCGTGGACGTCGTCGGCGGTGGCCGCGGCCTGCCCGGCGAGCTGGGCGAACTCCTCGACGGCGATCCTGCTGGCCAGGTCGCCCGCATCGTGCCCGCCCATGCCGTCCGCCACGAGGAACACCGGCGGATAGGCGAGCAGGGCGTCCTCGTTGACCTCGCGGACCAGGCCACGATCGGTCGCCGACCCCCACGACGTGCGCACACGACCCCCTCGTCCTGGGAACGGTCCCGACCGGTATCCGTTCAGATCATCGGCGCACATCGTGCCGCACGTGAGCGCCTGGTACACAACTTCGACCGATTTGTGGTCAGATCCCCAGCTGGAAGACTCCCCAGTAGGCCAGGACCACGAGCAGGACGACCGAGCCGATCACACCGCCCCACAGCACCGCGGTCCGCACGATGCCGGGCGCCGGGTGCGCGCCGTCGAGCCGGACCCGGCGGCAGCGCCGCAGCAGCAGGACGCCGGCGACGACCACGGCGATGCCCAGCACCCGCACGGCCACCCAGCCGCCCTGCACCACGAGGTCGTCGCGCTCGTAGTCGAGCGCGAGCCGGGCGACCGCGACGATGTACCAGACGAGACCCACGACCGTGAGGATCGCGCCGACCCCGAGGGCGAGCAGAAGTGGGAGCACACCGGGCGCGAACCGCGGTCCGGCGGCCGTCGCCACCGAGCCGCGCTGCCGCCGGACCCGGTCCGTCGCCTCCTCGACCGCGCGCGCGACCAGCAGCGCCAGCGGGCCGAGCACGATGAGGGCGACGGCGGCCAGCGCCAGGGCGAGGACGACGTCGCCGTCCCCCAGCCACCGCGGCTCCGGGACCGGGGCGGCGACGTACGTCTGCACCGGCTGTGCGCCGGCGATGCGCGGCGGGGAGTCGCCGGTCCCCGGCAGGCCGATCACCCAGCCCGCGAGGTCCCGCAGGAACACCGCGTCCACGTCGCCGTCGACGCGGATGCCGTGGTTGGCGCCCTCGTAGTAGCGCACCGTGACGTCGCCGTTCCCCGCGATCGCGGTGTCCCGCAGGATCTGCTCGGCGCCCTGGATGGTGGGCATCGAGGCGTCGCCGGTGCCGTAGACCACGAAGACGGGCTGCGTCATCTCCCGCTGGTACGGGGTGACGTCGAAGTCGGCGTACTCGAACCCGCCCCCGGGCAGGGACATGCCGACCGCCCGCGGGATCGCCCGGAAGACACCGTGCGGCACCCCCGTGTTGCGCAGGTAGGAGTCGACCGCGAACGCGGCCTGCTCCCGCGGCGGCACCACCGGCGAGGACACCAGGACGACGAACGCGATCGTCGGGTCCTGCGCCGCCATGATCGGAGCGATCCAGCCGCCCTCGCTCTCGGCGTAGATGCCCACGCCGTCGGGGTCGACGCCCGGGTACGACTGCAGCACCGCGACCGAGGCGTCGTAGTCCGCCGCCATCAGCACGTAGTCGCGGTGGCGCGTCGTGTACGTGTCGAGCCTCTTGTTGGGCACCATCGCGACGATCCCCGACGCGGCCAGCGCGTGCGCCTGCTCGAGGAACGCGGTGTCGTACCGGCCGGTCCCCGCGCCGTGCACGAACACCACCCCGCGCTTCGGACCCTCGAGCCCGACCGGCTCGCTGATCTGGGCGTCGATCGTGGCGCCGTCCAGCTGCACGGTCACCACGGTGGTGCGGACGTCGTAGGTCTGCACGGGCGCGGCGTCGCCGATCGCCGTCGACGTCGTCTCGACGGTCAGCGGGTCGGCGAGCGGGACCGGGTCCCACTGCGGGCCCATCACGGCACCGAGGATCGCGAGGACCACGATGCCGAGCGCCGTGCTGGCGACGACGCGGTACGACCGGCCGACCTTGCGGTGCACGTCGGTGTCCACGCGCGGCTCAGTGCGCTCGTCCGAGCTCAGCATGGTCAGAAGCCCAGCTTGCCGAGCTGCTTGGGGTCACGCTGCCAGTCCTTGGCCACCTTGACGTGCAGGTCCAGGTAGACCCGGGCACCGAGCAGCGCCTCGATCCCGCGGCGCGCCTGGCTGCCGACGTCGCGCAGCCGCGCACCGCCCTTGCCGATGATGATGGCCTTCTGGCTGTCCCGCTCGACGAACAGGTGCACCCGCACGTCCAGCATCGGCACCCCGTTGGCGGCCGGCTCGTCGCGCGCCACGATCTCGTCGACCACCACGGCCAGCGAGTGCGGAAGCTCGTCGCGCACGCCCTCGAGCGCCGCCTCCCGGACCAGCTCCGCGACCATGACGGCCTCGGGCTCGTCGGTCAGCTCACCCTCGGCGTACAGCGGTGTGCCCTCCGGCAGGTGGCCGATCAGCACGTTCTCCAGCACGTCCACGTTGTAGCCCGAGGTGGCCGAGACGGGCACGATGTCCGCCCACTCCCCCAGCCCCTGGACGGCCATCAGGTGCTCGGCGAGCTTGCCCTTGCCCACGAGGTCCGCCTTGGTGACCACGGCGACCACGGGCGTCCCGCGGCCGTCGCGGGCGAGCTCGCTCATCTGCTCGGCGATGAACCGGTCACCGGGGCCCACACGCTGGTCGGCGGGCAGGCAGAAGCCGACCACGTCGACCTCGGTGAGCGTGTCCTTGACCAGGGCGTTGAGCCGCTCGCCCAGCAGGGTCCGCGGCCGGTGCAGGCCCGGGGTGTCGACGAGGATCAGCTGCGCGTCGGGGCGGTGCACGATGCCGCGGACGGTGTGCCGCGTGGTCTGCGGGCGCCCGGACGTGATGGCGACCTTCTGCCCGACGAGCGCGTTGGTCAGCGTCGACTTCCCGGCGTTGGGGCGCCCGACGAAGCAGGCGAATCCGGAGTGGAACGTGGTCATCGGGTGGCTCCGTGGGTGTCGGTCGGGGCGCGGCCCGGGGTGGGGGTGTCGGCGTCGACGACGCTGGCGAGGACGGTGCCGAGCCGTCGCCGGCGGCCCTCGACGCGCTCGGCGACGAGGTGCAGTCCGTGGATGTCGCCGGCAGAGCCCGGCAGCGGCACCTTGCCGAGCGCCTTGGCGAGCAGGCCGCCCGCGGTGTCGACGTCCTCGTCGTCCACCTCGAGGCCGAACAGCTCGCCCAGCTCGTCCCGGCCGAGCCGCGCGGGGACGCGGAACACGCCGTGCCCCAGGTCCTCCACGACGGGCGCCGTCGGGTCGTGCTCGTCGGTCAGCTCGCCGACGATCTCCTCGATGGCGTCCTCGATGGTCACCAGGCCGGCGATGCCGCCGTACTCGTCGACCACCATCGCCATGTGCGACGAGCCGTCCTGGAGCTCGCGCAGCAGCTCGTCGACCGGCTTCGACTCGGGAACGAAGACCGCCGGGCGCGCCAGCGACGACGCCGGGGCGTTCAGCATCGCCTCCTGCTCGCGGCGGTCCGAGCCGCCTACGGGTCCGATCGGCAGGCGACCGACGACGTCCTTGAGGTACAGCACGCCGCGCAGGTCGTCCACGGAGTCGCCGACCAGCGGCACCCGGGAGAACCCGGACCGCAGCAGCAGGGCGAGCGCCTTGCGCAGGGGCGTGTCGGCCGAGGCGGTGACCATGTCCGTCCGGGGCACCATGACCTCGCGGGTGAGCGTGTCGCCCAGCTCGAGCACCGAGCGGAACATCTCCCGCTCCTCGTCCTCGATCACGTCCGACTCGCTCACGCGCTGCACCATGTCCCGCAGCTCGCTCTCCTCCGCGGCGGCCGACGTCGCACCGGGTCGACCGACCGCGCCCAGGCGGCCGGCGACAGCCGTCACGGCCACGAGCACGTGGGACAGGCGGGTGAGCGTGGCGACGGGATGCTGGCGACCGAGCGTCCGGGGGCTCGCCCGCACCAGCAGGAACGCGACGAGCCCGCAGACCGCGACCGAGACCAGCAGCACCGCCCACCACGCCAGGCCGGCCGCGGCGACCACGAGCGCGATGCACACGGTGGCGGTCATCTCGGCGATCAGCCGCACGAACGCCGCTGCCGACGCGACCCGGGCGGGGTGCTCGGTGAGCGCGCGCACACGGCCGGCGGCGGGGTGGCGGTCGGCCAGCAGCTCGGTCACCGCGGCCCGCGAGATGCGCACCACAGCCACCTCGCCCGCGGAGAGCGCTGCGGCGGCGGCGAAGCCGAGCACGGCCACGACCACGAGGAGCGCGGCGGGGATGTCCGTCATCGCGACGCCAGGAACGTCAGCAGCAGCCGGCGCTGGAGCGCGAACATCTCCTTCTCCTCCTCCGGCTCCGCGTGGTCGTACCCGAGCAGGTGCAGGATCCCGTGCGTGGTCAGGAGCAGCAGCTCCTCCGCGGTCGAGTGGCCCGCCGCGCGCGCCTGCTGCGCCGCGACCTCCGGGCACAGGACGACGTCGCCGAGCAGGCCCGCGGGCGTCGGGTCGCCCTCGCGGCCGGGTCGGAGCTCGTCCATGGGGAACGACAGCACGTCCGTGGGCCCGGGCTCGTCCATCCACTTGACGTGCAGGTCCGTCATCACGTCGGTGCCGACCAGCAGGATCGACACATCCGTCTGCGGGTGCACGTGCATCTCGTCGAGCACGTACCGCGCCAGAGCGGCGAACTCCGCCTCGTCGACGTCGTACCCGGACTCGTTGTTCACCTCGACGCTCACGGCCGCCTCAGCTCCTGTCCCAGCGCGCGTACGCGTCGATGATGTCGCTGACCAGGCGGTGCCGGACCACGTCCGACGACGTCAGCCGGCAGAACGAGACGTCCTCGACCCCGGAGAGGATCTGCTCGACGACGCGCAGACCGGACGTCTGCGACGACGGCAGGTCGACCTGCGTGATGTCCCCGGTGACGACGACCTTGGACCCGAACCCGAGCCGCGTGAGGAACATCTTCATCTGCTCGACCGAGGTGTTCTGCGCCTCGTCGAGGATGATGAACGCGTCGTTCAGGGTGCGCCCGCGCATGTACGCCAGCGGAGCCACCTCGATGGTCCCGGCCTCCATGAGCCGCGGGATGGACTCGGCGTCCACCATGTCGTGCAGCGCGTCGTACAGCGGGCGCAGGTACGGGTCGATCTTGTCCGACAGGCTCCCCGGCAGGAATCCCAGGCGCTCGCCCGCCTCGACGGCAGGTCGGGTGAGGATGATGCGGTGCACCTTGCGGTCCTGCAGGGCCTGCACGGCCTTGGCCATGGCGAGGTACGTCTTGCCGGTGCCCGCCGGTCCGATGCCGAACGTCACGGTGTGCCGGTCGATCGCGTCGACGTAGTCCTTCTGCCCCGAGGTCTTGGCGCGGATGGTCCGGCCGCGGCCGGTGAGGATGTTGAACGACAGCACGTCCGCCGGGCGGGCAGCCGACGCCGCGGTGAGCATGGCGACCGAGCGCGTCACGACGTCGGGGGTGAGCGGCGTGCCACCCGCCGCCATCTCCACCAGCTCGTCGACGAGCCGCGACACCAGGGCCACGTCACCGACCGGGCCGGCAAGCGTCACCTCGTTGCCGCGCACGTGGATGTCGACGGTGGTGAACCCGGACTCGATGGTGCGCAGCACCTCGTCACGGAGTCCGAGCAGCTCGACCATCGAGACCTCGGAGGGGACGCTGATCCGGTGCTCGACGCGCGCGGGTGCGCCGGAGGAACGCGCTGCGGATGTGGACTCGGCCATGTGCTCGGCGGGCGCCGTGCGCTCCTTAGGTCGGTGCGGGTTCGAAGAACGTCCCCCAGTCTACGAGGCTGTGCCCACAGCATTCCCCGCGACGAGCGGATCAGCTCCAGCGACCCAGTCGTTCGGCCAGCAGCGCGAGCGCGACCGGGCCGGCCGTCGAGGTGCGCAGCACGTGCGGCCCCAGCCGCACGGCGCGTGCTCCGGCGTCGACCAGGCGGCCGAGCTCTCCGTCGCCGATGCCGCCCTCGGGGCCGACCACGACCAGGCACTCGCCCGCGTCGGGCAGCGTCGTCGCGGCGATCGGCTCCGTCGCCTCCTCGTGCAGCACGAGCACCACCCCGCCGGCCGCGACCGCAGCACGCACCCGCTCGACCAGCCCCCGCCCGTCGAGCGCGGCCTCCACCGCGGGCACCCACGCCCGTCGCGACTGCTTCGCGGCGGCCCTGACGGTGCCCAGCCACCGGGCCCGGCTCTTCGCCGCACGCTCGCCGCGCCAGACGACGATCGACCGCTCCGCCTGCCACGGCACCACGACGTCCACACCGACCTCGGTGGCCGCCTCGATGGCCATCTCGTCGCGGTCCCCCTTGGCGAGGGCCTGCACGAGCACCAGCGCCACGGCGGGTGCCGGCTCGACGACGCGCTGCTGCACGTGCACGAGCACGCCCTCGGAAGTCACCTCGCCGACCACCCCGACGAGCCGGACGCCGGAACCGTCCACCACGTCGACCCGCTCCCCCGGGCTGCGGCGCTGCACGACCCCGGCGTGGCGGCCCTCGGTGCCATCGAGCAGGTACGTCGCGCCGTCGGTCACGGCGTCGAGCGAGCCGGGCTCGGCCAGGAACACGGGCGCGCTCATGACGCGGCCGTCGCCGTCACGCTCACCGACCGGAGAGCTTGTCGCGCAGCTTGGCGAACACGCCGGAGCTCGACGCCGCGAGCCGCGCCTCCGGACGCTCCTCGCCGCGCAGGGTCGCGAGCCGGCGCAGCAGCTCCGCCTGCTCGTCGTCCATGGCGGTCGGCACGTGCACCTCGACATGGACGTGCAGGTCACCGCGACCGGGGGCGTGCAGGTGACCGACGCCGAGACCCTTGAGCGAGACGATCTGGGACGGCTGCGTGCCGGGACGCAGGTCGACCTCCTGCGGACCGTCCAGCGTGTCCAAGGTGAGCACGGTGCCCAGGGCGGCCGCGGTCATCGGCACCTCGAGCGTGGCGTGCAGGTCGTCGCCGCGCCGCACGAACGTGTCGTGCTTGCGCTCGCGCACCTCGAGGTAGACGTCTCCGGCCGGACCGCCGGCCGGACCGACCTCGCCCTGGCCGGTGAGCTTGATCCGCGTGCCGGTGTCCACGCCGGCGGGCACGTCCACGGCCAGCGTGCGGCGCGAGCGGACCCGGCCCTCGCCGGAGCACTCGGTGCACGGCTCGGGGATGACGGTGCCGAAGCCGTGGCACGCGGCGCAGGGCTGCGTGGTCATGACCTGGCCGAGGAACGAGCGTGCGACGCGCTGCACCGACCCGCGGCCGCCGCAGACCTCGCAGGTGCGCGGCGACGTGCCCGGACGGCAGCACGACCCGCTGCAGGTCGGGCAGATCACCGCGGTGTCCACCGGGACCTCGCGGTGCACGCCGAACGTGACCTCGGCGAGGTCCAGGTCGAGCCGCACGAGGGCGTCCTGACCCCGGCGGGCCCGCGGGATCGGGCCGCGCTGCGCCGCCGCGCCCGTGGCGGCACCGAAGAACGTCTCGAAGATGTCCTGGAAGCCGAAGCCGCCACCCATGCCGCCGCCGGGGGACGACGGGTCCCCGCCCAGGTCGTAGGCGCGACGCTTCTCGGGGTTGCCGAGGACGTCGTACGCGCGGGAGACGTCCTTGAACGTGTCCTCGGAGCCGGCGTCCGCCCCCGCGACGTCGGGGTGGTGCTCGCGGGCGAGCTTGCGGTACGCCTTCTTGATCTGCTCCGGCGTCGCGTCGCGCGGCACGCCGAGGATCTCGTAGTAGTCGGTCACAGGAGGGTCTGCTCGCTTCCAGGTGTCTCTGGGCAGGTGTCAGGACAGGTTGTCGGGGGCGTCATTGCGCGAGGATGCGCGTCAGGTACCGGGCCACCGCGCGGACCGCGGACATGGTGCCGGGGTAGTCCATCCGGAGCGGGCCGATCGAGCCGATGCGCGCCACCGAGCCACCACCCTCGTCGCCGTAGCCGGTGGTCACGAAGCTCGTCTCGAACAGCCCGTCGTGCTGGGTCTCGCGGCCGATGCGCACCGCGACCGTCGCATGGTCCTCGGCCATCTCGGACAGCAGCCGCAGGAGCACCACCTGCTCCTCGAGCGCCTCGAGCACCGGGCCGATCGCGCGCACGTCGGTGCTGCCGACGCGCGCGAGGTTGGCGGTGCCGGCCAGCACCACGCGCTCCTCGGACTCCTGCGCCAGCGTCTCCTCGAGCACCGCGACGACCGCGTTGACGAGCGCCTGGTCCGCGGGCGCGAACGCGTCGGTCAGCTCGCCCAGCGCCACCGGCAGCTCGGACAGCCGACGCCCGRCCGCGCTCACGTTCAGGCGCGACCGCAGCCGCGCCACCACCGCCTCGTCGAGGTCCGTGACCAGCTCCAGCGTCCGCTGCTCGACGCGGCCCGTGTCGGTGATGAGCACGACGAGCAGGTGGCGCGAGCCGACGGGGACGAGCTCCACGTGCCGCAGCGCCGAGCGCCGCAGGGACGGGTACTGCACCACGGCGACCTGGTGCGTCAGCTGCGCGATGAGCCGCACGGCCCGGTCGACGACGTCGTCGAGGTCCTGCGCGTTCTCCAGGAACGTGCCGATGGCACGGCGCTCCGGGCTGGACAGCGGCTTCACCGTCGAGAGCTGGTCGACGAACAGCCGGTAGCCCTTGTCCGTCGGCACCCGGCCGGCCGACGTGTGCGGCTGGGCGATGTACCCGCCCTCCTCGAGGGCGGCCATGTCGTTGCGGATGGTCGCGGGCGAGACGCCGAGCGAGTGCCGCTCGACGAGCGCGCGCGAGCCCACAGGCTCCTTGGTGGCGACGTAGTCCTCGACGATCGCGCGCAGCACGTCCAGCCGCCGGTCCTCGCTCATGTCGCCTCCTCCGTCGTCACCACGGGGTAGCACTCCCCGCACAGGAGTGCCAATGCTACGCCGGGGGCGGGAGACTCACGGGGCGGCGTCCGGTGAGGGCGTGACCGAGACCCCTAGGCTGCCCGGGTGAACGACGACCGCTACGGCTCGGACGTGCTCGGGGGCTCCGGCTCGACGCACCACCGACCCACCCGCACCAGCCGCCCGCAGCCCGCCGAGACCGGCCTCGTCGTCGAGGAGGTCACCACCGGGTGGGTCGGCGCCGTCGTCCGGGTGGAGAAGTCGGGCGGCCAGCACGTCGTCGTCCTCGAGGACCGGCGCGGCCGCACCCGCACCTTCCCGCTGGGTCGCGGCTTCTGGCTCGACGGCGAGCCCGTGGCGCTCACCGCCCCCGTGCGCGCCCCGGCACCTGCGAAGCCCACCCGGACGGCCTCGGGGTCCGTCGCCGTGCACGACGCCCGCGCTCGCGTGGCCCGCGGCAGCAGGATCTGGGTCGAGGGCAAGCACGACGCCGAGCTGGTGGAGAAGGTCTGGGGCGACGACCTGCGGCTCGAGGGCGTGGTGGTCGAGCTGCTCGACGGCGTCGACAACCTCGCCGACGCCCTGCGTGACTTCTCCCCCGGCCCCGGTCGCCGCGTGGGGGTGCTGGTGGACCACCTGGTGTCCGGGTCGAAGGAGAGCCGGATCGCCGCCGACGCCGTCCGCGGTCACCCCGCGGGTTCCGTCCTCGTGCTCGGGCACCCGTACGTCGACGTGTGGCAGGCCGTCCGACCCGAGCGCATCGGGCTGTCCGCGTGGCCAGTCATCGAGCGCGGCACCGAGTGGAAGCACGGGATCCTGCGCGAGCTCGGCTGGCCCGCGGACGAGCAGGCGGACGTCGCCCGGGCGTGGCAGCGGATCCTGCGGTCGGTGCGCAGCTACGCCGACCTGGAGCCGAGCCTGCTGGGCCGCGTCGAGGAGCTCATCGACTTCGTCACGGCATGACGGTGCCCGGCCGACCAGGGGTCGACCGGGCACCCGTGCAGACGATCAGGCCGCGATCGGGTCCCCGAGCAGGCGCTTGAACAGGAACGCCGTCGCGAGCAGCACGACCGGCACGGCGACCAGCAGGCCGACGCCGCAGAGGATCGCACCGCCGATGAAGATCGCGATGCTGAGCAGGTAGAACAGGATCGTCGTCGACAGGTTCGCCGTGACGAGCTGGTAGCTGGCCTTCATGGCGTCGATCGGCGCCAGGCGCTTGTCGATGACGAACCAGAAGGTGAACAGCAGCAGGAAGTTCACCGCGAGCGCGATCAGCCCGCCGAAGAACGGGACGACGTTGAGCACCGCGTTCACCACAGCGAGGATCAGCGCGGTGAGGATGACCGGCCCCGGCTCGACGATCCTGAAGAAGTCGCCGAAGCTCAGCTGCCGACCCTCGGTGACGTCGAGCGCCGCCCGGATGAACGCCGCCTGGATGAGGTAGCCGGCGATCGCGGCCACGGCGGAGAACACGAACGTCCCCAGCGAGAACCCGAGCGAGATGCCCGCGGACATGTCGCCGTCCGGGTAGAAGAGCGCCCCGAAGCCACCGAAGATGGCGCCGACGATGGACAGCAGGATGATCGCGGCGACGAACCACACCAGCGCGGCGAGGATGAACAGGCCGCCCTGCTGCGTGAACTTCTTCCAGCCGTACGAGTAGGCCTCACCGATCGGAGAGGCCTGGACGGGTGCTCCGTAGCCACCGACCGGGGGCGGGTAGGCACCCGGGGCCCCCTGGCCGTAGCCGGGCGGCGGCGGAGGCGGCGGGTAGCCGCCGGGCGCAGGCTGACCGTACGGGGACGCCTGCGGGGGGTACCCGGCGGGCGGCTGGCCGTAGGCGGGGGCCGGCGGGGGCCCGGCGGGGGGCTGTCCGTACGACGGTGCGGGTGGCGCGGGCGGGACCGGCGGCGCAGGCGGGACCGGCGGCGCGGGCGGGACCGCGGGTGCGGGGTCGGGCACGGGCGGGACCGGCGCCGTCGGCGGCTCGACGGGCTCAGCCGCCTTCGCGGGCTCGTCGTCGCGCGGCGGGGTACCGCCGGGGTTCTCGCTCATGCGTGGCCTCCCTGGTCACAGGGCGATCGTCGCCCAGGCGTCAGCGAACCGGGGCCGGAGGGCGCGTGTCAAGGAAGCGGGCCTTCCGGGCATGTCGGCGAGTCGCCGAACCGCCCGGCGCGGTGCTGCGCCCCTCGGTAGGCTGGCGTGCCGTCACGCCGACGACCCACCCACGAGGAGTGCGCCGCGATGTCGTACGAGCCCTACCAGAGCCCGCCCCCGAGCGGTGCCGACCAGGACCGCACCTGGGCCATGCTCGCGCACCTGGGCGGCATCCTCGCCTACGTCTGGGCCGGCTGGATCCCCGCCCTGGTCATCTGGCTGGTGCATCGCGAGAAAGGCGGCCCCGCGGCGTCGGAGGCCCGGCTGGCGCTCAACTTCCAGCTCACCGTCCTGATCGGCCTGATCATCTGCGCGGTCGTGCGCGCGATCCCCGTGATCGGCGTCGTCGGCTGGCTGGGCTTCATCGGCCTGAGCATCGCCAGCCTTGTCCTGGGCATCCTCGCGGCGATCACGGTCCAGCGCGGCGGCTCGTACCGGTACCCGTTCAGCCTGGAGCTGGTGCGCTGACGCGTCAGCCCGCGAGCGTGCGCACGACGGCGTCCGCGAGCAGCCGCCCGCGCCGCGTCAGCACCAGCCGCCGTCCGCCGACCGCCTCGCGCCCGTCGACGAGCCCGTCCGCGACGAGCCCCGCCACGGACGGCCGCGCGTCGGCAGGCAGCGCGTCGAGCGGCAGCCCGGCGGCGAGGCGTACCCCCAGCATCAGCCGTTCGAGCACCGCGCCGTCGCCCGTGACGGTCTCGCGCCCGGCCGCCGGGCTCAAGCCGCGGTCCAGGCGGTCGGCGTAGGCACGCGGGTGCTTGACGTTCCACCAGCGCACGCCGCCCACGTGGCTGTGGGCGCCGGGTCCGATCCCCCACCAGTCGTCGCCCCGCCAGTAGCTGAGGTTGTGCCGGCAGGCGTCGGCGGGCGTCCGCGCCCAGTTGCTCACCTCGTACCAGTGCAACCCGGCGGCCTCGAACAGGTCGTCGGCCAGCTCGTACTTCGCCGCCTGGTCGTCGCCGTCGGGCAGCTCGAGCTCGCCCCGGCGCACCTGCACGGCCATCCGCGTGCCCGCCTCGACCACGAGCGCGTACGCGGACACATGGTCGACACCCGTCGCGAGCGCCGCCTCGACGCTGGTGCGCCAGTCGTCGAGCGACTCCCCCGGCGTGCCGTAGATGAGGTCGAGCGACACGGCCAGGCCGGCGTCGCGGGCCCAGCGCACGACGTCCGGGATCCGACGAGGGTCGTGCGTGCGGTCGAGCGTGGCCAGGACGTGCGGTACCGCGGACTGCATCCCGAACGAGACGCGCGTGAACCCCGCGTCGGCCAGCGCCGCGAGCGACTCGGGCGTGACCGAGTCGGGGTTCGCCTCGGTGGTGACCTCGACGTCGTCGGCGAACCCCCACGCGTCGCGGACGCCGCCGAGCATGCGCGCGAGGTCGGGGACGGACAGGACGGTCGGGGTACCGCCGCCGACGAACACCGTGGCGACGGGCCGGCGCGGGAGGATCCGGGACGCGAGCGCGATCTCCGTCAGCGCGGTGTCCGCGTACGCGTGCTGGCTCGCGCCGCCGCCCAGCTCCGTCGCGGTGTACGTGTTGAAGTCGCAGTAGCCGCAGCGCACGGTGCAGAAGGGCACGTGCAGGTAGACGGCGAACGCGCGCTCGTCGGCACCCTCGAACGCCGACGCCGGCAGTGCCCCGTCGTCGGGCGCGACGTCTCCCTCGGGGAGCGCCGGGCTCACTTCTTCTTCGCGTCCTTGCCGCCGGCCGACCCCGCGGGCTCGCTGGACAGCGCGGCGATGAAGGCCTCCTGCGGCACGTCGACCCGGCCGATCGTCTTCATGCGCTTCTTGCCCTCCTTCTGCTTCTCCAGGAGCTTGCGCTTGCGGGTGATGTCGCCGCCGTAGCACTTGGCCAGGACGTCCTTGCGGATGGCCCGGATGGTCTCGCGCGCGATGATCCGGGCGCCGATCGCGGCCTGGATGGGCACCTCGAACTGCTGGCGCGGGATGAGGTCCTTGAGCTTGGCGGTCATCATCACGCCGTACGCGTACGCCTTGTCCTTGTGCACGATCGCGCTGAACGCGTCGACCGTCTCGCCCTGGAGCAGGATGTCGACCTTCACCAGGTCCGCCACCTGGTCGCCGATGCGCTCGTAGTCGAGGCTCGCGTACCCGCGCGTCTTGGACTTCAGCTGGTCGAAGAAGTCGAACACGATCTCCGCCATGGGCAGGACGTACCTCAGCTCGACGCGCTCCTCGGACAGGTAGTCCATGCCTTGCAGCTCGCCGCGCTTGGTCTGGCAGAGCTCCATGATCGCGCCGATGAACTCGCTCGGGGACAGGATCGTCGCCTTGACCATCGGCTCGTTGACGTCGCCGATCTTGCCCGCGGGGAACTCGCTCGGGTTGGTCACCGTGACCACGGTCTTGTCCTCGAGGGTGACCTCGTAGACGACGTTCGGCGCGGTCGAGATGAGGTCCAGGTCGAACTCGCGCTCGAGCCGCTCACGCACGATCTCGAGGTGCAGCAGGCCGAGGAAGCCCACGCGGAACCCGAACCCGAGCGCCACCGACGTCTCCGGCTCGTAGTTCAGGGCCGCGTCGTTCAGCTTCAGCTTGTCGAGGGCGTCCCGGAGGATCGGGTAGTCCGTGCCGTCGATCGGATAGAGGCCGGAGAACACCATCGGCTTCGGGTCGGAGTACCCGCCGAGGGCGTGCGCCGCCGGCTTGCTCGCGTTGGTGACGGTGTCGCCCACCTTGGACTGGCGCACGTCCTTCACGCCGGTGATCAGGTAGCCCACCTCGCCGACCCCGAGGCCCTTCGTCGGCACGGGCTCCGGGGAGATGACGCCGATCTCGAGCAGCTCGTGCGTCGCGCGCGTCGACATCATGACGATCTTCTCGCGCGGGTTGAGGTTGCCGTCGATGACGCGGACGTACGTGACGACACCGCGGTACGTGTCATACACCGAGTCGAAGATCATCGCGCGGGCCGGGGCGTCGGCGTCGCCGGTGGGCGGCGGGACCAGCTCGACGATGCGGTCCAGCAGCTCGACCACCCCTGCACCCGTCTTGCCGGACACCCGCAGGCAGTCCTCGGGCTCGCCGCCGATGAGCTTGGCCAGCTCCTCCGCGTACTTCTCGGGCTGGGCGGCCGGCAGGTCGATCTTGTTGAGCACCGGGATGATCGTCAGGTCGTTCTCGAGCGCCAGGTACAGGTTGGCCAGCGTCTGGGCCTCGATGCCCTGCGCGGCGTCGACCAGCAGCACGGCACCCTCGCAGGCGGCCAGCGACCGGGACACCTCGTAGGTGAAGTCGACGTGCCCGGGGGTGTCGATCATGTTGAGCGCGAAGGCCTTGTCGTCCACGCCCCACGGCATGCGCACGGCCTGCGACTTGATGGTGATGCCGCGCTCGCGCTCGATGTCCATGCGGTCCAGGTACTGCGCGCGCATGGCCCGCGAGTCGACGACGCCCGTGAGCTGCAGCATGCGGTCGGCCAGCGTGGACTTGCCGTGGTCGATGTGCGCGATGATGCAGAAGTTGCGCAGCAGCTCGGGCGCCGTCGCCGCGGGGTGGATGCGCGACGCGAGGGCTGCACTCGGGATCGGGGACAAGCGGACTGCTCCTGGCGCTGGAGTCGGTGGCGCGCGCGGTGGCGCCTTCCCGACGGACGGTGACCGGTGCCAGCCTGTCGGCTGTCGGTGGTCGGTCCCACCATGGTCCCATGACGTCGACCCGGAACTCTCCCGACCTGCTCTCGGTGCTCGGCGGCTTGCAGGACGACTTCCTCGCGACGATCCCTCTCGTCGACCCCACCACCCGCGTCCCGTGGTGCGGCCGATGGCGGGTCAAGGACCTCGTGATCCACCTCGCCCGCATCCATCACTGGGCGGCCGGCCAGGCACGCCGTCGGCAGGAGACACCGCTGGGCCGCGGCCCGTTCGTGCTCGAGGAGCTCTACGCCACGTGCGCCACCGAGCTGCGCGAGACGCTGGCCGGGCTCGGCCCGGACGCCGAGTCCTGGACGCTGCTCGGCAACGGACCGGCGTCGTTCTGGCACCGCCGCCAGACCCACGAGACCCTGGTCCACCTGTGGGACCTGCGCACCGCGGGCGGGCTCGACCTGACGGTGGACGCAGGTCTCTGGGCGGACACCGTGGACGAGGTCGTCACCGTGATGCAGCCGCGTCAGGAGCGCATGGGCCGGATGGAGCCGCTCGTCGCACCGATCGAGCTCGTCGCGGACGACGCCGGGCGTACGTGGCTGCTCGGGGGGACCACGACCCCGGCCGCCACCGTGACCGGCCCCGCCGATGCCCTCGCGCTGCTGCTGTGGGGACGTGCGACACCCGACCACCCGCGCCTCACGGTCGACGGCGACGCCGACGCGCTGGACGACGCGCTCGGCCGCCGGATGACGCCCTGACCGTCAGGCCTCGCGCGTGATCTGCACCTGGACCTCGGCGTCCTGCGTCCCCGCGCCTGCGTAGATCCCCCGCAGTGGCGGCACGTCGTCGTAGGAGCGGCCGCGCGCGAGCACCACGTGGTGGTCACCCGCGATCACCCGGTTGGTCACGTCGTAGGCGAACCACTCGCCCACCCACCACTCCACCCAGGCGTGCGAGTCGCCGAGCACCGTCGAGCCCACCGGCGCACCGGAGTCGGGGTGCAGGTACCCCGACACGTACCGCGCGGGGATCCCGATGGACCGCAACGCGCCGGTGACCAGGTGCGCGATGTCCTGGCACACGCCCGCTCGGGCGACCCACGCCTCCGACGCCGGGGTGTGCACCGTGGTGACGCCGGGGATGTACTCCATCTCGTCGCGCAGGGCCGCGGACACCGCCAGCGCCGCCTCGGCCGGCTCGAGCCCGGCGGCCGCGCGCTGCGCGATCTCGATCACGTCCTCGGGCGGCGCGGTCGTCGGGGTGTCCGAGAGGAACTCCGCCAGCCGGTCGCGCAGCTCGCCCCCGCGCAGGGTGTCCCAGCCGGCCGGGCTGCGCAGCGGACCCCGCTCGGCCACCTCGACCAGGTGCTCCGCGGTGATCACCATCGACTCGTGGGGGGTGAGCACCTCGAAGGCGGTGACCGCGGTCCCCCAGTAGTCGCGGTACTCGGACCACCCGGTGTGCGGCTGCACGTCGAGCTTCGTCTCGAGGACCGTCTGCCCCTGCTGGGAGAACGGCGTCATCCGCGCCTCGTTGTACGACGCCAGCACCGCGCTGGTGTACCGGAACGTCGACGTGTGCACGACCCGCAACCGGCTCACAGTGCTTCTCCCACCCAGTTGGTCGAGGACGCGCTCGGGAAGTACCGGCCGCGGATCGCGTCGGACGCCGCCGAGCAGGCTCGTTGCACGCGTTCCATCTCCTTGGGCAGAGCGTCCAGCACCTCGATCAGCGGCCGGTACTCGAGGTTCGTGCGCACGTGGCCGATGTGGCGCCGTGCGTCGTCGACCGCGGCCCGGTCGGAGGCACCCTCGAGGTTGGCCAGGCACGCCTCCGCCTGGTTCAGCGCGAACACGATGGACCGCGGGAACAGCCGGTCGGTCAGGAGGAACCCGGCGGCGCGCTCGTCGGAGGCCGCCCCGCGGTACATCCGCAGGAACGCCTCGTGCGCGCCGCAGGACCGCAGCAGGGTGGTCCAGCTCGGGCCGGCGGAGCCGGCGAGCGCTCGGGTGGTCAGCAGCCGCGCGGTCATGTCCGCCCGCTCGATCGAGCGCCCCAGCACCATGAAGTTCCAGGTGTCGTCGCGCGACGTCGCGGAGTCCATGATCCCGGCAACGATGGCCGCCCGCTCCCGCACCCAGGTGAAGTAGTCGTGCGGACGCGCCGGCCGCATGTGCGACGGCAGCTGGTTCCAGGTCGCGTTGAGGCACTCCCAGAGCTCGGTCGAGATGATCTCGCGGGCACGCCGGGCGTTCTCGCGCGCCGACACCAGGGACCCGGCGATCGACGACGGCGCGAACCGGTCGTACGCGAGCATGTCGAGCACGTACTCACGGCCGACCTCGACGTGCGCGGGCGGTGGCTCCCGGTCCATCACGGACAGCAGCGACCGGCAGGCCAGGTCCTCCTCCGCCCAGGGGTCCTCGAGCAGGATCTGCACGTGCACGTCGAGCAGGCGGGCGGTGTCGTCCGCGCGCTCGACATAGCGTCCGATCCAGAACAGCGACTCCGCGATCCGGCTCAGCACGAGGCACCTCCTGCGGTGGACGTCCGGCCCTGCTGCTGCTGCATCACCTGGGCGCGCACGTCGTTGGGGTTGGAGTCGATCGGGACCGCCGCGTCCTGCGCCACGGACTGCGGGAGGTCGGTCTCGCGGCGCACAGCCCGGCGAGGCACCGCACCGCCGAGCACCCAGGTGTCCTTGGACCCGCCACCTTGCGACGAGTTGACCACGAGCTCGCCCTCCGGGAGGGCGACCCGGGTGAGTCCGCCGGGGAGCACGAAGACCGACTCGCCGTCGTTCACCGCGAACGGGCGCAGGTCCGTGTGCCGCGGTCGCAGCCCGTCCTCGACGAGGGTCGGCACGGTCGACAGCTGGACTACCGGCTGCGCGATCCACCCCCGGGGGTCGTTCCGGAGCCGGATCTTGAGCGCAGCAAGCTCGGCAGCGGAGGCCCGCGGCCCGACGACCAGGCCCTTGCCGCCCGAGCCGTCCACCGGCTTCACCACGAGCTCGTCGAGCCGGTCCAGCACCTCCTCGAGCGCGTCCGGCTCCTCGAGCCGCCACGTGTCCACATTGCGCAGGATGGGCTGCTCGCTCAGGTAGTACCGGATGAGGTCGGGGACGTAGGTGTAGACGAGCTTGTCGTCCGCCACGCCGTTGCCGACGGCGTTCGCGATCGTCACGGTGCCGTTGCGGGCGCACGTCATCAGGCCCGGGCTGCCGAGGTAGGAGTCGTTGCGGAAGACGACCGGGTCGAGGTAGTCGTCGTCGACGCGCCGGTAGATCACGTCGACCCGGCGCCGGCCCTGGGTGGTCCGCATCCAGACGCGCCCGCCGGAGCAGAACAGGTCGCGGCCCTCCACCAGCTCGACGCCCATCATCCGGGCCAGCAGCGAGTGCTCGTAGTAGGCGCTGTTGAACACGCCCGGCGTCAGCACGACGACCGTCGGCTCGTCGACCCCGGACGGAGCAGCCGCCATGAGGGCCGCGAGGAGCCGGCGCGGATAGTCGGCGACCGGCCGGATCCGCAGGGCCGCGAACAGCTCGGGGAACGTCTGCGCCATCGCGCGCCGGTTGGAGAGCACGTAGCTGACGCCGCTGGGCACCCGGACGTTGTCCTCCAGCACACGCCAGCCGCCGAGGCTGTCCCGCACCAGGTCGATGCCGGACACGTGCACGCGGACACCGTTCGGCGGGTTGATGCCGCGGGCGGCGCGCAGGAAGTTGGTCGACGACACCACGACGCTGCGCGGGATCACGCCGTCCGCGATGGCGCGCTGCGGTCCGTAGACGTCCGCGAGGAAGGCCTCGAGGGCGCGCACCCGCTGGGCCACGCCGGGCGCCACGTGCTCCCACTCGTCACCTGCGAGCACGCGCGGCACGACGTCGAGCGGGAAGGGCCGCTCCTCACCTGCGAAGTCGAAGGTGACACCCTGCGCCAGGTACGAGCGGGCCAACGTCTCGGCCCGCGCACGCAGCTCGCCGGCGCTCAGCTGGGCGAGTGCGCGGTGCAGTCCCTTGTAGGCCGCGCGCGAGCCTCCGCCGTCGGGATCGATCATCTCGTCCCACGCCGGGCCGGTCGGGTAGTCGTCGAACAGGTCCGCCATGATCCGGACAGTAACCGCCCGGTGATAACGCCGCGTTTCGTGGAGGGACGTCGGCGAGCCGACCGAGCCGCCGGGTACCGTCGTCCCGTGACCACGACGTCTGGCTGGACCCGGGTGCGCGGCATCCTGCGCGACGCGGTCGCCGGCCTGAAGCGCACGTCGCGTGCACCGACCACGACGCGGACGCCGCTCCCCGGCGGGCTGGAGTACTCGCCCCGGCTGGACGGCGACGCCGACCCCGGCGAGATCGTGTGGGCGTGGGTCCCGTTCGAGGACGACCCGAGCAAGGGCAAGGACCGCCCGGTGCTGGTCATCGGGCGCGACGGGTCACGGCTCCGGGGCCTGATGCTCACGAGCAAGGACCACTCGCGCGACGCCGCCCTGGAGGCACGGCGAGGTCGGGTGTGGATGGACATCGGCTCTGGCGCCTGGGACTCCCAGCGTCGTCCGAGCGAGGTCCGTCTCGACCGCGTCCTCACCCTGGACGCGTCGGCGGTCCGTCGCGAGGGCGCGATCGTGGACCGCGCCCTGTTCGACCGGGTGGCCGCCGAGCTGCGCAGGACCCAGTCCTGACCCGACCGCGACGAGCCCTGTCAGACCCGTCACAGCGTTCAGCCGCGGGGCTCCCGCCTGCTAACATGGTCACTCGCGTGTCCGCCCGGGTCGGCGGGCACAAGCCCAGTTCCTCACCGCGGGTGTCCCCACGCCCTAGTCCCGGAGCTGTGCGCCGCCCTCTAGACCTGTCAGATCGCTTCGGCGAACGCACAAGAGAGTCCACACGTGGCCAACATCAAGTCCCAGATCAAGCGCATCACCACCAACGAGAAGGCGCGCCTGCGCAACAAGGCGGTGAAGTCCGAGCTCAAGACGCACATCCGTCGCGTCCGTGAGGCTGTCGCCGGTGGCAACAAGGAGGCCGCTTCGACGGCCCTCGTCGAGGCGTCGCGCAAGCTCGACAAGGCTGTCTCGAAGGGTGTCATCCACGAGAACCAGGCCGCCAACAAGAAGTCGGCGCTGGCGAAGTCGGTCGGCGCGCTCTGACCGTCCGCTGAGCTGGTCGGGGCTGGTCATCGACCAGCTCTGACCGCCGGCCGGGTGGCATCAGCCGCCGTGAGCAACAGTGAAGGCGTCACCCCCCCTGCGGGGTGACGCCTTCGCTGTTCTCCGACCGTCGATCAGGTCAGCGACCAGGTCTCCCAGGAGCTGAGCGGGATCGTCGGACGGAAGCCTGCCTCACGCAGCGCACGGTCGTACGCCTGCGCGGCCGCCGCACTGTCGCCGTGCATGGCGTACCGGTCGCCCAGGTCACGCCACGCAGACGCGGACTGGCGGGACGCGGACATCATCCCGAGCAGGTCCGCCGCGGACTCGTACGCGCGCGCCGCGCCCACGACGTCACCCCGAGCGTGCAGGGCGTCGCCACGGGAGAGCTGCGCGAACGCGGTCTCCAGACGCGGCGGGTCACCCAGGCGCTCAAGAGCCGCGACCGCGAACCGCTCCGCGGCGTCGATGTCACCGAGCAGCAGGTGCGCACGGGACCGCTCGACGTCGGTGCGCGACAGGTCGAGCTCGGAACCCAGCACTGCGAGGCCGGGAGCAGCGCGCTCGATCTGGTCCAGGGCTCCGCGCGGGTCCACCGGGTCGGAGCGCAGCAGGAGCCACGCGTAGTTGAGCCGGAGCCGGGGCAGGTCACGGTCGGCCTCACCCTCGGACAGCAGGGCGAGCGCACGCTCCGTGTAGCGCTGCGCGAGCTCGTAGTCGCGGCGCTGCTCGGCGACGAGAGCCGCGTTCCAGTAGACGCTGCCGCGCCCCCGGGGCGTGCCCAACGACTCCGCGAGCCGCACCAGCTCGGCCGCCCGGTGGGTGGCGTAGAGGAGGTCACCACGCTCGACGTAGGCCCACAGGACGGTCGAGGCGAGGCGCAGGTGCTCGTCGGTCCCGCTCAGGTCCGCGGCCTCGAGCTCGTCGAGCGTCCGCTCGCCCACCTCGACGCTGCGGTGCAGGTCACCGGCCTCGAGGTACGACGCCACCAGCTCGTTGGCCAGCTTGGCCGACTCCACGTGGTGGGTACGCGCCCGCGAGTCGGCGAGGAGCGGCTCCAGGATGGCCACGGACGACTCGAGGTCACCGAGCACCTCGAAGGCGTGGGCCAACGTGGTCAGCGCCTCGACGCGGACGGCCGGCGACACGATCTCGAGGTCGAGCGACTCCAACCGACGCCTGGCCCCGGGGGCGTCGCCCTGGGTCATGTCGAGCTTGGCGTAGTCGATCTCGAGGCGCGTGCGCGCCTCGTTGGGACCGTCCTCACCGTGCTTCAGGTACTCGAGGGTCGTGCCCAGGCGGGTGGCCAGCACGGCGAGCGCGGAGTCGGTCGGTTCACGATGACCCGCCTCGATCAGAGAGATGTAGCTGGGGGAGAACGCGGACCCCGCGAGCGAGGTCTGGGACAACCCAGCAGCGATCCGGGCCTCGCGTACCCGGTCAGCAATCGTGGTCATGGTCAGTCATTGTATGTGTGACGTCCCCCGGTTGCACCACCCCCCGCGGAGGCGGCGTGTCTGTGCCTCCGCTGTGCACCCGGGGAGGACGGTCAGTTGAGCGTGATCCTGCAGCAGCCGCTGGCGCCTCCCGAGTTCGTCGAGTCGCTGCTGTCGGCGATCGCCGACGTCGGTGCGAGTGCGAATGACCCGATCACCGCGAGGATCACGAGAGCGGTCTTGATCGGTCTGGGCATGAGGGGTGCTCCTTCACTGGAAGACGGTTCGGGTGGTGCCCATGATGACGTGCGGATTGCCGGGTGTCTCCCACTACCCACCGGTCCGGCCCTGAACGGGTGAATGTTCAGGGGTCGAGCAACTCCGCGAGCAGCGGTGGGACGACACCTCAGAAATTCCACCCGCACCTCATCGGTTCACAGCGTAGATCTTGTGGTGTCATAGATCCCATGACACCGGACGAAGCCGACGGGCGGCTCGCGCAACTTGCGGCTGCGGTGGAGGACGCCATCCCTCTTGCCCTCCGGCACGAGTGGGCGCAGCGGATCTCCGCCGAGCCGGTGCTGGTCGCGCGACAGGGGATCTTCTCCGAGCACGGCCGACCGTTCGCCTACCAGCTGTCGTTCCGTTCGCCGGACCAGCACACCGCCGCCGCGATGTCGTGGAGCTCCCACCAGCACGAGCGGGCCACGGCCCACGTCTTCGGTGCCACGTTCGGACGCGCGGACCTCGAGCACGTCGCCAACGGCCGGCTGCTGTTCGTGCGGTGCCCGCGGGCCTACCTGGTGGGAGACCTGCCCATCCCCCGGCGCCCCGACCGCCTGGTGATCGAGGTGAACGACGCCGTCACCGTGGACGCCGCGGTGCTGTCGGGCATCCGGCGGCTGCGCGAAGAAGGCTTCCGCATCGCGGTCCCGTCCTTCGTGAGCAACCCGAACCAGCGGCGCCTGCTCCCCCACGCCGACTTCGTCAAGATCGACGTGCGGGACCTCGACGTCGAGGGTCCGCCGGTGGTTCATCTCGCCCGGTCGTACGGTGCCCTGCTCATCGCCGAGTACGTGGAGAGCCCCGACACCTTGCGGCACGCCCGCGACCTCGGCTTCACCCTGTTCCAGGGGAACCTGCTCGAGCGCGCCGGAGTCCTCGACCGCGCCGGCGCACGCCGCGTGAGCCTTTAGGCCCTTGCGCCGCCCGGTCCGTGACAGCCCGTTGCTCCGGTCGGGTGAATGGCGTCATAGACCGGATGCACGACGCTCTCATCCGGTGTGACCGCGCCCGTCGTCTCCCCCGCCGTCCCGTCTCGGCTGCCGATCGCGCGCCAGCCGATCTGGACCGCGGACGGCCGGCTGTTCGGCAACGAGTTCCTGTACCGGTCCCGTGACGGCCTGCCCGCACAGGTGGACCGGTGGCACTCCGACCGCCAGGACGTGGCCACGGCCTCCGTGCTCGACGTCCTCTTCGGCGACGGACCACCGGCGGCGACCTCGCTCGCCTTCGTGAATGTCACCCGCTCGTTCCTGGTCGACAACCGCCGGCTCCCGGCCCACGCCGGGCGGCTCGTGCTCGAGATCGTCGAGTCCGTGACCGTCGACGACGAGGTGCTGGCGGGCCTGCAGCGGTTGCGCTCACGCGGGTACCGGATCGCGATCGACGACTTCTCGGCCGCGCCGGACCAGGTGGCGATGATGCCGTATGCCGACTTCGTGAAGATCGACTGCCGCGACGTGCACCGCCAGGGGGCCGCGCTCGTGGAGCTCGGGCGGCGCCACGGGGCCCTGCTCGTGGCCGAGCGGGTGTCCGACGCCGCACTCGTCGACGAGTGTCGCGCGTGGGGCTTCGACCTGTTCCAGGGCGACGTGCTGGGCCCGGCGATCACGCTGCGCGACTAGGGCCGACGCTCAGCTCCCGACGGCTCCCGCGACGCGAAGGACGGCTCGCTCGACTGCGAACTGCGGGTCACGCCCCTCGCCCTTGACCTCGGCGTCCGCCTGCGCGACGGCCGAGATGGCGCTCGCCAGACCCTCCGGGGTCCAGCGGCGCAGCTCCGACATCGCGCGGTCGGTCTGCCACGGTGCGAGCCCGAGGTCCCGGACCGCACCCGCCCCGCGACCGCGCACGGCCGCGACCTTGGCCAGCACCCGCAGCTTGGCGGCGAGCGCCGCGACGATGGGCACGGGGTCCACCCCGGTCGCGAGCGCGTGCCGGAGCAACGACACCGCCTGCCCCGTCTGCCCGGCGACCGCTGCGTCAGCGACCCGGAACCCGGTCGCCTCGATGCGCCCGCCGTAGTAGCGCTCGACCACGTCGGGCCCGATCAGGCCGGTGGTGTCCGCGACGAGCTGTGCGCACGACGACGCGAGCTCGCGCAGGTCGCTGCCGACCGCGTCGACCAGAGCACGCACGGCCTGGGCGTCCGCACGACGACCCGCTCGTCGAAGCTCGGCGGTGACGAAGGCGCTCTTGTCGCCGTCGGACTTGATCACGTCGCACGCCACCGTCGGCACTCCCGAGGCGCGGAGCGCGTCCAGCAGCTTCTTGCCGCGCTGGCCGCCGGCGTGGCGCAGGACCAGCACGACGTCGGCGGGGGGCGCGACGAGGTAGCCGGTGACGTCGCTCAGCAGGTCGTCCGTCGCTCGCTCGAGGCCGTCGACCACGACGACCTTGTCCTCGGCGAACAGCGACGGGCTGGACACCACCCCGAGCGTGCCCACCGTGTAGTCGGCGGCGTCGATCCGCGTGACCTCGACCCCGGGGTCGGCGGCGCGGGCGAGGGCGACCACGCGGTCGACCGCACGATCGGCGAGCAGGCCCTCGGCGCCGCTGACCAGGAGGACCGGGGCCAGCTCGAGCGCTTCCCAGGAGACGCCGACCGTGCCGCGGGTGGCGCGGGAGGCGGGTCGACGGGTAGCGGGGGGCACGCGCACAGCCTGCCAGATGTCACCCACGCCCCGACGCGCGGCGGACCACGAGGAGTCGGAGGGCGCACGCGCCCGCCGCGGTCAGGAGGACGACTCCGGCCCAGCCCGGCAGCCACGCGACCTGCGCGCCCGGCGCCGCGGCCGCAGCTCGGGCGACCGCGCCGATCCACCAGCACGCCGCCCCGGCCCCGAGGGACAGGACCTGCGCACCGTCACCCCACCACGGCGCGACGCAGCCGGCGACCAGGCCGAGCACCGTGGCCGGCGCGATGGCCGGCGCCACCAGCACGTTCGCCGGGACGGCGTAGAGCGCGACGGTGGGGGTCAGCAGCAGGATCACCGGCGCGCAGACCAGCTGCGCGGCGACCGGCAGGGCGAGCGCGGTGGCGACCGGACGGCCGCACCACGGCGCCCAGCGCTCGGCGAGCGGACCGCCCAGCAGCACGAGACCGCCGGTGGCGAGCACGGAGAGCACGAAGCCGAGCTCGGCCGCCAGCCACGGGTCCGCGACGAGCAGCACCACGACGGTCGCCGCGAGGGCCGCCGGTGCGCGGTGCGGGCGGCCCAGCAGGATCCCGAGCACGGCGACCAGCCCCATCGTGGCGGCGCGGAGCACGCTCGGCGACGGGTGCACGACGAGGACCATGCCGGCCATGGCCGCGACGGTCAGGCCGACTCGCGCCGCCCGAGGGAGCCGGAGCGTGGACGCGAGAGCGAGCACGAGCGCAGCGACCAGGGAGAAGTGGGCGCCCGACACGGCGGTCACGTGCGTCAGCCCGGCCGTGCGCAGCGCGGCGGTCAGGTCGGCGGGGACGGCGGAGGTGTCGCCGACCGTCACCCCGGCGAGGAGCGCCCCGGCGTCACCCGGGAGCCGCGCCGCGAGCGCACCGACGCCGTCCCGGAACACCCCGGCGGCGACGTCCGACCCGGCTGGTGGCCGGACCACCTCGGGTGCGCCGCTGCTCAGCAGCACCGCCACGGTCCTGCTCCCGGGCTCCGCCGGACGCACCCGTCCGGCGCCGGAGACACGCGCGCCGTAGGGCACGTCGGCCCAGGACGAGGGGCCGAGCACGAGCACCCTGCCGATCGCGCCGGACGTCCGGCCGCCCGCGGTGACGCGGTCCACGGCGAGCAGGCACCGCACGCGCTCGGGGGCACCGGGCCAGGCGGGCGGCACCACCGTCGGCTCGGCGACCACCGTACCGGCGACCTGTCCCACGGACCCCTCGCGCGCGAGGACCGGGAGCAGGCCCTCGGTGCGAGCGGCCGACTGGCCGGCGCCCGCACCCAGCACCGCCGAGCCCGCGACCAGCGCCAGTGCGAGCACGGGGCCGAGCACCTGGAGCCGCCGTCCGGCCCGGCCGACCACGAGGGCGCCGACCACGAGGGTGAGGCCGACGGCGGCACCCGTCCGGGCCGCGTCCGGAGAGATCCGGACGACCAGCAGCGCGGCGATCCAGGCGGCGACGGCGGCGGGGACGAGCCGGATGTCGACCGTGAGCGGCGGGTCGCTGTCCTCGTCCGGCTCGGGCGTGGTCACACCCGCACCAGCTCACGCAGCCGTTCGAGCAGGGTCGGGCCGATGCCGGCGACGTCGGCGAGCTCGTCGACCGAGGTGAACGGTCCCTTCTCGCGGTGCGCGACGATCCGCCCTGCCAGCACCGGGCCGATGCCGGGCAGCGCGTCGAGCGCGGCCTCGTCCGCACCGTTGAGGTCGAGCAGCTCGTCCGCGCCGGACGGAACCGCCGCCGTCGCGGGCTGCTCGCCGGGCCGCGGGACGGCGATCTGCTCGCCGTCCACGAGCAGCCGCGCCAGGTTGAGGGCGCTCAGCTGGGCGTCGGCGCCGGCACCACCGGCCGCGGCGATCGCGTCGACCACCCGCGAACCCTCTGCCAGCCGGACCACGCCGGGTGCGTTCACCGCCCCCACCACGTCGACCACCACCTCGGTGGGAACGTCCGTCGGACGGGCGCCCGTCGCGCTCGGTGCCGGGACAGGGAGCACGACCGCGGGACCCGGCGCGACGGACGCCGCACGGAGCGCCACACCGCCTGCCACCAGGAGAACGACGGCCCCTGCCGCGGCCGCGAGCCGCCACGAGACCGTCCACCGGAGGCGGCGACGAGGTGCCGGCGCGCGAGCGATCGGGTCCCCGTGCGCGGTGGCGTACCCGGCCGCCGCGACGTGCAGTGCAGCGGTCGTCCGCGGGGTCGGTTCCGACGTGGCCCGGTCGGGCGCCGGGTCCCGCGCGGCCGGACCGGGCACAGCGTCGTCCGGCACGGCCGGACCGGGCACAGCGTCGTCCGGCACAGCCGGACCAGGCACATCGTCGTCCGGCACAGCCGGACCAGGCACAGCGTCGTCCGGCACAGCCGGACCGGACGTGGCGTCCGACGCCGCCGGGCGGGGCGCAGGAGCCGCCGCCGCCGCGGCGACGACGTCGTCTGTCCGTGCCGAGACGGGACGTGGGACCCACCCGGACGACCGGGGTGGTGCAGCCACGTCCGGGAGGGCGGGCCGACCGCTCGTGGCGGCCGGCGGCGGGCGTGGAGGTTCGGCCGACGAGCGAGGCGCGGTCAGTGCGGTCAGCCGACGCCGGGTGGTCCGGGAGAGGTCACGGTCACGGCGTCGCACCCGCCGAACCTAGGGTCGCCACCACGCTCGGGGGCGCGGCATCGACGGGCTGTGCCTGTCCGGTCGGCGGGTCCGGGCTGTGGGCGGTTCGAAGAGCGCGTCAGGCGTCGGCGACGACGATCGCCAGCAGACCGGGACCGGCGTGCGCGGCGAGCACCGCGCCGGACTCGCACACGACCGTCTCCACGATCCGCTCCCCGCCCGCCGCGGTGAGCTCGTCGGCCAGCGTCGCGGCGATCTCCGGCTGCCCCAGGTGCTGCACCGCGATCCTGGCGTGCGGACGTCGGGCGAGGTCGGCGACGGCGAGCGCGACCAGCCGGTCCCGTGCCGCCCGTCGCGTCCGCACCTTCTCCAGCACCTCGAGGGCACCGTCCTGCAGCGAGAGGATCGGGCGCAGGCCGAGCACGATGCCGAACGCCGTCGCCGGCATGCTCAACCGCCCACCCCTGCGCAGATGCTCGAGCGAGTCCACGAGGAACCAGACCCGCGTCGACGAGGCGACCGACCGCCCCCGGTCTGCGACGTCGGCGCCGGTCGGCAGCGACGGCTCGGCACGCCCCCTGGCCTGCCACCACGCGCGCGCGGCGCCGAGCGGACCGGACGGAGGGACTACGGCCGGCCGCGGAGGACCGATGGAGAACCGCGCCGCGTCGAGCACCGCGAAGCCCAGCGCCATGGCGACCACTGCCGAGTCGACCACGTGGACGGTCACGGGAGCGGCCTCCGCGGCGAGCTGCGCGGCCCGGACCGTCCCGGACAGCTCGCCAGAGAGGTGCATCGAGACGATCTCGCGCGCACCGGACGCCGCGGCCCGGTCGTAGGCCGCCGCGAACGCCGCGGGTGACGGCTGGGACGTCGACACCTTGGCGCCCCTGGTCAGCGCGGCGAGCAGCTCCCCCGGGGTCAGGTCGACGCCCTCGATGTGCCGCACGCCGTCCACCACGACGTCCAGCGGGACGACGCCGATGCCCCACCGCTCGGCCGCGCCCTCGGGCAGCGTCGCCGTGGAGTCGGTGACGATCGCGACCGACGGCTGCTCGGGCGGGCGGCGGCCGGGCATGCCGGTCAGGCCGGGACGACGTTGACGAGCTTCGGGGCCCGGATGATCACGGTGCGGATCCCCCGGCCGTCGAGGGCGCGCTGGACACCGACGTCCGCCAGGGCCAGCTCGCGCAGCTCGTCGTCGGACACGCCGGGGGCGACCTCGGCGCGACCGCGGACCTTGCCCTGCACCTGGAAGATGCACGTGACCGTGTCCTCCACCAGGTATGCCGGGTCCGCCACCGGGAACGGCTCGTAGGCGAGCGACCGGTCGTGGCCCAGCCGCGACCACAGCTCCTCGGCGACGTGGGGGGCCACGGGCGCGGTCATGAGGACGAGCGGCTCGATCGCCGCGCGCGGCGTCGTCGGCAACGTCGTCAGGTGGTTGTTGAGCACGATCAGGCGCGAGATCGCCGTGTTCACCCGCATGGCCGCCATGTCCGCGGTGACGTCCGCGATCGCGTGGTGCAGCACCCGCAGCGTCTGCTCGGAAGGCGCCTCGTCCGACACGACGGTGGCGCCGGTGCCCTCGTCGACGACGTTGCGCCACAGCCGCTGCAGGAACCGCTGCGAGCCGACGACCGCACGGGTCTCCCACGGACGGGAGAGGTCCAGCGGCCCCATCGACATCTCGTACACGCGCAGGGTGTCGGCGCCGTACTCGGCGTACATGTCGTCGGGCGTCACCATGTTCTTCAGCGACTTGCCCATCTTCCCGTACTCGCGGTCGACGGGCTGGCCCTGCCAGCTGAAGCCGGTCGCGGACGCGGCGTCCTCCACGACCTCCTCGGCCGGGACATACACGCCGCGCGCGTCGGTGTAGGCGTACGCCTGGATGTAGCCCTGGTTGAACAGCTTGTGGAACGGCTCGCCACTGGCCACGTGGCCCAGGTCGTGCAGGACCTTGTGCCAGAACCGCGCGTACAGCAGGTGCAGGACCGCGTGCTCCACGCCGCCGACGTACAGGTCGACGCCGCCGATGGAGTCGGGCTTCTGCTCCCCGTGGCCCGGGCCCATCCAGTACTGCTCCAGGGCGGGGTCCACCAGCAGCGCGTCGTTGGTCGGGTCCAGGTAGCGCAGGTAGTACCAGCACGAGCCGGCCCAGTTGGGCATGGTGTTGGTGTCCCGGCGGTACTGCTTCGGGCCGTCGCCGAGGTCGAGCGTGACGTTCACCCAGTCCTCGTTGCGGCCCAGCGGCGGCTCCGGGGTGGAGTGCGCGTCGTCCGGGTCGAACGTGCGCGGCGAGTAGTCGGGCACCTCCGGCAGGTTCACCGGCAGCGCCGACTGCGGGACGGCCAGCGGCAGGTCGTGCTCGTCGTAGACGATCGGGAACGGCTCGCCCCAGTAGCGCTGGCGGCTGAACAGCCAGTCGCGCAGGCGGTAGGTGATGGTGCCCTCGCCCACGCCCTTGGCGGTCAGCCAGTCGGTGATCGCGGCCTTGGCCTCGGCCACGCCGAGCCCGTCCAGGCTGATCTCGTCGTTCGAGGAGTTGATCGCGACGCCCTCGCCGGTGCGCGCGCCCGGCTCGGTGCCCTCGGGGGCGTCGATCGTGTAGACGACCGGCAGCTCCAGCGCCTCGGCGAACGCGAAGTCGCGCACGTCGCCACCCGGGACGGCCATGATCGCGCCGGTGCCGTAGCCCATGAGGACGTAGTCGGCGGTGAACACGGGCAGCAGCTCGCCGTTCACCGGGTTCGCCGCCAGGTGGCCGGTGAACACGCCGGTCTTGCGGCCGGCGTCGGCCTGGCGCTCGACGGCCGTCTTGGCGGCGGTCTCGGCCCGGTAGGACGCGACGGCGTCCACCGGCGTGCGGTGGCCGCCGGTCCACAGGTCCTTGGTGCCGTCGGGCCACGCCGCGGGCACCTCGTCCAGCAGGGGGTGCTCGGGTGCCACGACGACGAACGTGGCACCGAACAGGGTGTCGGGGCGCGTGGTGAACACCTCGACCTGGTCCCCACCCTGCACCGCGAACCGGACGCGGGCACCCGACGAGCGGCCGATCCAGTTGCGCTGCATCGCCTTGACCTTGTCAGGCCAGTCGATGTGCTCCAGGTCGTCGATCAGCCGGTCCGCGTAGGACGTGATGCGCATGTTCCACTGGCGCAGGCTGCGCTGGAACACGGGGAAGTTGCCCCGCTCGGAGCGGCCGTCGGAGGTGACCTCCTCGTTGGCCAGCACCGTGCCCAGCCCGGGGCACCAGTTCACCGGCGTCTCGGACACGTAGGCCAGCCGGTGGGTGTCCAGCACGCGCCGTCGCGCGACCTCGTCCAGGCCCGCCCACTCGTCTCCGCGCGCTCCGGAGTCGTACTCCGCGACCAGGTCCGCGATCGGCCGGGCCCGGCCGACGCCGCCGTCGGGACGCGGCGCGGTCTCGTCGTACCAGGAGTCGAAGATCTGCAGGAAGATCCACTGGGTCCAGCCCACGTAGGCCGGGTCGATCGTCGCGAACGAACGTCGGGGGTCGTGCGCCACGCCCAGGCGCCGCAGCTGCCGCTGCATGACCTCGATGTTCGCCTCCGTGGTCACGCGCGGGTGCTGGCCCGTCTGCACCGCGTACTGCTCGGCGGGCAGACCGAAGGCGTCGAACCCCAGCGCGTGCAGCACGTTGTCGCCCTGCATGCGACGGAACCGGCCGACGACGTCGGTGGCGATGTACCCGAGCGGGTGGCCGACGTGCAGCCCGGCGCCGGAGGGGTACGGGAACATGTCCATGACGAAGAACGCCGGCTGCGCGGGATCCGCGTGCCGGCCGTCACCGTCGGTGAGGTCACCCGTCGGGTTGGCGGCGAAGAACGTGCCGCGGTCCGCCCACGCGTCCTGCCAGCGCAGCTCGATCTCGCGCGCGAGATCGGCGGTGTAGCGGAAGGGAACGTCGTCGGTGGGGGTCGGGGTGGGGGCGTCCTGCGAGGTCACCCGCCGAGTTTACCGACCACCGGTGATCCCGCGGCACGCGGCCGGGTGCGCCCGGGTACACAGCCGTATGCTCCGGTCATGTCGGACAGCACGCCAGGCTCCCCCGCCGATCTCGCCGCCCTCCGTGCCGCAGCAGCCCAGGCGGCCGCCGAGGCGGCGGAGGCGAAGGCCCAGGCTGCCGCGGCAGCACTGGCGGCCGCCGAGGCCGCCGCCGCGCAGGTGAGCCCGGCACCGGCTGCCGTCGACCCGGTGAGCGCCCCGGCCGAGTCGGCCCCGACGACGCTCTCCGAGCACGCCGCACAGATCGCCGCCGGCTACACCTTCGCCGGCCCGATGCTCCCCCTCGGCGCGCTCGTCGAGGACGACGCGGCGCTCCCGCACGTCCCGGTCGGGATCCCCCTGGCGATGATGAACCGGCACGGCCTCGTGGCCGGCGCGACCGGTACGGGCAAGACCAAGACGCTCCAGGTGCTCACCGAGGGCCTGTCCGCGGCCGGCGTCCCTGTGTTCGTCGCGGACATCAAGGGTGACCTGTCCGGGCTCGCCGTCCCGGGCGCGTCGAGCGAGAAGCTCCTGGCCCGCACGTCGAGCCTCGGTCAGGACTGGGTGGCTACGGCGTCGCCCGTCGAGTTCCTGAGCCTGGGCGGGATCGGGACGGGCTCGCCCGTGCGGACCACGGTCACGGACTTCGGGCCGCTGCTGCTGTCCAAGGTCCTGGGCCTGAACGCGACGCAGGAGTCGAGCCTCGGCCTGATCATGCACTGGGCCGACACCCAGGGGCTCGCGCTCCTGGACCTCAAGGACCTGCAGGCCACCATCGCGTACCTGGTCAGCGACGAGGGCAAGCCGCTGCTCAAGGGGATCGGCGGGCTGTCCGCGGCGACCGCCGGGGTCATCCTGCGCGAGATCGTGTCGCTGCAGAGCCAGGGTGCCGACGCCTTCTTCGGGGAGCCGGCGTTCGACGTGTCCGAGCTGCTCAGGACCACCCCCGACGGTCGCGGAGTGGTCAGCGCGCTCGAGCTGCCCGCGGTGCAGGACCGGCCCGCCCTGTTCTCGACGTTCCTCATGTGGCTGCTGGCCGAGCTGTTCCAGGAGCTCCCCGAGGTGGGCGATCCCGACAAGCCCAAGCTCGTGTTCTTCTTCGACGAGGCGCACCTGCTGTTCACGGGTGCGTCGTCGGACTTCCTGACCCAGGTCACGCAGACGGTCCGGCTGATCCGGTCCAAGGGCGTCGGCGTCTTCTTCGTCACCCAGAGCCCGAAGGACGTCCCGGCGGACGTGCTGGGCCAGCTGGGCAACCGCGTGCAGCACGCCCTGCGCGCGTTCACCCCCGACGACGCGAAGGCGCTGCGCTCCGCCGCCCGCACGTTCCCGACCTCCCCCTACGACCTCGAGCAGCTGCTCCAGTCGTTGGGCACCGGCGAGGCCGTGGTCACGGTCCAGTCCGAGCGCGGGACTCCGACACCGGTGGCGTGGACCCGGTTGCGGGCGCCGCAGTCGTCGATGGAGCCGATGCCGGCGGCGAACCTCACCGCCGCCGTCGCCGCGTCACCGCTGTCCGGCCGGTACGCCGTGGCCGTGGACCGGGAGTCCGCGTACGAGCTGCTCGCCGTGCGCGCGCAGAAGGCGCAGGACGCCGCACGGCGCGAGCAGGAGGCCGAGGAGGCGCAGGACCGGGCCGACGAGGCCGCACGCGAGGCACGCCGTTCGGCGCCGCGTCGGTCGACCAGCCGGACGAGCCCGCTGGACAGCCTGCTGCGGTCAGCGGGCACTCAGCTCGGGCGTGAGATCACGCGCACGATCTTCGGCACCCGCCGGCGCTGAGAGCACCGGCGCGGGTCCGCGCCCGAACGCCAGCACGACGACCAGCCCCAGCGCGGTGAGCGCCGCGCCGACCCACGCCGGCGCCAGGTAGCCGAAGCCTCCGGCGATGACCAGCCCGCCGGCGAACGTGCCCGCGGCGTTGCCCAGGTTGAGGGCCGAGTGGCAGAGGGCTGCGCCGAGCGACGGTGCCGCCGGGGACACGTCCATGAGGCGCGTCTGCAGGGACAGCCCGAGCACCTGTGACGTCACGCCCAGCAGGACGAGGGCCAGGACGGCGGGCACCGGGGACGCCCCGACGAGCGCGATGACGACGAGGACGACGATCGTCGCGACCATGCCTCCGATCACCGTCCCCAGAACGGACCGGTCGGCCAGCCGCCCGCCGACCAGGGTCCCGATCGTCATGCCGATCCCGTACAGGGCCAGCACCAGCGGGACGAGGGCGACGTCCAGCCCCGTCACCTCCGTGAGCAGCGGCTTGACGTAGGAGTAGACCGCGAACATCCCCCCGAACCCGATCGCGCCGGCGCCGAACGCGATCCAGAGCCGGCTGTTGCGCAGGGCCGCCAGCTCGGTGCGGACCGTGGTGCCGGCCGGAGACGGCAGCGACGGGGTCCACGCGTGCAGCGCGGCGAGCGTGACCAGGCCGAGCACGCCGACCCCGACGAACGCCCAGCGCCAGCCGACGGCCTGCCCCAGGATCGCCGACAGCGGCACCCCGACCGCGCACGCGACCGTCAGCCCGGCCATCATCGCGGCCACGGCACGGCCCCGCTTCTCCGGCCCGACGACCGCCGTGCCCATGACGGCCCCGACCCCGAAGAACGCCCCGTGCGGCAGCCCGGCGAGGAACCGCGCGACGACGAGCCAGCCCTGCGACGGCGCGAACGCGGACAGGATGTTGCCGACCGTGAACGCGACCATGAGGAGCAGCAGGAGCCGACGCCGGTCGAGCCTGGCCCCCAGCGCCGCGAGCGTCGGGGCGCCGACGACCACGCCGAGCGCGTACGCGGTGATCGCGTGGCCGGCTGTCGGGATCGAGACCGCGAGGTCGTCGGCGATCTCGGGCAGCAGGCCCATCGTCGCGAACTCCGTGGTGCCGATGCCGAACCCGCCGAGGGCGAGGGCGAACAGCGCAGCGCGCGAGCGCGCAGGCGTGAGGGTGACCAACGACGAGCCTCCGGACGAATCGATTCGATCTCGGTGCGGAGTGCGTCGTCGTCAGCTCCGGTGGATGTCGCCCAGCGTACGGGCTGTCAGGCGGCGGGGACCAGCCAGATGGCGCGGGCGGCCACCTCGCCGAGGTCGACCGTGCGCTCGCCGGCCCGCACCGAGATGACGCCGGAGACGGTGCGACGCTCCACCACGGTCAGCGGCGCGTCCAGCACGAGCCCGACCGACTCCAGGTAGCGCAGAAGCTCCGGGTCGGCGTCGGAGATCCTGGCGACCGCCCATCCCCCGGGCTCGACGTCCCACAGCACGCTGGCCGCGGGGATGTCGAGCGACCCGTCGACGCCCGGGATCGGGTCGCCGTGCGGGTCCCGGCGCGGGTGCCCGAGCTGCGCGGCGATGCGCTCGACGAACAGGTCCGAGACCGCGTGCTCGAGCACCTCGGCCTCGTCGTGCACCTCGTCCCAGCCGTAACCGAGCACCTCCACGAGGAACGTCTCGATCAGGCGGTGCCGGCGCACGACCGCGAGCGCGTGCCGCTCGCCGTCCGCCGTGAGCTCGACCGCACCGTACGGCTGGTGCGTGACCAGCCCGCTGTCGGCCAGCCGCCGGACGGTCTCCGACACCGTGGACGCCCCGACGCCGAGGCGCGTGGCCAGCATCTTCGTGGTCACCGGCTGCGTCGACCACTCGCGCGCCGACCACACGACCTTGAGGTAGTCCTGCGTGACGGCGCTCAGCTCGGGGGTCGTCGGCGTGCTCACGCCGTCCAGCCTAGGGCGCCTGCGCTCACCAGCCGTCGACGGACCAGTGCCAGGGCTCGCCCGGCAGGTTCTCGAGCCCGTAGTCGGCGGCGTGCTCGGACAGCCACGCGAACGCGGCCGAGCCGGACCGGAGCACCGAGCCCCCGGTCGTGAAGTCGAGCGCGAGGCCGCGCTCGTGCCGGGACGTCCCCGGCGGTGCGGTCTGCGGCCGGCAGGTGACGATCGTCGGGTCCGCCTCGGTCGGGCTGCAGTTCGCGGCGCGCAGCGCGATCTGCTGGCTCGCGCTGCGCCAGCCCCAGGCGCGCAGCTCGATACCGTCGGCCTGCGCCGCGGTCATCAGCGCGTCGAGCGCGCCGGCGAGGCAGGGGTGGACGCGGACACCGAGACTCGTGACGACGGTGTCGGCCTCGGGGACGGGCTTGGTGACGTCGTCGCAGTCGGTGGCCACCTCGGTCGCGACCATGAGCTCGGCCGGGACGTCGATGCGCCACAGCTCCTGTCCGGTCGACGCACGCAGGAGCAGCGCACCCTCCTCGAGCTCGAGCGTCGCCCCTGGGCTGGCCTCCGTGAGGCTGGTCCACAGCACCGCACCGTCCGCCCCGGTCACCGCCACCGTGCCGTCGTCCCGGACGGCGAGAGCGGCTGCTCCGGGCACCGGCGCGGACCACACGGCCGAGCCGTCGTAGCTCAGGGCGAGCCCGTCCGCCGCGAGCTGCAGTCTCAGGTGGCCGTCCGGCGAGCTCAGCTGCGCACCCGCCTCCAGAGGAGTCCCCGCCACCAGCGACGGAGGACCGAGCACGGTGCCCGTGCTCCACACCGGCGCGCCCGCGACGTCGTAGAGCACGAGGTCTCCGTCGTCCTGGAGCACGAGGGTCGACCCCGGGTTACCCGCGGTCCGGCTGCGCCAGGTCCGGTTGCCGTCCGGGTCGGCGACGACCACGTTGCCGTCCTCGCGCACGGTCAGGGTCGACCCCGGAGTGCCGGCCCCCGTGGACCAGCGGGTCGTCGCGTCCGGGCCGAGGAGGGCAACCGTCCCGTCGTCGAGGACGAGGAGGGTGTGCCGCCCGTCCGGTGAGGAGAGGGCGTCCCCGGGCGCCAGCACGCCGCCCGAGGGGAGGATCGACGGCCGCACGGCCGTGCCGGACTCCCAGACCTGCGCGCCCTGCGGGTCGAGCACCACCAGGTCGCCGTCGTCCTGCAGCACCAACGTCGAGCCCGCGCTCGCGGGCGCGTCCGGTTGCCAGCTGACCGAGCCGTCCGGCCTGGTCAGCGCGATGGCGCCGTCCTCACCGACCCTCAGCAGCGATCCCGGGCTCGGGGGGCCGGACACCCAGCGGGGGTCCGGCTCGGCACCGAAGAGGGCAAGAACCCCGTCGGGCTGGACCACCAGGGTCTGCGACCCGTCGGCCGACACCAGGCCCTCGCCGGGAGCGAGCACCTCGCCCGGGCGCAGCTCGGCCTCGCCGGGGGCAGCCGACGCGCCGGGTGCCAGCACGACGATGCCCACGAGCACGCAGACGCCGGCCAGGGCGGCACGGAGGGCGGGGTGCGACCGCGCACCCCGCTCCCGGCCGATCGTCGTCGAGGCCCGGACCATGCACCCTCCCGCGCGCGTCCGAGGCTCCGCTCGCGCGCAACTCCACCCTAGGCCCGCGTGACGCGGATCACACGGGTGAAGGCGTCGCGCGGTTGCCCGGCTCCGTGGGCACCGCCGGCGTCACGGGCCACCGCAGGCGCGAGGTGACCGAGACCGTCGTGTCGGGCCGCACCTGCACCAGCTGGTAGTCGAGGAACCGGCGCGTCTCGGGGTCCCAGCGCAGCACGGTCAGCTCCGCGACGCCGTGCAGCGGGCCGACCGTCGCCTGACCCAGGGTGGCGCCCGCCGTGCTCGAGCTGATGTAGCGCACCCCCCGACCGACCCGCTCCGGGCCGTAGCGACGATGCAGGTGGCCGGAGATCTGCGCCGGGACGCAGCCGTTCTCCAGAGCGGCCTGGCCGACGGCCGGCGTGTGGATGAGCAGCAGGTCGACGCCGTCGGAGTCGTCGCAGGCGACGTCCGCGAGCCGGTCGGCCACGTCCGACGACGACTCCGTCCCCGCCTGGGCGGTCCCGCCGGCCCCGACGCGCGTCTCGTTCGCGTCTCCGTCGCCGAGGATGCGCAGGCCGTCCACCTCGACGACCTCGCCGTCCAGCACCGTGGCGCCGGCGCGCGCGTAGGTCCTCGAGGTCTCCAACGAGTCGTGGTTGCCAGGCGACGTCACCAGCTCCACGCCCGCCGGCACCGCGCGGGCGAACGTGGTGACGCAGTACTGCTCGACCGAGGTCCCGTTGATCGTGGTGTCCCCGGCGTCGAGGACGAGCTCCGCCCCCGAGCGCTCGACGAGCGTGCGGATCAGCGGTGCCATGCCGACGTTGCAGTGCAGGTCGGAGACCACCACGACGGTCAGCAGGCTCGCCTCGTCGGGTCCGGTCCGGCTCGTGCTCGGTGTCGGGTCGTCGCGCTCCGGCACGTCCTGCCGGTCGTCCCAGGCGGCCTCGAGCGAGGCGTTGGCCTCTGCGTAGAACTTCTCGTTCTTGCGCAGCTCCGCCACCACCTGCCCGCCGTACGTGTCGATGACGCCACCGAGCCGTCCGGTCACCCGTGCCCCCTCGAGCGGCGTGCCGTCGAAGACGGCGGACGCCGGCTGCGACACGGACGGCCGGTCCCTGCGCCCGAGGCTGGACGTGAGGGCCGTGGCGACGAGCGCGATCACCGCCACCCCGACCACGGCGGACCGCAGGTGCGGGCGGACGTGATCGTGCAGCTCCGCGCGCCGCGCCCCACCGAGGAGGAACCGCGCCAGGAACCAGCCACCCACGAGGACCGCGAGCGCCAGACCGGTCCGTTCGAGCGCCTGCACGGCCAGCGCACGGGCGACGTCCTGCACCGTCGCCTGCGGGCCGGAGAAGAACTGCAGGTAGCTCTGCAGGTCTCCGCTCAGCGCCTGCAGGGTCCGGGCCTGGTCGAGCTCGGTGACCGACGCCGGGATCTCCTGCACGACGACGCGTACCCCGAGCGTCAACGGCAGCGGCGAGTCGATCTGGAGCGTACCGAGGGGGCCGAGGTCGACCGTCACCGTGTCGTCCGTGGTGACGTCGTAGCGCGCCTCGTGCGGACCGAGGCTGCTCTCGACCGACGCGGTGGAGATCCCGAACGTCAGCGCGACCAGCACGGCTCCGAGGACCAGGAGGGCGCGCGGCCACCATCGTCGCTCGACGCCCCGGTCCGGGCTGCTCGGGTGGCTCATCGCCCCCGAGCCTAGGGCGCGCGGCCCGACTCAGCCCTGCGCGTCGCGCCAGGCGACCCACTCGGCGGCGAGCGAGAGGTCGTAGTCCGGCCCGCTGGTGCCCACCGTGAAGAGCGTTGCACCGGCCGCGACGAGGGCGTCGGCGACCGCGCTCGGCGACGACCCCACACCGACCGAGCGCTCGACCAGCGCGGCCGTGTCGCGGCCGACCTCGGCGCCGTGCTCGTCGAGGATCGCGCTCTTGCGGCTCAGCGTGTGCACGTCCCCGAAGGAGTGCCACACGTCGGCGTGCTCGGCGACGACCCGCAGGGTCTTGCGCTCGCCGCCGCCGCCGATCATCACCGGGATCTCGCGCGTCGGCGTCGGGTTGGACGCCGCCCAGCGGGCCTTGATCCGCGGCATCGCCTGCGCCAGGTCCGCGATCCGCGAGCCCGCGGTGCCGAACTCGTAGCCGAACTGGTCGTAGTCCTTCTCGAACCACCCTGCGCCGATGCCGAGGATCAGCCGGCCTCCGCTGATGTGGTCGACCGTGCGGGCCATGTCCGCCAGCAGCTCGGGGTTGCGGTACGAGTTGCACGTGACCAGCGCGCCGATCTGCACGCGGCTGGTCTGCTCCGCCCACGCGCCGAGCATCGTCCAGCACTCGAAGTGCTTGCCGTCCGGGTCACCCGACAGCGGGAAGAAGTGGTCCCAGTTGAAGATGATGTCGACGCCGAGGTCCTCCGCGCGGCTCACCGCGTCGCGGAGCTGGGCGTAGTCGGCGTGCTGGGGCTGGAGCTGGACTCCGATGCGGATGGGGTGCGTCATGGTGTCGAGCCTACGGACGACACGAGGATCGGACCGTCCGAGCAGCGGACAGCGGCTGACCGCTACTGCGAGGACGCTGGTCGCATGACCTCTCGAAAGGAGTCGCACCGATGGACATGAAGCTGGAGCTCGTCTCGGTCCCCGTGACGGACATCGACCGTGCCAAGGCGTTCTACGTCGACCAGGTCGGGTTCGTGGCCGACCACGACATCCCGGTCGACGAGAACCTGCGGTTCGTGCAGCTCACTCCCCCGGGCTCGGCCTGCTCGATCGTCCTGGACGTGAACATGACGACGATGCCGGCGGGCTCGCAGCAGGGGCTCCAGGTGGTGGTCGTCGACGCCGACGCCGCCTACGAGTACCTGGTGGGCCGGGGGGTCGCCGCCGAGCCGGTGGTCGACTTCCCGTGGGGGCGGTTCACGTTCTTCGCCGACCCCGACGGCAACCGGTGGGCCGTGCAGCAGATCATGCGGGGGTAGGTGCCGTCGCGGTGATCAGCAGCTCCGCCGCCGCACGGATCTGCTCGATCTGCTCCGGCGTGAGGCCCAGGCCCTCGACCATCGCGGCCGGGATCCCGACGGCCGAGGCCCGCATCGCGCGGCCGTCGTCCGTCACGACGATCTCCAGCGCGCGCTCGTCGTCGGTGGCCCGCTCGCGCCGGACGAGTCCCATCGCCTCGAGCCGCTTGACCAGCGGCGAGGCGGTGGCGGGCTCGAGATGGAGCACGGCGGCGAGGTCCTTGAGCGAGAGGCGGCCGTACTGCCACAGGGCGAGCATCGTGAGGTACTGCGGGTGCGTCAGCCCGAGCGGCTCGAGCAGGGGTCGGTAGAACGCGACGAGGCTGCGGGCCGCGGCGGACATGGTCAGGCAGACCTGGGCCTCGACGGCGAGTGGATCGTCCATGCCGCCAGCCTAGATCGTGCGCATATAGTTAGGGCACGAACTACCGAGGAGACCTCGTGTCGAAGAAGCAGCGGCGTGACATGACCGAGTGGTGGCTGACCTACCTGGGTCCCGCACAGGTGGGCAACATCCGCGGCCCGCGCAAGGAGCTGACCGAGGACGAGGTCGCCCGCGACGCCGAGCTGCAGGCGGGGTTCGAGCGCGTCGTCGACGCCACCGGCCGCACGTTCCTGGTGGAGCGTCCCGCTACTGGTAGCTGACCAGGTCCGGCACCGGCTGGACCTGGTACGTCTGCGTCGGGTCCAGCATCGGCTTGTCCTCGTCGAAGAAGTTCTTCCACCCCCAGTGCACCGGCGGCGCGTCGGTCCGCAGCGCGTTCCAGGTGCCCGCCTTCGCCGGCTGCGAGCCCTGCCCGTCGACGTGGATGACCAGCGCCAGCTCGTCGCGTGACGTGTCCAGCCGCGCCCGGTCGGTGATCATCCGGCCCGCGAACTGGTGCAGGACGAGCATCTTCTGCGGCAGCGCGCGCTGGGCGGTGAAGTCCGCGAGCCAGGCCACGACCCCGTTCACCTCGTCGATGCCGACGGAGCCGATCTGGCGCAGGTGCACCTGGTCCAGGGCGAGGCGCCACTCGGGGTCGAGCGCGAGCCCGACGTAGGGCAGGGCGAGCAGGTCGGCGTACTGCTGGGCCTGCGTGAGGAAGTCGGTCCGCCCGGGCTGCAGGTCCAGGACGACCGCCATGCCCGCCGCTCCCGCGGCCTCCACCAGGGGACGCAGCTCCTCGACGGACCGCTCCTGCGAGTAGTTGCCGTCGTCCCCGGGTCCGGCCGAGGCGATGGTCGCGATGATCTCGACCATCGGCACCACCGCGTCGGTGGTGAGCGTGCGGTAGGGCGCCGCGGTGCCGTCGGCGCGGGCGAGCGTCGCGGGCACGTCCTGCTCCCCCAGCACGCCGAGCGCCGCGGATCCGGGCGTGCCGTACAGGGCGACGTACTTCTTGCCCGGCACGCCCGGGACCTGCGGGAACACGAGCTGCCCCCCGCCGCCCAGCAGCGCGCCCGTCCGTGCGGCGGCCACCCGCTTTGCCAGCAGGTCGGCCGGGCCGAACGCGGCGCCGACCGCGATCGCGTGGTCCGGCGCGGCGGCGGCGATCGCCTGCACGCCCGGGGTCGTGGCGCGCGGGTCCCCGCCGGGGGTGTCGAGCACCGGGATCCCGACGGCGCGGAGGGTCGCGAACGCCGCGACCGGGTCCACGCCGACCCCGGTGAGCGCGACCGTGGCGGCGACCGCGGTGGGCGGGCGGGTCGTCGGCAGCGACGGGGCGGACGTCGGAGAGGGGGTCGGCGACGCCGACGCCGTCGACGGGGTCCGGGTCGTCGACGGGGTCGGGGTCGGCGACGGGGTCGGTGCCGGAGGTGCTCCCTGCACCACCAGCACGGCCGGCCGAGGAGCCGCGAGCGCTCGCACGGCCGCGGCCTCCTGCCCGGGCGCGACCGGGACCGGCGCCCCGAACCTGGCCCCGGTCGCCGCGCGCAGCGTGGCCGCGTCCGCACCGCTCGGGACAGGGACGACGGCCACCGACCGCGGCGGCGCGAGCGTCACCGCGCCGACCGCGAGCACCGCCTCGGCATCGAGCCGCTCGATCTCCGCGAGCAGTGGCGCGGGGTCCACCGCAGCGGCGGTCAGCAGGACCGGAGCGCCCAGCGCGACCCCTGCCGACGCGGCGGTGAGCTGCGCCGCGACGTCCTCGGCGGGAGCGACGACCACCACGGGCGCGGTCACGAACACGGCACGCGACGCCTCGAGGGCCGCGTCCTGGGCGGTCGCCGCGGGGAGCACCGTGGCGGCCTCCGCCGGCGCGCCGGTCTCAGCGGTGACCGCCGTCGGGGTCGGCGTCGGACTCGGGGTGCTCGACGCCGTCGGGGTGGGCTCGACGCGGGTGCCGTCATCCGTGCAGCCCGTCAGCGCCAGCAGGGCGACCAGCAGCGCAGCGCGTCGTCGGCCTAGCGGCACGGCTCTACCTCCTGGTCGACGGTCGACGGACAGCATAGGAGTGCCCAGCAGTCGGACCGGGGGTTTCCGCTCCCACCGCCGGAGGGCTAGGTTCGGCGTCGACAAGCCCCCGGGGAGCGCAGGAGCGCTGAGAGTGCGGCCGGACACCACGTCCTACCCGCAGACCCGTGGAACCTGATCTGGTTCATGCCAGCGTAGGGAGCAGGGCACTGTCGTCGGCCGCGCGCCGGCGGTCGGCGTCCTCCGGGCCGGTCGCGCTGCGGCGCGCCCTCCTGGTGGACCCGTCGCGACGCGTCGCCGGCGACCTCGTGCGGCTGCCCGGGGGTCCGCCGCGACACCGGAGGACCCGATGAGCACCCTGACCAGCCCCCTCGCCGACCGACGAGCCACCGAGCTCGGAGTCGGTGCTCGCTTCTCGCTGCACCCGCACTGCGACGACTACGTGGAGGTGATCCTCAGCGCGCTCGCCGCCGCCGACGCCTCCCGCGTGACGGTCCGCACCGACGACGTGTCGACCTTCGTGCGTGGCAGCGAGGGCGACGTCATCCGCTACGTGCACGAGGTCCTGGCCGCGGCGGGAGAGACGCGGTGGCACGTCGTCGCCCATCTCCTGCTCTCGCGCGGCTGCCCGGGCGAGGTGGCGTGCGAGCTGCCCGACGACRCCCTGCTGGACCGCGTCCCCGTCCCGGTGCTCGCCCCGACGGGACTGACCGCGAGCGCGCACTGGGCCCTGTACCCGCTGGACGACACCGGCGGCGACCACCTGGCGCACATCATGACTGCCATCGGCACGGCCGGATCGGCGGCCACGACGTCGCCGGAGCATTTCGTCACGCGTCTCGACGGCGACCTGTCCGACGTGCTCACCGCGGTCGCGGCGGGCTGGCTGGAGGCGGCGCGCCACGTCCGGCACGTGGTCACGCACGTCACCGTGTCGATGCACTCGCCGTCGGGCGGTGCCCGGTGAACCGCCGTCGGATCTCCCTGTCCGAGCTGGTCCTCCTGGCCGTCCTCGCGGTGGTGTCCGGGTTCGTCTACTGGGCGCTGGTGCAGGCGTGGATCGCGCTCCAGATCGCGATGGGCCCGTTCGGTGACCTCGCCCAGCACGTGCTCATCGGCGGCTGGATGGCGGCGGCGCCCCTCGCGCTCTACATCGTGCGACGGCCGGGCGTCGGCATCGTCGTGGAGCTGGCGGCCGCGCTGGTCGAGGTCGTGTTCCTCGCCTCCCCGGTGGGCCCGATGCTCCTGGTGGTCGGTCTGGTGCAGGGAGCCGGTGCCGAGCTGGCGTTCACCCTGACGCGGTACCGGCGCTACGACTGGGGCGTCTTCGTGGCCTCGGGAGCGCTCGCCGGTCTGGCCAGCACCGCCCTGGGCATCGTCCGGTTCGGCTGGCTCACGCAGGACTGGTTCGCGTGGCGGCTGGGCCTGCAGGTGGCCAGCGGGATCCTGCTGTGCGGTGTCGCGGCGAAGCTGATCGGCGACGCCCTCGCCCGCACGGGGGTCCTCGACAACACCCCGCTGGGCCGAGCCCGCCGCGAGGCGACGCCGAGCCCGGTGCCCGTCGCGTGATCGAGGTCCGCGGTCTGGGCGTCTCGTTCCCCGGGTCGGCCGCGCCCGTGCTGCGCGGCGTGGACCTCGACGTGCAGCCGGGCGAGCAGGTGCTCGTGCTCGCCGGGTCCGGCGCCGGCAAGAGCACGCTGCTGCGCGTGCTGGCCGGCATCGTGCCGCAGGTGGTCGATGCCTGCGTCACGGGCCGCGTCGTGGTCGCCGGGTTCGACGCGACGACGACCCCGACCGCGGACCTCGCCACCCGGGTGGGCACCCTCACCCAGGACCCGACCGACCAGCTGTGCCTGCCCACGGTGCTCGACGAGGTCGCGTTCGCGCTGGAGAACCGCGGGGTCGACCCGGCGCTGATCGGTCCTGCCGTCCGCCGCACGCTCGCGTCCGTGGGCGCCGCGCACCTGGCGGACCGGCGCACGGCCGAGCTGTCCGGGGGCGAGGGGCAACGGATCGCGCTCGCGGCCGCGCTCGTGGCGGACCCGCGGGTGCTGCTGCTCGACGAGCCGACAGCCCTGCTGGACCCGGCGGCCGCGCGCGCGGTCGCCGCGGCCGTGCGAGCAGCGGCCGGTGCCGGCCGGGCGACGGTCATGGTGGAGCACCGGCTCGACGAGCTCGGACAGCTGCCCGCCCGGGTGCTCGTCCTCGGCCCGGACGGCCGGGTGCACTCCGACGGCCCCACGCACGAGGTGCTGCACGAGGAGTCCCGCGCCCTCGCGCACCTGGGCACGTGGCAGCCGCTGTCGGCCGAGCTGGCGGCGGCGGGCGTCGGCGCCCTCGGGCAGCTCCCGGTCGACCCCGTTCCGCCGCCTGCGTCGGGGCCGCGCGTGCTGCGCGCTCGTGGGCTGACCGTGCGGCGAGGGCCTCGCACCGTGCTCGACAGCGTCGACCTCGACGTGCACGCCGGCCGGGTGACCGCGGTGGTCGGCCTGAACGGGTCCGGGAAGAGCACGCTGCTGCTCGCGCTCGCCGGGCTCGTGCCCGCGGTCGGGACGGTGGCCGGCGGGTCGGTGGGGCTCGTGTTCCAGCATCCGGAGCACCAGTTCCTCGCCCGCACGGTCCGCGACGAGATCGCGTGGGGACCGCGGCGCGCGCGGGCGACGGACGTCGACGCACGCGTGTCCGGCGCCCTGGACGCGTACCGCCTGGCGGGGCTGGGGGAGCGCGACCCCTTCCGGCTGTCCGGCGGTCAGCAGCGCCGGCTCTCCCTCGCGGCGATGGCGGTGTGCGGGCACGACGTGCTCCTCGCCGACGAACCGACCTTCGGCCAGGACCGGCGCACGTCCGCGGCCTGCGCGGACGCCCTGCGCCGGCTCGCGGACGAGGGCCGAGGGATCGTGCTGGTGACGCACGACCTGCGACTGGTGGGCGAGGTCGCCGACGACGTGCTGGTGCTGTGCGAGGGGCGCGCCCTGGCGCACGGACCGGTGGACGCGATCCTCGCCGACGACGCGCTCCTCGCACGCGCCGGGCTGCCCCTGCCCCCGGTGCTCGCGGCATGGCGAGCCACCGACCACCGGGTGCGCGACGTGCTGCGCGCCCTGCGCGCCGCCACCGGGCGGACGACGTCGGTGCCGGCATGAGCCGCCTCGGGCAGGCACTCCCCCACGACTCGCTCCTGCACCGCCGCAACCCCGCGGTCAAGCTCGCCGTGTTCTTCGTGGTGTCGGTCCTCCTGCTGGTACCGGTCGACCCGTGGACGCCCCTGGCCCTGCTCGTCGTCGCGGTGCCCGCCGTCCTGGTGGCGGGCCGGATCCCGTGGCGGACCCTCGGCGGCGCGGCGCTCCTGTTCGGCCCCTTCGCGTGCTCGCTGCTCGCCGTGAACGCCGTCACCCGCGACGGTCCGGTCGTCGCCGAGGTGCTGGGGCTCGAGGTGACCGGCACGGGCGTGGCCATCGGCGCCGCGCTCGCCCTGCGCACCGTGCTCGTCGGCATCCTCGCCGTCGCGTTCAGCCTGACCACCGACGGCGCCCGACTCATGACGAGCCTGCACCAGCACGCCCGGCTCGGCGCGCGCCCGACGTTCGCCGTGCTCGCCGGCTACCGGGTGCTGGAGGACCTCCCGGAGCGGTGGACGACGATCCGGCAGGCGCAGTCCGTGCGCGATCCCCGGCGCCGCGCGGGCGCCCTCCCACGCGACCCCGGCTCGCTCACCAGGGCGGCGTTCACCCTGCTGGTGGTCGCGCTGCGGCAGGGCGAGCGGATGGCGATCGCGATGGAGACCCGTGGGCTGGGCTCGGGTCAACGGACCGTGCACCGGCCCGTCGCGCTGGACCACCGCGACGCGGTCTTCGCCGCCGTGGTGCTGGGCGTCTGCGCGCTCGTGGTGCTGGCGTCGTGGCGCGTCGGGGTGCTGCGGACCTGGGACACGCTCTGAATCACCGTGTGCGGCCGTCCGGCTGTGCCAACCTCGACGCATGGAGACCGCGGGCGAGGTCGTGCAGGCGTACGTCGCGGTGCAGCTGGAGCGCCTGCTCGCGGCGGTTCCCGCCGTCCGTGCCGGTGACGACGACGCCGTGCACGACGCGCGGGTGGCCACCCGCCGGCTGCGCGCCGTCCTCTCGGTGTACCGCCCGGCCCTGGACCGCACGGTCACCGACCCCGTGCGCGACGAGCTCGCCGACCTCGGGCGGGCGCTCGGGGCCGCCCGGGACCCCCACGTCGAGCGGCACACCCTGCTGCGCCGACTGGCGCAGGAGGACCCTGCCCTGGTCGTCGGACCCATCGAGCAGCGGATCGACGAGGACCGCTCCGCCGCCCGGCTCCTCGCGCAGGACGAGGTCGACGCCTGGCTCGCGTCGGCACGGTTCGCCGCGCTCGTCGCCGCGCTCTCCGCGGACCGGCCCGGCGGCCCCCGGGCGGATCGCGATGCCTCGACGTTCCTGCCGCGCCGCGCACGCCGGGCGTGGGAGCGGCTCGACCGGGCCGTGGAGCTCGTCGAGCAGGCGCCTCCGGGGGTCGAGCGCGACGAGGCGCTGCACGAGGTGCGCAAGGCGGCGCGGCGCGCGCGGTACGCCAGCGAGGTCGCCGTGCCCGTCGTCGGACCGGCCGCGCGGCGCAGCGCCAAGCGGGCGCACCGCGTGCAGGAGATCCTCGGGACGCAGCACGACGCGGTGGTGCGGCAGGAGACGTTGCGGCGGCTCGCGCACCAGGCGGAGCTCGACGGCGAGAGCACGTTCACGCACGGACGCCTGCACGCGCTCGAGCAGGTGGCCGCGCAGGAGGCGGAGCGGGCGGCGAGAGAGCCCGTGCGCAAGGCCGCCCGCCGAGGGCACCGCCGGTGGACGCGCTAGTCGGAGAGGTGCTCGTCCGGGCGGTGGTTGTGGCCGAGGCTCTGCAGGAACCGCGGGCCGACGCTCGCCAGCTCGGCCTCGTACGCGGCCGCCCACGTGCCGTAGGGCGCACCCGCGAGGGCGTCGTTGGAGAACCGCGGGTCCGACGTCAGCTCGGTCACGCAGAAGTCGGGGATGGTCAGGTCGGTGACCGGTCCGCCGCGCTCCACCTCGGCGACCACGAGCGGCGCGTTCCCGCCCGCGAACGTGTCGACCACCCAGCCGTCGTCGCCGAGCCAGACCGAGTGCCGCGTCTTGGCCACGCGGGCACCGCCGCGGCGCACCAGCTCGAGGCCCACGGACACGTCGAGCTCGCGCTCGGCCTCGTAGCGGGTCCCCTCGTTCATGGGTCCCTTGACCGTGATCGCGCAGAAGTCCATCTGGTCCGCGTAGCGCTCCAGGATCGCGAGCTCGTCGAGTCCCGGCTCGAGCGCCAGCCCGTCCACGGTGGCCTGCACCCGGACCCGGATGGCGAAGCCGGCGTCGGCCAGGACGTAGCTCTGGACGATGAGGGCCGGTGCGGCGTCGAGGAGCTCGGCAGGGACGTCACGCGCCCAGAAGCGACGCTCGAACTCGAAGTCGCCGTACCCGGTGTCGCTCACCCTCCGAGGGTATCCGCCGAGGTCACCGGCGGCGTGCACATCGCTACTCGGTGCTGACCGCGTCGAGGACGGGCAGCCGCGCCGCGCGGACCGCGGGCCACAGCGCGGCGATCACGCCGACGACGACCGCGAGCGCGAGCATGAGACCGATGCTGGCCCACGGGATCGCGAGCGTCCGCAACCCCACGTCGGCGAAGACCGTGGGCAGCGTCGCGGCGAGCGCGACCCCCAGCACCAGCCCCACCGCCGTGCCGAACACCGCGGTGAGGACCGACTCCAGCGTGATCGTCGTGCCCAGCTGCAGGCGGCCCAGGCCGACCGCGCGGAGCAGCCCGATCTCCCGGGTCCGCTCGATGACCGACAGGGCGAGCGTGTTGACGATGCCGAGCACCGCGATGACGACCGACAGTCCCAGCAGCGCGTAGAGGATCACGAGCACGCGGTCCACCTGCGCGGCGAGGTCGGAGACGAACTCGTCGCTGTCCATCACCGACACCACGACGTACGGGCGGACGGCCGCGGTGAGCTCTCCCCGCAGCGCCGCGACGTCGGCACCGTCGGCCGCCGTGACGAACACGGTGGTCAGCCGCTGCTCGTCGGGGGCGAACAGGGTGTCGAGCACCTCCTGCGACACGACGAACGGCACGCCGAACGCCGGCGAGTCGATGACCGCGCCGATGGTGAGCGTCTCCGAGCCCGACGAGCCGACGAGCGTGAGCTCCTGACCGAGGGACCAGTCCTCGTCGTCCATCGTCGTCCGCTGGACCGCGACCTCGCCCGCCGCCAGCGCACCGGGGAACTCCCCCTCGACCACCTCGGTCCGGATGCTGCGGCCGACGGCCGTGGGGTCGATGCCGGTGACGGCGAAGATGGAGTCGCCGACCAGGACGCCGACCGTGGCGAACGTGTCCGCCGCCCGGACGCCCGGCAGCGCGCGCACGTCGGCCACCGCCTGCTCGGGCACCGTGCCCTGGGCGGCGCCGCGCAGGATGTAGTCGGTGGTGGCCTCCTGCGTGACGATCGCGCTGGTCGACGCCTGGGTGGTGGCGGCGATCACCGCCGCGGCCCCGACGAGCGCCATCCCGACCATGAGCGCACCGGCGGTGTTGGCCGTGCGGCGCGGGTTGCGGGTGACGTTCCCGCGCGCCAGCGGGCCGACCGGCCGCCACCCCGCCACGGGCAGGGAGGCCACCCGCAGGAACCCGCGCGCCAGCACCGGGGACGCCGCCAGCACGCCGAGCACCACGGCGCCCGCCCCGCAGCCGAGCAGGGCGCCCGCGTGGTCGGCCGTGGGGTCCAGGAGAGCGAGCACCACGGCGACCACACCGGCGACCACGAGTGTCACACCGATCACCGCGCGGCGGACGAGCGAGCGTTCCGGCAGGGAGACCTCGTCGCGCAGCGCCTCCACCGGCGGGACCAGCGCGGCACGACGAGCCGGCACGGCCGCGGCCACGACGCTCACCAGCGTGCCGACCAGCACCGACACCACCAGGGTGAACCCGTCCAGCGGCACCTGACCCGTCAGCTGCATCCCGAACGTGCCGAGCACCTCCCGGAGCAGCACGACGAGCCCGAGCCCGCCGGCCACGCCGAGCACAGCACCGACCACCCCGACGATCGCGGCCTGCAGCACGATCGAGGAGAAGACCTGCAGCGGGGAGGCCCCCACCGCGCGCAGCAGGGCGAGCTCGCGGGTCCGCTGGCGCACCCACATGGAGAACGTGTTGGCGATGATGAAGCCGCCGACGAAGAGCGAGATCCCGGCGAACACCAGCAGGAACGTGGTGATGAACCCGAGCACCGTGAGGATGTTCTCGGTCGCCCGCTCGCGCACCTCGTCGCCGGTCACCGCCTCCGCGGGAACCGCCGACGCCGCCGCCACGGGAGCGATCCGGTCCACCACCTGCTGCTCGGTGAGCCCGTCGTCCGCGAGCACCGAGATGGTGGCGACCGTCCCGTCGGGTGCGAACGCGGCCGCCGCCGTGCCGGCGTCGAGGAAGACCACCGTCGCACCGGCCAGCGCGGAGCCGAGCCCGATCTCCCCGACCACCGTCACGGGCCGGACCTCGCCGCCGACCACCACGCGAGTCGCGTCACCGATCGCCAGACCCGAGGCGCGAAGCGTCGCGGACTCCACGGCGATCTCGTCGGAACCGCCCGGCGCCCTCCCGGCGACCACGTCCACGGCCCGGTCCCGCGGGTCGTACGCGAACCCGAAGCTCGGCGCCTGGGTGCTCTGCACCGCGGTGCCGTCGGCTCCCACCAGCACGAGCGGCCCCTGCAGGTCCGGGAGCACCGCAGCCACGCCGTCGACCGCCTCGAGCTCGTCGACCAGCGTGAGCGGCACCGGGTTGCGCACCTCCGGGCTGATGCGGTCCGGCCCACCCGTGCCCCCGGCGGGCTCGGCACCCTGCACGTAGGCGTCGCCGAGGGTGGTCGTCGCGACGATGTCGGTGAACGTGGACCCGAGCATGGTCCGCAGCGCGAACGTCCCCGCCACGAAGGCGACGCCCAGCGCGACCGCGAGCACCGAGAGGCAGAACCGCACGAGGTGCGCCCGGACCCCGCGCAGGGCGACCCGGACCATCAGGGGGCGCCGACGCGCAGGGCTGCCAGGGCGGCGAGCACGGACTCGGCGGTCGGGTCCCGCAGCTCCCCCACCACGCGGCCGTCCGCGAGGAAGAGCACCCGGTGGGCGTACCCGGCGGACGTCGGGTCGTGCGTGACCATCACGACGGACTGCCCGAGGTCGTCCACGCTGCCGCGCAGGAAGCCGAGCACCTCCGCGGCGGACGTGCTGTCGAGGTTGCCGGTCGGCTCGTCCGCGAACACCACGGCCGGTCGGGCGACGAGGGCACGCGCGCACGCGACCCGCTGCTGCTGGCCGCCGGACAGCTCCGTCGGCTTGTGCCCGAGCCGGTCCGTGAGCCCGAGCGTCTGCACGACCAGGTCGAGGTGAGCGCGGTCGACGGGCCTTCGCGCGATGTCGAGCGGCAGCGTGATGTTCTCCAGCGCGGTGAGCGTCGGCACCAGGTTGTAGGCCTGGAACACGAAGCCGACGCGGGTGCGGCGCAGCGCCGTGAGCTTCCGTTCGGACATGCTGCTCACGGTCTGGCCGTCGACCACCACGGTCCCCGACGTCGGCCGGTCGAGCCCTGCGAGGCAGTGCATGAGCGTCGACTTGCCCGACCCCGACGGCCCCATGATCGCCGTGAGCTCCCCGCGGGCCAGGTCCACGTCGACGCCGTCGAGCGCCCGCACGGTCGTCGATCCGGCGCCGTAGACCTTGACCAGGTCGCGGGCGGAGGCGATCACGAGGCCGGTCATCGGGGTGCGTTCCTCCTGGTGCGGGGGCTGTTGGGTCCGATCGTCCCTTGTGACGCTCGACACCGCGAGCCCCCGCGAGACATGTCGTGTGAGAGGGTGGGGACACCAAGGGCTGCGCGAACCTGCGCGCCCCGCGTCGTGGAGGTCCCCCGGAGCACTCGCTCTGGTTGCTCTGGCGGCGGACCCCGACCAAGCCCCGAGAGGCTCTATCTATGACTTCGTTCGCCGCACTTGGCGTGCCCACAGCCCTGTCCACCGCGCTGACGGCGCAGGGCATCACCGCCCCCTTCCCCATCCAGACCGCCACGCTGCCCGACTCGCTGGCGGGCCGGGACGTCCTCGGCCGCGGCCGCACGGGCTCCGGCAAGACCCTCGCGTTCGCCCTCCCCCTCGTCGTGCGGCTCGCCGCCACCGCGGGCAAGGGCAAGGCCGCCCGCCGCCCCCGCGCCCTCGTGCTGGCCCCGACGCGCGAGCTCGCCTCGCAGATCGACGCCACGATCGCCCCGCTGGCCAAGGTGATGGGCCTCAACACGACCGTCATCTTCGGTGGCGTGTCGCAGGGCAAGCAGACGTCCGCGCTCAACGGCGGGGTCGACATCGTCGTCGCCTGCCCGGGCCGCCTCGAGGACCTGCTCAACCAGAAGGCCCTCACGCTCGACGACGTGCAGATCACCGTGCTCGACGAGGCCGACCACATGGCCGACCTCGGCTTCCTGCCGGGCGTCAAGCGCATCATGGACAAGACCCCGAAGACCGGCCAGCGCCTGCTGTTCTCGGCCACCCTGGACAAGGGCGTCGACCAGCTGGTCAAGCGCTACCTGACCTCGCCCGTCGAGCACTCCGTCGACAGCGCCGAGTCGCCCGTCGCCGCCATGACCCACCACCTGTTCGAGGTCCGCGACGCCGACGCCAAGAAGCAGGTCGTCCACCACCTCGCCTCCGGCACCGGCCGCCGCCTGCTGTTCATGCGCACCAAGCACCAGGCCAAGAAGCTGGCCAAGCAGCTGACCATGGACGGCATCCCGGCCGTGGACCTGCACGGCAACCTGGCCCAGGGCGCCCGCGAGCGGAACCTCGAGGCGTTCTCCTCCGGCGCCGTCCGCGTCCTGGTCGCCACCGACATCGCCGCGCGCGGCATCCACGTCGACGACATCGAGCTCGTCGTGCACGTCGACCCGCCGGCCGAGCACAAGGCGTACCTGCACCGCTCCGGCCGCACCGCGCGTGCGGGCTCGGGTGGCGACGTCGTCACGATCGTCCTGCCCGAGCAGCGCGGCGACGTCCGTGCGCTGACGCGTGCCGCGAAGATCACCGCGACGCCGAAGCCCGTCTTCCCCGGTGACGCGACGCTCACGCGCCTCGTCGGCGAGGTCGCCGCCCCGGTGAAGTACGTCGCACCCCCCGTGACCGCCAGCACCGGCGGCGGCGGTGGCGGCGGTGGTCGTGGACGCGGCCGCGGTCGCGTCGGTGCCCCGGCAGCGACGGCCTCGGCCGGCGCGTCCGGTCAGCGTCGCCGTCGCGGCGGCAGCGGCCGTGGCACCAGCGGGGGTTCCGGTTCGACCTCCGGCGGCCCGCGCGTGGTCTACTCGCGCGGCTGACGTATCCGCAGATCAGAGGCCGGTCCGAATCTCGGACCGGCCTCTGGCGCATCCACCCGGAGTGGCCGCATGATGATCCGGAGCGTCCTCGACCCCGGGAGTGACCATGCCCCACCGCACGGCCGTCTGATGGCGATCATCTCCCGCGGGTTCCGCGGCAAGCGCGAGACCGACCCCCGGATCCCGCCCGGCCAGTACCTGGAGCGCGGCTTCCCCGTCCTGTCGGCCGGCCCCACCCCGCGCGCCGACCTGTCCACCTGGACGTTCTCGATCACCGCCGGCGGGGCGACGCGCGCCAGCTGGACCTGGTCCGAGCTGACGCACCTGCCGCACGACGACATCGTCAAGGACATCCACTGCGTCACCAAGTGGACCAAGCTCGACTCCGCCTGGCGCGGCATCTCCCTGGACACGCTCCTCGACGGGGTCGAGATCGCCCCGGAGGAGCAGTACGCGATGGCGCACTGCGACGGCGGGTACACCACCAACGTGCCGCTCGCGGACCTGCGCGGGGGCAAGGCGTGGATCGCCTACCAGTACGACGGCGCACCCCTGCCCCCGGAGCACGGCGGCCCCGCCCGGCTGCTCATCCCGCACCTGTACTTCTGGAAGTCCGCGAAGTGGGTGCGCAGCCTCGACCTCCTGACCGAGGACAGCTGGGGGTTCTGGGAGCGGCTCGGGTACCACGCCTACGGAGACCCCTGGAAGGAGCAGCGGTACTGGGGAGACTGAGCGTGACCTCTCCCGACACCGAGCTGTACGCCCTCCCCTGGATGGTCGGCACGCTCGTCGCCCGCACCGCCGAGACCCCGACGGCCATGACCCTCGAGCTCGACGTCCCCGGCTGGCGGGGCGCCCTGGCCGGGCAGCACGTCGACATCCGGCTGACCGCCGAGGACGGCTACTCCACCCAGCGCTCCTACTCGCTGGCCTCCGCCGGCACCATGGGCCTGCCCGGCGTTCCCCCTGATCCGGCCGACCACGACAGCCGGATCGCGCTGACGGTGCAGGTCGTCGACGACGGCGAGGTGTCCCCGTACCTCACGGAGGACCTGCAGGTGGGCGACCAGGTCGAGCTGCGCGGCCCCGTGGGGCACTGGTTCGTGTGGCAGCCGACCGACCCGCACCCGGTGCAGCTGATCGCGGGCGGCTCAGGCCTGGTGCCGCTCATGTCCATGCTCCGCACCCGCCGGCTGGCCCGGAGCGTCGCGCCCTTCCGCCTGGTCGTCTCGGTCCGGACGCCGCAGGACGCGATCTACGCCGACGAGCTGGAGGCTCTCGGCACCGACGTCGCGATCACCCGCGTGTGGACGCGACGCGGGCCTGACGGGTGGACCGGCCGCGTCGGACGGATCGACCCGGCCCTGCTGGAGGCCGCGTGCTTCCCGCCCGACGAGCGCGCGCACGTGTTCGTCTGCGGGCCGACGCCGTTCGTCGAGACGGTGGCCGACACGCTGGTCGACCTCGGGCACGACCCGGAGCGGATCCGGACCGAGCGCTTCGGACCGACCGGCCCGTAGCGCGGGTGCGCGGTCAGCCGGTGTTCTGCAGGCCGGCCGCGACGCCGTTGACGGTGAGCAGCAGGAGCCGGCGCAGGTCGTCGGCCTGCTCGGGGGCGTCTCCCGTGCGCAGGCCGCGCAGCGCGCGGAGCTGGAGCAGGGACAGCGCGTCCACGTAGGGGCTGCGCAGCTGCACGGCCCGGCCGAGGATCCGGCGGCGGGACAGGATCGCCTCGCTGTCGGTGATGGCGAGCACCCAGCGGCGCGTCAGGGCCATCTCGTCCAGCACCTGCTGGGCCAGGTCGTCCCGGTCGCCGAGGGCGAGGTACCGCTCCGCGATGCGCTCGTCGGTCTTGGCCAGCGACATCTCGACGTTGTCGATCATGGTGGCGAACAAGGGCCACTGCGCGTAGGCCGTGCGCAGCTCCTCGAGGTCACCGACCGTCTCCAGCGCCGTGCCCAGGCCGTACCAGCCGGCCAGGTTGATGCGGGCCTGCGACCAGGAGAACACCCACGGGATCGCGCGCAGGTCGTCGAGCGACTCCACGGAGAGTCCCCGCCGTGCCGGGCGCGAGCCGATCGGCAGCATGCCGACCTCCTCGAGCGGCGTGACCTCGGCGAACCACTGCGGGAAGCCCTGCGCCTTGACCAGCTCGTGGAAGCGGATGCGGGACGTCTCGTCGAGCTGCGCAGCCAGGGGCGCGAACCGCTCGGTCGCGGCCGCGTTGTGGCGCTCGACCGAGGGCGCACCGGCCAGCAGCGTCGCCGCGGCGACCTGCTCGATGTGCCGTGCCGCGATGACCGGGTCGCCGTACCGGGCGAAGATGACCTCGCCCTGCTCGGTGAGCTTGAACCGGCCGTCGACCGACCCCGGAGGCTGGGCGAGGAGCGCACGGTTGGCGGGGCCGCCACCACGCCCGAGGGCGCCGCCGCGGCCGTGGAACAGGGTGAGCACGATCTCGTTGCGCCGCGCCCACTCGGTGATCCGGCGCTGCGCGGTGTCCAGCGTGAGGGTCGCGGAGACGGGGCCGACGTCCTTGGACGAGTCCGAGTAGCCGAGCATGACCTCGACCCGGCGCCCGTTCTCCGCGAGCCGCCGCTGCACCTGCGGCAGCTGGAGGGCGCCGTCGAGGATGTCGACGCTGGCCTCGAGGTCCGCGAACGTCTCGAACAGCGGCACCGCGTCGATGACCGGCGCGTCCATGCCCGCGAACGTGAGCTCCGCCAGCTCGTAGACGGCGGCCAGGTGCTCGGCGGACTGCGTGAACGAGACGATGTAGCGGCGGGCGGCCAGCACGCCGTAACGCCGCTGCACGGCCCCGATGGCGCGGAACGTGTCGACGACCTCGACCGTGCGGGGTTCGAGGGCGCCGTCGATCCCCTTGGCACGCAGGTCGGCCAGCGCACCCTCGTGCACCTGCGAGTGCTGCCGGACCTCGAGCTCGGCCAGGTGGAACCCGAAGGTCTGCACCTGCCAGATGAGCCGCTGCAGGTCGCCGTACGCCGCGCGGTTGGCGCCGGCCTCGGCCAGCGAACGCTGCACGACGGCGAGGTCGGCCTCGAGCTCCGTCGCGTCGCCGTAGGCGAGGTCCGCGTTCCGGGTCCGGGTGGCCGCGATGCGCTCCGCGAGGAAGTAGACGACCCGGCGGTGCGGCTCGTTCGGGGCGTCGCCGGCGATGCGTGCCGCCAGGGTCGCGGACAGCCCGCGCTGCTTCTGCCACAGTGCGCCGAGCTCGTGCGACGCGGGCGTCCCCGAACCGTCGAGGGTGAGTCCGTGGGCGGACTTGCGGGCGGACGACTCGAGCTCGAGCAGCGCGTGCTCGGACGCCATCGCCGCGGCGTCCTCGGTGATCTGCGCGGTGACGTTGGGGTTGCCGTCCCGGTCCCCACCGATCCAGGTGCCGAGCCGGGCGAACGGGCGCACGGCGGGGGCCGTCGTTCCCCCCGCGTCGGCCAGCAGCCAGTCGTCGAGCCGTCGGTAGACGGCCGGCAGCACGTCGGCGAGGGTCGCCTCGAACACGTTGATCACGGTGCGGACCTCGTCCAGCACCGACGGCTTGGCCTCCCGCAGCGGGGCCGTGCGCCAGAGCGTGTCGATCTCGCTCAGCAGACGACGGTCGTTCTCCGCGAGCGACATCCCGCCGATGTACCGCAGGTCCCGCTCGGCGACGAGCTCCGCGATGCGGCGGATCGCGCTGGAGACCGCACGGCGACGCGCCTCGGTCGGGTGCGCGGTGAACACGGGCCGGAACTCGAGCTCGGCGAGCCGCTGCCGTGCGACGTCCTCCCCGACCTCGTCGGCCAGCTGCGCCACCGCGGCCGGCAGCGAGTCGTCGGGTGCCAGGTGGTGCGGCTGGAGGCTGGCCTCGCGCTCCCGCAGGACGCGCACACGGTGGTACTCCTCCGCGGTGTTGGCCAGGTGGAAGTAGCACGTGAACGCCCGGGCGACCTGCTCGGCACGCGCCAGGGTGAACCCGGCGACGAGCTGCTCGGCCTGCGCCAGCGCCTCCGCGTCCGGGCCGTTGTGGGCGCGGATCGCGAGCTCGCGCAGCGCCTCGACGTCGGCCAGCAGCTCCTCGCCACCCGCCTCGCGCAGCACCCGGCCGAGGAACTCGCCCAGCACGCGGACGTCGTTGCGCATCGGCTCGGGGATCTCGTGGCTCGCGGGGCTCCGGGCAGAGCTCTGGACGGCGTCGCTCGGCGAAAGAGGTGCGGTCACGGGCCAAAACTAGGGCACGCACCGCGATGGGTGCCCGTGCGTCCAGGCGATGGGCAGTGTGACGTACTCGACGTGCCACTCCCTACGGTGGGCCGGTGCGGCACATCATCATCGGGGCGGGAGCGGTCGGCGGCGTCGTCGGCGGGCTGCTCGCGAGCGTCGGCAAGGACGTCGTCCTGGTCGCCCGCGGACCACAGCTGGCCGCTCTGCGCGCCGGCGGGCTCGAGGTCACGACCGCGGCGGGGACGGTGCGGGTGCGGCCCGGGGTCTCCGCCGGTCCCGACGACGTGGACCTCCGTCCGGACGACGTGCTGGTCCTCGCCGTCAAGAGCCAGGACACCGCCGACGCGCTCGCTGCCTGGTCCGACCGGCCCGTCGCCGGCGGCGGGACCGCGGCCGAGCGGCTCGCCGTGGTCTGCGCGCAGAACGGCGTGGACAACGAGCGCGCGGCCCTGCGCGTGTTCGCCCGGGTGATCGCCATGTGCGTCTGGCTCCCGGCCACCTACCTCGAGCCCGGACGCGTGTCCGCAGGCGGCACGCCGGTGCCCGGGGTCCTCACGCTCGGCCATGCATGGGCCGCACCCGCAGACGGGGACGACCTGCTCGCCGAGTACGCGCAGGAGCTCGACGACGCGGGTTTCCGTGCGCCCGTGGCCGCGGACGTCATGGCCTGGAAGTACACGAAGCTGCTCACCAACCTCGCCAACGCGGTCGAGGCGCTCTGCGGCTCCCTCCGGGACGACGACGCCCGCGAGCTCGCCGCACGCGCCGACGCCGAGGGCCGCGCCGTGCTGCGCGCCGCCGGGATCGTGACCCTCGACGACGCCGTGCACGACGCCGCCCGCGCCGGGTTCCGCGTCGAGCGACTGTCCGGGCAGGAGCGCGGTGGAGGGTCGTCGTGGCAGTCCCTCGCGCGCGGGGCGGGGTCGATCGAGTCCGACCACCTCAACGGCGAGATCGTCCTGCTGGGCCGGCTGCACGGCGTGCCGACCCCGGTGAACGCGGTCCTGCAGCGGCGTGCCCGCCAGGCTGCTGCGGCGGGCGCCCGCCCCGGCGCGACGACGGCGGAGGAGCTCCTCGCGGAGGCCGCCCGAGCCTGAGCTTTGAATGCACGCTGTTACTGTCAATTCATGGTCCCGACCGGGCAGAGCGAGGCGTGGCACGCCGCCCTGGCCAGCGAACCGCGCCGCCGCGTGCTCGCGATGCTCAGCGAGTCCCCCGACCCGCTGGACGCCCTCACGGTGGCTGTCGGCGTCGGGGTGCACGTGACCACGGCGCGGTTCCACCTCGACCAGCTGGAGGCCGCCGGGCTCGTGTCCCGGCAGGTCGCGCGGTCGGGTCGACGCGGTCGACCGCAGGTCCTGTTCCGCGCCGCCGTCCTCCCGAAGCCGCCCGAGGAGGCGCAGCAGCAGCTCACCCACGCACTCGCCGCGGTGATCGGCGAGGACGTCGACGGCGGCCGCGCCCGTGCGGTGCGCGCCGGCGAGCAGTGGTCCGCGCAGTACGCGACGATGGCCGAGACGGACCCGGTGCCGCCACTGCTGGGGGTGCTCACAGAGATCGGTTTCGAGCCGGAGCTGCGCGCGGTCGAGGGCGCCATCGCCCTGCCGGCCTGCCCGTTCCGGACCGAGGCGCGGGCGAACCCGGACGTCGTGTGCTCGGTGCACCTGGGGCTGCTGCGGGGTGTCGCCCGCTCGCTGGGGCACGACGGCGACGGCCTCCGGCTGCGTCCGTTCGTGCAGCCGGACCTGTGCCTGGTGGACCTGCCGGACGACTGGGTAGGTCCAACGTCCTATTGAAAGGACGTTGGTCCTCTTAAATTGGTTCCCAGGGTCACCCGACCCGCCGAGGAGGAACCATGCCCGCCGAACCGATCAACCTGTCGGCCCACCGCCCCGGCGCGGTCGCCGCCGAGTCGCCCGTCGAGCACGCCTGCGAGTGCGGCCACGACGACGCCCCGAGCATCGTCCTCGACGCCCGCACGATCCCGCACGCCGTCCGGCACGCCTCGATCTTCGGCGCCCTCGGCGCGATCCAGCCCGGCTTCGCGCTCGACCTCATCGCCCCGCACGACCCGCTGCCGCTGCTCGCTCAGCTGGAGCGCAGCCGCCCCGGCGACTTCGCCGTCTCCTACCTGGAGAGCGGACCGGACGCCTGGACGGTCCGCCTCACCCGCGCGCTGTAACGCCGGCACCGGCCCGCCGCGGATGACCACGCTCAGCCCCGCCCGGCGCCCCGGCACCGGCACGGCGACGCGACCCCGGGTCCCCGCCCGGCTCGGCCTGCTGCTTCTCGGCGGGTTCGCCCTGCTCGCGGGGCTCGATGGCGCCCTGGTGCTCCTCGGCCTCGCGGCGCCCGTCGACTCGCTCCGGCTCGCCGAGGTGCACGGGCCGCTGATGGTCTTCGGGTTCGTCGGCACCGTCGTCACGCTCGAACGGGCGGTGGCGGTACGCCGGCCGTGGGCCTACCTCGCGCCCGGCCTGCTCGGCGCGGGCGGGATCGCGCTCGTCTCGCCGCTCCCGGTGGTCGTGGGCCAGGTCCTGCTGGTGGGCGGCAGCGCCGTGCTGCTGGTCGCCTACGCCGCCATCTGGCGCAGGCAGTCCTCGGTGGCCACCGCGGTGCAGGTCGTGGGCGCCCTGATGGGCCTGATGGCGACCGCCTTGTGGTGGCGTGGCCTGGGCATCCCCCAGCTCGCCCCGCTGCTGATCCTCTACCTGGTGCTCACGATCGCCGGTGAGCGGCTCGAGCTCTCGCGCCTGTCGCCGTCGGTGGACCAGCGCGCCGAGCAGTGGCTGTTCGGCATCGGCCTCGGGCTCGCCGCAGGTGCGGTCGTAGCGCTCGTCCTCCCCGTCGCCGGGTACCCGCTCCTCGGCCTGGGCATGCTCGCCGTGGTGGGCTGGCTGTCCCGGCACGACGTCGCCACCCGCACCGTGCGCTCGGCCGGGCTGCCGCGGTACATGGCGTGCTGCCTGCTGGCGGGCTACGTCTGGCTGGTGGTCGTGGGCGGCATCTGGCTGGTGCAGGGGCCGGTCTACGCCGGCCCCGCGTACGACGCGATGATGCACGCCGTATTCCTCGGCTTCGTGATGTCGATGATCATGGCGCACGCCCCGACCATCCTTCCCGCGGTGCTGCGCCGCCCGTTGCCGTACCGCCCGGTCATGTACGTGCCCGCAGCGCTGCTGCACGTCTCGCTGCTCGCCCGCGTGCTGCTCGGTGACGCCTACGGTCACCCCGCCCTGGTGCAGTGGGGCGGGGCACTCAACATCGTGGCGGTGCTCCTGTTCGTGGTGGTCGCGGTCGCGTCCGTGCTGAGGGGGACGCGATGAGGGACCGGATGTGGCACGTCCTCACGGGCATCCTGGTGCCGGCCTGGCTGCTCGCGGCGGCGCTCGGCACCCTGCTGCACCGGATGCTGCCGTCGTCGGGCTGGCTGCTCGTGCACCTGCTGCTGCTCGGCGCGGTGAGCACCGCCATCCTGATCTGGAGCCAGCACTTCGCGGACACCCTGCTGCGGCGACGAGCCCTCGGTCACCGGCTCTCGCTGGGTCTGCGCCTGGCGGCCCACACGGTCGGTGCCGTCCTGGTCATGACCGGCATGGTCGTCGACGCGTTCGGGCTCGTGCTGGCCGGCGGGATCCTCGTCGGCCTGAACGCCGTCGCGCACGCCGTGGTGATCGTCGGCCAGTCACGTGGCGCGCTCCCGGCGCGGTTCTCCCCCCTGGTCCGCTACTACGCCGCCAGCGCCCTGATGCTCGCGGTCGGGGTCACCCTCGGCGTGCTGATGGCCCGACTGGACGGAGGCGGCGAGGACTACGAGCGCCTGTTCCTCGGGCACCTGGGCCTCAACCTGCTCGGCTGGGTGGGGCTGGCCGTCATCGGGACCATCGCCCTCCTGTGGCCCACCGTGCTGCACACCAGGGTCGAGGCAGCGACCGCGGCCGCCGGGCCGACCCTGCCCGTGCTGATGGGCGGCCTGGGGCTGCTGGCGCTCGGCTGCCTGACCGACCTGCGTCTCGTCGTGACCCTGGGGGTGCTGGTCTACCTGCTCGCGCTCGGCCGGGTGCTGCGCGAGGCCGTCGGCCACCTGCGCCGCGCACCCGCCGTCACCTACGCCGGCTGGAGCCTGGGCGCCGCGCTCGCCTGGTTCGCGCTCTGCACGCTCGGGTTCGCCGTCCAGGTGGCGCTCGCCCCCAGCTGGACCGTCGCCGCCGCCCGCGTCGAGGCGCTCGTGCCGTACCTCGCCGTGGGCTTCGCCGCGCAGGTGCTCCTGGGCGCGCTCAGCTACCTGGTGCCCGTCGTGCTCGGCGGCGGCCCTGCGGCGGCCAAGGCCACCGCGGCCGAGCTCGACCGGGGCGGCCTGTTCCGGGTCGTCACCGTCAACGCCGCGCTCGGCGTGTCGGTGCTGCCCGTGAGCAGCAGCCTGACCGTGGCCCTGTCGCTGCTGGTGGTGGGCTGCATGGCCAGCTTCCTGGTGCTCTTCGCCCGCGCCCTGCGCACCAACCGGCGGGTCCGCGCCCTCCCGCTCGTGCGCGTGGCGCCCGGAGAGCGGTCCCCCGTCCCCGCGCCGCGCGCGACCGGCCGGATCCTCGTGGCCGCGGCCGCCGTGCTGCTCACGGTGACCGCAGGCATCGTCGTCGATCCCCCGTCCATGGGCCCGCAGACCGCCTCGGCGCAGGAGGGCGCGCCCGTGCACGCGACCGGGCACACCACCGAGGTCACCGTCGAGATGGTGGACACCCGCTTCGTGCCCGACCGTGTCGAGGTCCCGGTGGGCGACGAGCTCGTGATCACCCTCACCAACCGCGACGACATGGTGCACAACCTCGTGCTCGAGACCGGGCTGGTGTCGCCGTCCCTGGAGCCGGGCGAGAGCGAGGTGGTGACGGTCGGCCCGATCGGCGGCGACGTGCAGGGATGGTGCTCCATCGCCGGCCATCGTCTGCTCGGCATGGACCTCGACGTCGTCGCGGTGGGCGCTCCCGAGCACGTCGGTCACGACGTCGACGCGACAGGGGCCTCGGCCGCGGACGAGCTCGACCCGATGAGGGAGCCCGAGGCCGGCTTCGTGGCCCGCGACGCGACGGTGCCGCCCGCCGCGGGCACCACCGTGCACCGGCGCACCCTGACCGTGAGGGACGTGCAGACCGAGGTCGCCCCCGGCGTGACGCAGACCCTGTGGACCTTCGACGGCACCGTCCCCGGGCCGACGCTGCGCGGCTCCGTGGGGGACGTCTTCGAGATCACCCTGGTGAACGAGGGCACGGTGGGGCACTCCGTCGACTTCCACGCAGGCGGCATCAGTCCCGACGAGGTGATGCGGACCATCCAGCCGGGTGGCCGTCTGACCTACACGTTCACCGCCACGCGGTCGGGCATCTGGCTCTACCACTGCTCGACGATGCCCATGTCGATGCACATCGCCAACGGCATGTTCGGGGCCGTCATCATCGACCCGCCCGGTCTGGCCACCGTCGACCGCGAGTACGCGCTGATCCAGTCGGAGCTCTACCTCGGCGCGCAGGGCGGAGAGGTCGACGCCGCGAAGCTGCAGGCTCGGGAGCCCGATCTCGTCGTGTTCAACGGCTACGCGAACCAGTACGCCGCGCGGCCGCTGTCGGCCCGCACGGGCGAGACCGTGCGGTTCTGGGTCCTCGCCGCGGGGCCGGACGTCGGCACCTCCTTCCACGTGGTCGGCGGCCAGTTCCACACCGTCTTCAAGGAGGGCGAGTACCTGCTCCGGGACGGTGGCAGCACCGGGACGGGTGGCTCGCAGGCGCTCGACCTGGCCGGTGCCCAGGGCGGCTTCGTCGAGGTCACCTTCGCCGAGGCGGGGCACTACCCCTTCGTGAGCCACGTCATGTCGGACGCCGAGCGGGGGGCCCGCGGGATCGTCACGGTCACCGACCCGCCCTGAGCACCGTCTACTCGACCAGGAAGTCGTACCGGACCCCGCTGGGCGGCAGGCCGGTGCTCACGCTGGTCCGGTGGGCGGCCCAGACGTGCAGCGACCCGTCCACCCAGCGCGCCGACTGGTAGGTGCGCTGCACGACGATGCCCCCGCTGGGCACCTCCTCCTCGGGGATCAGCAGGGCACCGTCGGGGCCGCCGCCGAGCAGCCGGGTCACGCTGCTGACGACGCGGCGCCCCCCGGACAGCTCGAGCACCGAGCCGCGGGCCAGCACGACCTGCTCGGTCCCGTCGACGCGTACGGGGAGCAGCGGGACCCAGTGCGGCGGAGGCGCCTGGGCCAGGTGGTAGTCGGGCGCCTCGTCGGGGTCGCCGGGTAGGTCGGGCGGCCGCGCCGCGCTCAGCTCGACGCCCACCTGGAGCGGTGACTCCTGGAGCTGCTCGACGGCCCAGCCGAGGTTCGCCTGCTCGTCCCGGGCGAGCACCACCTGCTCCACGACCGGCCCCACGACGGGCTGGGCGAGGCGCGGTGCCAGGTAGAGCAGGTTGGTGATCGGGACGCCCTCCGAGCCGTCGCTCGACGGGCTGGAGTGCTGGAAGAGCCCCCACCGGCTGGACGACTCGAGCCGGTGGTGGCCGTGCGGCCGCAGCAGCGTCCGGGCGCCGAACGTGTCCGTGACCACCAGCGACGTCGACGACACGAGGTGGCCGACCGGGAGCTCCACCCCGATGACGAACCAGTCGTTGCCGTAGCCGGACAGGGTCTCGATGAGGAGAACCTGGGCCAGGTCCGTCTCGGCGGGCTGGAGCGCGGCGAGGTTGAGCCGGCCGTCCTCGAGCTCCCAGAACCGGCGGGCGGGCAGACCCGGGGCCGTGACGGGCGCGGGCATGACCGTGCGGGTGACCGCCTGGCCGACCTCCGCAGGGGTGGTCCCCAGGTTCACGTCCCCGTTGACGTCCAGCTCGTACCAGTCGAGGGTGTCGCTGTCGTAGCGGTGGGCGGTCAGGGTCATCTCGCTCGCCGGCTCGGCGGGCCTGCGGGTGGCGAACGACGCGGTGTGCTCGAACCGGGTGGGCTGCCAGCTGGTCGCGTCCGGATCGGCGTCCGCGAACAGCCCCGCGACCAGCCGCAGCCAGTCGGCACCGGCTGCCCGGAGCTCGGCGCGGTCGGCCTGGGCGATCTCGACGCCGAGGCGGATCAGGTCCCGACCCTGCAGCTCGCCGCGCAGCCGCCGCCCGTCGACGCTGCGGCCGGCGTGCAGGCGCGCAAACCCGGCGGTCGCGGGGTCGAGGGTCGCCAGCACCTCCGGCGCGGGCTCCGGCACCGCGAACGCCCGCACGACGTCGGGACCGTAGTCGCGCGACGTGGTCTGCTGGGCCAGGACCCGCAGGAACAACCGCCCGGTGTCGACGGCGAGGCGCAGGCCCTCGGCGGACGCCGCGGTCGTCGGCAGCGGCGCCCCGGCACGCTCGACGAGCGTCTCGAGCGGGGCCGCCATCGCGTCGAACCTCGGTGCCTGCAGCGTCGTCTCGGGCGGGACCGGACCGGCCACGAAGCGGGTGGGTCGGGAGGCCTCGCCGCGCCAGCGCGCCAGCACCGGGGTGCCGCCGTCGTGGCCGGCGAACTCCCCCACCTGCCACTGCCGGGCCAGCAGCCACAGCGGGTCCTGCACGGGCGCGGTGGCGCCGTCGATGACGTCGGGCCGCAGCGGTTCCGGCTCCAGCCGGGAGAACGTGGTGATCGAGGCCATGTCAGCCGCCCACCGGGGTGGTCAGGGCGTTCGGGTTGGTCGACACGGCGTCCCGGTCCGCGTTGAAGGCGAGCACGGTGGCCGGCAGGTACTGCCGGGCGGCCCCGAGCGCGCCCGGCGGGACGGCCCGCAGGTGCGCCTGCTCGAGGGTCTCGACGAGCACCTGGTTCAGGGTGCCCAGCGTCCACGGCTCGCCGACCACCGGTGGCACCGCCAGCAGGACGGCCTGCGGGGCCATGAGCTCCGGCGGGTCGTAGCGGAAGGCGACGCCCGTGGTCTCGGTCGCCGAGGGGATCACCTCGGTCCACTCGTCGACCAGGAGTCCGGCGAGCTCCCGACCCGGCACGACGAGCTCGACGCCGGACAGCGCGACGGAGACCGCGCCGTCCACGTAGTGATCGGCGGGCAGCGCGTTCCAGACGTCGCCCGGCCGGTGCGGCACCTGCGCGGCACCCAGCGAGACGACCGGTCCGCCGAGCGCCTCCGCCTCGCGCAGCGCGATCCCCAGCCGCGCGAGCGGCTCCCGCACCCGTTCCATCCGGGTCAGCCAGACCTCCACCGCCAGCGGGTCCCCGCCGAGCAGCGCCGGATCGTCCCGAGACGCCACGAGGTCGGCGGTCGTCGGGGCGACGAACCGCGGCAGCGCCACGAAGCCGGGCCCGAGCAGCGCCCGCAGCCGCAGCAGAGCGGCCTCCCAGGCGGGCGCGGACGACCTCGCCTGCACCGCGCCGGCCTCCACGAGCCGACCCTGCAGCTGGTCACGGGCTCGGGCGGCCGCCGCGGACCAACCGTCCACCGTGGTCTCGACGGGCACCGCGGCGTCGCCGACCCCGAACGCCCAGCTGGCAGCCACCGCGTCCCGCAGCCGCTGCGCGCCCTGGTCGGCGAGGGCGGCCTCGAGCATGTCCACCGCGCTCCGCACGGCCGCCAGCGCGGTGGCCGCCCGCTCCTCGAGCTCCGCCACGTCGACCCCGGGCTCCGCGTCCGCGTGCGGGGGTTGCAGCGCCCCACCGTCCATCGGCCGGACCGGGCCCAGCAGCGCGGACAGCGAGCGACCCACCTCCAGCAGGTCCAGGAGCGCCCGGTCCGGGACCAGAGCCGGGCGCAGCAGGTCGGCACCGGACGCCAGGGCCGCCCTGGCCGCCAGCTCGGTCCAGCCGTGCTCCCCCGCGCCGGCGATCCGGACCAGGTCTGCGGCCGCCATGCCCAGGTCCGGCAGCGGCACCGTGCGCACGAGGTCGCCGGAGGCGTCGCGCACCGCGACGGTCCGTCCGGTGGCCGCGCCGAGCATCCGGCCCAGCCATGCGTCGAGCCCCGGCTCGGCCGCGCTGCGTGGCGACTGCGCCGGTCCGGCCCACCCGGCCGTCGTCGCCGCGTCGGGGTCCAGGAGGACTCCCACCCGGTGCGTGACCCCGACCCCGGACCGCGGGGTCTGCACCACGTCCAGCGTGGAGGGCGGCACGAGCCCACGGTCGAAGTCGGTCACGGTGCTCACCGCGCGGTCCAGGTCGCCCAGCGCGAACTGGTGCACCTGCTCGGCCTGGAGCACGTCGGCGGTGGCGTCCACCGTGGCACCGAGCCGACGCAGGACCCCCTGAGCGGCCGTGCGGACCGCCTCGCTCGGGTCCCCGCCCACCAGGTGGTCGAGGGCGTGGTCCTCGCTGGCCGCCCAGAGCCGGTGCAGGCTCAGGCCGTCCAGGCGGCGGGCGGCGGGAGGCAGGTGCTCCTCACCGGGCAGGGGCGACACCTCGCGGGCGTTGTCGACGGCCTTGTCCAGGCCGTGCTCGTGCAGGTCGCGCTCCACCAGGTAGCCGAGCACGGTGCCGACCGTGCGTCCGGCCCGGACCCCGTCGAACACGGTCCTGGCCAGCCGCACGCGCTCGGACGTGAGGCTGATGGCGAAGGGGTCGTCCTCCCCTCCGCCGTTGGCCAGGTGCGCGTTCCGGAGCAGGGCGGCCACCTGCGCCTGGTGGAGCGACGGAGCGTGCAGGAACCCGGGGTCGTCGACCGCGGACAGCAGCTCGCCCGGCTCACCCCGCGGCGTCTCGGCGACGACGTCGGCGGTCGACGGTGCCAGCCGTTCCGCCCATCCGTAGCCGCCGACGAGGGCGCCCCGCTGCTCGTCCGCCCGCAGCTCGGCCAGCCGACGGCTCGCCAGCGACGTCACCCAGGCGTCGACCCGGTAGGCGGCCGCGTCCAGGGTCCCGAGCAGGTGCCGTTCCAGGTCGGCGGGGTCCGCTGCCGCGAGCACCTCGACCGCCGAGCGGAACGCGGTCAGGGCCGGCGTCCCGGCGGCGATGCGTTCACGCACGGTCCCCCCGTCCGGCAGTGGCGCGTCGCGCTGCGCCCGCCAGCCCGGCGTGGACTCGCCGAAGCCGTACAGCTCCGCGTCGGTCACGTCCGGGGCGTCGGGCGCGAGCAGGCGCGCCGCCGCCTCCGCGTGCTCGCGCAGCAGGCCGTGCCGGACGAGTCCCACCAGCAGGGACGTCGGCGCGTCGTCCCCGCCGGTCGCGAGCTGGTCGACGTCTGCCGCCAGCAGGTCGCGGAGCTCGCCGGCCCCGCCCACCAGCGGCACGGTGACCGGTGCGCTGTCCGGCTCGTGCACGCTCAGCGCAGCCGGGAGCAGACCGGCGCCGGCGGCCACGGCGAGGGGCAGCGACCGGTCCCTGGCGACCTCCCAGAACCCGGCGTCGGCGAGCCGGCGGCCGAGGAAGAGCTGGACGTGCTCAGCGAAGCGGGCACCGAACGCCCGGCGCAGCCGGACCCGGTCGGAGCGCGCGCCGAGCCGGAGCACGTCGACCAGGTCGGCCGCGACGTCGCCCCGGCCGATCCGTGGCGCCTGCCCCAGGGCCGGCCGCCAGGCGCCGTCCACCAGACCCACCAGCGCGCGCCGCAGGCGGTTCGCGCGCTCGTCACCCGTGTACCGACCGAGCGACGTCACGGGCAGCAGCCCGTACGGCTGGCGGCCCACCCGCAGCGTCGGCAGCGGCCCGCCCGGCCGGACGAACCGTCGCGCGTGGTCCCGCGCCCAGTCGGTGTCGTCGAGGGCGACCCCCGCGAGCTGCGGCAGCCAGTACCCCCAGGTGGACGGCCACAGCACGGTGCTCATGGCCTCGGCCAGCGTCTCGTCCGTGTCGCTCCCGCCCGGCAGCGCGGCGGGGTCGGAGAACCCGAGCGCGGTGGCGGTGCGCGCGCCGGAGCCCCCGGGCGTCGGCGCCCACGTCCCGGTGGCGGCGCTGGACCAGCCGGACGGCGCACCCTCGGCGTTGTTGGTCGGCGTCTCCGGGTCGAGGAACGCCAGCCCCTCGCTGTAGTGCTGGGCCTCGAGGAGCCGGCCGAGGTCGCCCGCGCTGTCCCCCGTCTCGCGCACGCCGGTGACCAGGAGCAGGTCCACCGGCTCGGTGACCGGCAGGCGCAGCGCCATGCCGACGTCCTCCGCGGTGGCGAAGTCGACGAGCCAGCTCATCGCCTGGTCGACGGCGGCCACCTCGTCGTCCTCGTCGTCGCCGTGCTCCTCGTGGACGAGCGGGACCGACAGGTCAGGGCCGACGGCGAGGTCGGCCGTGATCGGCCTGCCCGTGGCGACCGCGACCACTGCCCCCTGCGCGTAGGCGGTCGCGGTCCACCGGGTGGGCAGGAGGCGCGCCACCGGGGTGCTCCTCTGCTCGGTGGGCTGGAGGGAGGGGAAGGCCGGCTCCACCGACAGCGGCGCCCCGTCGGCGACGGCGGCATCGGGCCGGGCCTGCGGGTTGGTCGGTGTCGTGGCGCGCACCACCCAGGCCGCCCGCCCCGGACCCCACCTGTCCGCGAGCGCGGACCAGGCGCGCTGCGCCCGCTCACGATCGGTTCCCGTCCGCCACTGCGCGCGCCAGAACTCCTCCCCCGCCGCGATCTCCGCGGCGGACACGCGGGGGTCGTGGGCGTCGACGTGCAGCTGGTCGGGGTAGACCCGGACGAGGAGCGAGCCGTCGCGGAAGCGGGTCTCCAGCCGGATCGGGAGCAGGACCAGCGGGTGCCGCGACCCGGCCACCTGCTGGGCGAGCCTCGGGTCGGCGGCGAGGGCGTCGGCGGTGAGCGGAGCGAGGTCGAGCGGGTCCGTCATGGCGTCGGCCTCCGCAGGAGCACGGTCACGGGGATGGTGATCCGGGCGGGCAGCTGGCGCAGCCGCGCGGCCTGGCTCGCCGACGTCGCCTCGGTCACGGGCGCGTGGCTGACGCCGGCCGGCGCCTCCCCCACCTCGAAGCCGAAGCGTGGAGCACCGGGCTGCTCGGCGATCACGATCGACCAGTCGTCGGCGTCGGCGAGCGGGACGGCGAACCCGAAGAAGGTGATGTCGGGCTCCATGGCACCGCGGAAGACCGGCAGGAGCTGCTCGGCGGGCGGGCCGGGACGGACGGCGGACACGAGGGCGTCGGGGAAGCGCCTGATCAGCTCGCTGCGCAGGAGCAGGACGAACCTGTCCTCGGCGACCGTCGGCGCGCCCAGCGCCCGACCACCCCACGAGTCCAGTGGCGTGATGTCCGGCGGGGCGTCGGGCGCCACGGCCGCGTCCCAGAAGCGGTCGAAGAACGTGGCGGTCATCGGCGTCGGGTACTCGCGCCAGAGCAGCTCGCGGCCGAGCTCGTGGTTGAGCCCGACCAGGAACGCCTCGACGAACTCCCCGTTGGTGCGCAGGCCGAGGGCGGTGTTGGCCGGGACGCCGTCCAGCCCGGGCAGCAACCAGTGCTGACCGAGCTCGACGAGCGAGCGCGACATCGGCGCGTCGAACCGCGGCGCGAACCGCACCTGCGGCACCGGGCCGGCCGGCTCCTGCGGTACGGGCACCGCGAGCAGGCCGGACACCCGGGCGGAGAACGTGCGAGCGGGAGTGGTGAGTGCCAGGGCCTCGGCGAACATGGCCTCCACGGCCAGCGTGCCGAGCGGGCCGCGGTCGGGCGGGGCCGGTGCCAGGAACGCGGACAGGTGACGCGCCGCCGCGGTCCGGAAGGTCGCGGCCATCGGGTTGTCCCGGCGCGGCGGGTGCGGGTGCGGGTCCGGTTCCGTCGGGTCGACGGGGTCGGGCTCGGTGGGGTCGGTCGGGTCCGTCGGGTCTGTCGGGTCGAAGGGGTCGGTCGGTCGGCGGCGCGCGAGGGAAGGCCCGACACCCGGGACGAGGCCACCGTGGAGCACACCGCCGCCCAGCACCCCGCCACCGACCACTCCGCCGCCGAACGGTGGCAGCGGGTCCGGTCCGGGTGCGGGCGTCGGTGAGGGGCCGATCTCGAACCCCGGCCGCGGCGGCGCGCCCCCGACCGCGTCCGTGCTCACCTGCGCCCAGGACAGGTTCAGCGCGCCGCCCCCCGCCTCGAAGGTCAGCGGGCCGGCCGCCGGCGTGAGCTCGCGACCGATCATCTCGGTCGGCGCCATCCGCCCGAGGACGCCTCTCCCCGTCACCGGCGCCGCGGGGCCCACCCGCCGCACGGCCGGACCGCGGGGCCGGGTCACGCGCCTGACCACGGTGCTCAGCGCCTGGTCCGGCAGGCGGGCCTCGGCCCACTGCTGGGCGAAGCTGGTGCTCCCGGTCGCGGACGACCGCAGCAGCCGGGCTCGTAACGGAGCCAGCACGAACAGCCCGGACTCCGGCGGCAGCGGCGCCACGTGCCGCCGGTGGAGGCTGTCGGCAACCGCCAGGCCGAGCGCGGCCAGCCCGAACACCCGTTCCGCGGCGTGCAGGTCCGCCGCCTGGTCCCAGGCCGCCGCGACGAGCGTCTCCTGCTGCTGCTGGACCACGAGCGTGCCCAGCGCCGCCGCCACCCGGTGCGCCGGGTCGGTGTTGAGCTGCTCGTACCACCGTCCCGCCGCCGCAGGGTCCAGGGCCGCCGGGGCCGCGTACGCCGACCCGTACCGAGGCGGCGCGAGCAGCGGGTTGCCGGCCGGCACGTGGTCGGGCGCGTTCAGCACGTCGACCAGCGCCGCCGCGAACCGCCCCTCCATCGCCGGGTCCGACCACCGCTGGACGGGCGCATCGAGCGCCAGGAGCGCGCCCGCCAGCCGCACCTGGGCGTCCTCGGCACCGGCGATCCCGAGCCCCGAGGTCGACAGGTCCACCGCCCGGGTGCCGAAGCCGTCGGCGACGGGACGGCCGCGGATCGCCATCGCGAGGGACTGGAAGTCGCCGGCCGGACCGGTCGCGAACCGCCAGTGGTGCAGGACCGGCAGCTCCACGGACGCCATCCCCGGCGCGCGCCGCCACGCCGGCCCCTCGGCGGCGCCGGGGTCGTCGCCCAGTCCCGCCAGCCGGCCCGCCTCGAACGTGGGCACGACGCAGGCCAGGTACTCGGTCTGCTCGGTCAGCAGGCGCCCGCAGACCAGCCGGGACAGGCTGCGCCCCGGGTCGGCGGCGAGCGCGTCCGCCAGCGCCGCGTCGGTCAGCGCGACCTCGGTGGCCAGCTGTGCGTGGGCCCAGGCCCAGCTGTCGTCGAGGTCCGGCAGCTCCTCCTCCGGGTGGGCCGGGATCCCGATCTTCAGCACCGGTAGCGAGCCGCGGGCGGGTGGCGCGAGCTGGACGCCCGGCTGCTCGCGCACCACGACCAGGCACAGCCACGGCCGCAACCGGCCCGCCGACGCCGAGGCAGGGGTGAACAGCCAGGGCAGCGCCGGCTCGTCGAACTCGACGAGCGGCAGTTAGTTGGCCTCGAACGTGCGCGAACCCGGCGCCGGGTCCGTGCGGATCACCTGCTGCGACGGGAGCCCGGTGACGTCGCCCGGGCCCAGCAGCCGGACCTGCACGGTCGCCGGCCCGGCGCCGTTGACCTTCACCTCGGCGGTCGCGGAGGCCTGGCTGGCGGGGTGCCCGTCCCGCACGTCCGGCGGGAGGTCGAGCGGTCCACCCCGCCGCGCCCACGGGAGGAAGACCAGGTTCGGCTCGGTCATGGCGTCCTCACCAGCCCGGCGAGCCGCGGGGCGTCCGGCCGGTCCAGCCCGGCGTACCGCTCGGCGACGGCCGTGCGCGTCGCCGCACGCGCAGCCGCGGACAGCCGCAGGCCGGCGCGCAGGTGTCCGGGCTCCGCGGGTACGGGGTCGGGCAGCACGACGGGCACGCCGTCCGGCCCGACGACGATCTCGGTGTAGCGGAACGGCGCCGCCACGCCGCCCGTGGCGTCGGAGGCGTAGCGGTCGTTGCCGAAGCTCACGCCGGCCTCGCGGATCACCACGCCCGGCGCGGCCAGACGCTCGGCGTCGCTCATCTCGAAGAACTGGCTGTCGGGGAACTCGTCGCTCACGGGAGCGACGCCCGGGGTCGCGCCGCCGATCCGGGGCTCGGTGAGCGCGAAGCGGCGGGCGTCGCGCGGCACGAAGGCGCCGACGCGGTCGATCTCCCGCGTGGTGTTCAGGGGGACGAGCCCCTGCTGCACCACGAGTCGACCGAGGGGGTGCAGCAGAAGGCCGTCGGTGCGTGGCACGTTCCGCACGCCGGCCACCTGCGTCGCGGCCGCCGGCAGCTCCGTCCGCCAGCTGCCGGGGTCGCCGAGCCGGGCGAGGAGCTCGGTGACGACGTCGATGGTCTCGGTGACGACGGACCCGCTCCCGCCGATCAGGGTCTTGTCGAAGGAGACCGTGTAGTCCCACCAGAGGATGCCGAAGGTGGCTTTCCCGGCGACCCGCAGCGGGATCGGCCCCTCGAGCATGCCTCGGACGTCGACCTTGAACAGGTTCCGGGAACCGCGCTTGAGCTGGACGCCCGCCGCGAAGTCGGCGATGAAGTGCGGCGGCCAGAAGTTCACCAGCACGTCGAACCCGATGTACCCCTGGATGCTGAACCCGTACGCGGCGGCGTACAGGGACGCCTTCGCGCCGAACTGCAGGGTGTTCGTCGTGATCGCGAGGTAGGCCTCGATGACCAGCTTGGGGTTGTCGCCGGTGGTGAGCGCCACCGAGACCCGCGGCAGCACGGGGAAGTTCGCCGGCGGACTGAACCGAGGGTTGAACCCGCCCACCGCGAGCGCGAAGCCCTGGCCCCGCTCGCGACGGAACGCCGCCGCGCCGGTCAGCACGAAGCGACCGCACAGCGTCGAGTCGTACAGGACCGCGTCGAGGGCGGCGGCCCCGGTGTCGAAGTCGAACACCCCGACGACGTCGAGGTTGAGCCGGACGAGTGCGTTCTCCTCCTGCGGCAGCACCGACGACACCCGGCCCAGCACGAGCAGCCGGCTCGTCTCCGAGACCGAGTCGCGCTCCAGCATGAGCGCGAGGTCGGCCCGCAGCAGGGGGTGCGCACTGCCGAAGGTCAGCTTCACCAGGAGGCCGTAGATGTGCGTCCCGTCCTTCGGAGGGAAGAAGGTGCGCAGCGCGGCGACGAGCTCCGGGAGGTGCTTGACGGGGTCGGCGGGGAAGAGGATGTGCTTGAGCTGCCCGGACGGCAGCGCCGCGCGGACGGCGGCCACGTCGAGCGTCCGGTCCGCTGCGTAGAGCACACCCAGACCGTCGAGCGTGACCACGCCGGCCTGCCACCCGAGATGCTCGACCGTGCCGATGAGGAGGAGGGACGACAGCTCGTTGCCCTCGCGGTCCCGGGTCGACGCGAGCCCGATGCAGGTGATCGTGATCTGCTTGCCCACGCGCAGGACGAGCGCACCGACGTAGTCGCCGGTGGTCGGGTCGTGCTGGATGGTGCCGCCGCCGCTGACCGGTCCGGTCCGCAGGTCCAGGGCGATCCCCGTCGGCCGGGTCGCGTCCACGTGCGCGTCGATGACCCGCAGGTTGCGCTCGGCGGAGGGGGTCATCGTGTCCACCGCGGCGAACAGGCCCAGCCGGTCCACCCGGACGTACAGGGGGCCCAGCTGCGTGCTGAACGACACCAGCCCGCCGGCGGCCACCGCCCACCCGGTCTCCGGCGCCTCCGCCCGGCGCCCGGCCAGCCGCAGCACCACCTCGTGCACGTTGATGCCCAGCGTCCCGCCCCCGCCGAGCGGGAGGGTCTTCTCGATCGCCGGCGGACCCGCCGGACCCGAGGAGTCGAACGGCGGCTCGGGGCCGGTCGCGTCGACGGTCGAGGGGACGTGCACCTCGTGGATGAACCCGAGCGCGGCGTCGTACCCCAGCCCGAGGGAGAACACCTTCCGCATCGGCCGGCCACCGAGCAGCTTGCGCACGAAGCTGTCCTTGTCGGCCGAGTCGATCACCAGGGCGCAGTGGTCCAGCCGCAGGAGGATGCGCGCGCCGGAAGCGCTCAGCGTGAGCACCGCCGCCATCTCCCCGATCTCGAGCCGGGTCCCGGTGGATCGCGGCAGGGCGTAGCTGATCCCTGTCTCGTCGGGCGCGGCGCGGTAGCCCACCGAGACGGCCGAGCCGGCTGCGGTCGCGTTGGGCTGCACCCCGTCGCCGTCGATGAGCAGGGCGGCGCCGGCGTCGCTGCGGATGTCGACCCGGAACCTCCAGGTGGGGCCGTCGGTGGCCCCGGGGTTGAGCACCTCGTCCAGCGTGAGAGTGCCGCCGAGCGCGAGGAACAGCTGGTGCGGGCGTGCGGGGGTGCCCAGTCGCCGGGGCAGGTACATCCAGGTGACGCGCAGCTGCTCGGAGTCGGTGCCGCCGTCGCGCCGCAGCGCGAGCGAGACCATCCGGCCCGCCAGGACGTCCGCCGCCGTCGGGCGCGCCGGCGAGTCCACGTCGAGCGCGGCCGCGTCCCAGCCGACGATCACGTCGTCGAGCACGTTCAGGGCGTCCTCGTCCAGCGTCTGGTCGACGACGGCGATCGCCGCGACGATGCCGCGGATGAGCCCGTCGACGACGAGGAACGACGTGTCGCGCGCGGTGTTCAGGGTGCTCCCCTCGGCACCCGGCTGCGTGTCGTCCAGGTCGTCGAGGGTCCGCCCGGGGTTCCACACGAACGAGAAGATCGTGCCGAAGGCGTCGAGGAACCGGGTGTGGGCCTGCTCCCCCGGCGCCAGCGACCCGGTGAGCTCGGTCGTGATCGCCACCGCCTGCATGACCAGGAACAGCTTGGGCCAGCGGCGTCGGACGTAGGTGCTGCCCAGCAGGTCGAGCAGGCTGTTCACGAACGTGTCGCCGCGGCCCGCCCAGTCGGTGCCCTGCCACGACTCGACCTGGTCGATGACCGCCCCGAGGAGCAGGGCGAGGTTGCCGGCCGCCTCGATGTCCGCCTGCAGGTCCGTGTCCACCTGCGCCCGGTACTCCGTGATCGCGGCGAGCGGGGCCTCCGGCAGGACGAGGGCCTTGGTCGTCGCGTCCGGCGCGGCCCCGAGGTCGGTGAGCACCGCGCTGCGGACCTCGGGCCGGCCCAGGAGGTCGGCGGAGAAGGTGACGAAGTCGAGCACCTCGCCCGCGAGCTGGCGGAGCACCGAGCGCGCGCTCACGGTTCCGGCTCCGGGATCGGCACCCGGCTCAGCACCGACTCGCGCAGCTGCTCCGGCGGCGCCTCGGCCTGCGGACCCAGCGACGCCCGGTGCACCATGTACGGGCCGAGCACCGGCAGCTGGGTCTCGGGGTCGACGGCCGACGTGTGCACCTCGCCGACGGCCGTCACCGTGCCGTCCTGACCCGACTCGAACCGGCAGATCCCGAAGTTGGACCGGAACATCATCTGCCGGGTGTTCCGCATGCGGTCCAGGGCTGCCTGGTGCCGGCCCGCGACCGCCTGCATGGCCGGGAAGGCCGTGGCGGGGTCGGCGAGCTGGGCCTCGATCGTGGCGTCGTCCAACGGTGCGACCCGGATCGGCGCCGGGCGGTCGACGTCGGCGCGGTCGTCGAGCAGGGGGGTCACCCGCCAGCGCCACTCCGGGGGCTTCGCCGGGTTGAGCCGCGACGTGAGCTCGGGGTCCGGCTGCTCGCCGTCCTCGTTGTCGTCCAGCCAGCCGTGCGTCGCCAGAAGCACCGGGCTGCGGAGCAGCTTGGCCCGCGTCGTCGCCACCAGGTCCGCCTCGGTCCGGTCGCGAGGGAGCAGCACGAGGTCGGCGTCCGGGCGGGTCCAGCCGAGCCGCTCGACGCCGAGCCTCGCGCGCAGGAGCTCCTGCAGGAGCATCGCGCTGCGGTCGAGCGCCCGCAGGTAGACGGGCATGACGTTCTTGAACCCGCTGGAGGTGAACTGCGCGATGCGGGCCGGGCGCTCCTGCGCGCCCCGCCAGTAGCTCATGACGTTCGACGCCGCGTTGTGCACGTCGCCGGACAGGACCACCACCCGCTGGTGCTCCGCGAGCCTGGCCAGGAGGTGCTCGAACGTGATCGCGTCGAAGGCCCAGGTCTCCAGGGCGTCCGGGTTCGTCCCCGGCATCCGGCGGTTCCCGGCCACGGACGCCGGGTCGGTCAGGTCGCCGGCCGTGGCCAGGTCGAAGATCCGGTAGATCGCCCGGGCCACCACCTCGTCGATGACCGGCGGACCGATCACCTGGAGCGGTGCGATCACCACGAGCACCTCGCGCCCGGCGGGCAGCGGCGGTCGCGGGATCTGGTCCACGAGCGCCTCCGTCGACACGTTGCCCGGTGGGCCGATCTCCGCGACGTAGCTGCGCCGCGTCCGGTTGTCCAGGGCCACCACGACGTGCTGAGGACCGTCGACCGTGAAGTGCCAGGTGATCGGCGCGTCGACGGCGCCGAACCGGCCGTCCGGGAGCGGTGGGTTGTCGAGGTTGTGCCCGAACATCCGACCGACGGCGGCGAAGGCGTCCGCGTCCGGACCGGGCGTCGATGCCGGGAACAGCCGGGCCGCCTGGTCGAGCAGGTCGCCCGGCAGCTGACCCCCCAGCTCGGGATGGCTGGGCGTGGTGACCGGGTCGTACCGGCGCGGATCGTTGCCCCAGTCCTGGAAGAGGGCGTAGGCGAGCATCCCGTTGGTCAGGATCACCTGGCCGAGGGCGGACCCGAGCACCCGGTGCCGCCACATCGGGTTGAGGAAGAAGTCGTCGGTGACGTCGTGGTCGTCGATCATCATGTACGTCGGCACGTTCGCGAGAACGCGCTGCACCCGGCCGAGCCCGAGCAGGAGCTCGCGGTGCACGCGGTGGCTGCGCAGCCTCGACCGCCGCTCGCGGTCGGCCTCCTTCGCGCGGTCCTCGTCGGTCTTCTTCGCCTCCTTCGCGGCACGCCCGGCGAGCGTCGCTGCGTCGGCGTACAGGTGCTGCGGGACGCGCTCCGGCGGGACGTGCGTCGGCATCACGACGTCCTCGTCTGCACCGAGCGTGTCCAGCCAGCGCAGGGCGGTGCCCCCGCTCGTCGTGGCGCCGGGCACCTCCTCCCCCCAGCAGGCCGGCGACCAGACAAGGACGTAGGTGGCGGCGAACTCCCCGAGCGAGATCAGGTGGTTCCTGCCGTCGATGCTCGTCAGCTGGCCGCTGACGGTGGTCAGGCCCAGCCGCCCTTCGACGGTCGGCCCCGGGCGGCCGTCGTCGACCGGGAACTGCGGTGGCCCGGCCGGCAGGTCTCCCGCCGCGGCCGTCTCCTGCGGTGTCTCGGGGGTGTACGCCGCGGTCGGGTCGGCTTCGGTCGGCGTGCTCGCCGGCGGCCGCCGGAGGACCTGGCCTACCTTCACCCGCTCGACCGGCACCCCGCCGGCGGTGCCGATGAGCTCCACGCCGAGCTCGACGACGCGGAGCATCATGATCGGGTCCACGTCGTCGGCGTAGATCTGGTCACCGCCGAGGAACAGCTGGTGGATCCGCGCGCGCGGGTCGTCGACCCGTTCGCCCAGGTACTCGTCCATCCAGGCCAGCGCGTCTCCGTCGTCGTACCCCGGCCGGCGGCACGAGCCGTACGCGAGCCGCAGGTCGTCGAGGGTCGTCGGCGGGAGGGCGAAGCTCGGCAGCATCCGGTCGGCGTAGCCGAGGGGCCCCACGTCGACCCCGCTGACCGTGTGCGGGCCGAGCAGACCCAGCTCGGCCAGGTCGGTCCTGTTCTGGGTGCCTTCGATGGTGACGTTGTAGGAGTAGAGCCGATCGGACTGGAAGACCTTGCCGGAGGCGGGGGGCAGACGCGCGGTGACGAGTCCGAGGTGGAGCTGCTCGCCGATGCGCACCGTCGACTCGCCGGGATGAGGCGCAGGAGCGTTGGGGTCCGAGGGATCGCCGCTGCTCGCGAAGGGCGGGTTCGTGGTGTCGAAGGCGACCCGCCCCTCCCAGACGGTGAGCCTGACGGTCGCCGGTTCGCTGAGCATCACCTGGACCGCGACGAGTCCTGCGTCGACGCGACGCAGGACAGGACCCGCGAGGAGGAGCGGAAGCTGCATCAGTTCTCGCCTGCCCCACTGCTGAGGCGATACCGGACACATCGGACGCTAGACCCAGATCGCCCGCCGCGGCCAGGGTGGGTCGGCGCGGTCAGCTCTCCGGTTCGGCGACGAAGCCGGGGATGTCCTCGACGCGGCGGTAGACCGGCAGTCCGCGTTCGTGCGCGATCGCGACGTCCTGGTCCGCCCCCGTCGACTCACCGTCGACCCGCAGGACCGCGTCGCAGTGCTGGAGCAACCGCTCCGCCGTCGGGTACATCACGGAGTCCGCCAGCGGGCTCAGCGGGCCGTCGGCGCCCGCGCTGCTCAGCACCGGAAGCGCCACCCACTCCCCGATCATCGGGATGTGACCGGCGCGGAAGATCGGCCAGGCGGACTGCTCGAGGCGTCGGAGGTTCTGCTCCATCAGCGCGGGATCGTCGCCCGTCCCGGAGCGGTAGGGGCCGGCGATGAGGATCATGAGTGGCGTCGTCATGTGCGATAGTGTGCACGAGTCGGAACGAACAAGGGAAATCGTGCAGATGCTCGCCGCGCAGCGCAAGGAACTCCTGCTGGACCGGCTCCACGCCGACGGGCGGCTCGTGGCCAGGGACCTGGCGACCGAGCTGGACACCTCCGAGGACACGATCCGGCGGGACCTGCGCGAGCTCGCCGCCGCCGGACTGTGCCATCGCGTGTACGGCGGCGCCATCCCGGTCGCCCCCGCGGCTGCGAGCTACGCCCGCCGGCAGGAGCTCGCCACGAGCAGCAAGCAGCGCGTCGCGGCCGCCTGCCTCCAGCTGGTCGAACCGGGGAGCACCCTGATCCTGGACGGCGGCACCACGGCGCTCGAGGTCGCGCGCGCGCTGCCCCGCGACGACCAGCTCACCGTGATCACGCACAGCCCGACGATCGCCGTCGCGCTCGTCGACCACCCGGCCGAGGTGTTCGTCCTCGGCGGGCGGCTGTTCAAGCACTCCGTCGTGACGTCCGGCGCCGCCACGGCCGAGGCGGCGGCACTGATCAGCGCCGACCTGTTCCTCCTGGGCGTGACCGGCGTGCGGGCGGACACGGGCCTGACCACCGGCGACGCCGACGAGGCTGCGATGAAGCGCACCCTGGCGCGCCGGGCGTCGCAGACCTGGGTGATGGCGAGCGAGGAGAAGATCGGCGCGGCGTCCCCGTTCACGGTCCTCGGGCTCGACGAGGTCTCCGGGATCGTCAGCGACGCGGACCGGACGCACCCCGTCCTCACCGAGCTGGAGAGCGCCGGGGTCCGCGTGCTGCGCGCCTAGGACGAGGCGTCGACCCGGAACTCCACGGTCGTCACCGGGTTGTCGAACTCGCTCGTCCGCAACGAGACCTGGAGCCGCCAGGTGCCCGCGGACGGGAGCACGACCTCGGCGGTGTAGGTGCCGGGACCTGCGTTCGTGAGCGCGACGGGACCGAGGTCGACCTGGTCCGAGGAGAGTCGGGCCCTCGGCGCGCCGAACCCCTCGAAGGGCTCCCCCGCCGCGTCACGCATTTCGAGGGTGACGGCGTTGGGTCCGGCGGTCAGCGGTGCGAGACGCGCCTGCAGGTGGACGTCACCGAGCGTCGCCGTCTGGACGCCCTCCCTGGCCCGGTCCACGGCCGACGCCTCCACCTGCGGGCTCCGGTCGACCAGGAACCCGGTCACCGCCAGGGCCACGACGAGCACGGCAGCCTCGGCGCCCAGGGAACGCACGAGGAGGTCGGCCCCCGCTCGGCGGGTGCGGAGCCGGGTGCTGGCCCGCAGGGCGGGCACGAGCCGGTACCGGTTCCAGGCGGCGATCCCGACGGCGACCAGGGCCAGCGCCACCTTGGCCAGCAGGAGGCGGCCGTAGCCGGTGCTGACCAGCGCGTCCCAGGAGCCGACGATCCGCCATGCCAGGACGGAGCCGGCCGCCACCAGGGCGACGAGGACGCCGGCCGCGAGGGCGGAGAACCGGGCCAGGACGTGCGCCGCGACCTCGCCCCGGTCGGCGAGCTCACGGAGCGTGAGTGCGAGTCCCACCAGGCCGCCGAGCCAGATGCTCCCGGCGAGCAGGTGCAGCATGTCGGCGCCGACCACCAGCGCCTCGGGGGACGCGGCACGGGTGTGACCGGTGAAGGCCGGCGCGACGAGCGCGACCGCCGCGGCGACCAGCGCCACGAGACGTCGCGATCCGGTGAGGGCCCCGCGACTCAGGAACCCCACGCCCACAGCGGTGCCGAGCACGACCGCGGCGGTCACGACGTACTCGGTCGTCGGCACGCCGGCCCACGTGCTGGTCCGCGCCAACGAGCCCGCACCGCCGCCCACCTGGTACAGGACCGTGAGCGGCAGCCCCAGGAGCCAGGCCACCACCGTGGCCACGGCTGCGCCTCGAGCGACGGAGACCAGCCGGGAACGCACCTGGCCCGTGAGCTCACCGGCGGGCACGACGAGGAGGGCGAACGCGACGAGGCCCGTCGACAGCAGCAGCCCGCCGTAGCCGACCCAGCGGGCCAGGCTCAGCGCGACGGGTGCGCGGGTGCTGGCGCTCGAGGTGCTCGGCGGGAGCGCCACCTCTTTGCTGGGAGCGCCGACCGAGAAGGTGAGCGACCCGCTGACGGGGTGCCCGTCCTCCGACACCACCCGCCAGACGACCACCAGCGTCCCGGGCGCCGCCTGCTCGGTCAGGGTGACCGCCAGCTCCGTGCCGGAGACCGCTGCGGACGACGCCACCGGAGCACCCTCCGCGTCGAACACCCGGACACCGTCCGGCACGCCCGCGACCGCCTCGTCGAACGTGAACCGGATCCGCTCCGGCGCCGCGTCGAGGACGGCACCCTCGGCCGGGTCGGAGCCAATCAGGGTCGAGTGCGCGCACGCAGGACCGGCCGAGCCCAGGAGCAGCCCGGCGACCGCGACGAGGAGCAGCAGCAGCGCTCGCGCGGGCGAGCGGCGTCCGATCATGCGCGCCGACGCTGGAGCACGAGTGCCGTCCCGCCCATCACGGCGCCGACCAGGCCGACCACCAGCGCCCCGACCGTCCACGCGTCGACGCCGTCCGCCTTGTCCTCGACCGCGGCGCCGCCGTCGGCAGCGAGGCTGGTGTCGATCACCGCGGGCGCGCCGTGGCCGTCGCCCGGTGGTGCGGTGAGGACGAACGACGGGGCCGGAAGCTCGAGCGCCTCCCCGTCCTGCCCCTCCGCCGGCACCTCGATCCAGGCGGCCTCGCCCTGCTCGCACGTCTGGATGGTCGGGAAGACCAGGGTCTCGCCCTCGAGGTCGGGCAGCAGGAGCGACAGCTCGAGGACGTCGCGGTAGCCCTCGGGGAGCGGGCTGTCGGTCCGGTAGGTCACGGAGGCGACGCGTTCGGTGATCTGACGGCCGTGGCTGTCGGTGACCGACGGGTCGAGCTGCTCCAGGTTCTTCTCCACCTCCCACAGGGCGTGGCGGGTCGGGGTGACCGAGACGATCTCGTCCGGGAGCTGGATGGTGATCCCCGTGGTCGACGATCCCTGGCACCCGTGCGGGACGCCCACCTCGAGCACCGCGTAGGCGCCGGCCGCGGTGGTGGAGGGGGTGATGGTCACGTGCGCCTGGGCCGGCGCGGCGACACCCACCAGCACGAGCGTGACCGCGGCGCCGACGACGCCCGTCCGCGCCACGAGTCGCTTCATGGACCGGTCCTCACCTCGACACTGAGCCCGGCTGTCGCCGGTGACGCCGCCACTGAAGCAGCCCGCAGAATCTCTGTCAAGGATGTGAACCTGCTACACACTGTTGAACCGATCTGAGCCCACGCCTAGGATGGCGTTCATATGAGCGAACCATGGTCGCGCATGTGGACCACGCTCCCGAAGAGAGGGAACTGCCAATGCCGAACATCACCGTCGAGCTGCTCCGGGGCCGGACGCTCGAGCAGCGCCGAGCCTTCGCGCAGGCCGTGGCCGACAGCGCCGTCGACATCCTCGGCGCGCGCCGACAGGACGTCCGCATGGTCTTCAACGAGATCACTCCCGACATCGTCGCCAACGGTGGCGTCCTGGCGAGCGAGGACGACAGCCGCGCGGGTGTGGTGGCCGCGCTGGACGACAGGGTCTGAGCAGACCCCTCGGACGAGGCGGGCCCGGAGGAACATCCTCCGGGCCCGCCTCGTCTGTCGGGCTAGCGCTTCACCTTGATGGTGAGGTCCTTCTTCACCGTCTCGGCCAGGGTGCTCCCGCGGTAGGTGACCGTGACCTTGAGGTCGCCGACCTTGGTCGCCCTGGCCAGCTCGACAGCCACCTCGCCGCCGCTGAGCGTGTCGACGACGGTGCTGCCGCCGCCGACCGCGACCGCCACCGTGCCGGTCACCGGAACCCCGTCAGGTGCGGACAGGATCACCCGCACCAGAGGGCGCGCACCGACCTTCACCTCGCTGGGCGCCTGCACCGCGAGCGTCGGGGTGGCCTTCTTGACCGTCACCTTCACGGTCGTCGCCGACGCCTTGTGCTTCGGGTCACCGGCGTACTCCAGCGTGAGCTGGTGCGTCCCCGGTGCCAGCGAGGTCGCCGGCAGCGGGATCGTCGCCTTCCCCGCCGACAGGGTGCCCGACCCGAGGACGCGGGAGCCGAGACGCACCGTGACCTCGCCCGTGGCCGTGGCCGGGGTGACCGTCGCGGAGACGGTGCCCGCCGTGCCGTAGGTGAACGTCGCCGCCGACCCCGTGATCTTGGTGGTCGCCGGTGGCGTCGGGTTGGCGACCGTGATGGTGAGGGTCTTCACCACCCGCTCGGCCAGGCTGCTCCCCCGGTAGGTCACCGTGAGGTCCAGCACGCCGACCTCGGTCGCGGTGGCCAGCTCGAGGACGACCTTGCCGTCCTTGAGCGTGCCGGAGACCGTGTTGTAGCCGGCGACGTCGATCCTGACCGAGCCGGTCACGGGGACGCCGTCCGGTGCCGAGAGCACCACCGTCACGCTCGGGCGTGTCCCCGGCGCCACCTCGCTCGGCGCCGTCACCACCATCGTCGGCGTGACCTTCTGCACCGTCACCGCGACGGTCCCCGTCGACGGCGCGTGCGTGGGGTCACCGGCGTACTCCAGCGTGAGCTGGTGCGTGCCGGGGACCAGCGACGTCGCCGCCAGCGGGATCGTGACCGTCCCCGCCGACAGCTCGCCCGACCCGAAGGTGCGGGTGCCGAGGAGCAGCGAGACGGTTCCGGTGGCCGTCGTCGGGGTGACGGTCGCGACGACCGACCCCGCCGTGCCGTACGTGAACGTCGCCGCCGAACCCGCGACCGTGGTGGCCACAGGTCCCGGATCCACGTCCTCCTCCACCGTGAGGGTCACCGTCACCGGCGCCGAGTCGAGCGACCCGTCGTTCGCCGTGTACGTGAAGGTGTCCGTCCCGAAGAAGTCGGCCTGGGGGGTGTAGGTGAACGACCCCTGTGCCGCGAGCACGACCGTGCCGTGAGCCGGCTGGGTGGCGTTGGTCGCCGTGAGCGGGCTGCCTTCGGCGTCCGTGTCGTTGGCCAGGACGCCCGGAGCCGCGACCGTGAGGGGATCGCCCTCGGAGGTCGTGAAGGAGTCGGCGACCCCGACCGGTGCGGCGTTCGGGGGCGGCGGTCCCTCGAACAGGTCGTCGATCTGCTCCTCGGTCAGCGCGTAGCCGAACAGCTGGAGCTCGTCGACCAGACCGTCGAACCGGCCGTCCGGCCAGCTGGTGCCGCCGACCAGGTTGGCGGTCGTGCTGCCGGCCACCCCGACGTCACCCATGTCGAGCGTGAAGTCGGTGCGGGTGCCCTTCAGCACCCCGTCGAAGTAGATCCTGCCGGTGGTGCCGCTGTGCGTGTAGACCACGTGCGTCCACTGGTTCAGCGGCAGGTCGTTGCCTGCCCCCAACGTCAACCGCTCCTGGTTGGCGGCGCCGGCCTTCTTGAAGGTCGCGGCGAACCCGGTGGCACCGGCGGCGTTGGTGTTCGACTGCAGCAGGAAGAACGTGTCCGTGCTGCTGCCGATCTGCAGGAGCGGCACCCACGCCGGCAGGACGTCCGGGCGTGCCCAGACGGACACGCTGAACTCGTCGTCCATGCCGTCCTGGACGTTGTCCGGGAGCCTGGCCTGGTTGCCCGTGGCCGAGCCTCCGCCGGGCAGCGACAGCGCGGGGCCGAACCTGCCCTCCGCCGCCCAGCCCGCGGCGCCCTGGAGGGTCGCCGACCCGATCGACTGGTCCAGGCCGGTGTTGGCGGCCGTGGGGCCGGTCCCCTCGTCGAAGGTGTACCGGATGGGCACACCCGATCCCGGGGGTGGCCCCTGGACCGTGTGCGCGATCGTCGCGGTCGAGTCACGCCAGCCGTCGGCTGCCGCGAACCGGACCTCCACCTGGTGGTCGCCCCGGCGCAGGGTGAGCTCGGGGAACGTGGCCGTCCCGGCCGCCAGGGTCACCGGCGACCCGACGGCGGTCCCGTCGACCCACAGCGCGACCGTGCCGCCGGCGGGCTGGCCGTCCTCGCCCTCGACCTCGGCCGTGAACGCCACCGGCTCCGCGAACGGCGACGGGGAGGCCGGGCCGGCCGTGACCGTCGTCGTGGTACGCAGCGCGGTGCCGTCGTCGTACAGGGCCGACACGTCGTCCGCGGACAGCGTGGACGTGTACAGGCGCACGTCGTCCATCAGTCCGTCGTACGCCGGGTCGGGGTACCCGTTGCGGCCCAGCCAGTTGTTCGACGTGGGCCCGACGTCGGCCATGTCGATGGTGAGGTCGGCCCGGCTCGCGACCGCCACACCGTTCAGGTACAGCGTGCCGGTCGAACCCTCGCGGGTGAACGCCACGTGGTTCCACGTGCCCGCGACCACGTCCTTCACCGGGGTGGCGTAGACGCGTTCCTGCAGGGCGCTGCCCTTCGCCTTGAACGTGGCGGCCAGCCCGGTGCCCCCGGCCGCCTGCGTCTGCATCTGGATCTGGAAGAAGCTGCCCGCGCCCTCCAGCCCGTCACCGAGGTGGAACAGGCCGATCCAGTTCGCCTTGGTGTCCGGCCGCACCCAGAACGAGGTGGAGAAGTTCTCCGCGCCCTGCAGCAGGTTGTCCGGCAGGTCCACGGCGTTGGCGTTCGAGCCGCCCGAGAGGTCGAGCGCCCCTCCCAGAGCCCCGTTCGGCGACCATCCGGTGGTGCCGGTCAGGGTCGCTGCCCCGACCGACGAGTCGGTGCCGGTGTTGGCCGCCGACGTGCCCTGGCCCTCCTCGAACTCGTAGTGGACCGGCACGTCCCCGACGCCCGGGTCCACGGCGATGACGACGAGGTCGTCGATCACCAGACCGGCGCCGGCTCCCGTGAGGCTCAGCGTCTCGGCGCGCGCCGAGGCCGTGAACGTCCCGACGTAGGTGCCGAACGTGATGGCCCTGCTGCTCTGGGAGGGCATGTCGGTCGTGGCCGTGAGCGTGGTGCTCAGGCTCCCGACCGTCAGCGTCGCCGTCCCGGGGCCCGACCCTGCCGACCGGCTGTCGCGTGCGTACCGCAGCGAGATCCGGTACTCGCTGTCGGGCTCGAGACCCGTGAGCGTCCGCTCGAGGCTTCCCGAGCCGCCCAGCGCCAGGTGGTAGCCGGTGAGGCCGAGGCCACCCTGGCCGGGTGCGGTGCCGCGCACGAGCTGGACCTGGTTGCCGACGGTCCAAGGCGTCATGCGGCCGTTGCCCGGGGCCACGTCGACGACCGCGGCGGGGTTGCCGCCGCGCCAGTCGGTGGGCAGGCGCGGGTACTCGAACTGGTCGACGACCTGCGGGGTCCGCTTGTCCATCGCGACCTCGGGGTCGATGTCCACGATCGAGGCGACCGACGGGGTGCCGTCCGCGTCGAACACGAAGAGCATGTACGCGCCGGGAGGGGCGTACGTGCCGTCCTGCGGAGCGGTGATGGTGACCTCGCCCGACCCGGGGACCTGGCTGAACTGCAGGTCCTGGAAGTTCTGGTCGTTGTTGAAGCCGTGGGTGACCGAGCCGTTGCGGACCAGGGTCACGCGGGAGACGTCACCGGACGCCGTGATCCCGAAGGTCCCGTCGTAGCCGATGGCCTCGGGCGCGTCGGTGATCTCCGGCCGCTGGGCCAGCGCCTCGCCGTCGAACAGGTAGGCCGGGGAGTAGTACTCCACGTCCGTGTAGTTGCGCGGCCCGGGAGCCCCGCCACCGCCGACCATCACGCGACCGTCGGGCAGGAGAAGCGCCGCGGAGTGGTACAGCCGGGCGTGCTCGTACGGTGACTCGACGGTGGTCCAGGTCCCCGTCTCGGGGTCCCAGATCTCGGCGTTCGTGACGTATCCGCCGTTCCCGTTGTTCTCGCGGCTGCCGCCGGTGACGAGCACGTCGCCGTCGGGCATGACCGTCGAGGTCGCCCAGTGGCGCTGGTACTCCATCGGCGCGGTCGGCGCGATGACCGGGTTGGCCGTGCCACCCGTGATGTCGACCGTGAAGCCGGCGCGCGCGCCGTCCGGGCCGCCACCGTTGCCCCACCAGCCGCCGCCGACCTGCAGGATCTTGCCGGGCCGGTACATCGTGGCCGTCGAGGTCGCACCGACCGGGTTGCCGTCGGCGCCCTGGTTGGCGATGCCGGCCGGCAGGGTGCCGCGCAGCGTGAGCTCGCCCTCGCCGGCGTTGCCCTGCGGGTCCAGCTCGAACATCTGGGTGCCGCTGATGTTGAACAGGGTGCCGCTGCCGGGGGTCACGAACGCCCGCGGGTACCACCACCGGTTCTCGTCCGCGCCGGCGTGGTCGGCACCGCCGTCGCCGTAGGCCACCGGGCTGGTGGCACCGTCGAGGGTCTTCCAGCCGCTGCCCTCGTCCGGGGTGTAGATCTCCGGGGTGAGCACGCCGGGTCCGCCCGGTCCGCCGCGGAGGCTGCCGCCCTGCACCACGATGTCGCCGTTCGGCATCGTCGTGCCGGTCGGGTACCACCGCGGGAAGTTCATGGGCGCCTCGTTCTGCAGCCCGTTGTTGGTGGTGTAGCTGGTGACCCCGATGGCGGCGTCGTTGGGCGCGTTGCCGCCCAGGCCGTCGTCACCGCCGACCGTCATCGTCGAGTGGTCGTGCGGGTTCTGCACCTGCATGGAGCAGAACAGGTCGGTGTAGGTGGTGTTCGGCAGGATGCCGCTGCGCAGGTTCGCCAGCGTGCGCTCCTGCGCTGGGTCCCAGACGTCGACCTCCATCTGCCCGCCCTGCGTGATCGAGCTGTCGCCGGTCCAGTCGTAGGGCGTGGTGTCGGTGCCCCAACCGCCGACGCTGCCGAACGACTGGACCGTGCCGTCGGAGGTGAGGGCCATGTTGATGGGCATCAGCGGCCACGGCGTGACGCCGCTCCAGGCGCCGTTGACCTCCTTGGACGGGGACGAGCAGTCGGCCTGCACCAGACCGGACGCGTAGGCCAGGCCGTTGCGCATCTGCGTGCGGATGACGGGTTCGGCGTACGCCGTGCCCTCGTGCCCCATGGCCGAGTACCAGGACCGACCGCTGTCGATCTCCTGGCACCACGTGATCGGGTGCTCGGTGCCCTGACGTCCGCCGCCGTACGACGCCTCGTCGGCCAGCAGCAGGGTGCGCACGTAGGGGGCGGGGTTGACCGTCCAGTCGTACCACTCGTCGCTGCGGGTGAAGCTCGTGGGGAGGCCGGCCGTCAGCGGGTGCTCGACGTCGCGCACGACCACGCGCCCGGGGCGGACGGCGGGGTTCTCCGGGTGGCCCTCCGACATGGCGCCGACGAGGCGGGCGTAGAAGGGGTTTACGTCGTGCTCGCTCTGCCCGACGGACCAGCCGGTGTAGTGCAGACCCATGAAGCCGCCGCCGCCGCGGATGTAGCTCTCGAGCGCGGCGCGCTGGGCCGCGTCGAAGAGCACCCCACCGGTCTGGGCGAACACCATCGCGTCGACGGTGGCCAGGTTCGCCGTGGTGAACGCCGCGGGGTCGTCGGTCTCCTGGATCTCGAGCGTCTTGCCGTACTCGGTGGACAGCTCGGTCGCGAGGTCGCGCACGGCCTGGCGGGCCTGGACGTGCGAGGCGTGGAAGTTGGCCTTGTAGAACAGGAGGACCCGGAGGGTCTCGTCGTCGCCGGGGGCCGCGGAGGCCGGGGCGGCCATCGCCGGGAGGCCGACCGCCAGCGCGGCGGCCAGCGCGACGAACCGCAGGACCGAACGTCGGGCACGTGCGGTCCGCACGTGGGCTGATCTGCGTAGCAGGTTCATCTGGGATCCCTCTGTCGTGGGCTCGGAACAGCGCGACGACGGATCCGACGGTGCACACCGGCGGGCCGCGTCATTTGGACCGTAGTGGCGCGGATTGCACATGTGCAAGAACCTGATCCTGATTTGTGAACGATTGCTCAGTTTGATTCATATCTATGAATCTTGCGGCCACGCGAGGGCATGCCAAGGGGCACGACGGTCGTGGAGGACCCGTCGTGCCCCGGCACCCCGCGTCAGCGGAGCTCGGCGATCACCGTCTTCAGCTCGGTGTAGTCGTCCAGGCCGAACGACCCCAGCTCGCGGCCCCACCCGGACTGCTTGAACCCCCCACGCGGCAGCGTGACGTCGTCGGCGTGCCACGTGTTGAGCCAGACCGTGCCGGCGCGCAGCCGCGCACCCACGCGGTGGGCGGTGCCGATGTTCTGCGACCACACGCCCGCGGCCAGGCCGTAGACGGTGTTGTTGGCGGCCGCGACCACCTCGTCCTCGGTGTCGAACGGGATCGCGGTCACGACCGGGCCGAAGATCTCGTCGGTCTGCACCGCCATCTGCTCGGTGACGGAGGTGATCAGGGTCGGGCTGACGAAGTAACCGCGATCACGGGCGGGGTCGGTGCTGCCGGCGCTCAGGACGGCACCGTCGGCGACGGCGCCGCGGATGTAGCCGAGCACCTTGTCGAACTGCTCCTGCGACACCAGGGGGCCCATGTGAGCTCCCGCCTCGAAGCCGTCGCCCACGGTGATCGCGCGGGCTGCGGCGGCGACCCCCTCCACCACCTGGTCGAACACGGCGCGCTGGACGTAGAGGCGCGAGCCGTTGACGCAGCACTGGCCCTCGTTGAAGTAGCCGCCCAGGGTCGCGCCCGCGACTGCGGCGTCGAGGTCCGCGTCCGCGAAGATGATGTTCGGCGCCTTGCCGCCGAGCTCGAGCGACACCTTCTTGAGGTTGACCGACGCCGCGGCAGCGATCTTCTTGCCGACCTCGGTGCTGCCCGTGAACGCGACCTTGTCCACGCCGGGGTGGTCCACCAGCGCGGCACCCGCGTCGCCGTAGCCGGGAAGGATGTTCACGACGCCCGCAGGGACGCCGGCCTCGAGCAGCAGCTCCCCGAGCCGGAGCGCGGTCAAGGGCGTCTGCTCGGCCGGCTTGAGGATGACCGTGTTGCCCGCAGTGATTGCCGGGACGATCTTGAAGCAGGCCATGAGCAGCGGGAAGTTCCACGGCACGATGCCCGCGACCACACCGATCGCCTCGCGGCGCGTGTAGGCGTGGAAGTCCCGGCCCGGCACGGACATGGGGATGGTGGTGCCCTCCATCTTGGTGGCCCACCCGGCGAAGTACCGGAACAGCTCGGCGGCCGTCGCCACGTCCCCGTCCCGGGCGGCCTCGACCCGCTTGCCGTTGTCCAGGGCCTCCAGCTGCGCGAACTCGGTCGCGTGGGCCTCGATCAGGTCGCCGATGCGCCACAGCAGGTGCGAGCGGTCGCGCGGCGTGAACCGGGACCACGGCGAGGGCGCCTCGAACGCGTTGCGCGCCGCGGCGACCGCGCGGTCGACGTCCACGGCGGACGCCTGCGCCACCTGGACGAGGACCTCCTCGGTCGACGGGTTCACCGTGGCGAAGGTCTTCCCGTCCTTCGCGTCCACCCACTCGCCGTCGATCAGCAGCTGCTTGGGCGAGGAGAGGAACGAGCGGACGGCGGGCAGGAGGGTAGAGGTGTCGAGCGACATGGTGGCCTTCCAGGAGTGACGCGGAGCGGTGGGAGACGACGGCTACTTGATGATCGAGACCTTCGATCGGTCGAGGGTGAGGGCCACGGCGACGACGATGATCGCGCCGTAGAGGATCTGCTCGTAGGCCGACGAGACGCCGACGGTGGAGAGCCCGACGCGGAGCAGGGTGACCACCAGGGCGCCGGCGAGCGTCCGCCACAGGCTGCCGTGGCCGCCGGTGATGGCGGTGCCGCCGACGACGATGGCCGCGACTGCGGGCAGCAGCAGCGAGTCGGCCACCGTGGGGCTGCCGCTGTAGTTGCGGGCCACCAGGAGCACCGCCGCGAGGCCGGCGCAGGCACCCGAGACGCAGAACGCCCCGATCTTGACGGCGTCGACCGGCACGCCGGCCAGCCGGGCGGCGGGCTCGGAGAAGCCGGTCGCCTTGATGTAGTTGTCCAGCGGGGTCACCTTGATGAGGATCGCCAGGACCGCGACGACGGCCACGGCCACGACGACCGCGGTAGGCACGCGGCCCGCGACGTACATGTTCGCCCAGCTGATCGCCGAGTCGTCGACGACGGGGACCGTGCCCGCGCCGGAGACCACCAGGGCGATCGCCGAGAAGATGCTCATCCCGCCGAGCGTCACGATGAACGACGGGATCCGCAGGAACACGTGCAACGCGCCCTGGAGCGCGCCGAGCGCGGCGGCCACTCCCACCACGGCGGGCGTGCTGAGGCCACCGAGGCTCGGCAGCCAGAGCGCGAGGAACACGCTCGACAGGGAGGCCAGCGCCGCGATGGACAGGTCGATGCCGCCGCACAGCACCACGACCGTGGCGCCCGCCGCCAGCACGGCCAGCGGCGCCGCCGTGTTGATCACGGCGGTCAGGCTGCGCTCCGTGAGGAAGCCGGGGTCGGCGACGGCGAGGGCGACCACCAGGGCGACCAGCGCGATCACCGGCATGAACGAGGTCAGGCGGGCACCGACGGTGGGGCCGCCCTTGACGGCGTTGTCCGTCGCCGGCTTGGTCATGACGGGGGCGCTCACACCATCTCCTTCACGAGGTCGAGGGGCGTCGGCTTGCTGCCCGACGGGCAGTCGACCTCGGCCGTGATCCGGCCGTCGCTCATCACGACGATCCGGTCGGCCATGCCGATCGCCTCCTCGAGGCTGTCGGCCAGCAGCAGGGTGGCCACCCCGGTGTTCGCCAGCTCCCGCATGAGCTTGTAGACCTCGGAGCGCGCCCCGATGTCGAGGCCGCGGGTGGGGTGGTCGAGCAGGAGCAGCCGGATGTCGCCACCCACGAGCCAGCGGGCCAGGACCACCTTCTGCTGGTTGCCGCCGGACAGCCGCTGGATCGGGGTCCCCCGGTGCGGCGTGCGGATCGAGAGCCGCGAGATCCAGCTGTCGACGATCGACGCCTGCTTGACCGGCATGACGAGCGGGCCTGCGCAGCGGACGCCCTGCTTGGTGAGCGTCATGTTGTCGGCGACCGACATGGGGCCGACCATGCCCTCGATCTTGCGCTCGGCGGGCACGTAGCCCACACCCGCGGAGCAGGCCGCGCGGGTGCCGGACAGGTCGAGCTTCTTCCCGTCGAGCGTGACCTCCCCGGCGAGCGTCTCCTCCGCCCCGAACAGCGCGCGGCACACGTCCTCGCGGCCCGAGCCGTGCACGCCGACGATCGCCAGGATCTCCCCCGCTGCGATGTCGAGGTCCACGTCGCGGAACGACGGGCCGCTCAGGCCGCGCACGGTGAGCCGGGGACGCGGCTCACCGGCAGGACGGTCGATCGAGTTGTCGTGGTAGTGGTCGTCGGACCCCGTCGACCCGATCATCAGGCGGTGCAGGTCGCCCGGCACGGCACCGGCGGTCGGGACGTCGCCGACGGACTGGCCGCCGCGGAGCACCGTGACCCGGTCGCACACCTCGAGCACCTCGTCGAGACGGTGCGAGACGAAGATGACGGAGGCGAACTCGCGCAGCCGTCGGATCTGGGTGAACAGGGTCTCGACCTCGCCGGACTCCAGCACCGACGTCGGCTCGTCGAGGATGATCACCGGGGCGTGCTGGGTGCGCTGCTCGATGCGCAGCACCTTGGCGATCTCGACCATCTGCCGGTCGGCGAAGCTGAGCGTGTCCGTGCGTGCCAGCGGGTCGATGGTCGAGCCGATCTTGTCCAGCTGCTCCTGCGCCAGCCTGCGCATGGTCTCCCAGCGGTACAGCCCGCGGCGCACCCCAGGCCCCTCGCTGCCGAGGACGATGTTCTCGGCCGCGGTGAGGTTGGGCACCAGGGACTGCTCCTGGAAGACCATGCCGACGCCGTGGTCGGCCGCGTCCACGACGCTGCGCATCCTGACCTTCTCGCCGCGCACGTAGATCTGCCCCGCGTCGGGGCGGACCAGACCGACGAGGGCCTTGAGCAGGGTGGACTTGCCGGCCCCGTTCTCGCCCGCGAGGCCGAGCACCTCGTTCTGGTTGACGTAGAAGTCGACGCCGTCGAGCGCCTTGACGCCCGGGTAGTGCTTGACCAGGCCACGGACCTCGAGGGCCGGCAGCAAGGGGCTGGGCTGGTTGGCGAGTTCGACGCTCACTTGACGACCTGGTTCCTGTGGCGCAGCGGCACGGCGGCCGCCGCGACGGCGATGACGACGATGAGACCCTGGACGCCGCCCTGCCAGTACGGGCTGACCCCGATCTGCACGAGCCCGTTGGTCAGGACGACGATCAGCAGCACGCCGACGGTGGAGTGCAGGACTCCCCCGCGACCGCCGGTGAGCAGGGTGCCGCCGACGACGGCGGCGGTGATGGACGAGAAGGTGAAGTCGGCGCCCGCCTGCACCAGCCCGGCTCCGAGCTGGCTGGTCACCATGACCGCGGCGAGCCCGTAGAACGCGCCGGCGAGGGTGAAGACCGCCACCTTGTACGGCGCGACCTTGACGCCCGACAGCCCGAGCACCTCCTCGGCGCCGCCGATCGCGTAGGCGTAGCGCCCGAGCCGGGTGTACCGCTGGATGAGCCAGCCGACGAGCACGCAGCCCGCCGCGATCCACGTGAGATAGGTGAACCCGAGCAGCCGGTCGGTCGCCCAGCTCTCCAGCGCGGCGTCCGTGATGTTGGGCTGGACGCCGGCGAACAGGAGCGTCGCGATCCCGATCCCGATGGCCGAGACGCCCAGCGTCGTCATGAACGAGGGGACCTTGAGCACCATGAGCAGCACCCCGCTCAGGCACCCGAGCGCCGCGCCCAGGGCGACCGCGATCGCGATGCCGAGGAACCCGAGGTCGTTGCCGTTGCGGTTGTTCTCCACCAGCAGCGCCACGGTGATGGCCGACGTGGCCATCACCCCGGCCGCTGACAGGTCGATGGAGCCCATCAGCAGCACGAACGTGGCGCCGCAGGTGACGACGGCCAGGACCGAGGCCGCGTCGAGGATGTTCTGGAAGTTGCCCAGCGTGCGGAACTGCGCACTGAGCAGTGAGAAGACGATCACGATCACCACGAGGGCGATCGGAGGACCGGCGTCCCGGAGGGACACCCCCCGCCGAGGCTGGGGGCGCGCCGCGACAACGTCCTCGGCGGGGGATGTCATGGTCACGACAGCGGACCTGCCACACGGTTGAAGACGTTGTCGCACTCGAAGTCGGCGGGGTCGGTCTTCGGCGTCAGGTAGTCGGCGACGTTCTCGTCGGTGATGAGGAACTGCTCGGCGAAGAACGCGCGGTTGTCGTCGGCGATGTCCTCGACCGCCAGCTCGCCGGTGGCCACGCAGTAGCCGATGGCGAGGCCGATGCCACCCTGCCACGGGCCGTCGCTCGAGACGGTCGCGGTCATGGTGCCGTCCTTGATGGCGGTCAGCGCGTCGGGGACGGCGTCGATGCCGACCACGGCCACGTCGGTGCGGCCGGCCTGCTCCAGAGCCTGCAGGGCGCCCAGGGCCATGTCGTCGTTCGCGGCCCAGATGCCCTTGACCTTGTCACCGTGCTTGGTCAGCAGGGTCTCGGTGACCGCGAGCGCCTCCTGGCGGGAGAAGTTCGCGGTCTGCTGGTCGAGGAGCTCGACGCCGGCGTTCTCGGCGAGCGACTCCTCGAGCCCGGCGAACCGGTCCTTGGCCGCCCCGGTGTCGAGGATGCCCTGCAGCGCGATGATGCCGCCCTCGCCGCCGATGGCCTCGGCCAGCGCGTCACCGATCTGCTTGCCGGACTCGATGCCGTTGTAGGTGATGTGGCTGAGCCAGGTGTCGTAGTCGACCGGGTTGAGGTCGGCGGGCTTGTTCCACTGGGTGACCAGGAAGGCCCCGGCCGCCTCGGCGCCCTCGACGATCGGCTTGGTGTCCGCGTCGCCGTTGGGCAGGACGTTGAGCACGAGGCAGTCCGTGTCGCCCGCGAGGACCTGGCGGATCTGCTCCTGCTGCTTGGTGGACTCGCCGTCGTAGGTGAGCCGCTGCTGCTCCAGGCCGACCGACTCGGCGAAGGCGTCGCCGCCGTCGAGCCAGGAGGCCTCGTAGGGGTTGGACTCGTTGCGGACCTGGCCGACCAGCTTGACGTCGGCGGGGTCGCACGAGCCAGTGGCAGCTCCGGAGCCGCCTTCCTCGGCGCTGGACGCCTCGGTGCAGCCCGTGAGGGCCATGGCCGCCAGCGACAGACCGAGCAGCGCGGCGGCGGAACGTGACGTGCAGATCATCGTTGATCCTCTTCCGTAGTGCCAGAAACTCCGGCGGGACAATTCCGAGAGGGTGGTGCGTGAGGCCGCGTGGCGCGGCGCCAGGAACGTCGGGAGTGCCAGCTCGGTCAGCGCGCCATCCAGCCCCCGTCCACCACGAGCACGTGCCCGTTGACGTAGTCGGCTGCCGAGGAGCTCAGGAACACGGCGGTGCCGGCGACGTCGTCGGGGGTGCCCCAGCGTCCGGCCGGGATCCGCTCGAGGATCGCACGCGCCCGGTCGGGATCGTCGCGCAGTGCCTGCGTGTTGTCGGTGGCCATGTAGCCCGGAGCGATGGCGTTGACCTGGACGCCGCGGGGGCCCCACTCGTTGGCGAGGGCCTTGGTGAGGCCGGCGACACCGTGCTTGCTGGCCGTGTAGGAGGCCACGCGGATGCCGCCCTGGAACGAGAGCAGGCTGGCGATGTTCACGATCTTCCCGCGCCCGCGCCCGACCATGGCTGCGCCGACGTGCTGGGTGAGGAAGAAGAGCCCCGACAGGTTGACGTCGAGCACCCTGCTCCAGGACTCCTCGGTGACGTCGACCGTGTCGTGGCGGTCGATGACTCCGGCGTTGTTCACCAGGATGTCGACCTCGTGGCGGTCCGAGATCTGCGCGCCCACGGTGGCGACCGCGGCGTGGTCGCCCAGGTCGAGCTCGACGAGCTCCACGTCGCGGCCGAGGTCGCGGACCGCCTTCTCGGTCTCGGTGTGACTGTCGCGCCGGCCGACGAGCACCAGGTCGGCACCCGCCTGCGCGAGGCCGAGCGCGACGCCCCGGCCGAGCCCGCGACCGGCGCCGGTCACGACGGCCCGCCTGCCGGACAGGTCGAAGGGTGAGCGCGTCACAGCTGCTCCAGGGGGACGGGCGCGAGGTCGGTGTACTCGGTGTTCTCACCGGACATCGCCCAGATGAAGGCGTAGGAGCTGGTGCCCGCACCGGCGTGGATGGACCACGGGGGCGAGATGACGGCCTGCCGGTTGGCGAGGACCAGGTGCCGCGTGGCGCCCGGCTTGCCGAGGAAGTGGAAGACCCGCCCGTCCTCGGCGAGGTCGACGTAGAGGTAGACCTCCGTGCGGCGGTCGTGCAGGTGCGGCGGGAGCGTGTTCCACACCGACCCGTCCGCCAGGACGGTGACGCCGAACTGCAGGGTCGCCGTCTTGAGCTCGGAACCCCACGCGTAGCGGTAGAGATTGCGCTCGCTGGCGCCCTGGGCGGTGCCGATGGACACCCCGCTGACCTCGTCGTGGACCAACGGGGTCGTGGGGTAGGTGGCGCCCGCGCCGGCGGACACGAAGTAGAAGGCGGCGTCGGCGCCGGTGAACGCGACCTCGCTGCCGCGGCCCACGTACAGCCCGTCGAGGTGGCCGAGCTCGAACTTCTCGCCGTCCACGAGGACGTGCCCGGTCTCCCCGACGTTGACGACGCCGAGCTCGCGACGCTCGAGGTGCGAGCCGGTCCCCAGGACCTCGCTCCACGACGGCAGCTCGAGGCGCTCGTGACCCGGGACCGCTCCGCCGACGATCATCCGGTCGTCGTGCGTGTAGACCCCGTGCACCTCGCCGGACTCGAACAGGTCGTCGACGAGAAAGTTCTCCCGCAGGTCCGCCGTGGTTGCTGTCTCCACGCTCGACGGCGATGTCGAATACCGGACCTGGATCACATGTGCTCCCTGTTTCATGAACTGTGTTCGTCTATGTGAATCGCGAACGTACACGTGACCCACCTCACGGTCAAGGGATGGAAGTCCGTCCATGTATGTGGACGAGCGAGTACAGTCGGGGGAACGCTCCGCGCGTGCGAGATGCGCGGAAGATCAGGAGGCTCTGCGATGCAGTCCCCGCACCCGAACGGCACCCTCGGCGCCGCCGGCCCCGTGAAGTCGGCCGCTCGCGCCCTGGACCTCCTCGACGAGATCGCGGCGGCGGGCCCCGGCACCCAGCTGCAGCTGTCCACGCGGCTGGGGATCCCCAAGAGCAGCCTGCACGCGCTCCTGAAGACGATGACCGACCGCGGGTGGCTCGAGACCGACCAGACCGGCAGCGTCTACCAGCTGGGCATCCACTCGCTGGTGGTCAGCTCCGCGTACCTGGCCGGCGACCCGGTGCTCGCGCGCGCCCAGGCGATCATGGACGAGATCGCGGGCGCCACGGAGGAGACCGTCAACCTGGGCCGGCTCGCCGGAAACCAGGTGATCTACACGGCCAAGCGGGAGTCCGTGCACCCCCTGCGGATGCACTCCCCCGTCGGCCGGCGCCTCCCCGCCTTCTCCACCGCCCTCGGACGCGCGATCCTGGCCGAGCGACCCGCCGAGGTCCGCGCCGGCCTCGTGCCCCAGACGATCGCGCCGATCACCTCCCAGACGGTGACCGACCGGGACGCCCTGCTCGGGATCATCGACGACGCCGCGCGGCTCGGCTACGCGACCGAGAGCGAGGAGTCGTGCATCGGGGTGCGCTGCTTCGGGGTCGCGCTGCCGTTCGCCCGCCCCGCGGTCGACGGCGTGAGCGTCGCCGTGCCGATCAGCCGCCTGGCCGGCCGTGAGGACTTCATCATCGAGACGCTCCTGAGCGTCAAGGCGCGGCTGTCACCCGAGTACGACCACAGCATGGTGCGCTGAGCCGAGACCGCTGACCGGCGTCGTGCCAGCCTGGTCCACCGTCCGCAGGAGGCGCCCATGACGGGTCCAGCCGCTGGTCTTCCACTCCCGGCGCGGCCTGACGAGCATCGACCCTGCCCTGGTCCCCTTCGCGGTGGTGCTGCGGGCGGCTCCCCTGCTGCGCACCCCGCCGGCGGCCGGCGTGTTCGCCCTGGCCCGCCCGCTGATGTCGACGCGTCGACCCCGCGCGCGCCTGCGTGACGTGAGTTACCGCGGCGTGGTGTCGGCGGCGATGGTCTACGACGACCTCCCCGTCATCGACGCCTTCCGCGCCGTCGACGACGACACGGTTCTGGGCGCCATGGACTCCCGCGGGATGGCGGAGCCCTACCTGTTCCAGCTGCACAGGGTCGGCGCGGACGCGCACCAGGAGGCCTGACGCGCGGAGCCCCTGTCGGTCAGGGCCGGAGCGCCCCCGTGCTCGCGCGGATCGGCGACGGGAGCTCGGTCAGCCCCGACAGGTAGGTGTCGACCGCCGCCGCGGCGGATCGGCCCTCGGCGATCGCCCACACGATCAGCGACTGGCCGCGACCGGCGTCGCCCGCGACGAAGACCCCCGGCACGTTCGTGGCGAAGTCGTCGTCCCGCCCGACGGTCCCCCGCTCCGTCAGGTCGACGCCGAGCTGGTCGAGCAGCGATCCCCGCTCCGGACCCGTGAAGCCCATGGCGAGCAGTACCAGCTGCGCGGGGATCTCGTGCACCGATCCCTCGACCGGCTGGAACCGCCCGTCGACGAGCTCGACCTCGACCAGGCGGATCGCGCGCACCTGCCCGTCCTCGTCAGAGAGGACCTCCTGCGTGCTGACGGCATACACGCGCTCGCCACCCTCCTCGTGGGCGCTGGCGACGCGGTAGATCATCGGGTACGTCGGCCACGGCTGGGTGGCCGGGCGCTCCTGCGGCGGACGCGGCATGATCTCGAGCTGCGTGACCGACCGGGCGCCCTGCCGGATCGCCGTGCCGACGCAGTCCGCCCCCGTGTCGCCACCGCCGACCACCACGACGTCCTTGCCCGTGGCGAGGGGCTGGCCCTCCACGACCTCGCCGAGCGCCACGCGGTTGGCGGGCACCAGGTACTGCATCGCCTGCAGCACGCCGCCGGCGTCGCGCCCGGGCACGGGCAGGTCACGCGGGATCGTCGACCCGACCGCCAGGACGACCGCGTCGTAGCGGTCGCGCAGCTGCTTGCCGGTGACGTCCGTGCCGACGGCCACGCCGTTGTGGAACCGGGTGCCCTCGGCCTCCATCTGCGCCAGGCGCCGGTCGACGTGCCGCTTCTCCATCTTGAACTCGGGGATGCCGTACCGGAGCAGACCACCAGGGCGGTCCGCCCGCTCGAAGACGGCGACCGTGTGCCCGGACCGGGTCAGCTGCTGCGCCGCCGCGAGCCCGGCGGGTCCCGACCCGATGATCGCGACCGTCTTGCCGGTCATCCACTGCGGCAGCTGCGGCTGGACCAGCCCGCGGTCGAACGCCTCGTCGGCGATCGTGACCTCGACGTTCTTGATCGTGATCGGCGGCTCGGTGATGCCGAGCACGCACGCCGTCTCGCACGGGGCGGGGCAGAGCCGGCCGGTGAAGTCCGGGAAGTTGTTGGTCATGTGCAGGCGGTCGCTCGCGTCGGCCCACTGGCCGCGCCAGACGAGGTCGTTCCAGTCCGGCACGACGTTGCCGAGCGGGCATCCGTTGTGGCAGAACGGGATGCCGCAGTCCATGCAGCGACCCGCCTGGCGGGTCACCATCGTGAGGTCGTCCGGGTGGCCGGCGCGGTGGGCGTGCACCTCGCGCCAGTCCATGATGCGCACGTCGACGGGCCGGTCGGTCGGCAGCTCGCGCTGCCGGGTCTTCAGGAATCCCCGGGGGTCCGCCACGTCGCCGCCTCCTCGAGCCGGGATCTCGGCGCCGGGCGTGCGCCCGCGACGGTCCTGACCTGGACGCACCTTATGGGTCCCGACGGTGCGCCCGCCGAGCCGAAGGTCCCGGTGGACGCTCGGCCGCGTGGCGTGGCAGTTGGTCGCTGACGTTCGGGCATGGGACCTTGGTCCCTCGCGCACCCCGTCCCGGTGCGCCTCGACTCCAGGAGGCCGATCGTGAGCGTCGACGAGTCGAGCGGCAGTGCGCCCTCCGACAGTGAGGTCGCCCTCCTCGACGCCATCCTGGGTCTCGCGGCGGACCTGGACATCCAGAGCCTGCTCACGAGGTTCGTGGTGGCGAGCACAGAGCTGACGGGCGCACGGTACGGCGCCATCAACATCGTCGACGAGAGCGGCACGTCGACCACCTTCGTGCAGAGCGGAGTCGACGACGCCACGGCCGCCTTCCTGGGGCATCCGCCGCACGCCTGGGGCGTGCTGGGCAGCATCCCCGACGAAGGCGTCCTGCGTCTGGAGGACCTCTCGGCGCACCCGGCGTTCCGGGGCCTGCCACCCGGCCACCCGCCGATGGGCTCGTTCCTCGGTGCGGCCGTCCGCGTCGGCGGTGCGAGGTACGGGACTTTGTACCTCTCGGAGAAGACGGGCGGGTTCCACGACCAGGACCAGTCAGTGGTCCTCGCGCTGGCCGCAGCCGCCGCGGTCGCCGTGCAGAACGCGCAGCTCTATGCCCTCGAGCGCCGCCGGCAGCAGTGGCTGACCGCCGCGCAGGTGATCACGACCATGCTGCTGGAGGACGCCGGCGACGAGGACGTGCTCGTCCGCATCGCCTCGTCGGCACGGGAGATCGACCAGGCGGACACCGCCGCGCTCGTGCTTCCCGGCCGTCGCGGCGAGCTGGTGCTGGAGATCGTGTCCGGCGTCGGCGAGCAGGAGCTCCTCGGTCTCGACCTGACGGAGGACGAGCGCGTCCGCTCGGCGTTCGACGACGGCGCCGGGCTGTTCGTCACCAGCATGGACGGCGCCGCCGACCCGGCCCTCGCGCGGTACGGGCCCGCCCTGTTCGCGCCGCTGCGCGCTGCCGGCCAGAGCGTCGGCGTCATGCTGCTGCTGCGGCGCGCGGGCGCGGAACCCTTCACCGACAGCGACCTCGCGCTCTCCCGGACGTTCGCGTCCCAGGCCGCGCTGGCGTTCGTCCTCGCCGAGGCCCGCCGGGCGCAGGGGCGCGCCGTGCTGGATGACGAGCGCACCCGCATCGCCCGCGACCTGCACGACCTCGCCATCCAGCAGCTCTTCGCCGCCGGGATGCAGCTGGAGAGTGCCCGGACGAGCACCGACGAGCCCCTCCCGCCCGCGCTCGCCCGCACGCTGGACTCCGCGCTGAGCCTCGTCGACGCCGGGATCCAGCAGATCCGGGTGGTCGTGCGCACCCTGGACGACGGCGGGGTGGGAACCCCGCTCGTGGAGCGTGTCGCCGCCGAGGTGGAGCTCGCCCGCACCTCCTTGGGCTTCGCCCCGTCGCTGCTGATCAGCGTCGACGGCGACTCCCTGGCCGACGGCGCCCCGTGGTCGCCCGCGCCGTCCCTCCTCGACGACCTCGTGGCGCCCGGGCGGGCGAACAACGTCGTGGCGGTGGTCCGAGAGGCGCTGTCGAACACCGCGCGGCACGCCCACTCCAACTCGGTCGCGGTCCGGCTCATGCTCACGTCGCCGCCGCAGGGCTCGATCATCGTGGAGGTCGAGGACGACGGCGTCGGCGTCCCGGCCGCGCCCACCCGCGCCTCCGGGACGAAGAACCTCGCGATCCGCGCCCGGCAGTCCGGCGGCACCTTCTCGTTGCAGAGGCCGCCGTCGGGCCGTGGGGCGCTGCTGCGGTGGACAGCGCCCCTGGACTGAGCAGGGCGGGTAGCCACCTCGATCGTGACCTCTCAGGGACGACGCTGCACGGCTCCGGCGAACAGCTGCTCGGCCGCGGACCCCGTCGGGACCACGAGACGCACCTCGGAGGCACCCGTCGTGAACGTGACGAGCGTGGCTCGCTCGTAGTCGGGGTGGGGTGCGACGGTGAGGTGCTCGGGCGCGCTCCACGGGATCACCGTGCGCGAGGCCGAGTGGACCGGGCTGCGCCCGCGCAGCACCCAGTCGTGACGCCCCAGCACCTCGAGAGCCGTCGCGTCACCCGCGAGGACTGCCCCGTGCAGCGTCGCCGGTGACAGCGCGTTCCGGGCGCGAGCGATCGCACCGCCCCGCGTGGGAGTCAGGGCCGTCCTGCCGTGCAGGCTCCACACGGTCACGCCGGGGTGGCGACGCTCCAGCTCGTGCAGGTCGCTGACCAGGGCGAGGTCGTCCCGGCCGATGCTGTACGGCGGGACCGGTGTGGCGAGCGCCGTGCCCGACGCCCGCAGTGCCGCGCCCACCGGACTCGCCGGACGACCGGCCGCGGCGGCACGCAGCTCATCGACCAGCACTCCGATGCTGGCCCGAGCGGAGCCGTTGTAGCGGATCGACAGCAGGTCGCCGGCGGGGGTGCTCACCGTGAGTCGGCCGTCGAGCAGGTTCACCACGTCGCGCACGGCGACGACCTGTCCCAGCGGCACGCGGACCCGGTCGTAGCCTCCGACCGCGTCCTGGGGTCCGCCCCGCCGGCTGAGCACGGTGAGCGCGTCCGGCTCCAGGACGAGCAGGTGGTCGTACAGGTCCATGTCCGGAGTCGCATCGCGACGGGCGATGTTGCGCGGGACCTTGAGGACCAGGCGTGCGCCGGCGACGTCGACCGGGTCGTCGCGGAACAGCCGAGGCACGTCGTCCCGCGTGCGCACCTGGTCGATCCACGGACCGAACCTGTCGTACTCGCTCGTCCCTGCGCTGGTCGTCGGCACGGCCCGTCCTCTCCTCAGTCGTCCTGGCTCAGGACGGACACGATCGCTGTCGCCTCGCGCAGGTCGACGCCCTGCAGCTTGTCGAAGACCCGCCGACGCGCGCTGGCCACCTGGGCCGGCTGGACGGCGTCCAGCCGGCGACGGCCCGCCTCCGTCAGCACGGCCTCGTAGCCCCGGCCATCGGCGGGCGTCCGCCTGCGCTCCACGAGCCCCTTGCGTTCGAGCAGCTTGACCACGCGCGTGACTCCACCGAGGCTCAGCGCGCTCCGGGAGGCGAGGTCTCCCATCCGCAGGCCGCCGGACCGAGACTCCGACAAGTACATGAGGGCGAAGTACTCGCTCATGGACAGCCCGTGCTCGCGGCCGAGGTCGGCCTCCAGCGCGCGCGGCACGAACACGAGCGCCCGAGCGAGCGCGCGCAGGAACGCCCGCTCCTGCTCGCTCAGCGGCGCTCCATCTCCTTTGACGTCCACGCGAATTACTTTACAGGTGAAGCACCCGCCTGGGAGTCGATCCGTCAGCGGCGCACCGGGTTCGCGATCCAGGCCCGAGCGTCGTCGTCCTCCTCGCACACGGTGTGGCCGGACGCAGGGGGGTACCGACAGGCCCTCCCGGCCATCCGCAGAGCGAGGTTCTATGGGTTCCATGCGAGGAGCCATCATCTACGGACCCCACGACGTGCGCTTCGAGGAGCGCCCCGACCCGGCCATCATCGAGCCCACCGACGCCGTCATCCGCACGGTCGCCGCGTGCGTGTGCGGTTCGGACCTGTGGCGGTACCGCGGGCTCGCGGACGTGTCGAAGCCCGTCCCGATCGGCCACGAGTACGTCGGGATCGTCGAGGAGGTCGGCGACGCGGTCACCACCGTGAAGCCCGGAGACTTCGTCGTCGGCGGGTTCCTGCACAGCGACAACACCTGCCCGGTGTGCCGCAAGGGCATGCACTCCGCCTGCCAGCGCGGTGGCGGGTTCGACGGCTGCCAGGCCGAGAAGATCCGCATCCCGAACGCCGACGGCACCCTGATCGCCACCCCCGGGCAGCCCGATCCCGACCTGGTCCCGAGCCTGCTGGCCCTGTCCGACGTGATGGCCACCGGGTGGCACGCCGCGGTCTCGGCCGGGGTGGGCCCCGGGACGAGCGTGGTGGTCGTCGGCGACGGCGCCGTCGGGCTGAGCGGCGTCCTGGCCGCGGCGCAGCTCGGGGCGACGACGATCATCGCGATGAGCCGGCACGCCGACCGCCAGAAGGTCGCCACCGAGTTCGGCGCCACCCACATCGTCGCCGAGCGCGGCGAGGCCGGACTCGCCCAGGTCCGCGACCTGACCGAGGGCATCGGCGCCGATGCGGTGCTGGAGTGCGTCGGCACCGAGGAGGCACGCCTGCAGGCCGTCGCGTGCGCACGACCCGGCGGCATGATCGGCCTGGTCGGCGTCCCGCACGGTGACCTGCCGACCGAGCAGATCTTCTGGTCCAACAAGGGCAGCCGAGGCGGCCCGGCACCCGTGCGCGCCTACCTGCCGCACCTGATCGACCTGGTGTGGTCCCGGCAGATCGACCCCGGCAAGGTGTTCGACCTGACGCTCCCCCTCTCCGAGGTGGCCGAGGCCTACCGGGCGATGGACGAGCGTCGGGCGATCAAGGTCCTGCTGCAGCCCTGACGACGACACGAAGGAATGGAGGACGACATGGAGATCACTCCGCTGCCGTCGACGCAGAAGGGCCCCGAGACGTGGTTCACCGGGGACGTCTGGTTCGACGTCCTGGGTGCACCRCCCGAACCCGCACGGCTGCGCGTGAACGCCGTGCGGTTCGCGCCCGGCGCGCACACGTTCTGGCATCGCCACTCCCGCGGCCAGACCCTGCACGTCACCGAGGGCACCGCCCGGGTCGGCACCCGTGACGGGCGTGTCATCGAGGTGCACCCGGGCCAGACGGTCTGGACCCCGCCGGGCGAGTGGCACTGGCACGGCGCCGTCCCCGACCGCTTCATGACCCACCTGGCCATGTGGGAGATCGGCGACGAGAGCACCGGGCCAGACACGGACTGGGCCGACGAGGTCACCCCCGAGCAGTACGAAGGGACAGGCGCATGAGCGGCTGGACAGCAGACGACCTGCGCACGATCGCGAGGGTCGACGAGCTCCAGGTGGCATCCCGACGCCCGGACGGCAGCCTGCGGGCCTTCGTGACGATCTGGTTCACCGCCCTCGGCGACGACGTCTACATCCGCTCGGCGCACGGGCCGCAGAACGGCTGGTTCCGTCGGGCCACGGAGTCCGGGACCGGCCGGGTGCGCATCGGCTCCGTCGAGAAGGACGTGGTCTTCGAGGACGGGCTCGACGCGCCTCACGCCGCCATCGACGCGGCGCTGCACGCCAAGTACGACCGCTACGGACCCGGACCCGTCGGCGCGATCGTCGGCCCGAGCGCCGCCGAGGTCACGCTGCGCGTCGTCCCGACGCCCTGATCGACGCGCGGCCGCATCGTCGCGCGATCACAGGACCGGCTTCGTCGGCTCCGACCTATGCCGTCTCGGGTGCCCGCTCGCGCGGTGCCGCCTCGCAAATGCGGGGAGCACGGTCGTCCTGGCGGGATCGACCTGCGGCGAGCCGCTCGTCGAGCGCGGCCATGAGCCCCCGTGCCTCCTCGACGTCCCACGGGGTGCCGGCGAGCTCGAACTCGAACAAGATCGGCCGCCCGGACCGCGTGGCGATGAGTCTCGCCGCGTGCTGGTAGTACGTCCCGAAGTTCCGGTTCCCGGACCCCATCACGGCCACCAGCCGCCGTCTGTTCACCGGCGAGGCAAGGAACCGTCGCACGGCTTCCGGGATCGTGTCGTTGTCAGGGTTGCCCGTCTTGTACGACGGCGTCAGCAGGACCCACGGTCCGTCGACCTCTGCGCGTCGGTGCTCTCGCTCGGCCAGGTTGAACGCGGGTCGGCCCAGCCGATCGACGAACGTGCGTACCAAGCCGGACGTCGACGAGTAGTAGTAGATCGGCGTCTGCCTCATCACCGTAGGCAACCACCCCGCAGAGGCACGTGCCCGGGACCATCGGGGTGCGACGTGCTCAGCGAGCGGAGTCGCGTGCGTCATGCTGAGCGATCCGGAAGTCGCCGCCGCGGCGCTAGTCCACGTAGGCGAGCAAGACGGGCGCTTCGAGCCCCGACCACGTGCCCGTGAGGGTGGACTCACGGTCGGTGGCAGTCGCATGCCGGGCGAGACGACGGCAGATGACGATGCGGAAGGCCCCGGACAGCTCCATGACTGTCGTCGAGTCATCCGAGGACGCAGTCACCTCGCTGATGGGCGGGACCTCACGTGAGCGAGCGCCGCTCCCGGTCACGCGCACGCTCGGTTCGCGCGGGGCGGCGGCACCCTCGACGAGCTCGTCGGCCTGGTCAGCACCCGCCAGCAGCACGGACGCGAGCACGCGGGCATAGACGGGGTCTCCGGTCGCGTCGTAGATCCAACGCCGCCCGAGCACCGAGTGCTCCATCGTGCAGATCAGGAACCGTTCCGCTCCGTCCAGCGGAGCACCGCGATAGGTCAGCGGAACATGGAGAAGGTGCCCGCCGGCAGTCGACAGGACGTGGCTCTCGATGCCGACCTCGCCGTCCGGATCGTCGAACCGGTACGCACCGACCAGCTCGAGCTCCTGCTCTCCCCAGGGCTGGGTCGGAACCCAGTCGGTGAGCAGCTCCGCCTTGGTCGGACGAATGGTGGCGCGGTGGATCAGGGCCATCGGCCGACCCTAACGTGACACACCGCAGGACCACCTGCATTGATCTGAGCGAGTTCTGAAACCCATCGTCTTGTCATGTTGGACAGATATATCTCGAATCTCTAGCGTCGTTGCGTCAGTCAGTCATCAGGAGGAAGCAATGCAGCAACGCACCTTGGGTAGCCGGACCGTCTCGATCGTCGGTCTCGGCGGCATGCCGATGTCGATCGAGGGCCGTCCCGAGCCGGAGCGATCCGTCGCGACGATCCACGCCGCCCTCGACGCGGGTGTCACCCTCATCGACACCGCGGACGCCTACCACCTGCACGCCGACGAGGTGGGGCACAACGAGGAGCTCATCGCCGAGGCCCTGCGCAGCTACGGCGCCGACACCTCGGACGTCCTGGTCGCGACCAAGGGCGGGCACCTGCGCCCGGGCGATGGCACCTGGACCCAGGACGGGCACCCGGAGTACCTCAAGGCTGCAGCCAAGGCGTCGGCCCAGCGGCTCGGGCTCGACGCGATCGGCCTGTACCAGTTCCACCGGCCGGACCCGCGGGTGCCCTACGCCGACTCCGTCGGGGCGCTGGTCGACCTGCTCGACGAGGGCGTCATCCAGATGGCCGGGATCTCCAACGCGAACGTCGCACAGATCGACGAGGCCCAGCGGATCCTGGGCGGCCGGCTGGCGTCGGTGCAGAACCAGTTCTCGCCGGCCTTCCGCTCCAGTCTCGGCGAGCTCGAGCACTGCGCCGCGCTCGGCATCGCGTTCCTGCCCTGGTCGCCGCTCGGCGGCATCTCGAACGCCGCAGAGCTCGCGACGCGGCACGCGCCGTTCGGGCGGGTCGCTGCCAGCCGCGGTGTGAGCGTGCACCAGGTCACCCTGGCGTGGGAGATCGCGCTCGCTCCCGTGGTCATCCCCATCCCTGGCGCGTCGCGTCCGACCAGCATCCAGGACTCCGCCGCGGCGGCCGATCTCGTGCTGACGGCCGACGAGCTCGCGACGCTGTCGGCGACCTGAGATGCGCACCCTGGAGCTGGCGGACGGGATCACCGCGTCGAACGTCGTCCTCGGCATGATGCGCATCGACGGCAAGAGCGACGACGACGTCCGGGAGATCGTGCGCACCGCCCGCGACTCGGGGATCGACATGGTCGATCACGCCGACGTGTACGGCGAGACCCTGCACGGTTGCGAACGCCGGTGGGCCGAGGCGATGCACCTCAGCGCCTCCGAACGGGACGCCTGGACGATCCAGACCAAGTGCGGGATCGTCCGGGAGGGGCCCTACTTCGACTTCTCCGCGGAGCACATCCTGGCGTCGGTCGAGGGATCGCTCACGGCGCTGGACACCGATCGCATCGATGTCCTGCTCCTGCACCGACCGGATGCGCTCGTCGAACCCGACGAGGTGGCGCGCGCCTTCGACGAGCTGGAGTCGTCCGGCAAGGTCCGCGCGTTCGGCGTCTCGAACCACACGCCACGCCAGATCGATCTCCTCACGCGCTCGGTACGCCAGCCGCTGGTCGCCAACCAGCTGCAGCTCTCGGTCACCCACGCACCACTGGTGGCGCAGGGAGTCGCGGCCAACATGGCGGGCCTGGATCAGTCCCTCGTGCTCGACGGCGGTGGTCTGCTGGACTACTGCCGTCTGAACGACATCACCGTTCAGGCGTGGTCACCCTTCCAGTCGGGCTTCTTCACCGGGCCGTTCTTGGGCAACGAGGACTACCCGGAGCTCAATGCGGTCGTCGACCGCCTCGCGGCGCACTACGACGTCCCGCCGATCGCGATCGCCACCGCATGGATCACCCGGCACCCGGCCGGCATCCAGGTCGTCCTGGGCACGACGACGCCGGACCGGATCAGCGGTGCGGCGCTCGGGTCCGAGCTCCCGCTGACGCGGGCCGAGTGGTACGAGCTGTTCCGCGCCGCGGGGCACCGCGTGCCGTGACGCGGACAGCGGTGCGGCCGGGGGGCGCCCACGCCAGGCGCTCCCCCGGTCGTCCGCCGTCCGTGGGTCCGTCACGACTCTGACGGGCTGCCGCCTGCCTCTCGCGCGGCGATCCGCAGCTGAGCGAGCAGAGCCTCCGCGGCCGGTCCGCGATGGGCGGGCACCGCCACCGCGACATCCCAGCTGGGCACGTGCTCGCCGGTGAGCCGGATCGCTCGGAGCCGGTCGGGCCGCTTGGCCGCCACGGTCTGCGGGACGAGGGCGATGCCCATCCCTGCCTCGACGAGGTCGAGCAGGGTGTGGACGTCGTTGACCTCGAGGTCGACCTTCGACGGGAGGCCGCCCGACTCCAGCAGGCGATCGGTCAGGATGCGGGCGGCCCAGTCCGGCTGGAAGCCGACGAGCCGGTGACCTGCGAGCTGACCTACCGACACGGACTCGACGTCGGACGGAAAGTCGTCGGGACGGCAGAGCACCACGAACGGGCGACGCATCAGCGCCTCAAGCGTGATGCCGGGCGGCGGAGCCCCGCACACCGCGACGAGAGCGAGGTCGAGCCGCCCCGCGGCGACGTCCGCGAGCAGCGCCGACGAGCCGGCGAAGCCGAGTCGTACACCCACCCCGGGATGCTGCTGGTGGAATGAGGCCAGCTCGTGCGGGACGTCGACCACGCCGAGGCACTGCTCGCTGCCGACCGCGACCGTGCCGGACATCAGGCCCTGCACGGACTGGACCGCCTCGCGCGCGGCCGCGGCGCTGGCGAGCGTCCGGTACGACTCCTGGAGCAGTGCGTCACCCGCTGCCGTGAGCTCGACCCGGCGCGTGCTGCGGACGAACAGCGTCGCCGACAGCTCGCTCTCCAGGGCCCTGATCGACGCCGACAGTCCCGACTGCGAGATCTGCAGGAGCTCGGCCGCCTTGGTGAAGTGACGCTCCTCCGCCACCGCGACGAAGTGCTCCAGCTGTCGAAGTTCCATGCCGCCCACCCATCAGTAGAATCGATGAATACTATCCTCTGATCCCCTCGGGGCGAAGAGTGGACGGACGCTCACCCCGGAACCAGGGGGAGGTCCACGGCGCCTACGGGCACGTCACGGAACGGACGGCCCCGCGGAAGCGGTCGGGCTGCTGCTCGGCGTCGGCGTCGGCGTCGTGGTCGGCGTGGCGCTCGGGGCAGGCGCCGGCACCGCCGGAGCGACGCTGGGCTGCTCGACGACGGGCGGCGCGGGCGCGGTCGGGGGCGGGGCGGTCGGCGCCGCGACGCCCACGGTGATCGGTACCGACGTGCCGGTGCCGGCGTCGTCCGACGTGCCGAACTCCCAGTGCCATGGCTCGTGGGGTCCGCGACCCCCCTCGTCCATGTAGGTCGGGTGGTGCCAGCCGTACGTCATCGCATGGGCCTTGAGCCAGGCGTACTGCGCGGACCGGTAGCCGTCTGCCTGGTCGAGGTCGATCGCCAGACCCCAGCCGTGGTTGGACGTGCCGGGCACCGCGGCCATGGTCCCCTTGGCCGCCCGCGTGCTGATCTGCTCCTCGAGCGAGCGGTACGAGCCCGTGATCCTCAGGTCGTGACCGAAGTCGACGCGGTAGGCCGCGTTCAGCCGCGCCAGGGCCTCCGCCGCGTCGCAGCGCAGGTGCTGGCTCGGCGCGAACGCGACCGCGCAGAGCACCTTCAGCGGGATGTTCCCGTTGGTGTAGCCGTCGGTCGACCGGGCCTGCTCCTCCACCTTGGCGACCGCCGCCTTGGCGGCCTCGTCCCCCGTCACCGCGATCTGCTGCGCCGCGACGGTGATGCCGGCCGCGGCGTCCCTGGCCTGGACCGCGGAGCTGGCGGCCGCGACGACGTCGCGGACCTCGGCGGCGGCGTGGGTGGACCCGACGGCCGCGTCGAGCAGCGCGACCTGCGGGTCGGCGGAGACCAGCAGGCGCGTCATCGCGACGTTCTGCGCCGACTGGTCACCGAGGTCGAGCGCGACCAGCAGGACGTCGGTCTCGACTCCTTTGACCACGCGCGCGGCCGTGGTGAGGTCACCCGAGGCCACCTGCCGTCGCGCGCCCAGGACTCGGTCCGGGAGCTGCTCGGCGGTCAACCCCGACGTGACGGGCGCGGCCGTGGCGTCGGCCACGCCGGGACGGAACAGGGTCCGCGAGGCAGCCTTCGTGGTGTCGACCAACGGATGGCCGACAAGGGTGGCGGTCGCCGTCTCCACCGCCGTCACGCGGTCGTCGAGCCGCGTCAGCGCCTGGGTGTACGCCGGTCCCGTCGGCTCCTGCGAGACCGGCGCCTCGGCGCCCGTCACCGCCCCCTCGACGTCGGCGGAGTGGGAGGTGTCGATGGGCGGCGCGGCCAGGACGGCCGTCAGGAACGCCATCGACGCGAGGATCGCGACCGACTCCCACGGCCGCCGCCCCTGCCGCGGGCGCGCCGAATGACGACCCTGGGTCGTCCGTCGTGGTCCGAGCACTGGTGTGTCCTCCGCGGTGCGTCGTCCGACGATCCCACCGCGACACCGTGTCCGTCGACCCGCCAGACGGGGGGAACTCGGGCCGACCACACCCACCCGCCTCGACAGCGACCGGTTGGCTATGACCCAGCCAGGGATCGCCAACGGGACCTCGCCGACGCCGTGCGCACGGCTCAGCCGAGCCGCGCACGACTCGGGCGCTACCCGACCCGCTGCTCGTCGCGGTGCGGGAGCCGCCAGCCGGGGCGCACGTAGTGGCACGTGTACCCGTGCGGGATCTTCTCCAGGTAGTCCTGGTGCTCCTCCTCGGCCTCCCAGAACTCACCGGCCGGCTCGACCTCGGTGACGACCTTGCCGGGCCAGAGCCCGGACGCGTCGACGTCCGCGATCGTGTCGAGCGCGACCCGACGCTGCTCGTCCGAGGTGAAGAAGATCGCCGACCGGTAGCTGCGGCCGATGTCGTTGCCCTGCTGGTTCCTCGTCGACGGGTCGTGGATCTGGAAGAAGAACTCGAGCAGGTCCCGGTACGAGATCTGCTCGGGGTCGAAGACGATCTCCACGGCCTCGGCGTGGTCGCCGTGGTTGCGGTAGGTGGCGTTCGGGGTGTCGCCGCCGGAGTACCCGACGCGTGTCGAGATCACTCCCGGGCGACGGCGCAGCAGCTGTTGCGCACCCCAGAAGCACCCCCCGGCGAGGATCGCCGTCTCCGTCGTGGCCATCTGGGACCTCCTTCATGGGGACGGCTGCAGCCGTCGGGCGATCTTGACCCCGCAGCGCGCTGGGGCGCAACCGATGCGGTGCGCTTCCCTGTCGCCCACAGGCGGCATGCACGCCACCGGCGGTGGCCCGCGATGGGCCACCGCCGGTGGTGCGTCAGGCGCGAGCGCTCAGGGGGTGGCGAGAGCTCTGTGGACGACGTCGACGATCGCGGTCACCGGACCGTGCTCGACCGTGGTGCCGCTGACGACGACCTGTCCGGGGCGGGACGGGGCGCGGGCGGGGACCGCGTCCCAGGTCACGGGCACTGCGTGGAGCGTGCCGTCGGAGTCGAGGACGTCGACGGTGGCCGGCAGCCTGAGCGGGGCCGAGGTGCGGACCGTCCGGTAGACGGTGTCGGCGACCACGAACTCGGCGTCGCTGGCCTCGTAGACCTCGACCGTCTCGTGGAACGTGAGCACCGGCCAGGCGCTGTTCGACCAGTCGATCATCTCCTGCCAGTTCGCGGGCTCCCAGACCAGGACGCCGGCACCGCGGTTGTCGGGCAGGTCGTTCGCGATCCGGAAGACGTCCTGGAGGAAGAGGCCGGCACCCTCCGCGGTCTTGGGGTAGGGCGAGTTCGGGACCGGGAGGCCGTCCCAGTCGTTCGACTGGTGCGACGTCTCGGCGATCTCCATGGCGTAGCCCGGGTGCGCCGCGGCGACCTGGTGCAGGTTCGCCTCGTAGTGCTCGGGCGTCCCGTGCCACTCGGGGTAGTAGGAGTGCGCGATGACGTCGATGTCCTGGCCCTTGGCGTTCAGCCGGGTGAGGAACTGGTCCCAGAACTCGAGCGTCTTGTCGACCTTCCCGTTGTCGATGATCACGTGGGTCTCGACCTGGATGTCCTCGCCGTGGGCCGCCGAGACATCCCGGACGGCCTTGATGCCCGACGCCTGGAGGGTGGCGAACCGGTCCCACGCGGCGTCGTAGGCGGCCTGCTCGGCCGGGTCGTCCGAGCCCCAGTAGTCCCAGAGCAGGGCGCCGCCGGGCTGCGAGACGAACGACGGGTCGTGGTTGAAGAAGCACGAGCCGCACCACACCGAGTCGTCGAACCACGGCTGCGGGCGCTCGCTCCCCCACATGAAGCCGTTGATGAGCTCGTTGCCCACCGCGACCTTGTCGGGAGTGGTGCCCTGCGCGACGAGCGCGTCGATGGTCGCGTACGTGTAGTCGTAGACCGCCTGGGTCAGCTCGTCGAAGGGCAGCTCACGCCACGCGGTGGGCTTCGCCTGCTTGCTCGGGTCGGCCCACGAGTCGGCGTAGTGCAGGTCGATGCCCAGGCCCATGTCCTGCTCGACGACCTTGCGCGCGACGTCGAGGGTGCGCTCCGGGCTCTGGTACGCGGGATCGAGGTACTCGCCCGTCCGCTCGTCGCGCGGGTCGTTGAAGACGCGCAGGCGGATGTACTCCATGCCGGCGTCGGCAGCCGCCTCGAGGATCGGCACCGGCGCCGCGCCCTCGTCCACGACGTAGGTCAGGCCCTGTGCGTCGTTCTGGTCGGCGTAGGAGATGTCCGCGCCCAGCACGACGTCGTCGCGCAGGTAGTTCCACACGGACAGCTCGCTGATGCCGGCGACGGCGCCCGGGGACACGTCGGTGATCGTGACGCGCAGGAAGGCGATCCCGGCGCGCGCGACGAGGTGCTCCTCGCCGCGACCCGCCTGCTTGTTCCTCTTGCGGTCGACGAGGGTCTTCCACCGGTGACCGTCTGCGGAGGACTCGACCACGTACTGGTAGGTGCCGTGCGCGTCGGGGAAGACGAGACCGACCTTCCGGATGTTGTCGTACGCCCCGCCGAGGTCGAGGACGAGGGAGTGCCGACCCTTGCCGCGCGCGGTCCACGCGGTCGTCAGGTCGCCGTCGACGGCGAGTCCCGCATTCGCCTGCGCCGCGGTGGCGCTCACCGTGACCCAGGGCTTCGCGGCGAGGTTGCTGCGGACCGGTGCGAAGTTGACCAGGCCGTCGGGCTCCTCGGCCGGAGCGGGGCCCGCGCTGCCGAGGACGAGGGCGCCCGCGGCGAGGAGGGCGAGCATGGGGGTTCGGCGTCGGCTGATCGGCTGCATGGGACGTCCTTGTCTCATTGGAGTGTGCACGTGCACAGCACTCAGCCACCGTATGAGCGCACGAAAGCGCCCGTCAAGATGTCCGCGTATGTCGGGCCCGGATGGGAGCGTGCACAGGCGTGAAGGCGCGTGTCGTTCAGGATCCCCTCCGGGCGGCTCGGACCGGGCGGTCGGCCTGATCCGGCTCGTCAGGAAGGGGTCGGTCCAGCCGATCGGGTGCTGGCGCGCACGACGAGCGAGGTCGGCAGCGTGACGGCGGCTGGCTCCCCGCCCTCGACCAGCTCGATCAGCAGGCGCACCATCTCGCCGGCGATCCGTTCGAGTGGCTGCCGCATGGTGGTCAGCGGCGGATCGAGCGTCGCCGCGAGCCCGGAGTCGTCGAAGCCTCCGACCGCCACGTCCTGCGGGACGCGTCTGCCGGCCTCGCGGAGCACCTGCAGGGCGCCCGCAGCCATGAGGTCGGAGCCCACAAAGACCGCGTCGATGTCGGGTCGCCGCTCGAGGAGCGTCCGCATCCCCGCCGCGCCACCGTCCCGCGAGTAGTCGCCGTGGGTGACGAGCGACTCGTCGTAGAGCGACCCGAGCTCGTCGCGGTAACCCTCGAGACGGAGCCTGCCCCCGGGGGTGTCCAGTGGTCCGGTGATCGTCGCGATCCTGGTGCGGCCGATGTCGAGCAGGTGCCGCGTCATCCGCCGCCCGCCGCCGAGGTCGTCCGCGGCGACGTAGCCGAGGCTGCCCTCGAAGCCGAGCGGGATGCCGCAGGAGATCATCGGGATGCCCTGCCGCACCAGCGCGTCGAGGAGGCGGTTGCCGCTGTGCGAGGAGATCGCGAGGACGCCGTCGACGTGCCCGGCGCCGACGTAGGACGCGACCTGCTTCTGCTCCTCGGGGGTGCCCGCGACCATGAGCAGGAGCGGCATGCCGCGTGCGGCCAGCGCCTGGGCGGCTCCCCGCAGCAGGATCGAGAAGTTCGGGTCCTCGAACAGCAGGTGCTGGGGTTCGGTGAGCAGGAACGCCACCGAGTTCGACCGTCCGGTGACCAGGCTGCGCGCGTGCGGGTTGGCGGAGTAGCCGGTGGTCCGGATCGCCTCCTCGACGGCCGCGAGCGCGTCCGGGGACACCCAGTGCCCACCGTTGATGACGCGCGAGACCGTGCCCCGGGACACGCCCGCCGCAGCCGCGACGTCACGGATCGTCGGGCGTCTGCGCGGCGCGGGCGTCGGTCCCATCGCACGAGACTCTAGGGGAACGGGAACACAAACCACGCCGTGACCTCGCCTGCGGCGATCTCGACCTTCCAGAACCGCCGGCAGTCCTCAGGACGGCACCTGTGCGAACCAGTCCTCGCCCCGTCGAGGTAGCGTCGCGCAGGCCCGAGATCGAGCTGCTCGCACCGACCCGAGGCACGGAGGCCTGACACGCATGGACGAGATCCTGTACGGCGCCGCCTACTACGACGAGTACATGCCGACCGACCGCATCGACACCGACGTCGCGATGCTGCAGGCGGCGAACCTCAACGTGGTCCGCGTCGCCGAGTCGACCTGGAGCACGGTGGAGCCGCAGCCCGGCGTGTTCGACTTCACGCACATCGACCGCGCGCTCGACGCGATGGAGGCCGCCGGCATCCACGTCATCGTCGGGACCCCCACCTACGCGGTGCCGGCGTGGCTCGTGAAGTCGCACCCGGACGTGCTCGCCGAGACGAGCACGGGCCAGGGACGCTACGGGGCGCGCCAGATCATGAACATCACCAACCCGGCGTACCTCCTCCACTCGGAGCGGGTCATCCGCGCGCTCCTGGCGCACACCGCGCACCGCCGTGCGGTCATCGGCTTCCAGCTCGACAACGAGACGAAGTACTACGACGTTGCCTCGGCTGACGTGCAGCGCAGGTTCGTCACGCACCTCCGCGAGACGTTCGACGACGACGTCGACGCGATGAACCGTGCCTTCGGCCTGGACTACTGGTCCAACCGTGTCGACGCCTGGGAGGACTTCCCGGACGTGCGCGGCACTATCAACGGCTCCCTGGCCGCCTCGTTCGACCGGTTCCGCCGCTCTCTCGTGGAGGAGTTCCTCGCGTGGCAGGCCGCCATCGTGCGCGAGTACGCGCGAGGCGACCAGTTCCTCACGCAGAACTTCGACTTCGACTGGGGGCCGGGCTGGTCCTACGGGCTGCAGCCGGCCGTCGACCACTTCCGGGCTGCGGCGCACGTGGACATCGCCGGCGTCGACATCTACCACCCCACGCAGTCCGCGCTCTCCGGCAAGGAGATCGCGTTCGGTGGGGACATGACCCGCTCGATCAAGGGCGGCGCGAACTACCTCGTGCTGGAGACCCAGGCCCAAGGGCAGCCGGCCTGGCTGCCCTACCCGGGCCAGCTGCGCCTGCAGGCCTACAGCCACCTCGCGAGCGGCGCCGACGCCGTCATGTACTGGCACTGGCACTCCATCCACAACTCCTTCGAGACGTACTGGCGCGGACTGCTCAGCCACGACCTCCAGGCGAACCCCACCTACGACGAGGCCGCCGTCATCGGTGCCGAGCTCCGGCGGGTGGGGCGGTCGCTCGTGCACCTGCAAAAGTCCAACCGGGTCGCGGTCATGGTCAGCAACGAGGCCCTGACGGCGCTGAAGTGGTTCACCGTCGAGACCGGGTTCCCCGCCTTCCTCCGCCCGTCGATCGGCTACAACGACGTGCTCCGCTGGGTGTACGACGCCCTGTTCGAGCTGAACGTCGAGTGCGACTTCGTCTCCCCGGACACCGAGGACCTCAGCCGGTACGCGATGGTCGTCGTCCCGGCGCTGTACTCGGCGCCCGAGTCGACGCTGCAGCGGCTGAGCGCGTTCGTCGGCGACGGTGGCCACCTGGTCTCGACGTTCAAGTCGTTCGTCGCCGACGAGCACGTCAAGGTGTGGAGCGACCGGCAGCCGCACTCGCTCACGGGCGTCCTCGGGCTCACGTACAACCAGTTCACCGTCCCGGTCGACGTGCGCCTCACCCTGCACGGCGACCTGGCGGCCGCCCCGGGCGCCGCCGCGCTGGGCCCCGACGACCGCTCCGCCCTGCGCTTCATGGAGCTCCTGCAGCCCGACGGCGCGGAGGTGCTCGCGTCGTACGACCACCCTGCGTGGGGCGGTCAGGCGGCGGTGACCCGGCATCGCGCGGGGGCCGGGACAGCGATCCACCTCGGCACGATGACCGGACCCGCCCTGGTCCGCGAGGTGCTCGCCCTGGCGGTGCGCGACGCGGGCCTGTGGGGCTGGCCGCAGGAGCTCGCCGGGACCGTCACCGTTCGCCGAGGCGTGAACTCCGCCGGAGCACCGCTGACCTACCTCCTGAACTACTCCGACAGCCCCGTGCAGGTCACGAGCCCCGTCACGGCCCGGTCCGTCCTCGACGACGCCACCGTCGAGGGTGGCACCGACCTCACCGTCGGCGCCTGGGACCTCACCATCCTCGAGGAGGTCCGCTGACTCGGGGCGCACCGATCTCAGCACCCCGAAAGGCCCCGCGACCAGCGATCTAGCTGGCCACGGGGCCTTCGAGGCGGATCTGAGCACCGAGTGGTGCGGTGGACCTACAGGAGCCCGCGGAAGGCGAACTGGAAGGTCAGCTCGGTATCCGTGGGCAGTCGGTACTCGGCGTGGGTCTGCGCACCCCAGGAGTCGTCGCCGCCGACCCCGCGCCGCTGGAGCGCCGGCCGCAGGATCGTCTGATAGATCGGCGGAAGCTCGGTGTGGTGCGCGGCGTTCTCGATCTCGAACGGCGTCCACGGCAGGGCCGACAGCTCCATGCCCTGGTCGGACTCCAACCGCAGGCCCGCCCCACGCTCGTCGGTCACGGTCGCCCAGCGGACGCCTGTCCGGCTGCCCGCCTCCTGCGGACGCAGGTAGGGCGTGAGCGCGGTCCGGACGTCGGCCTCCCACACACCCAGCCGCGCGCCCGCTCGACGGTCGACATAGGACTCCTCGGGCCCGTCCCCGTACCAGCGCAGGTGGCGGAACGAGTGGTCGGTCGCCAGCAGGAGCCCGAGCTCGGGCATGTCCGACAACCCCGGACCTGGTCGCACGGTGAGGGTGACCTCCACGCGACCGTCACCGTCCACGAGGTAGGAGAGCTCGCACTCCCCCGCCGGCGTGGTGGGCAGCTCGTACCGGAAGCGGACGCGCACGCCGGCGTCCGTCTGCTCGACCGCCGGCTCGTCGGGCCCCCGGACGGCCTTCGCATACCGGCTGGCGAGAAGCCACGCGCCGTCCTGCGCGGGTGCGCCCCAGCCGTACTCGTTGGAGGTGGGTGCGTGCCAGAAGCTCGGCTGGGGCACCGAGCGCAGCAGCTCCCGGCCGCCGTCCGGCGTCAGCCCGTAGCGGTAGGAGAGCAACCCCCCGTGCAGCCGCGAGAACAGGGCGGTGAAGTGCCTCCCCCGCACGCCCACGTTGTGGATGCCGTAGACGACCTCCGGTGTGGCGGCCCGACGGGCCGGCACGGAGCCAGCGACGACCACGACCGCCTGCTCGTGCGCCACCTCGTGCCCGGCCGACGCCCAGCGCGTGGTGCGTCGGAGTCGGAAGGACACGTCGACGGTGTACTCCCCGGGTGCGGTCGGCACCGTGACGGGGAGCGCGTAGACCTGCGAGGCCCCAGGGGCGACGGCAGTGTCGAGCACCTCCTCCTGGAGCACCCGACCCTCTCGGGCGACGGTGACCACGCACTCGTGGGCCGACGACGGGGTGGCCAGGTGGCGGTTCTCGACCGTGACCTTGTCGGCGTCCACCGAGAGCCGGTAGCCCTGGTAGAGGTAGTGCACCTCTTGGGCGATCGGCTTGAGGGTGCGATCGGCGAAGACGATGCCGTTGCCACTGAAGTCCGAGTCGTGCGGCGCGTCGCCGAAGTCGCCGCCGTAGCCGAAGTACTCACGGCCACCGGGGTCGGTGCGCCGCAGTGCCTGGTCCGCGAAGTCCCAGATGAAGCCGCCCTGGAACAACGGCTCACGGTAGGCGAGGTCGAGGTACTTGTGGACCGCGCCGAACGAGTTGCCCATCGAGTGGGCGTACTCGCACAGCAGGTAGGGCTTGTCGCGGTGCGTCGCGAGGAACTCCTCGATCTCGGTGGCCGGCGCGTACATCCGCGAGACGACGTCGGTCGTCTGGGGGTACCGCGGGTCCCAGTGCACCCCTTCGTAATGCACAGGCCGGGAGTCTTCGCGACGGAAGTAGTCCGCGACCGCCAGGATGTCCGTCCCGCCGTACGACTCGTTGCCGCAGGACCACATGACGATGCTCGGGTGGTTCTTGTCCCGCTCCAGCATGCTCGCGGCGCGGTCGAGCAGGGCGGGCAGCCACTCGGGGCGGTCCCCGGGCAGAGCCTCCTCGATCGGCGCCCCACCGATGGCCACCCTGTCCCACATGGCGTGCGACTCGAGGTTCATCTCGTCGATGACGTACAGGCCGTACTCGTCGCACAGCTCGTAGAAGAACGAGTTGTTCGGGTAGTGGCTGGTCCGCACGGCGTTGATGTTCAGCCGCTTCATGAGCCGGAGGTCGGCCTCCGTCTGCTCACGGGTCATCACGCGACCCTGGAGGCCGAAGTCGTGCCGGTTCACGCCGTTGAAGACCACGCGGGACCCGTTGACCTTGAGCAGGCCGTCCTCGATGCCGAACCGGCGCACACCTACTCGCACAGGGATGTGCTCGGTCAGGCGGCCCGACGCGTCGTGCACGTCGAGCGTGAGGTCGTACAGGTGAGGGTCCTCCGCGCTCCACAGCCGCGGGCTCTCGATGCGGACCACGAGCTCGTCGTCGCCGCTCAGCTGTCCGGCACCGACGATCCGGGCGTCCACCCTGCCTTCGCCGGCCAGGACGACGCGCACGCGCACCGTCGCCTCGGACAGGTCGTCGGCGACGTCGGTCACTACTCGGACGTCTTCGACGTGCACGGTGGGCCGGCGGTTCAGGACGACGTCCCGGAACAGGCCCGAGAACCTGAAGAAGTCCTGGTCCTCGATCCACGACCCGGCGCTCCACCGGACCACCTGCGCCACGATGAGGTTCTCGCCGTCGACCACGGCGTCGGTGAGGTCGAACTCCGACGGCGTGAACGAGTCGGTCCCGTAGCCCACGTAGGCGCCGTTCAGCCACACGGCGACGGCACTCTCCGCGCCGTGGAAGCTGACGCTCAGCCGCTCGCCAGGCTCGAGCGGGTGCTCGAGGGTGAACGTCCGGCGGTACGTCGCCACGGGGTTGTACCGCTGGGGAACCTGCCCCGCCTCGAGCTGCTCGTAGCCGTCCCACGGGTACTGCACGTTGGTGTACTGCGGGCGGTCGTAGCCGAGCAGCTGCACGTGGGCGGGCACCGGCACGTCGTCCCAGCCCGAGTCGTCGACGTCCACCCGCTCGAAGCCGGGGACGACGAGGGCGGGGCTCTTCGCGTAGTGCAGCTTCCACAGCCCGTTGAGCGACTGCTCGAAGGAGCTCGTTCCGGTCTTCGCCTCCTGCGGGGAGGCGAACCACCGGTGGTCGGAATGCGCGTCGAGCCGGTTCTCCTTGACGAACTGGGGGTCCGCGATCCGGTTGAGGTCGAATGTCACTTGATGGCCCCCGTGACGCCCTCGGCAAAGTGGCGCTGCAGCGCCAGGAAGATGACCACCGTCGGCACCGACACGATGAACACGGCGAGCATGAGGCTGCCGTAGTCGGTGACGTACCCGGCGCGCATGTTCGAGAGCAGCATCGGCAAGGTCTGGTACGCGTTGTCGACCAGGATCACCTTCGGCCACAAGAAGTTGTTCCACGAGAACAGGAAGGTGATGACACCCGCGGCAGCAAGGGTGGGCTTCATCGTCGGCAGGTAGATGCGCGCGAAGATGCTCACCTCGCCCAGCCCGTCGAGGCGCGCCGCCTCGATGATCTCGTGCGGGAACGTCCGCGAGGCCTGCCTGAACAGCAGGATCAGGAACGGTGTCGCGATCAGGGGCAGGATGACCGCGGCCGTCGAGTTCACCAGGCCCAGCTGGGCGAAGAGGCGGAACAACGGGATCATCGTGGCCGCGAACGGGATCATGATCGCCAGGAGCAGGAGCCCCATGACGGCGTCCTTCGCCCGCGAGTGGTAGATCTCGAACGCGTACCCCGCGATCGAGCACAGCACCAGGGCGAGCAGGGTCGTCGCGACGGCGTTGACCGCGGAGTGGTAGAACGCCGTCCCCAGGGGCTGGGCGTCGACGAGCGACCGGAAGTTGTCGAGGAGGTGGCCCCCCGGAAGCAGCTTGGACGCGATCACCTCGTTGCTCGTGTTCGTCGCCGAGACGGTCATGAAGTACAGCGGGAAGACCGACAGGACGACGGCGACCGACAGGAACAGGTAAGCGGGGATCCGGCGAAGTGTTGTCCTAGTCACGCTTGTCGCCCACCTTCAGCTGGATGGCGGCCAGGATGGCCACGATGATGAGGATCGCGTAGGAGATGGCGGCCGCGTACCCGAAGTTGGGGCTGTTGCGGAACGACACGTTGTACAGGTAGTGCGAGACCGACATCGTCGTGTTGCCCGGGCCACCTGCGGTGAGGTTGAACGACTCGTCGAACATCTGCAGCGTTCCGTTGGTCGACAGGATCGCGCAGAGCAGGATGATCGGCTTGAGCTGCGGCATGGTCACGTACCAGAAGGTCTTGAACCCGTTCGCGCCGTCGACGCGGGCCGCTTCCAGGGTCGAGCGGTCGATGTTCTGCAGGGCGGCCAGGAAGAAGATCATGTTGTAGCCGGTCCACCGCCACAGCAGGCCGAGGATGATCACCATCCGCGCGGTGCCGGTCTGGCCGAGCCAGTTGACGGGAGAGTCGAGTATCCCGAATTGCGTGAGCAGGTCGTTGGCGAGGCCGTCGGTCGCGAAGATCTGCCGGAACACCAGCGAGTACGACACGAGGCCCACGGCGCACGGCAGGAAGATCGCCGTCCGCCAGAACCCCTTCCACCGCAGCCACGGTGCGTTGAGCACGTTCGCCAGCAGCATCGCGAGCAGGAGCATGATCGGTACCTGGATGATCAGGTAGATGAACGTCGTGCTGAGCGTCAGCCGGAACTGGTCGTCCTGGAACAGTCGCTGGTAGTTCAGCCACAGCGGCTCGGCCCAGCTCAGCTGGGTCCCGCGTCCCGTCTTCAGCGACAGGAAGAGCGCCTGGATCATCGGCCAGAAGTTGACCAGCACGATGATGGCCGCGGCGGGAATGATGAACGTCCACCCGGTCAGGCTGCGGCGGCGCTGGATCGCTGACAGAGGTGCCGCCTTGGGCGGCCTGGACGGACGGGACTTCTTCGTCCCGGGCGGGGGCGCGCTCGGTGCGCGGCCCTCGGTCGGTGCGGTGGGAGCGGACACGATCGGCTCACCTCTTCTTCGCGGTGACGACGGGCAGGGCAGGAAAGCGGGCGGCGGAGCCGATAGACCGGCCTCCGCCGCCCGCCCTCAGGTCACCCCATGGCGAACTCGACGGTCTGCTGCGCCTGGTCGAGCTCGGCCTTCGGGTCCGCGCCGTTGAGGATGTTGGTGATGGCGACGCTCACGGCGTCGCGACCCTCGTAGTAGTAGGCGCCCGTGTTGTTGCTGGGAACCTGCGCGGCGAACTTCAGGACGTCGGCGTAGATCGGCTGCCCGCCGTAGAACTCCTGCGGCTCGTTGTAGACGTCCGACTCACCCGCGGGAAGCCAGTTGGCCAGTGCGCCCGACTTCGGGAGGATCGTGTCGTAGAACTCGGTCGAGCCGGCGAAGGTCGCGTCCAGGAAGTCGCTGGCGAGCGCCTCGTTGCCGTTCGGGGTGATCGCCCAGGACGAGCCACCGTTCGCGGTGTAGTTCGTCGCCCCGTCGACGCCGTCGAGCTTCGGGACGTTGGTGACGGCCCACTTGCCGGACTGGTCCGCGGCCGACTGGATGGAGCCGGAGATCCACACGCCGTTGACGATGCCGGCCGTGTTCGAGTTCACGATCGTGTTGATGTACTCGTCCCACGAGTTGACCTCGACGAAGACGCCGGCCTTGACCAGCTGCCCGTACATGTCGATGGCGGCCAGCAGCGCGTCGTTGTCGGTGATCGTCGGGTTGCCCTCGTCGTCGAAGAGGCTCGCGCCCGCGCTCTGCAGCATCATCATGATCGTGTCGGCCGAGTTCGCCTGGCCGGTGAGCAGCGGCTTGCCCGTCTTGGCCAGCACGTCCTTGCCGAGGGTGAGGAACTCGTCCCACGTGATGTCGGTGAAGTCGTCGACCGTGTAGCCGGCCTGCTCGAGGAGGTCCGTCCGGTACGCGCCGATCGCGGTCCCGTTGTCGAACGGCACACCGTAGTTGGTGTCGTCGACCGTGGAGTACGCCACGACGGACTCGGGGAACTCGCTGTAGTCCACCTTGGAGTCGCCGAAGTTGGCGAAGATGTCCGGGTAGTTGATGACGTTCTTCTGGAACGCGTTGTTCTGCATGAGGAAGATGTCGGGCAGCTGGTCGGTCTCGCCCGACTGGGCCAGCGTGGTCAGCTTGGTCTGCAGGTCGTCCCACGGCGTCTCGACGACCTCGAGGCTGAAGTCCGGGTGGTCCTTCTGGTAGACCTTCTCGGCCTCCTCGAGGGCGTAGATGTTGAACGCCGGGTCCCATGCCCAGACCGTCAAGGTGTTGTCGCCCGTACCACCGCTGGCGTCAGTCGTCTCGTCCGTGCCCGAGCCACCACCTCCACCGCTGCAAGCGGCGAGGGCGAGGCTCAGCGTCATGACGGCGCCCAGCGCCCCGAGCGTGCGTGTCTTCTTCATCGGGTGATCCCTTCGTGCTGTTGGTCGTCCCGTGGACCGTCGCCGGCTCTCGCCGAGCCGCCGGCTCCCGCGCCCCCCGCGACGTCGCGGCGGGTGAGCGGGATAGGTCGACTGTGCTGTTTGGAGGTCGTGCGCCGTGCTGTGGGTCAGGCGGTTCCCAGCTCCGCGCCACAGAGGTCTCGTCCACACCGACCACGAGCGACACCGGCGTCACTCGACCTCTCTGGCGATTGGTGACGTCACCATAGCAGCGGTCCGACGACTCCTCCGGCGACGTTTTGGTAACGGTCAGGTATGGATTCGCGACGATTGGTGACGTCACCATCCCTGTTCCCCACTAGCATCTCGCCATGACCACCGCGCCAGCGCCCGGCCGACGCCGCTCGGGCCCTTCGATCGGAGACGTGGCTCGCCTTGCCGGCGTCTCGCCGCAGACGGTCTCGCGCGTCTCGACAGGCGCCGAGTCCGTCCGATCGAGCACCCGCGCACGCGTCGTGCACGCCATGGACCAGCTCGGCTACTCGCCGAACCGGGCGGCCCAGGCGCTGCGGAACGGCACGTTCGGCGCCATCGGCGTGCTCTCGCACGGCTTCAACCGCACTGGTGAGGCCCTCACGGCCGAGGCCCTCGTCGCGGCCGCGGAGCTCGAGGACTACTCGGTCACGCTCCTCCACGTGCGCAACCCCGCCCCGGACGGCTGGGAGAACGCGGCCCACCGCATCTCGCACCAGGCCATCGACGGCCTCGTCATCATGCGGGCCGAGCTGGCGACGCCGGCGACGCTGGTGCTCCCCGCCGGCATGCCCGTGGCGGTGTCCTTCTCCAAGTTCGCAGGCCACTACCCCACCGTCACCGCCGACCACGTCCAGGGCAGCGAGGAGGCGGTCCGCCACCTGCTCGGCCTCGGACACCGCACCGTGCACCACCTCGCCGGGCCGCTGGACTCGGACCACGCCCTCGTGCGCAGCGGTACGTGGCGCCGCTGCCTCCTGGAGGCCGGGATTCGTCCGCCCGAGCCGGTGTACGGGGACTGGAGCGCGCGCTCCGGCTACGAGGCGGGTCAGCGGCTCGCGGACGACCTCGGGGTGACCGCCGTGTTCTGCGCCAACGACGAGATGGCGTTCGGCCTGGTGCGGGCGCTGCACGAGCAGGGCCGTCGCGTGCCCGAGGACGTGTCCGTGGTGGGCTTCGACGACATCGCCGTCAGCGGCTGGGCCTCGCCGCCCCTGACGACCGTCAGGCAGGACTTCCCCGCCATCGGCCGCGCGCTGGTCGGCCTCGTCGTCGGTCAGCTCCGGTCACGGTCGATCCCGGCTCCGGCGCTGACGATCGTGCCTACGGAGCTCATCGTCCGGGCGAGCAGCGGACCCCCTCCGCGCTGAACCGCCGGCCGCCCGGACGCAACCCCGTCGCACCCTCCCGGCCCGCCTGGTCGTCGACCAGGATGGTGCCCCAGGCGCCGCCCAGGGCCACCTGTCGCACCATGACGAGGACTCGATGGAGAGCATCACGAAGAACCGCCAGACGCCCGCGACGCTGCGTGCGATGGTCGAGCGTGCCTACGGCGCCGACCAGGTGCCCACGGGCGAGCCGGACACCTGGCTCGAGGAGCTGGGGCACGGCTGGTTCAACGTCGCCTACCGGATCCTGCTGCGCGACGGCCGGGCCGTGGTCGTGAAGATCGCGCCGCCGCGGGGCGTGCCCGTGATGCCCGCCGAGCGCGGCGCGATGCGCATCGAGCTCGACGCGCTGGCGCTGATCGCGGCACGCACCGACGTCCCGGTCCCGCAGGTCGACCACGCCGACCTGAGCCACGAGCTCGTCGACGCCGACTACTTCTTCATGCCGTTCGTCGACGCCGAGAACTTCGGCATCATCACCGACGGCCTGAGCACCGAGCGGCGCGACGCGTACAACGAGGCGCTCGGCGCTGCCAACCGCGAGCTGAACTCGATCCGCGGGAGCTGGTTCGGACCGCTCGCCGGCCCGGGCGACCCGTCGTGGCGGGTCGTGTTCACCGGCCTCGTCGAGGACGTCCTGGCCGCCGGGGAGGCCCGCAACGTCGACATCGGCCGGGACTACGACGAGATCCGCAAGGTGGTCGCCCTGCACGCCGACGTCCTCGAGGACGTCATCGAGCCGAGGTTCGTCGAGTGGGACCTCTGGGACTCCAACGTCATGGTCCGCGACGGCAGGATCGTCACGATCATCGACCACGAACGAGCCCTGTACGGGGACCCGCTGATGGAGGCCGGGTTCGCCGGCACGCAGCTGTCCGACCTCGGCGACCCGACCGCGTTCATGCGCGGCTACGGCCAGGAGCAGCTCACCCCCAGGGAGCAGACGCGCCGTCGCTTGTACTGCCTGCACCTGGTCGTGATCATGGCCATCGAGACCGTCTACCGCGGACACACGACACCTACCCAGTACGACTGGGCACGCGAGAAGATCGACACGACGATGCGCCTGCTCACCGAGCCGTGACCACCCGGGACACCGGCGCGCGGACGCGGCGCACGCTCGACGCCGCCGCCCTGGGCGAACGGCCCGTCGGGCGGCTGCTGTGGCACGCCTGCACCCAGACCACCATCGCGGTCGGGGTCTACGGGATCTACGCGCTCACCAACGCCTGGTTCGTCGCCCGCGGCGTCGGGACCACGGCGATGGCGGCGGTCAACCTCGTCGCCCCGTTGCTCCTGGCGCTGGGCGCGGTCTCGACCGCCCTCGGCGTCGGCGCAGCCTCCGTCGTCTCCCGGCACCTCGGTTCCGGCGACACGAGCACAGCCGCACGCGCGGCCGGGAACGCCTTCGTCGTCTTCTGGACCGCCGCCGTCACGACCACCGTGATCGGGCTGACCGGGCTGGAGCCGCTCCTGCGGCTGCTCGGCGCCCACGGCGAGACCCTTGGCTACGCGCGCGAGTACGCCCAGATCATCCTGGCCGGCGCGATCGTCTCGACCGGGTTCTCCAGCCTCGTCCGGGCCGAGGGTCGGATGCGGTTCGCCACGATGCTCTGGGTCGTCCCCGTCGCGGTCCAGATCACCCTCGATCCGCTGCTCATCTTCGGACTGGACCTCGGCGTCCGTGGAGCCGCCCTGGGAACGGTCGGCGGCCAGGCCGTCTCCGCCGCCATGAGCATGTGGTTCTTCTTCGCCCAGCGGCACCGCCCCTACCGCGTCCGCAGGTCCGACCTGCGGCCCCACCTCCCGACGGTCCGCACCCTCGTGGGTATCGGCGCCCCGTCGTTCCTCGCCGGCTTCGGCGCCACCCTCCTCGTCGTGGTCGTCAACACCACGCTGTCCCGGCTGGCCGCCGCCACCGCGGCACTGGCCGCGTTCGCGATCTGCTCCCGCATCCAGACGTTCGTCGCGATGCCCCAGCTCGGCATCAGCCAGGGGATGCAGCCGATCGTCGGGTACAACGCCGGTCGCCGGCTCGCCGCACGCGTCCGACGCGCCCGGACCCTGTCGCTGCGCGCCACCCTCGTCTACAGCACCGTCGCCGCCGGCTCCGTCGCGCTGCTCGCCGAGCCCATCACCGCCGTCTTCGTCGACGACGCCGCCGTCCACGCCGAGTCCGTCGACGCTCTGCGCATCCTGGCGATCGGGTTCGCTGCAGCCGGCGTCACACCACTGGTCTCCGCGTACTTCCAGGCTCTCGGCCGACCACGACCGTCGTACCTCATCTCCGTCGGAACGCTCCTGCTCGTCAAGGTCCCGCTGGTGCTCGCCCTCGGACACACGGGCCCCACCGGCATCTGGACCGGCCTGGCCGCGGGCGAGGTCCTGTCCGCCGGCATCGCGCTGCTGGTCCTGCGCCGCCTCGACGTCCCGGCCGCGCGCGGCGGAAGGGCGAGGTCGACGACGGACGCGGTAGACCTGCCGCTCGTGCCATGAGGTCCGGCTGCGACGACGACGGCCTCGAGGAGGCGGTCAGCCCCGGCGGACGGCGATCCGGACGGCCGCGGCCATGCCGCCGTCGCCGTACGTGACCTCCCCGACCGGCAGCGACCCGTCCGCGGCCACGAGGTCCTCCCACCGGCCGGCGGCGTCCATGGCGCGGGCCTCGAGCGCCAGCAGCACCTCCCGCAGGTGCCGCTCGAAGACGGCGCGATGCTTGTCGACGATCCGGCCGTAGAGCTCCAGCCGGGAGTCCATGGAGCGGACGTTCGCGGACGCGGGCGCCGTCCGGTACTCGATGAGCGGCTCGGGCACGACGGTGACGTGCCCACCATCGCCGACGAGCGACAAGAAGAAGTCCCAGTCCTCGAACCCGCTGCGCATGTCCTCGTCGTAGCCGCCACACGCACGCCAGGCGTCGCGACGGACCACGGCGGACGCAGGGCAGGCGTTGCGGTGCAGGAAGTCGACCGCCGACCCTCCGCGAGGCCGGACGACCGCGTCGATCACGCCGTGCGCATGCAGCCACGACGAGGCGGCACGTGCGCCGGGGTCACCCTCCAGGACCGCGACCGTCCGCTCGAGGAACGTCGGCGCGAGGCGGTCGTCGCCGTCCAGCACGGCCACGAGGTCGGTCCCAGCAGCGGCGATCCCCGCGTTCCGGGCTGCGCCGACCCCACGGTTGGACTGACGCAGCACCCTGACCCGAGCGTCCCTCTGGAGCCGCTCGATGACGTCGACCGACTCGTCGTCGGTCGAGCCGTCGTCGACCACGATGACGGCATCCGGGACGCGGGTCTGGCGCAGGACCGACTCGACCGCTTCGGCGACCAGTCCGCCCTGGTCGAACGCGGTGACGATGACGCTCACGCTCAGCACGCCTCATGCTGGCACGAGCGGCCCGGTCGCGGGCCCCGACGTGCTCAGGGGATCCCGGCGTGGCCTCTGACCAGCACAGGGATTCGAGCCCCTGACCCCTTGCAGCACCGCGATGCACTCGGATCCGTCAGTCAGTCTCGGTGTACGTCACTGAACCGTCCGCTGCCACGACGAGCTCGGTGCGCGGACAGGCAGGCTGACTCGGAAACAGTCGACGGGTGCGTGATTCTTCCCACTACGGAACGGAGAAGATGCGCAATCGTGCCGACGCGATGCCCGACCCCGCGCTCTTAGCGTGCTGCCGTCCAGCAACGACGGGAGCACGTCATGAACAACCAACGCATCGAGACCCTGGTGATCGGTGCCGGCCAGTCTGGCCTCGCCACGGGCTACCACCTGCAGCGGCTCGAACGCCCGTTCCTGATCGTCGACGGGAACCCCCGCGTCGGGGACGGCTGGCGCCGACACTGGGACACGCTGAGGCTCTACAGCCCGGCGAAGTATGACGCGCTCCCCGGCCTCAGCTGGCCGGCGGCGCCCTGGTCGTTCCCCGGCAAGGACGAGGTCGCGGACTACCTGGAGAAGTACGCGATCCACCACGACCTCCCGGTGCGGACGAGCACCCACGTCGACCGGCTCGAGGCGAGACCCGAGGGTGGCTACCGCGCTGTGCTCGGCGAGGACACGGTCACCTGTGACAACGTGGTCGTCGCCACGGGCACGTTTGGACGAACGCCGTACGTCCCGGCCTTCGCCGCCGACTTCGACCCGTCCATCCAGCAGCTGCACTCGTGCGAGTACCAGCGTCCGTCGCAGATCTCCGCGGGTCCTGTGCTCGTCGTGGGCGCCTCGCACTCGGGGTGCGACATCGCCTACGAGGTGGCCGAGCACCTACCCACCACGCTGGTCGGGCGGGACTGCGGGCAGATCCCGTTCCGGTGGGACCGGAAGCCATTGCGGATCGGCTTCCCCGCGGTCGTCCTCATGTGGCAGCACGTGCTCACCCGGCGCACGCCCATAGGACGCAAGGCGCTCGACGAGGTCCGGCACCACGGCGGACCGATGACCCGGGTCAAGCGGGAGGATCTCGCCCGGCGGGGCGTCGAACGAATCACCCAGCGGGTCGCCGGCGTCGACGGCGGGCGACCGGTGCTGGACGACGGCCGGGTGATCCCCGCCTCGACGGTGATCTGGTGCACCGGCTTCCAGCAGGTCTTCGACTGGATCACGGTGCCGGTCTTCGGACCGGACGGATGGCCCGAGGAGTACCGCGGTGTCGTCGAGAAGGCTCCCGGGATGTTCTTCTGCGGCCTCTCCTTCCAGTACGCCTTCAGCTCCATGGTGCTGGTGGGCGTCGGGCGCGACGCGGAGTACGTCGCGCGCCAGATCGCCGGGAGGGCCGACGCCTTGACGGCTGCCTGACGGGTCGTACGCGCACGTCCTAACATCAGAAGTGGGTGGTGCGCCGTGGGAGTGGTCGACGATCTGGAACGAGCACGGGAGGCGTACGAGCGCCGCGAGTGGGTGGCCGCGTACGACGCCCTCTCGGATGCCGACGACACCGCCCTCGGCGCACAGGACTTCTCTCGGCTGGCGATCGCGGCCTACCTCCTGGGCCGGCAGAACGACTGCGTCCAGGCCTTGCAACGGGCCTACAAGGCGCACATCGACGCCGGCGAGACCGTGCCCGCGGTCCGCATCGGATTCTGGCTCTCGATGGTGCTCCTCGAGAACGGCGAGTCCGCCGTCGGGGCCGGCTGGGTCGGCCGCTGCCGCCGGCTCTTGGAGCAGGTTCGCGGCGACGTCGTGGAGCGGGGGTACGTCCTGGTTCCCGTGATGATGCGCCACATCTACGCGGGCGAGTTCGAGCCGGCGTCGAAGCTGGCTGAGGAGATCACGGAGTACGGGCGGAGGTTCAGCGACGCCGACCTGCTCGCCCAGGGGCTCAACGCGCAGGGCCGGATGCTGATGTACGCAGGTCGCGTGCCGGAGGGCATGTCGCTGCTGGACGAGGCGATGATCGGCATCTCGATGGGTGAGGTCTCCCCTATCGCCGCGGGCCACGTGTACTGCTCGCTCATCGAGGCGTGCCAGGAGGTCTCCGACTACGGGCGCGCCGCGGAGTGGACCGCCGCCCTGACCCGGTGGATCGAGGAACAGCCCGGCCTGGTTCCCTTTACGGGTCAGTGCGCGATCCACCGCGGGCAGATCATGGCGATTCGTGGCGCCTTCCGTGCGGCGCTCGAGGAGTTCGACCGCGCTACGCGCACGTACCTCGATTCCGGGACCCCGTGGCCCGCGGGACTGGCACTGGCCGAGGCTGGCAACCTGCATCGCATCTGCGGCGACCTGGACGCGGCCGAGACGGACTACGAACGGGCGACCGGCTTCGGCTACGAGTCCCAGCCGGGCCTGGCGCTGCTGTGGCTCGCGCGGGGCCGCACCGCGGCCGCGACCAACGCCGTCCACCGCCTGCTGGCCGAGCCGCGGGACCCGGTCCACCGCTCCCAGCTGCTCGCCGGCTCGGTCGAGGTTCTGCTCGCGACCGGTGAGGTCAAGGAGGCGCGGGCCGTCGCCGACGAGCTGGCCGCGATCGCCGAGTCCTTCAGGTGCGCGGCACTGTCGGCCGCCGGGCACCAGGCACGAGCGAGCTGCCTGCTCAGCGCCGGAGATCCCGGTGCGGCCGCCCTGGAGGCTCGCAGCGCGGCGTCCCTGTGGCGCTCGCTCGACGCCCCGTACGACGCCGCACGCTGCCAGGTGCTCCTCGGACGTGCACTGTGGGATCTGGGCGACGGCGACTCGGCTGTCGCCGAGCTCGGCCAGGCGCGCCGCGTGTTCCAGGGTCTCGGGGCGGCTCCGGCGGAACGCGACGTGCTCCAGCTGATGCAAACGAGTCGTCCCGCGGGACTGACCGAACGCGAGGTCGAGGTGCTCCGGCTGGTGGCGACCGGCCGCAGCAACGCCGAGATCGCCGCCGCGCTCGTGCTGAGCGACAAGACTGTCGCACGGCACCTGTCGAACATCTACACGAAGCTGAGTGTCACATCCCGGACAGCCGCCGCCGCGTTCGCGTTCGAGAACGGGCTCGCCTGACACGTGCCGGCCCGTCGGACCACGAATCCGGTGATCGCTCCATCACCTCAGGTCGCTCGCAGATCCGCGTGCCAGGTTCGACAGATGACCCATGCCACCTTCCGCAGTTCTACGTGATTCTCCCGATGCGGCAGGACGCGCCGCGCCACGACCGTGGAGCGAGGCAAAGCGTTGGAGGACCCCATGGAGTCATCAACGAGGACAGCACTGCCGGCCTCCGCGGCCGCCTCGAGCCGGGTCGACGAGCCCGATGCCGCAGCGGCCGACGCTGCCCCGAGCTGCGAACCGCGCTGGGGATCGGGGCAAGGCGGAGGCCCGCCGTGAACACGTTCGCCGCGATCGCCGGCCTCACTGGCTCGGTGGTCTCCCTGGTGCTCTGGTGGCCCCAGGCCTTGGTGGTCTGGCACAGCCGGGGTGACCCGGACCGACTCCGCGGGGTGTCCATGACCTCGCAGGTCTTGCTGTTCCTGAACGCGGTGATCTGGGGTGCCTACGCAGCGTCCACCCAGTCCCTGTGGGTCGGTGCACCAGGGTTGGTCAACGCACCGCTCGCCCTGCTCACGATCGGAGTCCTGCGGAAGGCCCACGGGCATGCCGAGTCCCTGACCTCCCGGCGCCAGGCGAGAACATGAACGCACCGAACGGGTGCACCCGGGGTCAGAGGTGCTCGGTGTGCGGCAGACCCCGCTGAGCTGACGGCGGCCGTCCTTGACTCGAGGCGCTCACAGGCCGAGGTCGCGGCTGGTGGTGATGGTGAGGGCCTCCATGGGGCGGAGGTAGTGCTCGACGGGGTCAAACCGGTGGGCAGGGACGCGGATGCGGGAAGTGTGGGCATGGCCCAGTACCCGCGGTCCCGAGAGCGCAGGAAAGATCCCATGAATTGTCCACCGCGGCCGCTCACCTCTCGCCGACCGCCAACCGAGGTGCCCTCCTCTCCCGGGAGGTGCCCTGCTCCTCCCAACGTGAGCAGGAGGAAGGCGCCGGCAGCTCACATGCGACACGCGGCTCGGGTACGACGTCGCACCGGAGGGCCCGCCGTCCGCAGGGAGCGCACCCGCGCGACCGGTCGGTAGCATCGACATCGAGCGGCTGGCCCGTTCGGTGCGGGTCCCGCTGAGGAGGCTCGTCATGAGCAGCGTCGCCGTAGACCAGACCCCCACCGCCGGTGAGCGGAAGGCTCGTGAGGTCGCCGAGGCGGCCCGGGAGCGGCAGTGGACCCGACCGAGCTTCGCCAAGGGGCTGTACCTCGGCGCATTCGACGTCGGGCTCATCCACCCCTACCCGGCGTCCGACCCGGACGCCGCGGCGCGCGGGGCGGTGTTCCGCCAGGCGTTGCTCGAGGTGTGCAGGACCATCGACGGCCTGGCGATCGAGCGCGAGGACCAGGTCCCCGATGAGGTGATCGACGCGCTGCGGCGCGTCGGCGCGTTCGGCATGAAGATCCCGCAGCGGTACGGCGGCCTGGGACTGTCGCTCGTCGACTACTGCAGGTCCTTGATGCTGGTCAGCACGGTCCACCCGAGTCTGGCCGCGCTGCTGTCTGCGCACCAGTCGATCGGTGTGCCCGAACCCGTGCACCTGTTCGGCAGCCCCGAGCAGAAGCAGGCGTTCCTGCCGCGCTGCGCCGCGGGCGCGATCTCCGCGTTCCTGCTCACGGAGCCCGACGTCGGGTCGGACCCCGCCCGGCTCGGCACCACCGCCAACCCGATGGACGACGGGACGGCGTACCTGCTGGACGGCGTGAAGCTGTGGACCACCAACGGTCCGATCGCCGAGCTGCTGGTGGTCATGGCCGTCGTCCCGCCGCACGACAACGAGCGCGGCGGCATCAGTGCATTCGTTGTCGAAGCCTCCACCCCGGGGATCACCATCGAGCACCGCAACCGGTTCATGGGGCTGCGCGGGATGGAGAACGGCGTCACCCGGTTCCGGCAGGTGCGGGTGCCGGCGGCCAACCGGCTAGGACGCGAGGGCGAGGGTTTGAAGATCGCGCTGACCACCCTCAACACCGGCCGCCTGTCGATCCCGGCGATCTGCGCCGGCGGCAGCAAGTGGGCGCTGTCCATAGCACGGCAGTGGTCTGCCGAGCGGGTGCAGTGGGGCCGGCCGGTGGGCGAGCACGAGGCGATCGGGTCCAAGCTGGCCTTTATCGCTGCCACGACGTTCGCGCTGGAGTCGGTGTGCGATCTGTCCGCGCGGCTGGCCGACGCCGGCCAGAAGGATGTGCGCATCGAGGCGGCCCTGGCCAAGCTGTGGGCCAGCGAGATGGGCTACCGCGTGGCCGACGAGTTGGTGCAGATCCGCGGCGGGCGCGGGTACGAGACCGCCGACTCGCTGGCGGCGCGGGGTGAGCGGGCGGTCCCCGCCGAGCAGCTGCTTCGGGACATGCGGATCAACCGCATCTTCGAAGGCTCGTCGGAGATCATGCGCCTGCTGATCGCCCGCGAGGCCGTGGACACCCACCTGGCCGCCGCGGGCGACCTCGCGTCCCGCGACGCGTCCCTCGGCGCCAAGACACGCGCAGCCGTCGGCGCCAGCCGCTTCTACGCCCGCTGGTTCCCAACCTTGCTGACCGGGCAAGGCTCCAGGCCCAGCGCCTACGGCAACTTCGGTGCGCTGGCCCGCCACGTGCGCTTCATCGAGCGGTCGTCCCGCTCGCTGGCACGGCACACCTTCTACGCGATGGCCCGCTACCAGGCCCGCCTCGACCGCAAGCAGGTGCTGCTGGGTCACATCGTCGACATCGGCGCCGAACTGTTCGCCATGTCCGCCGTGTGCACCCGGGCGACCGCGATGCGCCACGAAGACCCAGCCGTCGGCCGCAACGCGATCGAGCTCGCCGACGCCTTCTGCGCCCAGTCCCGCCTCCGGGTCGAGGGGCTGTTCCGGAGCCTCCGCGGCTCCACCGCCGCGTCCGACGACCGGCTGGCCGGCGCCGTGATGGCCGGCCGGCTGCGGTGGGTCGAGGACGGCATCGTCGACGCATCCGAGGGCACCGGCCCATGGATCGCCACCCGGACGCCGTGACCGGGAACGCGTCCTGCAAGGGCATCAGCCTGTGCGAGAGACGGCCATCGTGTCGGCCGGATGTGACGGCGCCGCGGCCCGTCAGAGCGATGGCTGGACTCCGGTCAGAGCCTCGACACTTGAACCCCTTGCACGGCATGGGCTTCAAGTCACGCAGCTCGTGCCTCTGACCAGCAAGGACGCACCCGCCAAGCCGCCGCCTAGAGTGTCCAACTCCTGTCCAATGCACGCTGCGCGACCCCTCAGCGAGGACTGAGTCCCTCTCCGGCGGGGAGCAACCGAGCATCCTCGCCTTCTCACAGTCGAGTTTGCGCTCGATCCGGCACCGTCACGAGCATGTGCTCGACGACGCGCAACGAAACGACCACGGGTGGGTTCTCTCGGGTTCGCTGCGTCGGAGCCCGTGCGTCGCGGACGGTCAGGGAGAAGCCGCACGTTCGATCCGTTCTGTGAAGACGCGGCGGGCGCCGGCGAGGCCGCCGCGGACGGGCACGCGCGCGGGCACAACCTCGGAATCAAGGCACAGCACGCTCGCGCTCGAGTAGGTCCGTGATCATGTCGTTGATGTGGTTTCGCAACGGGCGGATGCCGTCGACGTCCCAGGTGGCCGGGTCGGGAAGGGGCCAGACCTCGACCCGTCCGTGGGTTGGCAGGTCGAGGCCGGGCTTGAGCGCGACGATCACGTCCGCCTGCGCGGCGAGATCAGCCGTCAGGAGCCGCGGAACCTCACTGCTGCGGTCGATCCCGACCTCGGCCAGGGAGGCGAGCACGGTCGCGCTCACTGCGGCGTCGGGGTCGGTGCCGGCGGAGATCACGGTGACGTCGGAGTCGGCGCTCGCGGCCGCCAGACCGGCCGCGAGCTGGGACCGGCCGGCGTTGTGGACGCAGACGAACAGGATCGTGGTCATGCGGATGCTCCCGTGGATCGGTGACGACGGACCCAGTCCTGTGTGGCCATCTGGACGGCGTCCCACGGCGAGCCGAGGGGTGGCGTGTAGGACAGGTCGAGCTCGCTGACGGCCTCGACGCTCATCTCGTGGAAGAGCGCGGCGGCGAACGTGTCGACGCGCTTGGCGGTCTGCGTGGTCAGCCCACCGACGAGCTGGGCGCCGAGCAGCCGACCGGTGGTGGCGTCGCCGGTGACGCGGATAAAGATCGGTTGCGCTCCGGGGTAGTACCGCTTGTGGTCGTCGGGGGTGGATTGCGTCGTCAGGGTCACATGACCGGCCTCGGCGGCGTCGCGGTCGCGCAGTCCGGTGCGGGCTGCAACCAGGTCGAACACCTTCACCACCTGGGTGCCCAGACTTCCGGCATAGCGGGCGGACCCGCCGAGGGCGTTCTCCCCTGCGACCCGTCCCTGTTTGTGGGCGGTGGTCCCGAGAGGGAGGTACGTGCGGCCGAGGAGCCGGTGGTGGGTAATCACGCAGTCGCCCGCCGCCCACACGGCGTCGAGGTTCGTGCGCATGTCCGGTCCGACGTCGACCGCCCCCGCAGGCCCGGTGGAGGCGCCCGCCGCGACGAGGAGGTCCGCGTCGGGACGGACGCCCGCGACGACCAGCACCAGGTCGACGTCCCACGAGACCGGCTCACCATCGGCATCCTGCGCGTCCACGTGGAGCCCGTCGTCGCGCCGGGCGATCCTTGTGACAGTGGTGCCGGTGTGGACGTCGACGCCGTGGCGCACCAGCTCGGCGCGCACGAGGGCGCCGAGCTCGGCGTCCACGGTCGGCAGGACCTCGGGGAGGCGCTCGACCTGCGTGACCTCGATCCCTCGCGTGGTGAGTCCCTCGGCCATCTCCAGGCCGACGTAGCCGGCTCCCACGATCAGCGCGCGCCGCGGTCCGGCACGGTCCAGCGTGGCGACCAGGTCGAAGGTGTCCCCCATCGTGTGCAGCAGGTGGACGCCGTCCTGCGGACCGAGGTCGTCGAGCCCGTCGATCGGCGGGCGCACGGGTACGGCGCCCGTTCCGACGACGAGGGCGTCGTAGCCGAGCCACGCCTCGCCGTCGCCGTCGCGGACGCGCAGACGGCGTGCGGGGACGTCGATTCCCGTCGCGCGGGTCTCCAGGCGCAGTCGCATCCCCGTGGCTTCGAGGTCCTCGCGGGTGCGGTGGGCAAGGTTGCGCCAGTGCGTGACCTCGCCCGAGACGTAGTACGGGATGCCGCAGATGGAGTAGTTGGGGTAGGCGTCGGCGACGACGACGGTGACCTCGGTGGTCTCGTCGAGCTCGCGGGCGCGCAGGGCGGCGCTGATGCCTGCGTCACTGCCACCGACCACGACCAGGTGCATGGTGTGCCTTCCTCGTCAGTGCACGACGACGGGCAGGACCTGCTCCGCCGGGAGATCCCGTGGCGAACGTGCGGGGTAGAGCACGACCACCGCGACGACGCCGACGGCGGCACCGACCACCTGGGCGAGCAGGAACGGCGGCACAGAGCCGGGTGCGATGCCGGCGAAGGTGTCGGAGAACATCCGTCCGACGGTGACGGCAGGGTTCGCGAACGAGGTCGAGGAGGTGAACCAGTACGCGGCCCCGATCCAGGCGGCGACGGCGGCCGGCACGAGAGCGGGTCGACTGCTGCGCACCAGGGCGAAGATCACCAGCACGAGCCCGGCCGTCGCGACGACCTCACCCACCAGGAGCCCACCGCCGGTCCGCTCGGTCGTGGAGATCGCCGGGGCGACCTCGAACATGGCGTCGGCGAGCAGGGCACCCGCGACGCCTCCCGCGCACTGCGCGAGCACGTAGCCGGCGACCTCGAGCGGCGGGCGCCGCTCCGCACTCCCCCGCGACAGCACCCACTCGGCGCTCGTCACGACCGGGTTGAAGTGCGCCCCGGAAACCGGGCCGAACACCACGATCAGCACCGCCAGCCCGAGCACGGTCGTGGTCGAGTTCGCCAGAAGCTGGATGCCGACGTCGGCGCTCAGCGCGGTGGCCATGATCCCCGATCCGACCACCACGGCCACCAGCAGCAGGCTGCCGACAAGCTCGGCCGCCAGGCGGCGGGGCAGGGATGTGGGAACGGGTTGCTCGGCTCGGGTCACGGCGGCATCTTGACCCGGCAGGGATAACTCAGTCAATATTGACTCAATGAACACTGAGTGGCAGATGGAGATCGAGCGGCGCGCAGCACGGCACGCCGTTCTGGCCGACCCCGGTCGGCTGGCCGTCGTCGAGCTGCTCTCGCTCGGCGATCACTCCCCCTCGGAGCTCTCCGCCGAGCTCGGGATGGCGTCCAACCTCGTCGCGCACCACGTGGGGGTGCTCGTCGAGCACGGACTCGTCTCCCGGCGCCGCTCGGAGGGTGACCGGCGCAGGACGTACCTGCACCTGACGCCCGACGCGGCGATCATCCCCTCGGGTCGGACGGTGCCCCGCCCGCGTCGCGTGCTGTTCGTCTGCACCGCGAACTCCGCACGCTCCCACCTGGCCGCCGCCCTGTGGCACAGGACAAGCCGGATCACCGCGGCGTCCGCAGGCACGCACCCCGCCGCAACGGTGGCGCCCGGTGCGCTGGCCGCAGCCGCCCGCCACCACCTGCCCCTGCGCGACGCGAAGCCACGCCTGTTCGGCGACGTGCACCGCGACGGCGACCTCGTGGTGACCGTGTGCGACAACGCGCACGAGGAGATGAGCGGTGTCGCGGACCTGCACTGGTCGGTTCCCGACCCGGTCGCCGCCAACGAGGACGCGGCGTTCGACGCCGCACTCGAGGAGATCGCCCGTCGGGTCGACGACCTCGCTCCGCGCCTCGCCCCCGCCTGACACCGTCGAAGGAGACGACACCATGACCGCGCACGAGCGTCCCAACCTCCGCATCGACCAGCGGCACGCCCTGCTGACCGCCGCCGCGCGACTGGCGACGGACTTCCAGGGCGTCTTCGGCGTCGAGACCATCGACCGGTTCCTGACCTCGTCATACGACGAGTTCGCCGGGCGAGCCACCATTGCGAACTATCTGCCGCTGCTCGCCGAGCGCTTCGCCCGCCAACGCCTGCACGCCTTGGCCAAGGTCGAGGGCAAGAGCCACGACGGTCGGCCCGTCGTCCTGTTCCTCTGCGTGCACAACGCCGGTCGCTCTCAGATGGCGCTCGGATTCCTCCAGCACCACGCGGGCGACTCGATCGTCGGGTGGTCGGGCGGCTCCCAGCCCGGCGACGCGATCGAACCCGGCGCCGTCGCCGTCATGGCCGAACGCGGCATCGACATCGCCCGCGAGTACCCCAAGCCCTGGACCGACGAGATCGTCCGAGCTGCCGACGTCGTCATCACCATGGGCTGCGGTGACGCCTGCCCGATCTTCCCCGGCAAGCGCTACGAGGAATGGAACTTGGCCGATCCCATGTCGCTCGGGCTCGCTGACGTGCGGGCAGTCCGCGACGAGATCGAACGCAGGGTCCTCCGCCTGCTCGACTCTCTCGGAGTAGCGGCCGCCTGATCACGGCCCGCGCTTGTCGACGTCGATCCCCTCATCCCACCCCGGTCTGTGTTCAGACGACGGACACCGGTGCCCACGGTTCGCTAGACAGGCGGTTCAGTCGCCAACCGTGTTGCGGGCGCGCTGCACGATCAACGGGTCGACCTCGCCGACGACGTCCTCGTTCTTCCCGTCGTACGAGAACTGACTCAGGAAGTAGCGCATGGCGTTGAGCCGGGCGCGCTTCTTGTCGTTGCTCCGGATCATGATCCACGGCGCGTGATCGGTGTCCGTCCCGGCGAACATCGCCTCCTTCGCGGCTGAGTAGGACTCCCAGCGGCCGAGTGACTCGAGGTCCATCGGTGACAGCTTCCAGCGACGTACGGGATCGATCTGACGGATCGCGAACCGGGTGCGCTGCTCGCGGCGGGTGACCGAGAACCAGAACTTCGTCAGGTGCGTGCCGGCGTCGACGATGAGCCTCTCGAAGTCGGGAGCCTGGCGCATGAACTCCGCGTACTCGTTGTCGGAGCAGAACCCCATCACTCGCTCGACGCCGGCGCGGTTGTACCAGGACCGGTCGAACAGCACGATCTCGCCCTGCGTGGGGAAGTGCTGGACGTAGCGCTGGAAGTACCACTGACCCTGCTCGGTGGTGGTGGGCATGGTGAGCGCGACCACACGTGCTGCACGCGGGTTCAGGTGCTCGACGAACCGCTTGATCGTTCCGCCCTTGCCAGCCGCGTCGCGGCCTTCGAACACGATGATGTGCCGCTCGCCGTTGTCCTCCGCCCAGTACTGCAGCTTGAGGAGCTCGATCTGCAGGCGGTACTTCGCCTCCTCGTACTCCTCGCGGTCCATGAGCTCGCCGTAGGGGTAGTCCTCGCGCCACGTCTCGACCGCTGCGCCGCCCGGGTCGATGAGCACGGGATCCGCACCCTCGCCGCCGGCGACGCTGTAGCCCTCGGCTACGAGCCGGTCGATGTACTCGCGCAGATTGTCCTCGGCGTCAGGCTCTATGCGGTCGAGGTCGAACGTGGAGTCCATCGGGTCCTCCTGACAGACCGGCCGGGTGCGGCGATCGCGACATTCCATGATGACCACTCCGCAACGCACCACGCCCGGCCCAGCCCGGCAGCGTGCAACCGGGCGTGCGCTCGCTTGTTCCGATGTGCCTTGATGTGGTGGGCGCGGAGCTATGGCGGATCTCTCAGGCTCGGGCGCGACCTACTTCTTGCGGTCCGCGGCCTCGCGCCGCCGGCGGTGAGGGTCACGCTTCACGCGGTCGGCCGTGCGGCATGACTTTCCCGGTGCGGCTTGGCACCGGGGGCACTCAACATCCAACGGCTTGCTCATGCGCCGGACGATAGCCCAGCAAGATGAACTGCGCTGCCAGACCATTGGACCGATGGGCCTCTGCTGCGGGATACGCGCGGGGAGTCTCGGCAGTCGCCAAGTGCCCCGGCCCAGAGTCGTCCATGAGTTGTGAACTCAGCCCGAACGGAGGGCTTCCATCGTCTCGGCAGCATGGGCATTCTGGACGAGTGCATGACTTCTGTCTGACGTCCGTACACCCTGGACGCCGGACGGACCTCTGGGTCGTACGCGGCACGCCGCGACCGGGAGGTGGCACGTCCTCAGCGTGTCGGCGTCACGCCGAACGGATCGCCCCCCGGACGGCGGTCGACGGACCGAGCAGGCGGAGAACCGACGTCCCGTACTCGTCCTGGTGCTCGACGCTCACGGACAGCAGGCGGCCGCGCTGGTGGCTGTGTGCCCAGTCGGTGACATCGTCGATGTCCTCGGCGTCCAGCACGCGCCACGTCTCGACGTCGCCACCGTTCGTCCAGAACTCCACGACGTAGACGGGATCGGACACCGACACCCACGAGTAGCTGCCGCGGTCCCGCTCGACACGCACAGTCATGATCCCTCCTCCATGCAGAGCCCGATCGTGCCGCGCTCCCGTGAACTCACAGCGGACGTCTGGCCGGAGCTCGGTTGCAGGGAGACGAACACTCGGGCACTCACCCGAAGCGCCCACCGACGTAGGCGGCCGTGCGCTCGTCCTGCGGCGACTGGAACATGGCCTGCGTGTCGCCGTGCTCGACGATGACTCCAGGCGTGCCCTGCGAGGCGAGGAAGAACGCGCACTGCTGCGAGACCCGGGCGGCCTGCTGCATGTTGTGCGTGACGATCACGATCGTCACCTCCCGCGCGAGCTCCGTCATCGTCTCCTCGATGACGCGGGTCGACGTCGGGTCGAGCGCCGAGCACGGCTCGTCCATGAGCAGAACCCGCGGCCGGACGGCGAGGGACCGCGCGATGCAGAGCCGCTGCTGCTGGCCGCCCGACAGCCCGCCACCCGGTGCTCCGAGACGGTCACGGACCTCGCGCCAGAGACCCGCCTTGGTCAGCGACTCCTCGACGAGCTGGTCCTTGTCCGAGCTCGACGCGCGCACGCCCGTGAGCTTGAGGCCGGCGAGGACGTTCTCCTTGATGCTCATCGCCGGGAACGGGTTCGGCTTCTGGAACACCATGCCGATGTCCCGACGGGCCTGGGTCAGCCGCCGCGACGGGTCGTAGATGTCCTGTCCGTCGAGCAGGACCTCACCGGCGAGAGCGGCGGACGGCACCAGCTCGTGCATGCGGTTGAGGATCCGCAGGAACGTGGACTTGCCGCAGCCCGACGGGCCGATCAGCGCGGTGACGATGCCCGCGGGCATGGTCAGCGATACCCGGTCGAGGACCTGGTGCTTGCCGAACCACGCCGAGATCGACTGGGCGCGCAGCTCCGCGAGCCGGCTCGGGGCGAGGGACGGGGGGAGCTCGTGGACCGGCGCCGCGGCGAGCAGGCCGATCGAGCTGGGACGTCCGGCGGGCACGGGCGAGAGGACGACCGTGGAGTCGGACTGGTGGTTGCTCACGAGACTCCTCCCGCGCCGTTGGCGCGTGCGATGGCGCGGGCGGCGAGCGCCAGCGCGGCGAGGGCCCCGGCAGCGCCGAGGCCGAGCAGGGTCCACTGCACCGGTGTCCAGCGACGTGCGCCCGCGGTCCACACGAGGTCCGGCGGGGTCCCGGGGTCGGCGACGACGTCGACGGCCGGAATCACGTCCGCCCCGTCGACGGGGTCGGGCGCAGCCGACGTCGGGGCTGCGGACGAGGAGGACGGACGGCGTGGCCCTGCGGAGCTGCTCGTCCCGGAGCCCGGCGACCCCACGAAGACTGGCGGTCTCCCTGTCGTGCCGGGGGGCACGGTCAGCGTGAGCGAGCCGTCGTCCGAACCCGCCGCGAGGGCCGGAGGGGCGCTGCTGATCGCGGCCGCGGCGGTCAGCGCCAGGACGGCCAGCAGGACCAGTCCGGCGCCGAGGGCACGGGTGCCCCGCGCGGACGCGGTCTCGATCTCGTGGCGCGTCTCGGCAACCATCCGCTCCCAGTGCTCGGCACCCTCCCGGCGCCGGCGGCGCGTCCGGCGCACGAGGTACCAGACGGTCGCGGCGAGGAGTGCGACGAGGGCCAGCCCCGTCCACGAGACGCTCAGCACGGTGGTCCGCGCCGTGCTGGAGACGAGCGGGATCTCGGTGTCCGGCCCCGGCGCTGCGGCCATGTCGACGTCCACGACCGCGGTGGACACCCCGAGCGGCTCGACGCCCTCGAGAATCGAGACGACCGTGAAGGAGTCGCCTGGCATGACCTCCCGGGTCTGCTCGGCATCGAGCGACGCCAGCGTCCGACCGAACGGTCCGGTCACCCGGACGCGCGGGACGCCGACCACCTTGACGTTGCCGGTGTTGACCACCTCGTAGGTGACGGTCATCGGCGCCGAGGCGAACGGCACGAGGGATGCGTCGAACGTGCCGCTGACCTCCCGCACCTCGAGCGCAGGGGCCAGCTCTCCGGCCACCCGGAGGTTGAGCCTGACCGCCACCCGCGTGTCGACGAGCACCCCGGCGCTGGTGACCTGCGTCTGGACGGGTGAGACGACGATCCCGCCGGGGTGGTCGCCGGGCGAGGCCCCGGCTGGGACCGCCACCGTGAACGCGAGGGACGCGGTCGCCAGCGGCGGGATCGTGACCGTCGGGCTCGCGACACTCACCCACGCGCCCAGGTCGGTCGGCGGTTGGGCTGCCGGTGAGAGGTCGTAGCCGCCGGACGGCGTGTTGAACCCGTCGGCCCCGTACACCGCGAACTCGCGCTCGACCGTCGAGGAGTTCGTGATGAGCACGTGCTCCTCGACGGTCTCCCCCGCCGCCGCAGCGAGCTCGAACCTGGTCCGACCGTCGGCGGCGCCGGCCGCGCCCGCCGGCGTGACCGCCCAAGCCGCAGCGGTGTCGTCCGCGAGGGCGGCCGGGGCGGCGCAGACCGCGAGGAACGCCGTCAGCGCGACGGTGGCGGCGGCGAGCAGGGGGCGGTGGGCCGCCATGGGTTCTCCGATCGGGGTGGTGAGGAGTGCTCGGGTCGGACGTGCCACGGCCAGGGCTCCTCGACAGCTCGCGCGTCGAGGAGCCCCGGTCCGTGGCGTCTCGGTCAGCCGCCGACGAGGGTGACGGTGACGGTCGACGTGTACGAGCCGGCCGACGTCGCGCCCGGGATGGCCAGCGCCAGGCCCGCGGCGAGGGTCGAGACCCCGCGACCGGGGGTCTGCGCCCGGCCCAGCAGCGAGCTGGCGGACAGGCCGGCGCTGGAGGCGTCGTCCAGGAACGAGGCGACGGCCGGACCGGCCTGCGCGACGAGCGGGCTGCCGGCGTCCGGCGTCATGCTCGGCGTGCCGGGCGTCCAGCCCAGGTACTTGGCGCCGACCGTGGCGGAGGTGCCGGTGAAGTCCGACGCCTGCGCGTTGACCTCCCAGCCGGTCAGGAGCGCGTCCCGGCGGGTGTCCGTGACGGTCACGGTCGGGAAGACCCCGGCCGCGGTGACCCGCGAGTTGTCCACCGAGCGCGAGCCGGTCAGGGCGACCGGCGTGTCGAACGGGACGCTGAAGATGAGCGACCCGTCGACCACGGGCGCCTCGGGCACCGTGAGCACCAGCTGCCCCGTCGCCGAGTCGATCCCGAGCGAGAGCGAGAGGCTCCCGCTCGAGGCGAGGTACGCGGCGGTGTCGGTCGGGGCGAAGTCCGCGGTGTACGAGTGGTTCCCGGCACTGGGCGCCGGCACCGAGTGCGCGGCCGAGCCGGCAGCGACCGGCGCGGTGCCGAGGACCGTGGCGCCCTCCTTGAACGTGACCTGACCGGCCGCGCCGGCCGGGGCCACCGCCGCCGTGAGGACCAGGTCGGCGCCCGAGGCAGCCGCGGTGAGCGTGGTCGTCGTCGCGACGGCCTGGGTGCCCCCGCCGGACGGGTAGGTGTGCGACGGGACGGACCATGTCAGGTTCGCGCTCGTGGTGCCCGTCAGCGTCAGGCCGGTCTCGAAGTACGCGATCGAGTTGCCGTCCACGTCGCGGCACGCCACCAGGAACGGCAGCGTGGCGGTGTTCCCCGGCTGCGAGGCCAGGTAGGTGAGCGCCTGCGGCTTGCCCATGAAGTCGCCGCGACCCGTGTACGGACGTCCGGACGAGTCGACCAGCACCGAGACCGGGCCGAACGGCACCTGCTCCCAGTCGATGACCGGGACACCGGCCTGCGGGATCCGGATCAGCGGCTGGATGACGCCGGAACCGGCCGGGCAGGTGGCGTCCACGGCGAGCGACTGCCACGGACGCGTGGCCGTCGTGCCGCTCGTGATGACGTCGGCCGCGGTGTTCGCCTCGAACCCGCCGGCGTTCGCGAGGAAGTAGATGTTGCCGGGGATCAGCGGACCCTCGTCGTTGGCGGCTGCGGGGCCCGCCACGGCGACGAGCGCCGCACCCGTCGCGCACGTCCCGGCCACCAGCGCGGCCACAACTCTCCTGAGCTTCATCGAGCAGTCCTTTCGAGGACGATCTGGCGTGGTTTCACGTCACGTGCTGTCGCACCGCGACGAGGATGGAGCCCGTAGGTGAACGCCGGGCCCCCGCCGGGCGTCCGCGGGACGGCGTGCGGGGCAGTCATCGCACCGCCTCGAGCTGGGGCGCCTCGACCGCCGGTCCTGCCGTCGTGATCGCCCTGCGGCGGACCCTCCGGACGACCAGCCCGAGGGTGATGAGCACCAGCAGCGCGAGGACCAGCCACGGGACGGCCCAGACCCGCACGGCACCCGACACGGTCCCCACGCCAGGGTCGTCCCCCGCCGCCGGGGCCACCGCGGTCGCTTCGACCGTGACCGTCTCGAGCACCAGCGGCCAGACGCCGGGCACGGTCGTCGACCCGCGCACCTCGCCGCCGGGCAGCAGCTCGTCGACCCGGTCGCCGTCCACACGCTCGCGGAGCAGACCGAACGCACCGCCGACCGCGACCTCGGGCTCGACGGCCATCCGCACGTTGCCGGTGTTCCGGAGCGTGTAGTCGACGGTGACCTCGCCCGCACCGACCAAGGACGCCGCGTGCCAGGTCGCGGAGACGTCCGTCACCCGGAGACCCGGGTCCAGCGGGCCGTCCACGCGGATGTACACACGAGCGGCGACCCGCTGCTCGAGCTCGATGCTCGGCGCGTTCTCGGCTCCCGGACCCACGCTCTCCAGCGACGCGACCAGTGCACCCAGGTGATCACCGGGCTCGGCGTTCGCCGGGATCGAGACCGTGAACGGGACGACGGTGTAGCCGAACCCCGCGTCCGCGGTCTGGGGGGCCACGTCGACGGTGGCCGCGCCCGGGACGGCGATCCACGCGCCTGCGTCGGTGCTGGCGTCGTCTCGCGCGCGGACGGCCAGCCCGCCACCGTCGGCCATGACGACGTCTCCGCCGTAGACCTGCAGCTGGACCGTGGTGTCGTCCTGGTTGAGCAGCGCGGCGTTCTCGTACACGACTGCCCCCGGGGGTGCGGTCACGCTGAGGAACGGCCGGTCGTCCGGGCGCTCCGGACCGGCGGGGCTGATGCCGAACGAGACGAGGTCGGCGGCTGCGGGCGGCAGCGGGTCGGGTGCGGCCGCGGCGGGGCTCGCGCAGAGTGCGGCGGCGCCGAGCACCGCGGCCACCGCGAGGAGGGGACGGAGGCGGTCGAGCATCAGGTCGGGCCTTCCAGAGGTGTGAGGGACGGGGAACGCCTGCGGGGAGGTGAGGCGCAGCGCGCCCCACCTCCCCTGGTCACCGCCCGGCCGCAGCCGGGTGGGCCGTCGTCAGACGGCGGTGAAGGTGACCGTCGCGGTGTAGAGACCTGGTGCGACCGACGTCGGCACCTGGTCCACGCCGAAGACACCCTCGATGTGCGCCGTGCCGAGGGGCTGGCCGGCGCCGTAGGTCGCGAAGACCTTCGGGACGTCCAGGCCGTCGGTGGCCGGCGCGTGGTTGGTGAGGGTGACGTTGCCGGCCTGCAGCGCGTTGCCCGCCACCTGGTCGGCCACGAGGCCGGTCAGCCCGGCGTGCAGGCCCGGGAACGAGCCCGCCGCGGAGGTGAACGCCCCGGAGACGACCGACGCCGTGAAGCCGAGGTTCCCGGCCCGGGTGTCGGTGATGACGATGTCCTCGAAGGCGGCCGACGCGGAGTACGTCGAGTCCGCGGGGTCGAGCACGGCGGTGCCGAGCGCGAGCGGGTTCGACGGCGTGTACGGCGTGGTGATCGAGATGGCACCGACGGGGATGTCGACGGTGACCGTCTGCTCGTCCACCGCACCGGACAGCTCGTAGGTCGCGGCGACGGGCGCCGAGACCGAGCTGCTGTACGGCGCGGTTCCCACGAAGTCGGCGGTCAGCGAGTGCACGCCGGCGCCGAGCACGTTGGTGGTGAAGTCGGCGACGACGCCACCGACGACCGGGAGCGAGCCGAGCACCGTGGCGCCGCTCTTGAAGGCGACGGTGCCGTTGGCCGCGCCGGACGAGGCCACGACCGTGGTGCTGAACGTGACGGCCGAGTACGCCGCGCCGGAGACCGGCGTGACGCCCAGAGTCGTGACCGTGGTGCGGGCGGCGACCGCGGTGACCACGACGGAGACCGGCGCGGACGTGGAGGCTGCGTGCGAGCCACCGAGGTACCGGGCGGTCACCGCGTTGGTGCCCACGGGCAGGGCGACGGTCGACAGCGTCGCGACGCCGGCGGCGACGGTGGCCGTCCCGAGCGACGTGGCGCCGGCGAAGAACTCGACGTCACCGGTCGCGGCCGCGGGGTCGACGGTCGCCGTGAGGTCGACCGAGGTGCCGGCCTCGACGGTCGTCGCGGAGACCCCGAGGGTCGTGGTGCTGGGCTCGGAGGGGAACGCGGCGGCCGGGATCGACCACGTGAGGTTCGCGCTCGAGGTGCCGGTCATCGTGAGACCGGTCTCGAAGTACGCGATCGAGTTGCCGTCGACATCGCGGCACGCCACCAGGAACGGCAGCACCGCGGTGTTGCCGGGCTGCGACGCCAGGTACGTCAGCGCCTGCGGCTTGCCCATGAAGTCGCCGCGGCCCGTGTACGGACGGCCGTCGGAGTCGACCAGGGTGGAGACGGGGCCGAAGGGCACCTGCTCCCAGTCGATGACCGGCACGCCGGCCTGCGGGATGCGGATCAGGGGCTGGATGACGCCGGTGCCGGCCGGGCACGTCGCGTCCACGGTCAGGGACTGCCACGGCCGCGTCGCAGTCGTGCCGCTCGTGATCTGGTCCGCGGGGGTGTTGGCGTCGAAGCCCCCGGCGTTCGCGAGGAAGAAGATGTTGCCGGGGATCAGCGGGCCCTCGTCGTTGGCCGCCGCCGGGCCGGCCACGGCGACCAGCGCCGCACCCGTGGCGACGGTCGCGGCGAGTGCGCCGGCCACCAGTCGGTTGAGTCTCATCGATCTGCTCCTGAGCTGTCGGTGAATCAGTTGACGGTGAAGTTGGTGACCGCGGCCTGGGTCGGGACGCCGCAGGCGCCACCGTCCGCGGCCACGGAGAGCTGCTGGAAGCCGGCTGCCTCGATGAGCGGCTGTGCCGACCCGCTGCAGATGAAGCCGTCAGCGGCGAACAGCGACGTGAAGAACGGCTTGGTCAGGTCGGCGGTGCGCACGACGTTGTAGAGCGCGCGCTGGAACGTCCAGCCGCCGGTGAGCTTGATGCCGGTCGCGGTGAGGAACCGGCCCGTCGAGAACGGGGAGACCGCGTTCGGGTTGCCGGCGATCGGCGCGGCGTCGTGCTCCTGGATCTCGACCACCGAGCCCGCAAGGGTGACGGGCGTGCCACCGTTGGCGGCCTGGAGCTGGGCGAGGAAGACCGTCCGGGTGCCCGACCCCGTCTGCGGGATCTGCGGGACGATGACGCCGTTCGCGCCACCCAGCTGGCTCCAGTTGGTGAAGGTGCCGTTGTAGATGCTCACCATCTGGGCCGCGCTGATGCTGGCGGGTGCGTTCGACGTCGACGCGACGGCGAGCTTGAGCCCGTCGACCGCGAAGGGCACCTGCCAGAGCCCGGCCGCGACCTCCGCGGAGCTGAGCGAGGACGACGAGCGCGCGAAGTTCACGTTCGTGTTGTTGCCGGCGCCGTAGAGCAGCGCCTTGCCCGCGCCGGAGCCGTTCGGCCGCGTGATGGCCGTCGTCCCCGCCTTGAGCACGACGGTGGAGCTGCCGGTCGCGTCGAACGACACCAGACGCGCGCTGGCGCTCGCGTTGTAGCCCGGGGAGAACACCCCGGCGCGGCGGCCGTCGGCGATGTAGTTGAGCGCGAACTCCGTCGTGTCGGAGCCGACGCCGACGATGTCCTTGACCTGCGGGGTCGGGTCCGCGTACGCCGGGGTGGCGGCGATGGACGCGGCGACGACGCCGGTCAGGACGGAGGCAAGAATGATCGAGACCCTCGATCGCTTCATGGGAGGGAGCCCTTCGTGACTGTGGTCGGTGGGCCGGTGTCCCGGCCCACCACAGACGCTCCCCACCGAGGAAGAACCCCCGCCCGTCATCAGGTGAACGAGGGACAGCGCAGGCTCGACCGCAGGACGTCCCGGGCCGGGGTCAGAGGAGGTTGGGCAGCAGCTGGGAGGCGGCGTCGGTCGAGGCCCAGGCCAGGGCCACGACGATCCCCGCGGCGACCGGCCAGACCGCGCGGCCAGGGAGGCGACGCAGCGCGACCGCCGTGGCCGCAACGGCGAGGAGCAGGCCCTGCAGGCAGAGGGCGAGCAGAGGCAGCACGCTGCGATCGCCTGCCAGTGCCTTCTCGGCGTCGGGCACACCCGCGGGGCGCCCGCCGGGGCCCGTCGCGGCCTCGCCGACGAGCGTCGCGTCGACGTACACGGTGCGCACGGGCGTGATCGACGCGAGCGGACCGTCGCCCTCCGACGTGACGAGGGTGATCCGGGCGGCGCCCGCGTCGAGAGCGGCGGGGAGCGGGTCGCCCGCACGGCGGACCCCGTCCACGCGGTAGACGAACTCGCCCTGACCGGTGGTGACCTGCAGGCCGTCGCCCGCCCTCAGCAGTGCCACGGACCGGAACGGCGCGCCGTACGCGGCGGAGCGGCCGTAGACGATGGACACGCCGGCCTGTCCGGGAAGGACGGTGTCGCGGCGGTGCCCCGGCCCGGCCGTGAGGTCTCCGGACGCCGTCCCCTCGACGACGACCTGCCGCACGCCGAGCGTCGGGATCACCAGGAGTGCCACGGGGGCGCCCGGCTCGATGCTCCCCCCGGTCGGCGCCGTCTCCGCGGCGAGCTGCTGACGGAGCTCGGCGTGCAGCACCTGCTGCGCACGCGTCTCCGACAGTCCGCCGAGGACGAAGAGCTGGAGCAGCGCCCACCCCGCGAGCGCCGCGATCAGGAGCATCGCGGTGTAGGCCACCGAGGCGGCTTCGGGCATCGTGGGGCGGGGAACCTGGGGTGGCACCGGGCGGGGCGGGCGCCGGGGAGCACGCACGCGGCGCTCGGGCGGGGGCAGGACGCGGCCGGCTTCCGGCGGCGCGAACGGGTTCGCCTCGACGACGCTCACGAGGAGCGCCGCCGAGTCGCCAGGCTGCGCAGCAGCGGTGCCCCGAGCACGCCCGCGAGCGCCAGGCCGAGAGTGGCCTTGACCGCCGTCCCCCCGGCCCCTGACTCCTGCGCCACCGTGGTTCCCGAGGTACCGGCCGCCTGGACGTCGGCCGACTCCGGTGCCGGCAACCCGTCGACGGTCTGCGGTGTCCCCCCGACCGGCACGCCACCCGAGAGGGGCGCCGGTGGCCTGACCGCCAGCGATCCGGTCGCGGCGCCGAGCGCCACCGTGGCCGGCGGGGTGGACGGTGCGACGGCGGGACCCTTCTGCGCCTCGATGGTGCTCGCCGCCTGCTGGGCGGCCGCGTAGAGCGCTGCGGTCGGCCCGGTCGACGCGATCGGGACGAAGCCGTCCGGGAGCTGACCGTTGCCGGGTCCGCTGATCTGGCCCTCGGTGGTCGCGGTCCGGATGAACTGCGCGACGTGCCCGGCGTCAGCCGCGTCCAGGCCGGAGACGCGGGCCGCGGTGCTGACCACCATCGTCCCCGGGTAGCCGGTCGGGTCGAGCGAGGCCCGGTCGAACGTGAAGGGCTCGCCCGGGCCTGTCTGGGTCGCCTGTGCGACCGCGGTCGACATCGTCGCCACGCTCGGTGCGACGAAGGTCGCCCCCGGGCCGGTACCAGCGGTCCGCAGCTCGGCGGTGCGCAGGCCGTACCGCTCCGCGTCGCCGAGCGAGACGAGCCCGAGCATGAACCGCACCCCGTAGTTCTGGCGGGCGATGCGGCCGAACTTCCACGGGTCGGTGGTCGTTGAGCGCGTGCACTGCGTCTGCACGTTCGGCCACGCGTCGAGGACCGCCTCGGAGATCTTGCGCAGGCTGTTCACCGGCGCGGCGACGAGCCCCAGGTACGGCGACCGGATCAGCTGCTCGCACTCGCGGGTGCTCTCGCGGACGTACGTGTCCAGCATCGGCCAGTCTTCGCGCGGCACGTCGATGTCCTGGTAGCTCGGGTTGACCCGCATCCCCCACGGGTCCGGCTCCCCGCCGAGGAACGCCATCGCCTCGGGGTCCGCCGCGATGTAGCCGGTCACCGCGGTCATCACGTCCGAGGCCTCGGACAGGGACAGGATCGTCGCCTTCGCCTCCGCCGCGACAGCGGACAGCCCCGGGTTGAGCTCGATGAACTCGGGGTCGGTGTTGAGCGCCAGCGGGTTGTTCTCGAGGCCCTCGTGCGCGCGGACGTCGTTGGTGGCCGGGTACGACTGGGTGAGCAGCTTGGCGAGCAGGCGTGGGGTCATCCGCAGCTGCGTCAGCTCCCCGGAGTTGTCGGGCAGGTCGGCGACGAACGCCACCCCGAAGCCGGTCACCGCCGTCGGCGCGTAGGCCAGGTCGACCGCCGAGGTGCGTGCCGCGTCCGACACGAACGCCGCGACCGCGTCCCCGGTGCCCAGCAGCCGCAGCGCGGCGGACTCCGGCATCCGGTTGTGCTGGAACTTGAACCGGTCGGCGCGCAGGCAGTATGCGGGTGCCCACTGCATCGACGCCTGGTTCAGCAGCTCCGACCCGTACATGCCCACCGGCGCACGCGAGTCGAGGACGTCGCACGCGTCCGGCGGGAGCGCGAAGCTGAGCGGCACGCTGAACCGGTTGCGCCAGTTCGACTCCGACCACCAGAACCGGGGCGAGACCGCGTCGTCCACGCCGACGTCGGACAGGTTGGAGGAGCCGGGTGCGAAGTCCCCCGTCTGCGTGCAGGCCGCGTCGGCGTCCAGGCAGCTCAGGCCCATGATCGGGATGACGACGAGGGTGCACCGGACGTCCGAGGAGCAGCCGAGCGACTCGTTCTCGGTCGAGGTGCGCATCTCGAACTGCACGTCGCCGGTGCCGTCCAGGTTGGTGTACGCGGCGATGTCTGCGGGCGGGAGCGCTGCGTCGATCGCGGACTCCGGGGCGATCGTGGAGTTGCTGCACGACGGGTAGACCGTGCCGCTCGCGGCCTCGAAGGGCAGCAGGTGCTGCGCGAAGACGGAACCCGGCAGCAGGCCGCACTCGGCGGGCCAGTCGGGAAGCGTCTCCTGGTCCGCGCGGTCCTCGTCGGACGCGTAGCGGTCGTGCCGCCAGACCCCTGCCGAGACGACGCCCGCGGCGTAGCGCTGCAGGTACGTGGAGGTCCAGCACGTCTCTGGGCGCACCTGGTCGGCCTCGGGCGCGCTCGCGTCGTCCACGCCGCGGCACTGCAGGATGACCACCGGGTACTCCTGGTTCATGCCGTTGAACCCGTAGGGGTCGGCGGACCGGCCGGCGCTCGGACGGGCGCCCGACCAGCTCACGTGGATCCGCTCGCGGCCGCGCAGGCTCTGCGTCCGGTCCACCTGCACGGTCACCTCGCGCGAGTCGACCGTCGTGGTGGTGCCGTCAGCGGCGACGTGCTCGCGGGTGAGCGTCTTCGTCTGCCGGTAGTCGACGGCGTCGGCCGCCCCGGCCGGCGCGGCCGCGGCGATGCCGGTGAGCGCGAACGTGGCGACGGCGGCGGCGAGCGCGGCCAGTCGCACGCCCGGGCGCGCGCGCATCACAGGGCCGCCGCTCGACGCGCGCGCACGGCGAGGAGACCGGGCACGAGGACGATCGCGAGCAGCTCGGCGGCCGCGAGCGCGCCGAACGCCACTCCGCCCCCCACGGGGCGCGCCACCTGCGTGGACACAGTCCCGCTGGCGACGTCGGACCCGCCCGACCCGCCGCCCCCGACGGGAAGCCCGGTCTCCGGGTCGATCGTCACGGCATCGTCGACCGCCGCCGCCTCGCTCCCGGTGCCCTCTGCGTCCGCGCCCCCGGCCGCCCCGCCGCCGCCACCCGCGGCGGCGCCGCCTCCGGCCGCAGGGCCACCAACGCTCCCGGTCCCCCCACTGGTCTGGCCGGCGCCGAGGCACGGCCCGGCACCCTGCTTGTCGCACTCCGCCGGCGCCGGGGCGATCTCCGCCAGCTTGTTGCGCGCCAGGTCGCCCGCGACGAACGTCGGGTTGTTGCACTTGGTGGCGTCGCGGTTGCTCACGTCGACGGCCGGGTCGGCCGCGCCCAGCTTGGCCACCTGCTCGAAACCCGCCTGCACGAGGTTGAGCGGCAGCGGGGAGTACCCGTAGGCCCCTGCCTTCCCCTGCCCCTCGCACAGCGAGTAGAACATGAAGTCCACGAGGCTCTGGCGTTTGTTGGTGGTCATCCGCGGGTCGCTCGACCCGGTCGGCAGCAGCATGTAGCTGTACGACGACAGGGGGTAGGACCGCGGGTCGGGGTTGGCGTAGACGTCGTCCAGGATCTGCGTGAGGTAGTTCTGCGACGCGGGGTCGGAGTTGATCCGCGCCTTGGTCAGGGCCACCGCGACGGCGTACTGGGTGGGCTCCACGTAGACGCCGGCGGCGTTGAGCACCTTGACCACCGGGTACCCCTTGTTGATCGGGTACGAGTACTCGACGTACGCGATCGTGCCGTTGCCGGCGTCCGAGGCGACCGTGTTCATCACCTGGTCCGAGCTCGAGGCGCCGATCATCTTGCTGCCGCTGGGCTTCGGGTAGTACGACGTCAGCCCCGACCGGCCGAAGTACGGCCGCCAGATCGCCGGCTGCGCGGTGTCGAGCCAGGTGGTGAACTGCGCGGTGGTGCCCGAACCGTCCGAGCGGACCACCGGGATGATCGGCTGGTCCGGGAAGGTCCGGCCGTTGTTGTCGGCCTTGATAGCCGGGTCCGCCCAGCTGGTGATCTGGCTGGTGAAGATCTTGGCGATCGTCGGCCCCGAGAGCCGGATGTCGCGCACCAGCTGCCCGCCGGACTCCAGGTGGTAGGTGAACGCCGTGCCGCCGGCGACGATCGGCAGGTAGGCGAACTGGCGGCCGTTGGCGTTGTCCGCGTTCCCGTACTCGTCGGTCTGCTGGTACGGGATCTCGGAGATGCCAAAGTCGGTGGTCCCGGACGCGAAGTCCTTGCGGCCCTTGGACGACCCGCCGCCGGTGTAGACGACCTTGATGCCGTTGGCGTCCACGTCGGCGATCCACTGGTCGACGATCACCTGGCTCCACGTCGAGCCGGTGCCCTCGATCTGCCCGTACGCGGCGAACGCGGGCGTCTGACCGGTGAGCAGCACGAGCAGCACCGCCCCGAGGGCCGCGAGGGCGCGCCGCGCACGGCGACGGCTCGGATCAGGCACGTGTCCTCCAGGGCTGGGGCGCGGGTGCCGGGTCATCGCCGGCCCGTCCGCGGTCGGGCGATCCGCCGCGCCAGCACGAAGAGCGCGAGCACGAGGGAGAGCAGGATCGACGCGGCGGCGAAACCGCGCTGGACGTAGAGGGGCTCACCGCTGCGGATGGCGGAGAAGATGAACAGCGGCAGCGAGTTCATGGCGCCGGCCGTCGGGTTGAGCACGACGAACGACGCGGCCCCGGAGGTGAGCAGCACGGGAGAGGTCTCCCCCACCCCACGCGCCACGCCGAGGATGAGGGCCGTCGCCAGCCCCGCCCGGGCGGTGGGGAGCACCACGTGCCACACAGTCCGCCAGCGCGACGACCCCAGCGCCAGGCTGGCCTCGCGCAGGCCGCCCGGCACCACGCGGAGCACCACGTCGGCGGCGCGGGCGATGATCGGCAGCATCATCACCGACAGCGCGGCGGCGGCGGCGAGGCCGGAGCGCGGGACGCCGAGCGTGAGGATCAGCACGGCGTAGATGAACAGCCCCGCGACGATCGACGGCAAGGCGGTCATCGCCTCCACGACCGTGCGGACGACACGGGAGAACTTGCCGCCGACCTCGGTCATGAACACGGCGGTGCCGATGCCCAGCGGCACGGTCACGACGACCGCGATCGAGATCTGGATGAGCGACCCGAGGATCGCGTGCAGCACTCCACCGTTGGTCAGCGGGTCGCGCGGGCCGACGCCCGCCATGTCGTCGAGGAACATGTTCGAGTGCGTCAGGGCCTCCGCGCCCCGGACGAACGTGAACACCACCGTGGTGACCAGGGCGATCGCGACGACCGCTGCCCCGCCGCTGATCACCGCGGCCGCGAGCCGGTCGGTGACCATCGGCCCGTCGGACGTCGCGGCCGTGGCGACCGTGACCACCGCGAGGAAGGCCACGAACGCCGTGAGCGCGAACGCCAGAGGATTGCCCCAGGGCAGCAGTCGGAAGCAGATCACCCAGCTCAGCGCGATGCCGGCGAGCACGGATCCGACCAGGATCGCGCGGTCCTCCGCCTTCGTCCCGCCGGGGCGGCGGCGGCGTGGGGGCGCGGTAGGTGTCGGGTCGTCGGCGGGACGCACCCAGGTGCGGGGAGCCGCGGGCGGCGTCCGTGCCTCGAGGACCGTCATCAGATGTCCGTCCCGACGCCCGAGCGGCTGCGTGCGACGACCATCGCCGCGACGGTGTTCACGACGAGCGTGCCGAGGAAGAGGACGAGGCCCGCGGTGAGCAGTGCGGAGAGCTGCGCGTCGTCGGCCTCCCCGAACCGCAGCGCGATGAGCGCCGAGACGGTGTTGGTGCCGATCTCCAAGGGCTGGAACTTCAGGTCGAAGGCCGGGGAGATGATCAGTGCGACCGCGATGGTCTCGCCGAGGGCCCGGCCGAGGCCGAGCATCGTGCCGCCGATGATGCCGCCGCGACCGAACGGAAGCACCACCGAGCGGATCACGCCCCACCGGGTCGATCCCAGCGCGAGGGCCGCCTCACGCTCCCCCAGCGGAGCCTGCGAGAACACCTCGCGCATCACTGCGGAGGCCATCGGGAGCACCATCATCGCCACGGCCAGGCCGGCGACGAACGCGGACGCGGTGTACCGGGTCTGCTCCCACAGCGCTGCGTTCGGGTCCGCGCCCACCTGGAAGAACGGGAGGAAGCCGAGGTAGGTGTGCAGCCAGCGGGCGATGCCCTTGGCGTAGGGCTGCAGCAGCAGGAACCCCCACAGCCCGTAGATGATGCTGGGCACCGCGGCCATGAGGTCGACGACCGAGACGAGGGCGCCGCGGATCCGGGCCGGCGCGTACTCGCTGATGTACAGCGCGGTGGCAAGACCGAGCGGGAAGGCGAACGCGAGCGCGACGAGCGCGACGGTCACGGTGCCGACGAGAACGGCGGCGATGCCGACGCGGTCGGCCTCGGGCTGCCAGTCCGTCTCGGTGAAGAACGACCAGCCGTAGTGCCGCAGCGTGGGGAAGGCCTGGACCGCCAGGAACACCCCGATGCCGCCGGTGATGAGCAGCACCGTCGCGCCCACCCCGCGGGCACCGATCACGAAGGCTCGGTCGGAGCCGCTCAGGCGGCTGGAGAGTCGTCGAGGCAGCGCCGAGCCGACCTGCGGGTCGTCCACCCGCACCTGCGTGCTCATCGCTGCCGCCACGCTCCTCGCTGCTCGTCCTCTGCTGCCTCCGCAGATCGAAACCTGGACCGATGACCGAGTGACGCCGCGCCGGTGAACAGGGGACGAACGCGCGCAGCCCGACAGACGCGTCGGCTCACGGCTCGGTCGAGGGCGAGGGGCTCGGCGAGGGCGTGGGGGTCGGCGTGGGCGAGGCTGGCGGCTCGACGCCGACGAGCACGACGACCGACCCGCCCACCGGCACCCGCGCCCCGGCCTCCGGCTCGCTCCCTTGGACAACCCCCACCGTCGACGCGGCAACCGCGCGCTCGACGACCGCGAACCCGGCAGCGGCCAGAGCCGAGCGAGCGTCTGCGAGCTCCCGCCCGCTCACGTCCGGAACACCGACCAACCCGGTGGCGACGATCAGCGCCACACGATCACCCGGACGTGCCGACTCACCGCCGGCCGGGGCGCTGCTGAGGACAGTCTCGGTGGGCGCGGCCGCGTCTGCCTGCACCAGCTCGCCGAGCGTGAGCCCGGCCGCGGCCAGCGCCGCTCGCGCGTCGCTCAGCGTGAGACCGACAAGTGCTGGCACCGCCACCTCGGTGGGCACGGGCGGCGCCATCGTCGGCTCCGGCCGTGCCGTGGGCGTTCCACGGGCCGGCGTCGCGCGAGTGACGGGAGGAGTGGTCGCGACCGTCTGCGGCGGCGGCTCGGCCGTCGACGGCTGCGCCAGGGCGAGCCAGAGGACGAACGCCGTGCCGAGGATCGCGATGCCCAACGTCACCCAGGCTCCCCCGCTGGTCGGTCGCCCGCCCGGTGCTGGCTCGACCAGGCGAACCGGGAGCAGCTCTCTGGTGGTCCGGACCGACCCGTTGGCCCGAGGCTGGCTCGGCTGCGCGGCAGGCGTGCCCGCGAGCAGAAGGGCGGCCCGGACGTCCGCGCGCAGGTCCGCCGCACCGTCGTGTCTCCGGTTCGGATCCTTGGCCAACGCGCGCCGCACGATCCGGTCGATGTCGGTCGGCAGGCCAGGACGGGCCGCGCTGGGCACCGGCGCGACCTCGGACACCTGGGCGGCAAGCACCTTCTGCGGATCGTGATGGTCGAAAGGCGGCCGACCGGTGACCAGGTGGAAGAGCAGGGCGCCGGCGGAGTAGACGTCCGAGCGGGCGTCGCTGCCGACACCGGTCGCCACCTCGGGCGCGGCGTAGTGCGGACTGACCGTCACGCGAGGGTCGGTCAGGTCCGGAGCCGGTGTCGCGCCGACGTCGAGCAGCACCGCGCTCGGCTCGCCGAGGCTGGGCACCATCACGTTCGACGGCGAGAGGTCGAGATGCAGGACACCCCGCTCGTGCGCGTGCTGCAGGCCTGCGAGCACGCCGTCCAGCACGGTCAGCGCGTCGCGGGCCTCGAGCGGTCCGCGCGCGAGCAGCTCGGTGAGCGTCCGGCCCACCACCAGGTCCAGCACCAGGAACGCCCGCCCACCGGCGTCCGCGCCGGCGTCGAGCACGTGCACGACGTTCGGGTGGTCGAGGCGCGCACCCGCCCGCAGCTGGGCCCACGGATCCGCTCCCGGCGCCACGGGGACGCGCACGACCTTGACTGCGACGTCCCGCCCGAGGCGGACGTCGAGGGCGGCGAAGACATCGGCCGATCCACCGGAGCCGAGGAGGCCCCCGAGCGCGTACCTCCCGCCGAGCAGCTGCCCGGTCATCGACCCGCTGCGGCGGCGAAGCCGTTCGCCGTCGCGAGGACCAGCGCCACGTACGCGTCGTCGTGGTTGTAGGACAGCACGGCTGCCTGCCATCCCTCGGGCGTGGCGAGGTCCCGCCCGGACGCGCAGAGGTACCGTGCGGCCGCGAGCGCGGCGTCGTCGATGTCATTCGGGTCCTGCGTGCCGTCGCCGTCGCCGTCCGAGGTCCAGCGACTCCACGTCGACGGCAGGAACTGCATGGGGCCGACCGCGTGCGACCACACGGCGTCGCCGTGCCACGCGGCGTCCTCGGGATGCGACGGGATCGCCGCGGTCCCGGCAGACCCGTCGAGCGCAGGACCGACGATCGGGATGCTCGGCCGGCCGTCGGGCTGCAGCTGGGCACCCCCGTGAGTGCCGTTGCCCGACTCGACGGTCCCGATCGCGGCGAGCGTGGTCCACCCGAGGTGACACCCAGGACCCAGACGCGTCATGGCGAGGGTGGCGTCGGCGTACGCCTGCAGCGCCACCGTGCCGACGCCGGTCACCCCCGAGACCGCCGACACCCAGGCGCCGGACGCGCGATCGACCGGCGCCACGACCTCATGCGACGCCAGCTCGGCTGTCCCCACGGGACCACCGGGACTCTCGGGAGCCTCGACCTGCGCGGTGCCGACGGCGACCGGGAGCACGGCCGCACCGCTCGCCACGTCGGCCTGCTGCGCGGCCGCCAGCCCTGTCAGCACGACCACCGCCGTCGCCGCGACCCCCGCTGCAGCCCAGCCCAGCCGGGCACGCGTCACGGTCACGTCGCCGGGCGTCGCGCAACCCGGGGAGACGAGACCCGGCGATAGGTGACGACGGCGGGGTCGATCTGCGCCACGGGCGCGAGCAGGACGAAGTCCCGGCAGGCGTGGGCGCAGCGCACGCGCCGGTCCTTGTCGCCGATCCCCTGGACCACCGGGGCGTCGTCGGCGGTGAGGAACCACTGCCAGCGGTACGTCTCGGTGAGGCGGAGGACAGGCACGAGCGACCCGATCGACGCACGCACGGCCTCGACGGACTCTCGCGCGGCGGTGGGGGTCGGCAGCGCCACAGTGCTGCGGGCGAACCCGCGCCCGTTCGGGCTCACGAGCCGCCACCACACGGCGTCGTCGTCGGAGAACCGGTAGAGCTGGAACACGGGCGGCACCGTCCGCATCCCGTCCTCTCATCGTGGCGCCTGTCGCGGCGCACCCGGTGCAGTTCAGCGGATCGGCTGCATCTGTGAGCAACCTGTGCGGGACCGCAGGACGAACACCAGGCGACCAGGGGCCGACGATCAGACAGGACGGACGTATCGACGGCTCCTCTCGCCCCCGACAACCGGACGAACGTCCAGGTCACGGGCGGGGCAGAACGATCTCGAGGGTGATGGGTCGCTCGTCCTCCAGTTGACGCCGGGTGCCCGGCCAGCGAACCTGTCGGACATGCCCCTCCAGGACGAAGGCCGCGCGATCGACGAGGTCGTCGAGCGCCTCGCCGCCCGGTTCCCCGACATCCCGTCCACCACCGTGCGCGAGGTCGTCGAGGCACAGCTGGCGCAGTTCACCGGGTCGAGCGTCCGCGACTTCGTGCCGGTCCTCGTCGAGCACGAGGCGCTCGAGCTCCTGCGGGGCGGCGAGAGGGAGACCCAAACCTGAGAACGGTCCTCTCCGGCACTTTGTCCGTTCTCGACATCGACGCTCCGCGTGGTCACATGATGGACGCATGGGAGTGCCGAAGCAGACTGCCGCAAGCATCGAGATCCCGGCCGATCCACGTCTCGCCTGGAGGGCGTTGACGACGGTCGCCCGCGCGACGGATCAGAACCCCGCCGTATGGCACTTCGAGCATGCCGACGTCGTTCTCGACTCCACCTCCCCGGGGGAGGCCGCGCGCGGAGCCGGGAGCTGGCACGGGATCGACTACCGGGTCTCCGCGCACCTCGTGCCGCGGGGTGCCCGGGAGACGCTGGTGGTGCTGACCGCCGACCCGGAATCCGAGCCCCTCGGCATCCGTGGCACCGGACGGGTCTGGGCCTCGCACCGCCAGGCCCGCCGCGACCTGGAGGCCATGGCCGCGGCGTTGGGGACCCAGGTCGCCGAGTGGACCTCGACGTCGGGTTCGGCCTGACACGCCTTCGGAACGTTCCGGGCAACAGCGACAGCGACGCCGATCGGGGTGTGACGTGGCCCCTGCGGCCGGATGCGCCCGAGACAGATCGTGGCTAGGGAGCTCACCCCGTTGCCGAGCACCGCCATCACCCACGGTCCAGCGGCAGCGGCCCACGCCATCGCCAGAGCGCAGGCCGTCGGGCGCGCACTGGGGACAGGCGAGCGCTACGCAACGGCTCCCGGTGACGCGCGTGTGAACGTTGACTGGCGACTCGCCAAACACGCTCACGACCTGCGGTGTCAGCGACGACGCTCGGACTGTGGCCGATGTCCAGACCCTTCTGCGTGACCTGCGCTCCGGCGCCGTCCCGTCCTCCGACCTTGTGGGAACCCTCGCCGTCCCGCTCCAGGCGGTCGATGCCAACACGCCCGTGCACGAGATCGAGCCGCTCTTCCTCGATCCGACGCTCCTGCGGATCGGCGTCATCGACCGGGACGCAGCAAACCGGATCGGACTCATCACGCGATCACGGTTCAACGCCGCCATGGCCGGCCGGCTCGGCTACGGCCGAGCGGTCCTGACGCGTCGCCCAGCGCGCGCCGTGGCCGACTGGGAGCCCCTGGTCGTCGACTCGTCGTCATCCGTCGTCGAGGCGGCGCTCCTCGCGATGGCCCGACCGCCCGAATCCCGGTTCGAGGACGTCGTGGTCCGCTCGGACCTCTGGTTGGCGACAGGGACGGCGGAGCTCGTGCACTCGCTCGCCGCCGCGCTCGCTGACCAGGGCATCCGCGACCGGACGACGGGACTCGTCAACCGCCACTTCCTCGAGCACACGCTCGCCTCGTGGGCGCAGGAGATTCGGGGTTCCCGCCAACGACTGGCGGTCACACTGATCGACATCGCGGGCTTCGGCCTGCTCAATGCGGCCCATGGTCTCGCCCACGGCGACCGCGTGCTCGCCTCCATGGCGCAGGCGCTGACGGGCGCCTACCCAGGAGGCTGCGTTCTCGGTCGGCTCGGCGACGACGAGATCCTCGTCGTGGCGGTGCTCCCCGCCGTACCCGATGAGCGCGCCCGCGAGGTTGCCGAGGAGCTGCGGCAGCGAGCGCTCCGAACGCTGGCCGCGAGTCCCCCCGACTTCGCCGACGGCGAGTGGCCGCCGGTCCGGGCCGTCGCCACGGTAAGCCTGCAGGCGTGGGCAGACGGGCCCCTGTTGCTCCAGGAGCTGCACCGCGACATGCGCCGCATGAAGGCCGAGCGGGCTTCGACGCGGCACTAGCATCCCGGGTTCTGCCGAACGGACCGCAGTCGAGTTCGATGCGCGTTCACCGACGGGGAGTAGGTTCCGCGCGGGTGGACCGCGCCGGCAGACTCCGCCATCCGTCTACGTACGCGAGGACCGCAGTCATGACACGTCGCCAGTCGCCCGGCAGGTTGCCGATGATCCACCTGCCGCGCCTTCCGGGCGCGCGAGGACCAGAGGACCACGTCGGGCGGGGCGACCCGATGCCCGACTCGAGCGAGCTCGAGCTGCAGGCGAGCATCGCCGACTCGGGGGTCTATCGGGACGGCGTCCGGATCGCGTCGCCGACCGACCTCACCGGCACCTATTCCGCGCTGCGGAGCAGCCGCGGCGCGATGGCGTGGATCGGGCTGTACCGCCCGACGGCCGAGCATCTGCAGTCGCTGGCGCGCGAGTTCGATCTTCACGAGCTCGCGGTCGAAGACGCGATCCTGGCGCACCAGCGACCCAAGATCGAGCGGTACGGCCAGACCCTGTTCGTCGTGCTGCGCGCCGCCCGCTACCTCGACTCGACCGAGCAGGTCGAGTTCGGCGAGCTCCACCTGTTCGTCGGACCGGACTTCGTCGTGACGGTCCGACACGCCGAGTCCCCCGACCTGGCCGCCGTCAGGCACCGCGTCGAGGCAAGCCCCGACCTGCTCGGACGGGGACCTGAGGCGATCCTGTACGCGATCCTCGACGCCGTCGTCGACGCCTACGGGCCGGTCGTGGCCGGGCTGGAGAACGACATCGACGAGATCGAGAGCGAGGTCTTCCGCGGGGACCCCGCAGTCTCCCGACGCATCTATGAGCTCTCCCGCGAGGTGGTCGACTTCCAGCGGGCAGTTCGCCCGCTGGGCGCGATGCTCGCCGCGCTCGACGCCGGATCGTCCAAGTACGGCGTCGACGAGGAGCAGCAGCGCTACCTGCGGGACGTCGCCGACCACGTCACCGAGGTGGACGAGCGGATCGAGTCGTTCCGGATCGCGCTGCGCGACATCCTGACGGTCAACGCCACGCTCGTCGCGCAGCGGCAGAACGAGGAGATGAAGACCCTCTCCGAGGCGAGCAACGCCCAGAACGAGGAGGTCAAGAAGATCTCCGCATGGGCCGCGATCCTGTTCGCGCCGACCCTGATCGGCACCGTCTACGGGATGAACTTCGACCTCATGCCCGAGCTGCACTGGACGTGGGGATATCCGTTCGCCCTCGCCCTGATGGGCGCCGTGAGCGTCACGTTGTACCTGGTCTTCAGAGCGCGCCACTGGATCTAGGGCGGGGAGTTGCACTCGAGCTGATCGTGGTCGTGCTCTCCGAGGACGAGGACGAGGTTGCGTTGCGTCGCGACGAGCGCGACGAGCTGCACCAACCAGAGGATGATCACGAGCCTGTCGTACCCGGCGGCCGGGCGCGCTGGTCATGTCCGCGAGCTCTCAGTCGAACTACCTTCCCAGAACGAGGGCGCTGCCATCGCCGGCCGAGCGACCCGCATCGAAGGCTCCTCGCGCAGTGGTGTACACCGCGACGCTGAGGCGCCGTCGGCTAGGACTTCCACACCGGAGACGAGCTCCCAGTGCCAAGGCTCGTCTGGACCGTCTCCGCCTCGGTGCGCCCGGTCGGGGTTCGCCCATCCGCAGACGGGCCCGACGTCGTGCAGCCACCTCCCCCGTTCCCCGGCGTACGGCTCGGGGCACAGGTCGACCGGCGAGGCCGCACCCATGGTTGCTCTGCCCGACAGGTGCCGCAGCCCACCCTTCTCGGTACGCAGAGCTGCTTGTGCCTCCTGAGGACGAGTCCGGACCGATAAGTGTCCGACAAATGGCCGATGGCCACGTCAGGCTCCTGTGTTCAGGATCCCGGCGTGGCCTCTGACCAGCACTTTCGGTGGAGCTGAGGGGATTCGAACCCCTGACCCCCTGCATGCCATGCAGGTGCGCTACCAGCTGCGCCACAGCCCCGCAGCCCCCCGAGGGGGACCACTCACGCCCGTAGGCGCTCGGAGAGTTTAGAACGAACGCGGTCCCAAACGCTAATCGGGGTCCCGGGTCTCCGCATCGGCGTCGGTCTCGTGCGTGGTGTCCGGTCCGGCGTTCCAGTCGCTCGACGCGTCGGTCGGGCCGAGGTTGTACCCGACCATGCGCCACGGGGGCGCGAAATCGCCACGCGTGGCGACGAGCTCGGTCCAGTGGACGTTGAGCATGCCCGTGAAGCCGTGCCAGTCGGTGGGCATGCCGAGCAGGTCGCCGACCGCGCAGCTGATCGCGGAGCCGTGCGAGACGACGACGAGGGTGTCGTCCGCGCCCAGCGCCTCGGCGTGCTCGAGGATCCCCTCACGCACGCGCTGCGCGACCTCCGCACGGGTCTCCGCGCCGACGCCCTCCGGCTGGCCGCCGGCTCGCCAGACGGCGAACTCGTCGGCCCAGTCCCGCCGCAGGTCGTCGCCCGTGAGGCCCTCCCACAGGCCGAAGGCGCGCTCGCGCAGACGCGCGTCGACGACGAGGTCGAGGCCGGTCGCTCGCGCGAGGAAGCTGGCCGTCTCGTGCGCGCGACTGAGGTCGGACGTGACGATCACCGTCGGCTCGTGCCGGGTCAGCAGCCGGGCGGCCGCCGTGCGGGCCTGCCAGCGGCCTACGGCGTCCAGCGGGATGTCGACCTGGCCCTGGAGGCGCGCCTCGGAGTTGTACGCGGTCCGGCCGTGCCGGACCAGGAGCAGCCGCCCCGCCGTCACGCGTCGGTGCCCTCGTCGGTCCCCCGCGCGTCAGCGGGGAGATCGATCACGGGGCAGTCCTTCCACAGCCGCTCGAGGGCGTAGTACACCCGGTCCTCCGCGTGCTGGACGTGCACCACGACGTCGCCGAAGTCGACGAGCACCCACCGGCCCGCGGCCTTGCCCTCGCGCCGGATCGGCTTGGCGCCGAGCTTGAACAGCGCCTCCTCGACGGCGTCGACGATCGCGCCGACCTGCCGCTCGTTGGTGCCGGACGCGATGAGGAAGACGTCGGTGAGCACGAGCTGCTCGCTGACGTCGAGCGCGATGATCTCCTCGGCCTTGATGTCGGACGCGGCACGAGCGGCCGCCAGGGCCAGCTCGATCGCTCGTTCGGTCGCAGCCACGGGTCTCCTAGGTTCGGGTCAGGCAGGTCCGGCCGACAGGCCGGTCGTCGAGTGGGTGACGGGGGCCGCGGCTGTGGAGCCGGGGTCGTCCTCCGTGGTGTTGCTGAGCAGGAGCACGATGAGGAAGCCCAGCACGAACGCCACGAGCGCGAGCACGATGAGGTGCAGCCACGTGTACGGGTGCCTGGGGCGCTCCTCGTCGTCCTCGTCGTCGTAGTCGTCGTCGTCCTCGTCGCGTGCGACGCCGGAACGCACCGGGTCCGGGAGGCCGCCGAGCGGCGCGCCGAACACCGGTGCCGCGGGCTCGCCGCCGGCGCGGGGCGCCGGGACCGTGCCGGACGACAGTCCGGTGGGCGCCCAGGCGCCGGGTGCCGCGTCGGGAGCAGGCGCGGTGGGGGCCGCTGCGGCGGACCAGGTGGGCTGGCCCGTCGGCTGACCGGGACGGCTCGTCGCCGGAGCGGCCGGTGTCCGCGCGGACGCGGGCGTCGGCTGCCACGCAGCGGGTTGCGCCGCCGGYGGCTGCGCGGGCGGCTGCTGCCAGGCGGCCGGCGGGGCGGTCGGCGCGGGGGCCGCGGGCGGTTGCGTGGCCCACGAACCCGCGGAGGCCGGCGTGCCCCCGGCCCAGCTCGGCCCGTCGCGGCGCGGGGCCGGCGCCGGCGCCGACTGCGGGGTGGGCGTCGGTCGGTCCTGCGGGGCGGGGCGGCTCGGCGGCGGGGTCGGAGCCCAGCCGCCCGTGGAGCTCGGCGCGGCCGAGCCGGTGGGCTCGGGGGCCCGCTGACCCCACTGGCCCGGAGCCGGCGACGCYGCTGCGGGGCGCGAGATGGCAGGGTTTGCGGCGGCCGCTGCCGGGGGCCGCGAGGTGACCGGCGATGCCTGGCCGGGGGTCGCTCCGGCCGGACGCTGCGCGGCGGGCGCCGCGGTGGCGGGGCGCTGAGC